>CAVOHA010000001.1:0-47287 GCA_963695475.1 Ilumatobacteraceae bacterium
CGCCGACGAGCACGTCGTCAGGAACCTTGGACCCCCAGTTGTGCGGGCATCCGGAGCAGAAGTACGGCGATCGCTCGACGCTCAGCGGGATCAGCGTGCGCTCGCGTTCGGGGCGGTGGTTCGGGGTTGAGCCGCCCGCCGAGGCGCCTCTCGAGGCGCGAGCGGAGGGCCGGCGTGATCATGTCGGCCACGAGCACGCCGTAGCCGACCAGGAGCTCGTTGCCGTGGTCGTCGCGTTTGCCGGCACGCGAGGCGCGTCCGGCGTGCCGTACGACCGCGTCCTTCATCAACAGTTCGAGCGTTGGGTCCTTCTCCTCGACGACGATGACCTCGTCGAGCCCTCGACCGAACGCCCGGGCGACGTCGACGTCGAAGGGCGACGGCAGCCGGAGCTGCAACAGTCGGATCCCCGCGGCGGCGATCTTCTCGTCGTCCGACAGACCGAGGCGGCGCAACGCCTCGCGAACCTCGCCGTAGGTGACGCCTGTGGCGGCGATGCCGATCCACACGTCCGCGGGGTCGACCGTCACCCGGTTCAACCGGTTCGCAGCGGCGTACCGGCGAGCTCGCTCGAACCGCGTCGTGCGGATGTCGCGCTCGATCTCCATGTTGTTCGGCGGCAGCAGGCGCGCATCGGGTTCGTGGAACGCGGGCACCCCGTCGATGTGCATGTCCGGCACGACGATCTGCAGGCGCTCGGGACTGATGTCGACCGTGCCGGAGCCGTCGGCGACGGCGGCGACGATCTTCATCGAGGTCCACAACCCGGTCAGCCGGCTCCATCGCGATCGCGTGGCGTCCGAGGTCGAGCGCCTCTTGCACGTCGGCCGGATAGAAGACGGGCAGATGGAGGTCCATCAGCGCCAGATCCGAGCTCGACGGGACGGTGGAGCTCTTGGCGCCGGGGTCATCGCCGACGATGACGATCGCACCGCCGTGACGTGCGCCGCGCCGGCGTAGACCCCGTGGCGGATGGCGTCGCCGGCGCGGTCGAGACCGGGGGCCTTGCCGTACCAGATGCCCAGGACGCCGTCGTAGGTGGCGTCGGGTTGACCCGGTGCGAGTTGGCTCCCCATGACGGCCGTCGCACCGAGCTCCTCGTTGACGTTGGGCTGGACCACGAACGTGAGCTGTGGGGCGGTGCGCGCCGCTCGGACGAACTCCTGGTCGAGCCCGCTGAGCGGTGAGCCCTGGTAGCCCGAAGCGAACGCTGCGGTGTTCAGCCCCATCGCACGGTCGGCACGCAACTGCTCGATCGGCAGCCTCGCCAAGCGCGTGGATGCCGGTCATGAACACGGTGCCCGCGCCGTCGCCGTATCGGTCGGAGAGCTGATAGTCGCTCGTCACCTTCGACGATGTGCGTGTCACTGGCCGTTCCTCGTTCGTGGTTCCCGTCATCGGGCCGCCCGGTTCACTCTCTCATGAGCGGTGGCGGGGTTCAAGACGCCGTCGAGGGGGTGAGGGCCTTGGTCAGCGGGTCAGCCAGGACTGGGCGATCTCGGCACGCCGGAGCTGCCACTCCTCACTCGTGATCGCGTACCGCACGTGGTCTTCCCAGACACCGTTGATCTCGAGATAGCGCTGGGCGATGCCCTCTTCACGGATGGCGAGCTTCTCCATGATGCGGCGGCTGCGGGTGTTCCGCGGAACGATGCAGATCTCGACCCGGTGCAGCCCGAGTTGTTCGAACGCGAACTGCATGACGAGCGCAACGCCTTCGACGGTGTAGCCGTGCCCGGCGTGGGCCTGGTCGATCCAGTACCCCACGGTGCACGACTGCATCGCACCACGGATCACGTTGTTCAAGTTCACCTCGCCGGCGATGCGCTGGTCGACGAACAAGCCGAACTGGTACACGGTGCCGGTGGCGCGATCACGGTCGCGCTGCAGGCATCGCGAGGCGAACGCGGACTTGTCGGTGGTCGGGTCGGGCTGGTGCGGGAACCGGCTCGGCTCCCAGACCGTGAGCCACTCCTCGTTGCGCTGGCGGACCTCACTCCACGCCCGGAAGTCGTTGACCGCGAGTGGGCGCATCATGATGCGGCGGCCGTAGAGGTGCACGGGAGCGGGTGCTCGTGACGGGTGACGCAGGGCCATGTCAGCTGGTCCCGTCGCTCTCGTCGGTCAGGGCCTCGATGATCAGGGCTTCGGATCGATCGAGACGACGCATGACGGCGAGCACGACGCAGCACGTGCCGATCACGATCTCGACGTCGTCGGGATCGAGCCCGGGATTGTGCAGCCGATCCGCGATCGGCTCGGCGACGATCGTGCGGAACACTTCGTCGGCGTCGGTGCGAGCGAGCGCATAGTCCGCGGGGAGCGTGTCGACGCCGAGTTCGACGCGGCCGAGCCCGATCGCGTGGCGGCCGGTGAACGCGATCGTGGGGGCGTCGAGCACCATCGCCGACTCGCGCACGACGTCGTCGAGGTGGTCGGTGACGATGCCGAGCGCGTTGGTGAGTTGTTCGGGCGCGGGTCGATCGGCGCGTTCGAGTTCGCGTTCGACGAGCCGAGCCGGCCCGACGGGCAGGGTCCACACACCGCCGCCGAGCTGGGTGATGGTGAGCTCGCGGTCCGCGATGTCGACGATCAGCGAACCCGGGCTCACGGGTGATCCTCGTCCGGCGCATCCGGCGTGGCGGGAGCACCGGCGGTGCCGGGGGGACGCGGGCGAGGGTCCAGCGTCCGATCGCATCGTCTCCGGTGGCGAGCTCGTGCGCGACGTGCACGTGTAGGCATTTCACGCCGACTCGGGTCCCCCCGACGCCGCCCGAGGGACAGCGGGCCCGCGTGATCCGGGTCGATCTCGGCATCGCGTTCGCGTTCGTAGCGGCGGTGGATCGCGGCGATCTCGTCGGCGTCGAGTTCGGCCTCGACCTCGTCGACCGCTCCGTCGGCTTCGATGCGGCTCACCGCTTTGACCAGTTCCACGCCGACGAGATAGTAGAGCGTCGGCATCGGCGTGCCATCGTCGAGAAAGGGCGCATTTCGCACGACGACCGGATCGCCGGTCGCATCACGAACCACGACGTCGAAGTCGCCCCGCGGGTCTCGGCCCAGCAGCTCGGCGACTCGCGCCCGATCGTCCATCAGCTCCGGCGGCGGAGGAAGAACAGGATGATCAGCAGCGCGACGATTGCGGGGGCGGCCCGCTTGAGGATCGAGCTCCCGCTGACGTCCATGAGGTCGATCGGTTCGGCGGCGGGCCCGTTGATCTTGCGGACCTTGGGTGCGTCGGCGGTCTCGTTCTTGGTGTCGGCGTCGGTCTCGGTTCCGGGGCGCTCGATCTCGGCGGTGTCCTCGCCGGCCGCGTCGGGCGACTCGTCGCTCGGAGCGGCATCGATGCCGTCTTCGTCGATCATCGTGTTGAGGTTGTCGGCGAACTGATCGATGAGCTTGCTGCTCACGTCGCCGAGGATCCCGCGCCCGAACTGTGCGACCTTGCCGGTGATGTGCAGATCGGTCGTGACGATCACCCGGGTGCTCGTGGGGGAGAGGCGCTCGGCGTGGGCCTTGATGTCCGCGGACGCGTTGCCGCGGCCGCCGGTGTCGCGGCCCTTGCCCTTGAGTTCGGTGGTGTAGTTCTCGTCGTCCTTCTCCACGAAGTGGGCATCGCCCTTGAACTGCGTCGAGATCGCGCCGAGCTTGACCTTCACCACCCCGCGGTAGACCTCGCCCCACTCGTCGTCGTGCGCGATTTCCTGGAGTTCGGCGCCCGGTAGGCACGGGGCGATCTTCTCCACGTTCGTGATGATCGGCCAGGCCTCTTCGATCGGTCGATTGACCGTGAATTCGTTGATCAGTTGTTCTGCCATCGTCGAAGGTCCTCTGCGGTGTCGATGTCGTCGGGTGAACCCGAGCACGGTACTTCACCCACGAGTTCGGGGTGAAGCCGCATCAGGCTACGGGCACCCTCGTCGCCTTGGGTCGGCAAGCGATCCCAGATCGAGCGATGGAGTGCGACCGGATTGCCGCGACGGCCGTCGTAGGTCGCGACCACGATCGGCGTCGTGCGGCTCGCGGCCGCGGCGACGGCGCGCCACGCCGAGGCCTCGATGCCGGGCTGGTCGCCGAGCCCGACGACCGCGATCGAGCTGCCCGCTCGGCGAGCGACCGCGAGCCCAGCGTGCACCGAGCTCATCTGGCCCGAGCCCCACTCGGCGTTGTGGGTCGTGTCGACCAGATCGTCGTCGAGTCGGTCGAGGCCGAGTTCGTGTGCGCTGAGACGCCCGGTGACGACCACGACGGGGCCGATGTCGGCCTGGACGGCGGTGGCGACGGAGCGCGAGATGACGGTTTCTGCGTCACGTTCGCCGGCCGCGGGAAGCCGCGCGGTCAACTTGTGACCGACGTCACTGAATCGCGAGCCGGCGCCGGCGGCGAGCACGATCGCGGTGACGGTGTCGTCAGCGGCGCGGCTTCCACCCCAGCTCACGGGGCTGTTCGCCAGTCGGCTCGACGGACCATGGGAGCAGTCTGGATGACGATTCGTCTCTCAAGATGTCGTTCAGATGTCGAAACCGGGACGCTTGGCTTCAAGTGTTTCGGATTGATGACGATATGTTCCTTGTTCGTCACACAACGACATGGCGACGTCCCCGGCCACCGGCTGCGACTCGACTCCCTTCGGACACATGACCCACACCACCCCCTCTCTCATCTCGCGTACCCGCCGAGCCATCCGCAACGCCGCCGTCGTGGCCGCGTCGCTCGGCGCGGTCGTGACGGTCGCCGGCATCGATGCCGACACCGCCGCTGCCCAGTCGCTCGAGTTGCCGGTCAACGAGCTCGCCCCCGAGATCACGACCGCTGCACGGTCCGCCGTCGCCGCGCTCGACGCCTACGTCGCGACCGGCTCGGTCGAGGCCGAACAGACGCTCGCCTGGCACCGCGCCATCACGGCTCGTTACACCGCGCAGCAGCTCGGCTACGACGAGCTCGCGATGGTCGATGCGTGGAGCTCGACGACGATCGCCCATCAGCGAGCCGTCCTCGGCGCCCTGACCCAGGTCGGTGTCCCGTACCGCAGCCACACCAGCATCGAGAACGAGGGCTTCGACTGCTCGGGGCTCACCACCTATGCCTGGGCCGGCGCAGGCGTCGAGCTCTACCGCCAGTCGGGATCGCAGATCTCCGAGGCGAAAGCGCTCGACCGTGAGGCGGCCAAGGCCGGCGACCTCGTCTACTACCCGGGTCACGTGATGCTCTACCTCGGCGTCGACGATGCGATCGTGCACTCGGTCCAGACCGGGCGAACCGTCGAGATCGACACGATCCGTCGCGGCAGCGTGCGCTTCGGCGACCCCACCCTGTCCGACTGAGCGGTGTCGCGCTGCGAGCGCGGCACGCAGCGCATCGACTAGGAGTGAATCGGCCCCTGCGAGTCGCGCAGGCTCGGCACACCCTTGCCCGTCCGGCGGGCGATGATCTCCGCGCAGATACTGACCGCGGTCTCCTCGGGCGTGCGGGCGCCGAGGTCGAGCCCGATCGGCGACATCAGGCGCTCCATCCCGGCCTCGTCGACGCCCACGTCGGCCAACCGTTCCATCCGCTTGGCGTGCGTCTTGCGGCTCCCCATCACGCCGATGTAGCCGACTCGCGTCGCCAGCGCACCCTGGACCGCCGGGACGTCGAACTTGGGGTCGTGGGTGAGGATGCACACCGCGTCGCGGGGCCCGAGTTCGGCGCCGAGCTCTTCGAAGATCGGGGTCGGCCAGGTGACGCGCACGGCATCGGCCATCGGGAACCGACGTCGCGTTGCGAACACCTCGCGTGCGTCGCAGACCGTGACGCGATATCCGAGGACCTTCGCCACGCGTGCGAGCGCTGCGGTGAAGTCGACCGCGCCGAAGATCCACATCTGCGGTGGGGGAGCGTGCGACTCGACGAACACGCGGATCGTCGGCTGGTCGATGAGGTCCTCGGGGGTGGTCTGGCCCTCCGGGCCGTAACTGCGGACGCCGGATCGAGCGGCTTCGAGCTCGGCGAGCGCATCGCGAGCGGCGACTCGGTCGAGCTCGGGATGGCCGAGCGTGCCGAGTGGGTCGGCACCATCGGTGGTCACGAGCAACTTCGCGCCGACGTGGGCTCCCTCGATGACCGTGACCAGCGCGACGGGCTCCTCTGCGGCGAGCAGCGCCGCGTACCGCTCGAAGATCGGCATCTCGGTCACCAGGCCAGCTCCTCGATGTAGAGGTGAATCGTGCCGCCGCAGGTGAGGCCGACGGCGAACGCTTCGTCGTCGGAGTAGCCGAAGGTGACCACTCGGGGTTCGGTCGTGCCCTCGAGGATCGACAGCGCTTCGCCGACGACCGCGCCCTCGACGCATCCGCCACTCACGCTCCCGGCGACCTCGCCCGATTCGGTGACCGCCATGGCCGCCCCGGGCAGCCGAGGGCCGGACCCCTCGATGTCGACCACGCGGGCGACGGCGATCCGTTCGCCGGCACGCCGCCAGCGGTCGATGTCTGCGAGCAGGTCCTTCATGTCGATGTGCTCCTCATGCGCTGATCACTCGGGTCAATTCTTCCATCGCCGCGACCGAATGCCCCTCGACGAACGCGTCGACGTGCGGGAGCGCAGCGGCCATCCCGCGGGCGAGAGGCGCGTAACCGGGGGTCACCTTCAGCGGGTTCACCCACACGAGGCGGTGGGTGACCCGGTGGAGGCGTTCCATCTGGTCGGCGAGCGTGTCCGGGTCGCCCCGGTCCCACCCGTCGGACAGCACGACCACGATCGAGTTGCGCGCGAGCCCACGGATGCCCCACTCGTCGTTGAACTGACGGAGCCCGTCGCCGAGCCGGGTTCCGCCGCTCCAGTCGATGACCCGCTCGGACGCCGCGGCGAGCGCCACGTCGGGGTCGCGGCTGTTCAGCTCGCGGGTGATGCGCGTCAGCCGGGTGCCGAGGGCGAAGGCCTCGACCTTCTGGCGGCCGGCGACGGCGGCGTGCACGAAGCGGAGCAGCGCCCGAGCGTACGGCTCCATCGAGCCGCTCACGTCGAGCAGGAGCACGAGCCGTCGAAGGCGGGTGCGGGGTTGGCGGAAGTGGCGTTCGATGGGTTCGCCGCCGGAGCGGATCGCAGCCTGCATCGTGCGGCGGATGTCGGGCCGGATGGTCGAGCGCCGGGCGGGGCCGAGTCGCAGCGAGGACCTGGGGGACCCGACCAGTCGCAGGCTGGCCATCAGGTCGTGCGCGTGCACGAGTTCGTCGGGGCTGTACTGCGCGAAGTCCTTGTGGCGCAGCACTTCGGTCGTCGAGAACCGCAGCTCGATGGTGGGGTCGTCATTGGCCTCGCCGGACTCGCCACCGTCGTCGGCCTCGTCGTCGCTGTCGACGGCGATCGTGATCGAGAGCGGTTCGTCCTCCTCGGGCTCGGCGGTCGAGCGCCGCGCGTCGAAGAACACGGCGAACGCTCGGTCGTACACCTCGATGTCCTCGGGACGTCTCGCGAGTGTGGCCCGACCGGACCAGTACACGCCGGCGCGCTCCTCGAGGCCGACGGCGCACAACGCTTCGGCGAACGTGTGTGTCGAGCTCGACGGCACCCGCAGCCCGGCGCCGCGCAGCACGCGCGTGAAGGCGACGGCGATCTCGGCCGGGTCGCTGCGCTGGGGCAGGGCCCGGTCGTCGGTCGACGGCGGGGCCCAGCTCACCCGTGCAGCAGCCCCTTCTCGAAGGCCTGCTTGACGACGGCGGCGACCCCGTGCTGATCGACGCGCTGGTGATCCTCGCGGTACTTGAGGACCGTCCCGAGGGTGTTGGTGACGAGCTCCTCGTCGAGCTGCGTTGCACCGAGGCGTCCGAGCGCGTTGGCCCAGTCGATCGTCTCGGCGACCCCGGGTGGCTTGTAGAGGTTGAGCTCGCGGAGGGCCTCGACCGCCGCCGCCACCTGGCGGGCCAGCCCGTCGTCGACCGCGGGGACGCGGAGCTTGACGATCGCGACTTCGCGCTCGAAGCCCGGGTGCTCGACCCAGTGGTAGAGACACCGGCGCTTGAGGGCGTCGTGGACGTCGCGGGTGCGGTTCGAGGTGAGCACGACGAGCGGGGGTCGTTCGGCTCGGAAGACGCCGACCTCGGGAACCGTGACCTGGAAATCGGAGAGGATCTCGAGGAGGTAGGCCTCGAATTCGTCGTCGGCGCGGTCGACCTCGTCGATGAGCAGCACCGGCGGTGGGCCCTCGACGGCCTCGATCGCACGCAGCAGGGCGCGTTTGATCATGAACCGTTCGCCGTAGAGCTCGGCTTCGAGCGCATCGGCGGTCATCGACGACGTCTCGCCGGTGGCCTCTGCAGCGCGCAGGTGCAGGAGTTGGCGCGAGTAGTCCCAGTCGTACACGGCTTGGGCGACGTCGATGCCCTCGTAGCACTGGAGGCGGATCAGTTCGCCGCCGGTGGCGGCGCTGAGGGCTTTGGCCAGTTCGGTCTTGCCGACCCCGGCCTCGCCTTCGAGCAGGAGCGGACGCTCGAGGGTCATCGCGAGGAAGACCGACGTCGAGATGCCGTCGTCGGGAAGGTAGCCCTGGGCGGAGAGGGCGGTGCTGACATCGCTCGGCGTCACGCGGGCGACCTTAACCCCGCCGGCAGCGGCCCGGTGAGCCGTGAGCCGAGGTCCGACTCCGGTGGCGCGGCCGGTGGACGCTCAGGGCCCGGCGGTCCGGGCGTCGATGATCTCGGTGACGACGTTGTACGGCCACCCGTCGGGGAGGTCGGTCGGCAGTGGCGGCAGCGGCAGCACGGTCGCTCGTTCTTCGCCGAGGTCCACGTAGCCGTAATCCTCCCGCGCAGCTTCACGGATGCCGTCCGCGGTGTCGAGCCGCATGGTTTCGGCCTGGAGTTCGTTGTTCACCCGCTGGAGTTCTTCGAGCTGCGCCTGGCGCTGTTCGAGGTCGATGTCCTGCGCGCGCCAGGTGCCGATCGGGAGCACGAACACGGCGAAGGCGATTGCGGCGACGATGCCGAGTGCGAACAGCCCGGTGACCATCGCCACTCGTGGGCGTCGCGAGATCCGCTTCTCGATCGGGATCGGGCGGGTGAAGTCGCCGAGGCGCGACCGGCCGCTGTCGGCGGCCTTGACGTCCGCGGGGCGCGGGATCGAGGTCGTCTTCGAACGGGGCACGGCGACATTCTGGCAGCGTCGGGACCCGTTCGACGGTCATCTCCGAGACTTTCGACCTCTGGTCGAGGTCGAGCTGTTGCGGGTGTCGGACACCCGTTCCGGGTCGGGTGTCAGCGGAGGGGGGCGAGGGCGGCGCGGCCGCGGTACTCGGCGGCGTCGCCGAGCATCGACTCGATCCGCAGCAGTTGGTTGTACTTGGCGACGCGATCGGAGCGGGCCGGGGCGCCGGTCTTGATCTGGCCGCAGTTGGTCGCCACCGCGAGGTCGGCGATGGTCGAGTCCTCGGTCTCACCCGAGCGGTGGCTCATCACCGAGGTGTAGGCGTGGCGCGTGGCGAGCCCCACCGTGTCGAGGGTCTCGGTGAGCGAGCCGATCTGGTTGACCTTGATCAGGATCGAGTTCGCCACCGACGTGTCGATGCCGGTCTGGAGGCGCGTCGAGTTGGTCACGAACAGGTCGTCGCCGACCAACTGCACACGGTCACCGACCGCCGCGGTCAGCGTGGCCCAGCCGTCCCAGTCGTTCTCGTCCATCGCGTCCTCGATCGACACGATCGGGTACGTGTCGACCAGACGGGTCCAGTACGCCGACATCTCGGCCGGGCTCAGCACCTTGCCCTCGCCCTTCAGTTGGTATGCCCCGTCCTCGAAGATCTCCGAGACGGCGGGATCCAGCGCGATCGCGATGTCGTCACCGGGGGTGAACCCGGCCTGCTCGATCGCCTCGATCAGCACCGTGATCGCCTCTTCGTTCGAATCGAGGTTCGGCGCGAAGCCACCTTCGTCGCCGACCGCCGTCGACAGGCCGCGGGCCGCGATCACCGACTTGAGGACGTGGTAGGTCTCGGTACCCCACCGCAGTGCCTCGGAGAAGCTCGGCGCCCCGACGGGCATGATCATGAACTCCTGGAAGTCGATCGAGTTGTCGGCGTGCACGCCGCCGTTGATGACGTTCATCATCGGAACCGGGAGCACGTGGGCATTCGGTCCGCCGATGTACTGGTAGAGCGGCATGTCGAGTTCGATCGCCGCGGCCTTCGCGACCGCCAGGCTCGTGCCGAGCACCGCGTTCGCCCCGAGCCGGGCCTTGTTGTCGGTGCCGTCGAGGTCGATCATGACGCGGTCGATCAGCCGCTGGTCGAGGGCGTCGTAGCCGATCAGCTCGTCGGAGATCTCGTCGTTGACGAAGCCCACGGCGGACAGGACGCCTTTGCCGCCGAAGCGCTCCCCGCCGTCGCGCAGCTCGACCGCCTCGTGTTCGCCGGTCGAGGCGCCGGAGGGAACGGCCGCTCGGCCTTCCGCCCCGGAATCGAGCAGGACGTCGACCTCCACCGTCGGATTGCCGCGGCTGTCGAGAATCTCGCGTCCGGTGATGCCGATGATCTCACTCATACCCGACGAACGTATCCGATTCATCCGCGGAAGAATCAGAGGTGTGCCGTGAGATCGTGACCTCGTCGGGCGCCGACGCCAACACGTTGTCGATGTATGAGTCGAGCGCGTCCTCCAGCGGAACGTCGACGGTGGCGTTCTCGGAGAGGAACCACCGGTGTTCGAGCAGCTGGTGGTAGATCTCCGCGGCTTCGAGCTTGGCGAACAGCTCGGGCGGGATCCGGGCGATCAGCGGTTCGAATCGATCGTCGAGCCAGCGCACGGCCACCACGTTCTCGGGCAGGGGCCGTGTCCCGGCGCCGTAGGCCGTGGGGAGCCCGGCGTCGACCTTGGCCTGGCGTTCGAGGTGGAGCTGGTGGCCGAATGCTCGGATGTCGTCGAGCAGGCGGCGAGCCTGGTTCTCGGTGGTCTCGAGGCCGGTGAGGTTCTTGAGGTGCTCGGAATGGAATCCGTGCTCGACGACCCGTGGGATGTAGCGGAGGCGTCCACCACCCGGATCGTCGACGATGTCCATCTCCTCGACGTCGAAGCCGAGTTCGTGCAAGCGCTGCAGGTGCTGGTCGATCAGGAACGTCTCGCCGGGTGCGAACTCCTGCGCAGCGGTGAGCTCGTCCCAGAGGCGGTCGTAGCGGTCGCCGATCTGCAGTGCCACGTCCATCGGGTCGATGTCCTCCTTCAGTCGTCCGCCGGCTTGGAGGTCGAGGAGCCCACCCGCGACGTTTTCGGTGGCGACCTGCAGATCGAGTCGACGCTGGCCGTCCGAGAGCCGGTCGTACTTCTCGCCGGTCTCCAGGTCGATCACGTAGGCCGAGAGCGCGCCGGCGTCGCGTCGAAACAGCGTGTTCGACAGCGAGCAGTCGCCCCAGAAGAAGCCGGCGAGGTGCAGCCGGACGAGGAGCACGACGAGCGAGTCGAGGACGCGTTCGCCGAGGTACGGGATGGTGAGCCCGCGCCCCGAGAGCAGCGTGCGATAGGGGATCGAGTAGTCGAGGTGGCGCGTCACGAGCATCCCGTCGACGCGGTCCTCCTTGCCCGTGACCGCAGCGACGACCTCGGCCGTCGGCAGCCCGTTGTCGTCGAGTTCGCGCAGCAAGCGGTATTCACGATGCACCAGCTCGTCGGGCAATTCCTTGATGACATAGCTGGTCCCGTCGAGTTCGATCAGGCGCACGACGTGGCGGTGGAGTCCCAGGACGCCGTGCATGTCGGGGAGCGACCAGTCGTCGAGTCGCTCGGCGAACGGCAGGCCGGCGATCGAGGGGTGGGCGGAGGGGCTCGCGATCTGCAGGCGCATGGGGCCAGTGTGGCGCGCCGACCGTGGACGGGTGGGAGGTTTCGTGACCAATGACTCAAGGCGTGACGAAAACTTGCCGATCACCTGACCGTGACCGAACTCGATCTTCGCGGTTCCGACATGTCCGGTGTCGGGGCACCCGGTGGTCTTCTGGTGCCCGAACGGGAGTTGATCACGGTCGAACCGCCGCTCAAGGCCACGTCGGCGCCGGCGGTTCCCGAACGGCTCCCGACCACCCCGGTCCTCGCCATCACGGTGTTGTCCGCTGCGGTCGCCTTCGGGCTCGCGGGCTTCCAGATCGCACGCGGGATGAACGGCGAAGACCGGATCAGCATGCTGTCGTGGATCGAACTGTTCCTCGCGCTCGTCGCTGCGGCCGGCACCGTCGGGTGGACGTGGCTCGTCGTCGAGAACGCGCGCCGACTCCTGGCGGCCGGTCGCACGACCGAGGCGCCGTCGCCGAACGCCGTTGCGGCAGCGTGGGCGATGCCGCTGCTCGTCACGGCGGCCGCGGTCGGCGCCACCGCCTACCTGGAGCTGAAGCTCAACACGCCCGAGGCCGAGTCGACATCGACCGTGCCCCTGGCGGTCGCGTGCGGCGCGGTGATCGTCGCGATGTTCGTCTCGTACCGTCCGCTCTTCATGCTGTCCGCGGTGATGCGTCGGCTCGGCGCGGTCACCGGTGCGCTGGCTCGGTGGATCTGGGTGCCGTTGGCGCTCGCGATCGCCGGGAGCATGACCCTCATCGGATTGCGTGCCGGCGGGGCGTACGGCGATGACTTCGACGGATTCGCGCCCGCCTGGGCGCTCGGCATCGTCGCGATTCCTCCCGTGCTGATCCTGCTCGTGCTCGCCTGGCGCGGTGGGCGTGTGGTCGAGGACGCCGTCCAGTTGGCGTACGACCGACGCGCCGGCATCGGCCGGACGGGCGTGGGTCGTGGCCGAATGGGAGTGTTCGCTCGGCTGCTGCGTGCTGACGCCCGCCCGGCGAAACCGCTCGACATCCGCAAGCGGATCCGCCTCGTGCCGGGACACTCGATCGTGCGGCTGGCGATGATGACAGCGATCGCTGCGCTCGCGCTCGTCAGCGTCGTCGGTGCGCTGGTGATGTTCCTGTTCTGGCGAGAGACCGCGGACGGAGCGCTCGTTCCAGCCCAGCGGGTGCGGGCCTGGACCGCCCTCGAGGGTCTGCAATCGCTCGAACGGATGCTCGCCGTCGGCCTGGTCGGCCTGGCCAGCCTCTGGTCGTTCCTGACGGTCTTCAATGCGCGCCTGGCCAGTGGTCGTCGCCGCAACCCGTTGCTCGCCGCGCTGTCGTGGCCGGCTGCTGCGTGGGGAATCTGGTACCTCTCGGACCGCTACGCCGACGAGAACCAGATCACCTCCGTGGTCGTGGGGTTCGCGCTGCAGGCGGCCGTGTTGTACGTGCCGTTCTTCCTGCTCGAACGGTCGGCCGTCGCGGTCGGCGCACGACGCAGTCCGCTGCGGCTGTCCTGGGCGCTCTGTGTGGTCCTGCTGGTGCACATCCAGGGGCTCGGCGGGTTGCCGACGCTGGTCGAAACCGCCGAAACCGACCGATTCGGTCGAATCGCCGGCGTACCTCGCGCTCGCAGCGCTCCTCGAACTCATCGTCACGATCGCGATCACCGATGCCAGCACGCTCATCGCCGATGCGTCGGAGTCGCTCGCCGAGAAGCACAACTTCCTGGCGGATCAACGGATCCAGCACGACCAGCAGGTTCGCCAGTCGCCGTCGGTGGCACGGTCCGACGTCGGTGCACTTCCCCGACCCGTCGGTCCGCCGGTCGAATTCGCTGCGACAGCGGCACCACCGCCCCCGCCGCCGCCCTCAGCGGTACCGCCACCACCACCGGGCGCCCCGGCGGACTCGTCGTCGCCGCCGCCCCCACCGGCGTCCTGAGCGACGTGGGCGTTCGCCCACGCCCCGGCGTCAGCGCTCCGATGCCTTGACGCGGTCCCAGAGCGCGTCGAGGACGTGCAACTCGGCGGAGCGCAGGTCGATCCCGTCGTCGACGGCGAAGCGCTCCACACCCTCGAACCGCGCGCGGAACTTGTCCGACGCGGCGCGTAGTGCGAGCTCGGGATCGACGGCGACGTGGCGGGCGACGTTGACGACCGCGAACAAGAGGTCGCCGAGTTCGGCGACGGTGTGGCCGTGTTCGCCCGACTCGATCGCCTCGGTCAGTTCGTCGGTTTCCTCGCGCACCTTCGGCAGCGCACCGGAGACGTCGGGCCAGTCGAACCCGACCTTCGACGCCTTGCGTCCCACCGCCGCGGCGTAGCTCAGCGACGGCAGCGACCGGGGAATCCCGTCGAACACCGAGGTGCGTCCCTTCTCGACCCGTTTGATCTCGTCCCAGTTGGCGAGCACCTCGTCGGCTCCGTCGAGGGCGACGTCGCCGAACACGTGCGGGTGTCGGCGGACGAGCTTGTCGTGGATGCCCTCGGCGACGTCGGCGATCGTGAAGCGCCCCTGCTGTTCGGCGATCACGGCATGGAACTCGATCTGGTAGAGGAGGTCGCCGAGTTCCTCCACCAGATCGTCGTCGACCGTGGGATCGTCGGCGCGTTCGGGATCGGCCAGCGCCTGCAGCGCATCGATCACCTCGTAGGTCTCCTCGAGCAGATACGGGATCAGCGATTCGTGAGTCTGTTCGATGTCCCACGGACACCGCTCGCGCAGCGTCCGAGCCAGCTCGTGGAAGCGGACGTAGTGGCGGCCGACGGGCGCGGCCAGGCGTGGCACGTAGATCGAGGTGAGATGGTCGGCGTCGATCGCACGGTCCATGTCGGCCCAGGTCGTGTCGACGATCCGCTCGTCGGCGGTACCGAGCGCGTGCAGGATCGTGACGGACTCGTCGCCGGCCGCATCCTCGACCGCCAGCTTGATGTCGCTGAGGACCCAGTTCGCATGTGTGTGGGCGACCAGCAGCGGGCCGGTCTCGCCGGCTGCGGCCGCAGCGAAATCGTGGCCGTCGATCAGCCGGACACGTTCCTCGACCGGATCGATGCCGAGCCGAGCCCACGCGACGTCGAGGAACGACATCGCCGGTCGCACGTCGAGATCGATGTCCTGCGCCGGACAACGTTGCGAGAGCAGTCTGACCGTTCGTTCGAGCACGAGCGGCGACCCGGGCACGGCGTACAGAATCGTGCCGTGGTCCCGGGCGTCGGCCACCAGGCGGTCGACGATCCGGGTGTACACCTCCTCGAAGGTGTCGGCATCGTCGTAGAGGTCGTCGTGGGCGATCGCGCCGCCGACCGCGTCGGTGACGAGATGGGCGGATGGATGAATCGCGGTCCGCAGGTGCCGGCGCGGGATTCGCTCGATCGTGGCGAGGGTGTCGGTGGTGACGTGGTCCGGATGGCCCGGGCCCAGGCCGACGACGGTGATCGACGGGCGATCCGATGTCATCGAGCTCAGCCGAGCGGGATGACGCTGGTGCTCGCCAGGTCGTAGGTGCCGTAGCGTGAGGCGACGTAGATGTCGAGGTCGGCGACCACCACACTCACGGCGCCGAGCTGGCGGATCAGTCTGAAGCACCTGTTCGACGTCGGCACTCGGGATCTCGTCGGCACCGCGGTGGGCGATGACGAGTGCCGCAGCGCTGCCGTCGGGGTTGGGCGAGGGTGCGGACGCGAACGGATCCGCCGCGTTCACGGAGAACAGCGCAACGACCTCCGGCGGCAGCGGGTCGACGCCGGCGAACTGACTGCTGTCGAAGCATCCGACTTCACCGCCGACCGCGGCGAGGTCGGGGTCGATGTTGACGTCGGCGAGGACATCGGCGAACGCTTCGCCGTCGCGCAGGCGCTCGGCGGCGACTTCGCCGGCCTCGGGACTCTCGGCGACCATCAGGTCGACACAGGCCACGCCCGACGCGGCGATGCCCTCGTCGTACAGCGCGAGGAGGTCCGCTTCGGGAATCGCTTCGAGGACCTCGGGGCCGAACAGGCCGTTCTCGATCGCGGTCTGCTCGATCCAGCCGGAGATCACCGGGCGGACGAGGGTCAGGTCGCTGCGTGCTTCCTCGGGGAACTGTTGCTCGTCGAGCAGCTCGTCGAGCTGGTCCTCGCTGAGTTCGGTGTCGCCGACTCGGGCGACGGCGTCGGCGTCGGAGAAGGTGGTGCAGCCCGCGGTGAGCGAGGCGGCCGCGAGCGGGAGCAGGATCGTCATCAGTCGGCGATTCACCCGCTGCACGCTATCCGTTGCATTGCGGCGCGATGGGGTGCGCGCCATGAGTGATCAGTCGACCGGGACGAGGTCGCGGAGGAAGCGCACGAGGTAGGTGGCCGGGTCGTCGCGTCGTGGGAGCGGCACGACGAGTTGCTGCAGGTCCTCTTTGTACTTCGCGCCCTTGGAGAGCCGCCGCAGGCGAATCGTCGCGCTCATCGCCAGTTCGATCGGCTGGATGCGGGCATCGCTCGACGTGATCTGCAAGTCGCGGATGCCGAGTCGATGGCACTCGGCGCGGAGGTAACCCACCTGGAGGAGGGACGCCGCCGGTGCCGGGAGCGGCCCGTAGCGGTCCTCCCACTCGGTGCGAATGTCGTCGACCTGCGCGTCGGTGGTGACGTCGGCGAGGCGGCGGTAGGCCTCGAGTCGCAGCTCCTCCTTCTCGACGTAGTCGGGCGGCAGGAACGAGTCGGTCGGCACGTCGAGCTTGATCTCGGGCGGTTTGTTCGGAGCCGGCTCGCCCTTCATCTCGCTGACCGCCTCGGTCACCATCTGGCAGTAGAGGTCATAGCCGACGGCGGCGATGTGGCCCGACTGCGACTCGCCGAGCAGCGAGCCGGCGCCGCGGATCTCGAGGTCGCGCATCGCGATCTTGAACCCCGAGCCGAGCTCGGTCGACTCGCCGATCGTGCGCAGCCGCTCGTAGGCCTCCTCGGTGAGGACCTTGTCGACCGGATGGAAGAGGTAGGCGTACGCCCGCTGTCCTGAGCGGCCGACGCGTCCACGGATCTGGTGCATCTGTCCCAGTCCGAGCAGGTCGGCGCGCTCCACGACGAGGGTGTTGACGGCGGGCATGTCGATGCCCGACTCGATGATCGTCGTGCACACGAGCACGTCGAACTCGCCGTCCCAGAAGTCTTGGACGACCTGTTCGAGGGTGCCCTCGTCCATCTGTCCGTGGGCGACGGCGATGCGTGCCTCGGGCACGAGTTGGCGAAGGCGTTGCGCGCTCGTCTCGATCGAGCGCACGCGGTTGTGGACCCAGAAGACCTGGCCCTCGCGGAGGAGTTCACGCCGGATCGCCTCGACCGCGACCGCGTTCGTCGTACTCGCCGACGTAGGTCAGGATCGGTTGGCGTTCGGCCGGAGGGGTCTGGAGCAGCGAGAGATCGCGGATGCCGACGAGGCTCATCTCGAGCGTTCGGGGGATGGGGGTCGCGGAGAGCGTGAGGACGTCGACGTTCGTCTTCATCTTCTTCATCTTCTCCTTGTGCTGCACGCCGAAGCGTTGTTCCTCGTCGACGACGAGCAGCCCGAGATCCTTGAAGTTGATGTCGGCGGCGAGCAGGCGGTGCGTGCCGATCACACAGTCGACCTCGCCGGACTTGACGTCGGCGATCACCTGCTTGGCCTGGGCCGGCGTCAGGAAGCGGGACAGGACCTCGACGCGGATCGGGTAGCCGGCGAAACGGTCGGCGAACGTGTTCCCGTGCTGCGTTGCGAGCAGCGTCGTCGGGGCGAGCACCGCCACCTGCTTGCCGTCCTGGATCGCCTTGAACGCAGCGCGAATCGCGATTTCGGTCTTGCCGAAGCCGACGTCGCCGCACACGAGGCGATCCATCGGGAACTCGCGCTCCATGTCGGCCTTGATGTCGATGATCGCCTTGTGCTGATCCGGCGTCTCGACGAACGGAAAGGCCTCCTCCATCTCCGCCTGCCACGGCGTGTCCTGCGCGAACCGGTGGCCCTCGGCGGTGATGCGCTGCTGGTAGAGCAGCACGAGTTCCTGCGCGACCTGGCGGACCTCGGACTTGACCCGGCTCTTCGTCTTGGCGAAATCGGATCCACCGAGCTTGTGCAGCTTCGGGGCTTCGCCGCCGACGTACTGACGAATCGAGTCGATCTGGTCCGACGGGATGTACAGCTTGTCGCCGCCCTTGTACGCGACGAGCAGGTAGTCGCGCTCGACGCCGCCGATCGCCCGCTTGACCATGCCCTCGTACTGCCCGACCCCGTGCTGATGGTGCACGACGTAGCTGCCGGTCTTCAGGTCCTCGAACGTGCTCGCGGTCTCGCCGCGCTTGCGGGCGCGGGCGCGCCGGTGGGCGCGCCGGCGGCCGGTGAGGTCGGACTCGGCGACGATCGCCACCTTCGCGTTCGGCAGGGTGACGCCGCGGTGGAGCGGAGCGACGACGATCGACCCCCCGGTCGGCAGCTCGTCGGGCTCGCCGGGAATGATCGTGAAGTCGAGACCCTGGTCGAGCAGCAACGACTTCAGGCGGCGGGTCGACCCGGGGCCGTCGGCGGCCACCACGACTCGGTAGCCGTCGGCGAGCAGATCCCGGAGGCGCTCGGTGAGGCCGGAGCCGTCACCGACGACCGGTCCCCAGCCCATCGCAGAGACGACCGGCGTGTCGGGGGACTCGGGCGTCGAGTCGATCGACCAGAACGAACCGGCGGCGGTGAGCAGGACGTCGGGCTCGGCGTGCAACCGCGGGAACGTCTTGTCGGGGTCGCGCGCCCAGGTGGATGCGAGCGTGCGGGCGAGGTCGTCCTCTTCTGCGATCAGATCGGCGGCGCGGTCGCGCATCCGGCGCGGCTCGATCAGCACGATCTTCGCGTCGTCGGGCAGCACGTCGGTGATCAGCGTTGCCGCCGACCCGTCGTCGTTGCCGTCGACGAGCCATGGCAGCCATGACTCCATCCCGTCGAAGTGGTTCCCGTCGGCCAGACGCTCCCACTGCTCGCGGCCCCACGGCTCGGTCTCGACCAGCGCGGCTGCTCGCTCGCGGACGTCCGGCGTCGGGGTGAGCTCGCGTGCCGGGAAGATGCGGACCTCGGGGAGGTCGACGGTCGAACGCTGGTCGTTGACGCTGAAGCGCGTGAGCCGCTCGACCTCGTCGCCCCACAGATCGATGCGGATCGGAGCGTCTGCCCGTGCCGGGTAGACGTCGACGATCGCGCCGCGCCGGGCGAACTCGCCGCGGTGCTCGACGACTTCCTCGCGGCGGTAACCGAAGCTGACGAGCGTCTCGGCGAGCCGATCCGGGTCGACTTCGCCGCCGGGCCGCACGACGACCGGTTCGACGTCCATCGCACCGGGTCCGAGCTTCTGCAGGAGCCCACGCACCCCGGCGACGATGACCTTCGGTGTCCGGGCGGGATCGCGCAGGCGCCAGAGGACGTCGAGTCGCTGGCCCATCGTCTCCACGTTCGGGCTGACCCGCTCGAACGGCAGGGTCTCCCAGCCGGGGAACAGGGCGAGTTCGTCCTCGTCGAGGAACTGGGCGAGGTCGTCGTGGAGTTGGCGCGCCATCGTGCCGGTCGGGCAGGCGACGAGCAGCGGGCGGCGGTTCGAGAGCGTGGCGAGGGCGGCGATGGAGATCGGACGGGCGACTTCGACGACGGCGAGCCGGGCGTCGGGCTCGCCGAATGCCCGGGTGAGGCCGGGCTCGTCGCGCAGCAGGGGAGCGAGGGAACGCAGCGGTGCCCCGGTCGGAAGTGTCGGGTCCTCGTCGTCGGGGGCGGCGGGCTCGCCGTGGTGCGCGGCCGATCGGAGTTCGTCGTGGCGCAGATCGGTCACTGCGCCCATTGAACCGCGTCAATCGGTGTCAGGCACCGATTGACGCGAACATCTGGGGTGTCAGCGGCGGGTGTTGAAGCGTTGCATCGCCGCGTCGACGCCGTCGGAGATGATCGTCTCGACCGCGTCTGCCGCTGCGACGATCGCAACGTCGAGGACCTCGCGTTGGCGTTTGGGGATCTTGGCCAGCACGTGCACTCTGCCGACGTGTGCGCTGTCGGGCTTGCCGACCCCGATGCGAACCCGGATGTAGTCCTGGGTCTTCAGGTGCTGCGTGATCGAGCGGAGGCCGTTGTGGCCGGCGAGCCCGCCCCCGACCTTGATCTTCATCTCGCCCGGAGGGAGATCGAGCTCGTCGTGGATCACGATGATCTGCTCCGGGGATTCGATCCGGAACCGTCGCACCAGCGCCCCGACGGCTCGACCCGACTCGTTCATGAACGTGATCGGGAACGCGAGCGCCGTGCGCTGGTCGTTGCCGCCAGGGCCGGGAAACCGGGTCTCGGCCAGCAGCGCGTTGTCCCGACCGCCCTTGAGGGTGACGCCGCGCCGCTCGGCGAGCAGCCGGAGCGCGTCCTCGCCGACGTTGTGGCGCGTGTTGGCGTACTTCTCCCCGGGGTTCCCGAGCCCGACGACGAGCCAGTCGAACGGCGCACCCTTGCCCTCGCGGCCGAACAGGCCCATCAGCGGTCGATCCGGTCCGAAAACGGCACGATCCGACGCGCCGGGACGCGTCGGATCGTGCGTGTTCGTTCGGTCGGATCACTCGCCCGAGTCGTCGGCGGCAGCGGCGTCGTCGCCGCCCTCGCCACCCTCGCCGTCTTCGCCCTCGGCGGCCTCGGCGGCAGCGGCCTCGGCCTCGGCGGCCTCCTCGTCGAGGACGGGGGTGCGCATGATCGACACGGTGATGACCGTGGATTCGGAATCGGAGGTGGCCTCGACACCGGGCGGGATCGTGAGGTCGGCGACGGTGACGGTCGAGTCCATGTCCATGTCGGAGACGTCGTAGACGATCTCGTCGGGGATGTTGCGCGGGGTCGTCGAGATCTCGAGCTCGGTCATGATCTGGTCGATCAGGCCGTTGTTGTCGTTGACTTCCTTCGCGGTGCCGGTGAGGTGGATCGGGATCCGCACCACGATCTGGGCGTTGAGGTCGACCTGGATGAAGTCGAGGTGCTCGATGTTCAGCCGTACCGGATGGCGCTGGACGTCCTTGATGATCGACGGGTACATCTCGCCGTCGATCGTGAGGTCGAGGATCGTGTTGAGCCCGGCGCTGCCGGACACGGCGGCGCGGAGTTCACGACGATCGACGGAGATGCTGAGCGGGTCCATGCCGAGCCCGTACACGACGGCCGGGATGTGGCCCTCGCTGCGGAGGCGGCGCGACGAGGAGCTGCCCGTGGGCCGGCCGGTGGTTGCGTTGAGAATGGTCTCGGTCATGGTGGTGGTGTCCAAACGTGTGCGGCGGGTGCCTGACGAATCGGGTCATCGTCAAGTGCCACCGGTCGAAATACAGCAGCGAGCAACGCTATCGGCGTCGTCTCCCTCCTCAACCGCCCTGTGCGGCGCGGTGCGGCCCGGTGCCGCCCGCCGTGCCTCCCGGTGCGCGAACGCCGTGCCTCCCGGTCGCGCGAATTGTGGCGGATCGTGACGCTGACCGTCAGGATCCGCCACAATTCGCCTCGGTCGGAGCGTCTGGAGCCTGCTGCTACGACGCGGCGGGTCTGGAGGAGCCCTCGAGCAGCGCGGCTCGTTGTTGGTAGGCAGCCCTGATCATCGCCGCCGCAGCCGCTGGATCTCGACGCAACGACTCGTCGAGTTGGATGGTTTCCCACCCGATGGCGAGCGCTCCGAGCCGGCGCTCGTTGTCTCGGCGCATTGCCGCGTCGCCACCGTGCCACCAGCTGTGGCCCGGTTCGACGCACAAGCGAACTGTGGGCCACGCGAGGTCGACCCGGATCTGTGTGCCGTTGGGCAGATCGAGGTGGTGCTGGCGGACCGGTTCGGGGAGACCGACCGCCCGCACGGCGTCGATCAGGTCGAGTTCGAGCCCACTCTCGGCGGGACGACGCTGATCGAGGGCGAGTTCCAACCAACGCTCCATCCGCAACGTTCCGTTCTTGCCCATCTGTCGATGGTGGGAGAGGTATGCCGCAGCCGACCGAGGTGTCACGAGGCCGAGATGCCAGCAGTCCTCTGCGGCGCGTCGAAACCGTCGGTCGTCGAGCCGGGCCGCCAGGTCGTACAGCATCCGGTGGGGTTCAGCGGCAATCGCGCCGCCCGGCAGACGGCGCCGATCTCGCCCGGCCTCGTACCAGCTCGTGCGACGCACTGCGACCCAGTCGGGAAGCCGGGGCCGGTCTCCCGCAGGGACGAGCGCGGAGATCGGGTGGGGCGCCATCTCGCGCAGGCCGTGCAGACGTCCAGCGGTCGAACCGGCGAGGAAACCTCGATCATCGAGGTGGAGCGACACCGCTGTACATCGGGCCAGGAACGTGTCGGGGGCCGAGCGGAGGCGCACCGTTCGGCTGGTGAGATCGACGACGACGCCGGATCGACGTGCCCGCGACAATTGCGCGGTCGAAAGGCCGAGTTCGGCGAGTTGTCGACGCCCGATCACGCCGAACTGGCGTGCAGCGAGCTGGAGCAGGGCTGGAGTGAGCACGCTCCACAGGGGGTCGTGAAACCCGCAGACGGGAAACCGGATCCCTCCCCGAGCGCGAATTGTGGCGGATCGTGACGGTGAGCGTCACGATCCGCCACAATTCGCGAGCTTCGCGAACTTCGGGGTGCGGTGGGGTGGGGGTGGTCGCCGCGTGGCGATGGGTCAGGCGAGGTTTTCGCCGTCGAAGATGTCGCTCACGCTGGTGTCGTCGAAGACGGCGCCGAGGGCTTCGGCGATCAGCGGGGCGACGGTGAGCACTTCGACGTTCGGCAGCTGCTTCTCGGGCGGCAGCGGCAGCGAGTTGGTCAACACGAGCCGCTCGATCGGGGCGTTCTTCAGGCGGTCGACGGCCGGGCCGGACAGCAGCCCGTGGGTCGCCATCGCCCAGACCTCCTTGGCGCCGCGCTTCTTGAGCAGCTCCGCGGCGGCGACGATCGTGCCCGCGGTGTCGATCATGTCGTCGGTGAGCACGCAGGTCCGACCGGCGACGTCGCCCAACACCTCGGCGGCCTCGGCCACGTTCGTCGAGCCCTTCGGACGGCGCTTGTAGATGAACGCGAGGTCGGCGTCGGGACCGAGGTGCTGCGCCATTCGCTCGGCGACCTTGATCCGGCCCGCATCGGGCGACACGATCACCGGCTTGGTCGCGTTCTGTCGGACGTAGTCCTCCAACACCGGCATCGCGGTCAGGTGGTCGACCGGGCCGTCGAAGAACCCCTGGATCTGGCCGGAGTGCAGGTCGATCGAGATCATCCGCTTCGCGCCCGCCTCCTTGAACATGTCGGCGACCAACCGAGCCGTGATCGGCTCACGACCGGCTGCCTTGCGGTCCTGGCGGGCGTAGCCGTAGAACGGGCAGACGGCGGTGATCCGCTTGGCCGAGGCCCGCGACGCAGCGTCGATCATGATCAGGTGCTCCATGATCGAGTCGTTCACGGACCGACCGTCGACGCCGAAGTGGGTCTGCATCACGAACACATCGGTGCCGCGGACCGACTCGCCGAAGCTGCACCGCACCTCGCCGTTCGCGAACTCGACCAAGTTGGCGTTGCCCAGCTCGATGTTGAGATGGGTCGCCACCTCCTGCGCCAGCTCGGGATGCGTGCGCCCGGTGTAGAGCGCGAGTCGCTTGGTGGTGACCTTTTCCATGATGGATGATCCTCTCCCGGCCGCGTCGACCGGTGTCGACGCCCGTCAGCCCGCGGGCGCAGTGTAGAACGCGCCGGTGACACTTTCCGAAGCGACCGACGAGCCGGCGGGCAGGTGGGCGTACGGGCCGACGACCGCGCCGGTGCCGACCTCGGCGTCATGACCGACCGCGTGGACGATCTTGGCGCCGGCGCCGACCGCGCAGTCGACGAGTTGGGCGTCGGGTCCGATCTCGCAGCCGTCGCCCACCGCGGTCGTGCCCTGGAGGATCGTGCCGGGATAGATCGTGACATCGCGCCCGATCGTGACGTTGACGTCGATGAAGGTCTGGCGCGGGTCGAGCATCGTCACGCCGTTGAGCAGCCACCGGCGATTGGTGCGGGCCCGGAGCTCGCGTTCGGCGAGCGCGAGTTGCCAGCGATCGTTGACCCCTTGGGTCTCGGCGGCCGGCGCCTGGACGCACCCGACCCGGTGGCCCATCTCGGCGAGCGCGGCGATGACATCGGTCAGGTAGTACTCCCCCTGGGCGTTGTCGGTCGTGAGCGTCCGCAACGCCGGACCGAGCAGGTCGCGGCGGAACGCGTAGATCGACGTGCAGACCTCGTCGACGTCGAGCTCGTCCGGGGAGGCGTCACGCTGTTCGACGATGCGCTGGACCTGACCGTCGCGTCCGCGCACGACGCGGCCGTAGCCGGTTGGATCGTCCATCACCGACGTGAGCAGCGTTGCTGCGTTGCCGTTCGCGACGTGGGTGGCGACGAGTTCGTCGAGGGTGTCGGGCTGCAGCAGCGGGGTGTCGCCGGGGAGGACGAGGATGGTCGACTCGTCGTCGTAGTCGTCGCCGTCGAACGCGGTCATCCCGATCGACGCGGCGTCGCCGGTGCCGTTCTGCTCGATCTGTTCGACGAAGGCCACGTTCGCCCACGCCGGCGCCATCGACTGGACCTTCTTGGTGACCTGCTCGGCGCCGTGACCGACGACGATCGCAGTGCGTTCGGGCGCCAGCTTCTCGAGCGCGTGGATGACGTGGAGGACCATCGCTCGGCCGCAGATCATGTGGAGCGGTTTGGGTCGGCTCGACCGCATCCGCGTCCCCTCGCCAGCTGCCAGCACGATCGCCGAAACGCTCATGCCGCGAGCCTACTGGTGGCATGTACGCGCCGACCGGGGTTCTGCGAACGCCCCGGCCGACCGGCGGTGTGGCTGTCAGAATGAGGAGGTGATGAGCAGCTCGTCCCCGCATCCATTCCTGCATCCGTTCGCCGATCCGGCGAAGCCCGAGTCGGACTTCGTCGAGATCGTGGGCGGCGAGGGTGCCGTCGTGCGCGACGCGGCGGGCCGCGAGTACATCGACGCGCTCGCCAGCCTCTGGTACTGCCATGTCGGCCACGGTCGCCTCGAGATCCGTGATGCGGTCGCCGCACAGATGACCGCGTTCGCGGCGTACAGCACGTTCGATCCGTTCACGAACGCGACCGCGGCGCGGCTCGCGGAGATGATCGTCGAGTTGTCTCCGCTGCCCGACGGTCGGGTGTTCTTCGGGTCGTCGGGCTCGGAGGCGATCGACACCGTCCTGAAGCTCGCACGCCGGACGTTCCAGGAACGCGGTGAGCCCGACCGACAGATCGTCGTCAAGCGCACGCACGGGTACCACGGCACGAACTTCGGGGGCACTTCGGCGCAGGGCATCGCTGCCAATCGCGAGGGATGGGGCGATCTCGTCCCGCACTTCATCGAGGTGCCGGCGGATGACATCGAGGCGATGGCGTCGGTGTTCGCCCAGCACGGGGAGCGCATCGCCGCCGTGCTGACCGAGCCGGTCCAGGGCGCCGGGGGTGTGCGGATGCCGCCCGAGGGGTACCTGGCCGGCACGCGCCGCCTGTGCGATCAGTACGGCGCGCTGTTGATCTTCGACGAGGTGATCTGCGGGTTCGGGAGGACGGGCGAGTGGTTCGGGTCGCAGACGTTCGGTGTGGTGCCCGACATGTTCACCTTCGCCAAGGGGGTCACGTCCGGCTACCTGCCGCTGTCCGGGGTCGTCGTCAGCCGCGGGGTGTGCGACACGTTGGAGTCGATGGAGGCCATGTTGCGGACGGGCTACACGTACTCGGGTCATCCGACGTGCGCGGCGGCTGCGATCTGCAACATCGAGCTCATCCGCGACGAGGGGCTCGTCGAGCGGGCGTCGCATCTCGGCGACGTGCTCGGAGGCGGGCTGACCGCGCTGGAGCGCGACGGGCTGATCCGCGAGGCGCGCGGCGTGGGCGGGCTGTGGGCGGCCGACGTCGGACCGGACGCGATGGCGATCCGTGACGCGCTGCTCGACCGAGGGGTGATCCTGCGGGCGGTCGGCGACGTGCTCGCGTTCTGTCCGCCGCTCGTGATCACCGACGAGCAGGTCGTCACCGTGCTCGACAACCTGGCCGCCGTGTTGGGCGAACGGCGCTGACGACACATCTGAAGGCACAGCCCGAGTGGCGGCTCGGACGCGAAATCGCGACGTTCCCGGGAGAGGAATCGAACCCCTATTCTCGGCACCAAAAACCGCTGTCTTACCGTTAGACGACCCGGGATGGGCGTGTTGGCCAGGCGTCACGGTAGCGGCGCGTGTCGCCCGCGGCCACGCCCGATAGCGTGGCAAACCTTATGGGTTCTCTGATCAAGAAGCGCCGCAAGCGCATGCGCAAGAAGAAGCACAAGAAGATGCTTCGCCGCACGCGCCACCAGCGTCGCAAGTAGCACACACTCGAATCGTCATCCGGCGAACGGCTCGGCCGTCGTCCTGGTGACCACCATCCGAGCGCCCTCGTCGACCAAGTCGCCGAGGGCGTTGTCGCGCTCGTCGTCGGTGAACGTCCGCTCGGTGAACCAGGTGGCGCCGCTCCCGGCGAGTACCGGGGGTTCACCGATCCGCTCGGCGATGGCGTCGCGCCACCATCGCAATCGGGGTTCGACGGTCAGCGCGGCGACTTCGAGGTCGTTGGGGCCGTCGCCGGTCGGGCCGCCGAGTTCGTCCCAGGCGCGGTAGGCGGCCGGTGTCGACACCGCGAGCGGCGGGATCACGAGGGTGATCGTGCGCTCGACGTGGGGGAGCGGTTCGACGATCTCGCCGATGCCCCGCACGCGGGCCCGGCCGCCGACCAGGCAGAACGAGATGTCGGCGCCGAGGCGGGACGCTGCGACGAGTGCCTCGGGATCGTTTCCGAACCCGGCCCAGTGGAGGACGGCCGCAGCGTCGGTCGACCCGCCGCCCAGGCCACCGCCGTGGGGGATGCGTTTGTCGACCGAGACGTGGGCTCGCTCGCCGGCGAGTTCCAACGCCCGGGTGATCAGGTTCGATCCGTCGGTCGGTACGCCGGCGGCGAACGGACCGGTCACGTCGATGCCGCTGCCACCCGGGGTGATCGTGATCCGGTCGTGGAGATCGAGGCTCACCATCTCGGCGTCGAGCAGGTGGAAGCCGTCGTCGCGGACCCCCGTCATCTTCAGCGTGCGGGTGAGTTTGGCGTGCGCCCGCACCGTCGTCGCGGGCATCGGCGATGTGGAAGCCACAGCGGTCACCGACCTGCGAGCACGTTGGTCAGCCGCACCCACGCATCGACGCCGAGTTGCTCGGGGCGATCGGTCGGCGCGATCTCGGCCGCACCGAACTGCTCGGGCGAGACGATTCCCGACAAGGACTTGCGGAGCATCTTGCGGCGTTGGCCGAAGGCGGTCTTCACGAGCGCGAACAGCGCGTCGGGATCGGCGTCGGGCGGCGGACGGCGGGTGATCTCGACCAGCGCGGACTCGACGTTCGGCTTCGGGAAGAACACACTGGCCGGCACGTGCCCGACGATGCGGGCGTGGCCCCAGTAGGCGGCTTTGACGCTGATCGCTCCGTACGCGCTCGACCCGGGGGCGGCGGCGAATCGTTCGGCGACCTCACGTTGGACCATCACGAGGATGCGGGTGACGTGGGGGACACCGTCGAGCACGTCGCAGACCATCGGCGTTCCGACGTTGTAGGGCAGGTTCGCCACGAGCGTCCACCCGCCGTCGACGCTCGGGTCGATCAGCGTCGTCCAGTCGGCCGCCATGGCGTCGGCTTCGACCACGGTCACGTTGTCGACGCCGGACTCGGCGACGATCGCCGACAGGACCGGCACCACGCCACGGTCGACCTCGACCGCCGTGATCGAGGCTCCGGTCTCGGCGAGCGCAAGCGTCAACGACCCGAGGCCCGCGCCGATCTCGACGACGTGATCGCCGGGTCCCACCCGAGCGAGGTCGGCGATCCGGCGGACGGTGTTCGGGTCGGCGACGAAGTTCTGCCCGAGGTCGCGTCGTGGGGCGAGGCCGTGGTCGTCGAGCAGCTCGCGGATCGCCGGTCGCGAGTGGGTCAACGCGTCGCGCCGTTCGTCGGGCGGTTCGACCGGCCGTTCATCGGGTCAGCTCGATCGAGATCGGCGCCTCGGTCGGGTCGGCCAGGAGCGCAAAGGTGTCGCTGTGGAGCACGACGTCTTCGACCTGGGTGAACGGTGCGGTCGAGGTGACGCACGTGATCGACCGGCCGTTGTCGAGGTTCTTGATGGACACGGTCAGCCCGGTCGTGAGCCCCCGCACCAGGCAGGACCGCACGCCGGCCACGGTGCTGCGGTAGCTCGCCGAGAGCTCGAGTGGGGGGATCGCCGGCCGTGACGGGATGGCGATTTCGTTCACGCCCGGGTTGACGTCACCGACAGGCCCGTCGAGGAAGATCGGGTCGGTGTCCGACACCGTGATCGGTGGCCGATTGGAGCCGTTGTCGGTGACGACGGGGACGGGGTCGGTCGCTGCCACCACCTCGGCCGACGGGTCGGAATCACCGCTCGTGTCCGCCGACGCGTCGGACCGGGCGTAGAGATAGATCGCCGGGAGCGCGATGAGGGTCAGGACCCCCAACAGGAGGGTGCGTCGTCGGTCGGTGTCCTCGAAAGCCATGGCGTTGCCCGTCGGTCAGCGTATCCGCCGTGCTGCTCGGCGATCCTTCGGCGTCGGCGGTCTGGCGACGTGCCGGTTGTCATCCGAGCCGGTGCCCGAACGCCGCGTGGGTGGCGGCGACGGTGGCGGCGGCGAACTCCTCGACCGGTTCGTCGCGGAGGTCGGCGAGGAACTGGCCGACGTGGGGGACCCAGGCCGGCCGGTTCTTCTTGCCGCGGTGTGGAACCGGCGCGAGGTACGGGCTGTCGGTCTCGACGAGCAGCTTGTCGGACGGGCAGAGCAGCGCCGCCTCCTGCACATCCTTGGCGGAGTTGAACGTGACGATGCCCGAGAACGACAGGTGGATGCCGCGCTCGAGACCCTTCGCTGCCGCGTCGGGGCCGCCGGTGAAGCAGTGGAAGATCGTGCGCTCGGGAACGCCTTCCGCATCGAGGATCTCGAACGTCTCGTCCCACGCGTCGCGCGTGTGGATGACGAGGGTGAGGTCGTGTTCGTGGGCGAGGGCGATGTGCTCGGCGAACACCTGGCGCTGCTGGTCCCGCGGGGAGTGCTCGTAGTAGTAGTCGAGGCCCGATTCGCCGATGGCGACGATGCCGGGTGTGTCGAGCAGGTCGACGATCGAGTCGGTGCCGTTGACGGCGTCGTGGGGATGCAGGCCGACCGTGGCGAACACGTTGTCGTGGCGGCTCGCGACGTCGATCGCGGCGAGTGATGTCGCCCGGTCGCAGCCGACCGTGACGAGGATCTCGACGCCCATCTCCGCTGCGGCGGCGACGGCGCCGTCGGGCCCGTCGGGAATCCGCTCGTCGTGGATGTGGCAGTGCGAGTCGATGTAGCGGGGGATGCCCATCACAGCGTGATGCGGGGGAACAGCGGATCGCCCTTGGTGACCTCGTTGCCCGCGGCGTAGCCACCCCACTCGACGGCGTCGGGTAGGCGTTGGTCGCTGACCTGGCCGGGCATGCCGATCCGCTCCCACACGGTCTGGGCGGCGTCGGGCATGGCGGGGGAGCAGAGGATCGCGACGATGCGCAGTGCTTCGAGCGCGTCGCCCATCACCCGGTCGACGTCGGGTCCGGGCTCGGCCTTCCACGGCTCGTTCTGTTCGAGGTGCGAGTTGGCCGCGTGGATGAGGCCCCAGGTGGCGTCGAGGGCACGGCTCGGCTGGATGTCGTCCCAGTACGCCGCCGAATCGGTGAACGCCGTCGCAGCGGCCGCCGCGAGTGGGCTGTCGGGGTCGGGGGCAGTGCCCACGCCGCCACACTTCTTGGCGACCACGGTCGCGACGCGGGCCGCGAGGTTGCCGAGGTTGTTGGCGAGGTCGGAGTTGTAGCGGCCGACGAGACCCTCCCAGGTGAAGTCGCCGTCGCTGCCGTAGGGGGTCTCGGCGAGGACGTAGTAGCGGAATCCGTCGAGACCGATGTCGTCGATCAGGTCGAGCGGGTTGACGACGTTGCCGGAGGTCTTGGACATCTTCTCGCCGCCGACGAGCAGCCAGCCGCCGATCGCCCAGCGCTTCGGGGGTTCGACGCCGGCCGACATCAGCATCGCCGGCCAGTAGACGCAGTGCTGGCGGACGATGTCCTTGCCGATCAGGTGGATTGCGGGCCACCAGTCGGTGTAGTCCTCGGCGTCGGGGCCGGTCGATCCGAAACCGACGGCGGCCAGGTAGTTGGTCAGCGCGTCGAACCACACGTAGGTGACGTGCTTCGGGTCCCACGGGAGCGGGATGCCCCACTCCAGCGAGGTGCGGCTGATCGAGAAGTCACGCAGTCCGCCGCGGATCAGCCCGAGTGCCTCGTTGCCGCGGTGCTCGGGGGTCATCGCGGTCGGATGCTTGGCGTACCAGTCGAGGAGTCGGTCCTGGAATCGGCTGAGGCGGAAGAAGTAGTTCTCCTCCTCGAAGTACTCGACCGGGCGGTGGTGGATCGGGCACAGTTCACCCTCGCCGGCGGTGCCGTCGGCATCGACGAGTTCGTCGTCGGAGTAGTACTCCTCGCAGGCGACGCAGTACTTGCCGGCGAACGTGTCGAGCTCGATGTCGCCGGCGTCGTAGCAACGCTGGAGGAGTTCGGCCACCGCGTCCTTGTGGCGCTGCTCGGTGGTGCGGATGAAGTCGTCGTTCGCGATGTTCAACTTGTCCCAGGCGGCGGCGAACTTCGGGGCGATGTCGTCGGTGAACGCCTGGGGGCTGACGCCCGCGGCTTCGGCGGCCTGTTGGATCTTGAGGCCGTGCTCGTCGGTGCCGGTGAGGAACTTCGTGGGGATGCCCATGAGGCGGCTCCAACGGGTGACCGCATCACCGATGATCGTCGTGTACGCGTGTCCGAGGTGGGGCTCCGCGTTCACGTAGTAGATCGGGGTCGTCACGTACGTCCTGCTCACGGGGTGCACGCTACTGCCGTGGGTCGCGCTCGCCGATGCGTTCCGCCCGCGGTAGCGGAGTGGGTCAGACCCACCCCGCTACGCGTAGCGGAGTGGGTCTGACCCACTCCGCAACGGTCAGCGGCGGAAGATGCTGTTGGAGCGCTGATTGCGTGCGACCTGGGTGCCGATCACGAAGCCACCGACGCCGATACCGGCGGTCGCGACACCCGACAGCGTGCGCCGGATCACCGACTTGGTGCGCTGGCTGAAGATCACGATCGGCCAACCGTTGCGCCGTGCGTGGCGCTCGAGCTTCGAGTCGGGGTTGACCACCACCGGGTGCCCCACCGCTTCGAGCATCGGCAGGTCGCTCGCCGAATCGCTGTAGGCGTAGCTCTGTGCGAGGTCGTAGCTGTTCCACGATGCGAGCGACTGCATCGCTTCGACCTTGCCCTCCCCGTAGCAGAAGGGCCCGTCGAGCTCGCCGGTGTACACGCCGTTCTCGACCTGGCTGCGGGTGCCGATCCCACTGGTCATGCCGAGCGCATGTGCGAGCGGTTCGACGATTTCCTGCGGCGCCGCCGACACGATGAACGTGTCGCGACCCGCCCGCCGATGGCGTTCGAGCAGCCGTTTTGCCTCGGGTCGCACCCGCTCGATCAGGCGTGGGAGCACCTCGGCGTTCAGCGCCTGGAGGTCGGCCTGCAGCATGCCCGTCACCGCACCGAGGATTCGCTTGCGCACCTCGTCGCTCGTGTCGTCACTCGCCCCGAACAGCTTGAACGCAACGGCGCTCCCGGCATCGCGGACGAATTCGTGAGTGGGAACGAGTCCTGCCTTGCGCGCCTGGATGGCGAGCGTGAACGCGGACGAGCCCGAGATCAGGGTGCGGTCGAGGTCGAAGAAGGCCGCGCTCGGGCCGCTTCCGGTGACCGAGATGTACTCACTCATCGGCGTCAGTCTGCCGGGTCACTCGGCCGTCGGTGCGTCGGGCTCGTTGACGAGTTGGTACACGTCGCGACGGCGGCGCCCCGTCGCAACCGCGACCTGCGCCGCGGCATCGCGCTTGGAGGCGCCTGCGTCGATCGACTCCTGCAGTGCTCGGCGCACGTCGTCGTCGGACACCGGGGTGGTGTCGAGTGACGCCCCGCCGAGCACGATCACGTATTCACCTCGCGGTTCGCCGAGGTCGATCGAGCCGAGCGTTCCGCGTACCGTTTCCTCGTGGAGCTTGGTCAGCTCGCGCGAGATCGACACCGGTCGATCAGCGCCGCACGCGGCGAGCAGGTCGGCGAGCGTGCGTTGGATGCGGTGGGGTGCTTCGTAGAGGACGACCGTCCGGGTCTCGGTCGCGATCTCGGCGATCCGGCTGGCGCGTTCGCGGCCCTTGCGGGGGAGGAAACCCTCCATCACGTGGCGGCCGCTCGGCAGGCCGCTGATGGTGACCGCCATCGTCGCAGCGGTCGGCCCCGGCACCGCGCTGACGACGTGGCCCGCGTCGATGGCCGCCGCGACGAGTCGTTCGCCGGGATCGGAGATTCCGGGGCTGCCGGCGTCGCTCACCACGGCGACGTCGGCGCCGGTCGACAGGACGTCGAGTACCTGCCCGGTGACGTCGAACTCCGTGTGCTCGTTGCAGACCGCCAGCCTCGTTGCGCGGATGCCGGCGTGCTGCAGCAGCTTGCCGGTCCGCCGGGTGTCTTCACAGCAGACGAGGTCGACGGCGGCGAGCACCTCGACGGCCCGTGGCGCGAGGTCGCCGAGGTTGCCGATGGGCGTGGCGACGAGCCACAGGGTGCTCATCGTTCGTCGCGGACTTCGATGACGTCGCCGACGTGCACACCCCAGCGTGCGAACGCGCCCGCTTCGGCCTCGATCACCATGCGCGCCCGCGGGACCGGCAGGCCGATGCGTTGGCGCGGCATCTGCACGGTGCGGATCACCAGCCCGTCGGCGTCGAGGAAGGCGACGTCGATCGGAAAGCGCATCTTGATCGTGTGCACCCAGCGGCACGGTTCGATCACCAGTGCCCCCTCGAAGGAGTCGCGACCGAGGAGGCCGCGTCGCCGGTCGGAGCCACTGGTCGCGCGTTCCGCCGAAGCGAGAACGTGAGCGTCGCTGACGAGCCAGGGCATCCCATGAGCATGGCACGCAGGACCCTGGATGCCGAGCCTCCTCAGACGTCGGTGCCGGGTCCGTGCGCGTCGTGATGGCCCTGATCCACCGCCGGCGGTTGCCGGCCGATCAGCCAGTACCCGAGCTGGCGCTGGTGGAGTTCGTCGGCGAGCACCGCGACGTCGACGAAGCCGAGTCCGCTGGCCTTTGCGACGCCCTCGGGCGGGGGACGACCACGCCGAGCCAGGAGTCGATGTCGCCGATCACCGGCAGTACCCCGGCGGCTCGCAGGAGTCGGGCCGACGTGACGCGCAGCGGCCGGGGCAGTGCGCGCACGACCGATTGTCGGCGCGTGTCGCTGCCCTGCCGGAGTTGGATCTGGAACGTGCCGCCCGGTGCGAGGACACGGGCCACCTCGTGCAGGTACGAATCGATCGATCGTTCGTCGGAGATGTGCTGGAAGACCTCGAAGGAGATGACGTGGTCGATGGTGTGATCGCCGACGCCGGGCAGTGTCGCTCCGTCGCCGACGAGCCATTCCGCCTCGACCGGGCAGTGCTCGCGGCCGCGCGCGACCATTTCGGCGGAGATGTCGATGCCCGTCACTCGGCCGAATCGGTCGGTGAGCCCCGCGAACAGGCGACCCATGCCGCAACCGATCTCGAGCACGTGGAGGCCCGATGGGTCGACGTCGAGCGCGGCCAGGGCCGGATCGACGATCTCCCGGACGATCTCGGGACCGCTGCCGTAGAAGTCGTCGAGCGACCACTCGCGCCGTCCGGCGGCGATGTGGTAGAGCGGATCGGATCGGGCCGCGCGCGTCCCAGTCGGCACGCATCTGCGCGAGTGCGTCCTCGTCGAGCTTCGGGCGAGCCATCACGGTGCATCCTTCCCGAGGTGGCGGGAGGCGTCCAAACCGCCGGGTGGCAGGCCGCGCCTCGGAGTCAGACGTTGAAGCGGAACTCCATGACGTCGCCGTCCTGTGCGACGTAGTCCTTGCCTTCCATGCGCATCTTGCCGACCTCCTTGGCCTTGTTCCAGGAGCCGAGTTCGAGCAACTCGTCCCACTGGATGACCTCGGCCTTGATGAAGCCGCGCTGGAAGTCACCGTGGATCCGCCCGGCGCACACGGGAGCGGTCGAACCCTCGTGGAACGTCCACGCCCGCGACTCCTGCTCACCGGTCGTGAGGAACGTTCGGAGCCCGAGCAGGTGATAGGCGCTGCGAACCATGCGGAACAGCGCGCCCTCGCCGAGCCCGAATCCCTCGAGGATCTCGGCGCGCTCTTCGGGGTCGACGATCGCCGCCGCTTCGGCTTCGAGCTGCACGCACATGCCGATCACCTCGACGTTGTCGCCGGCGTTGTTGAACTCGGCGGCGACGCGCGCTTCGTGTTCGGGGATCTTCTCGATGTCGTCCTCGCCCACGTTGACGACGACGAGCACCCGCCGGTTGGTGAGCAGGAAGTACGGCTTGAGCGTGTCGCGGACGTCGTCGCCGAGCCCGGCTCGGTAGAGCGGCAGCCCCTCGGCCAAGGAGTCGTACGCGGTCTGGAGCGCCTCGGTCTCTTCGACCATCGACTTGTCGAGCTTGGCGGCGCGCTTGGTCTGGTGCAGCCGCTTCTCGACGGTTTCGAGGTCGGCGAGGGCGAGTTCGATCTCGACGACGCGGAGGTGTTCGAGCGGGTCGGAGGGACCGACGATGTCGTCGTTGACGAACGCCCGGAGGACGAACACGATCGCGTCGACTTCGCGGATGTTGGCGAGGAACTTGTTGCCGAGACCTTCACCCGTGCTGGCGCCCTCCACGAGGCCGCCGATGTCGACCACTTCGACCTGGGCGTGGACGGTCTTCTTCGACTTCGACATCTCCGAGAGCTTGTCGAGGCGGTCGTCGGGCACCATCGCCACCCCGATGTTCGGGTCTTTCGTGGCGAACGGATACGGCGCCGCCAGCGCTCCACCCCCGGTCAGCGCGTTGTACAGCGAGCTCTTGCCCGCGTTGGGGAGACCGACCAGACCGAAGCGTTCCATGCGGCTCACGAGGCTACCGAGCCACGTGCCCCGCCCGCGGCCCGCCCACTTCGCGTCTCGTCGCGCGTGTGCCCGGGTGGCGGGCACGATCGCGACGAGCGTGGCGGGGCGGGCACGATCGGGCGACGAGCGGGCGGCGGTCAGGCGGCGTCGGGGCTGGCGACGCCGACCCAGCGGTCGATCGCGGCTCGGATCTGTGCGGCGACGCGTCCGGGACGGGTGGTGATCGCGCGGTACGTGAAGCGCAGGACGATCCAACCGTGGGCGGCGAACTCGGCGTCGTTGTCCCGGTCTCGCTCGAACTGCTCCCGCTTCCGGCCGTGGTAGCTCCAGCCGTCGCATTCGATCACGATCGGCGTGCCGATCACCCGGAAGTCGACCTCACGACCGCCGACGATCGGGTGGAACTCGACCGACGGGAGTCCGTAGTTCGCGACGAGTCGATGCATGATCGGCTCGAGCACCGAATCGGCGGGTTTGGCGTCGATGGTCCACTCGTCGAGCGCACGCCGCAATGCGCCGACACCGGCGCGTCCGGGACGGCCGTGTTCGAGCAGGCAGGTGGCGATCGCGTCGAGGCTGGCGAGCTTGGTGGTGAGCGCGTGACCCACGGCGCCGGGCACGAGTTCGGGGGCCTCGGCGCCGAGGTCGAGCAGGGTCCGCAACGCATTGGTGCAGGCGATGCCGTCGATCCGGTGGGGAGCCAGTCGGTCGAGGTCGCTCGGCCGGTGCGCGATCACGCCGGCCAGCCCGCGAACCGACGCGGCTCGCGATGTCGATCGTTTCGTTCGGGACATCGGGAGCACCAGGTCGACGACGTGCGGTCGCTGCGGGGTCATCCCGTGGAGGAAGGCCGCCGAGCGGTGGGAGACGATCGCCCCGGGTCCGGCCGCGAGCACGGCGGCCACCATCTGCTGCTGTGGCGTGTCGGCGGTGCCCGGCAGGCGGGCGACGCGTCGGTGGATGGCGATGAGCTGGCCGTTCGCCGTGGCGCGCTGCCACGCCGAGGGACTCATCCCGGTCTGGCCGCGTTCGACCACACCGTGTTGGCGGCGGGCGAGCTCGTCGAGGTCGGCGAGCCTCACGTCGCGCTCCCGTCGCCCTCGCCCGCGCGTCTCGTCGCGATCGTGCCCGGTTTGCGGGCCCGGGCGCGACGAGACGGTCTGGAGTCGCGACCGGACGGTCGGGCGAGGCCGAGCGTGGGCACGACGTACAACACCGACCCGGCGAGGACGATGAGGCTGCCGACTCGATACCCCGTCCGCCACGACTCGCCCCCGGTTCGCGGAAGCTGCGGTTCGCCGTCAGGAGGCGGCGGGATGGTGGCCAGCGGGATGGTGGTCGGCGGAATCGTCGTCGGAGCGGGTGGGGCGGTGGTCGTGGTCGTTGTGGTCGTGGTCGTCAGGGTCGTGGTGGTGGTCGTGGGTGGTGTCGTCGTCGTGGGGACGACCGGTGGGGTCGGTGCGGGAGGAACCGTCGTGGTGGTCGGCGCGGGATGGTGGTTCTCGAACTCGACGACCAGTGCTTCGTCGGTGTCGGCGGGAACCGTGACGCGGATCGGATCCGGAAACGGTTGGTCGGTGGGCCACCAAGCGGGTCGGGCGGTCTCGGCGACGTGGTAGTCGCCGGCGGGCACCGCCACGACCGGAGTGCGGCCGTCCGCGCCGGTGACCAGCGTCGCGAACACCGAGTCGTCAGCGCTGGTGCGCACCTCGAACTCGAAGCCGGTCAGGTCGTCGGGCCCGGAATCCGCGCCGAGGACCCGTTTCAGAATCATGAGGTCGTGGAGCGCCGGATGGTTCTCCACCTCGACCATCGTCGGGTTGATCGGATCGGTCGAGATCGAACCGTCAGGCGTGGCCACCTCGATGTCGGTGTCGAGCGGAGCGAGTCCGGGCGGCGCTTCGAGCTCACGGAGGCGGTACGGCTGGGGATGAGGCGTCGGGTCGAACGCGAAGTCGACGACGCCGTCGGCATCGGTTTCGGCGCGCGCGATCTCGGCACCGTCGCGGTCGAGGAGCGCGAAGCGGGCGCCGGCGACCCCGATGCGACCGTCGCTGCTCGTCTTCGTGACCCGGATGTAGAAGCGCCGAGCGTCGCCGTCGATGGTCGCCGACGTGAGCGTGGGTCGATCATCTCGCAGCGTGACGTTGTTCTGCGCGCGGAGATCGTCGCCGAAGAGTCGGAGCCTGAAGGTGGCGGACTCGACGGTGAATGATGCCGACCAGGTGTCGGCTTCGTCGACCTCGGCCGTGAACCGGGCGATGCCGTCTGCATCGGTCAGCGCGGCGTCCTGTCGGTGGGCGACGGTGTCGAACGACGGCCAGCCGGCGAGCACGGCGTTGCGGTGTGCGGTGGTCGGGTCCGGTTCGTCGGGCAGGGGCGTGACGATGAGGTTGGCTCGCCGATCCGGCCAGACCGGGAGGTGGGGGAGGGGTCGGCCGGCCGGGTCGGTGACGCGAACGAGGAGTTGTTCGGGTTCGCCTGGAGCCGTCGGTCCGGCGCCATCGTCGGCCTCGACGGTGACGACGGGGTCGCCGCCGATCGGGGTCATCGCCGTCGCGATCGCGACCATCCGGCGGGCGATCGGTATCGCAGCGTTGCCGATCGCAGACGGGATCCGTCCGGCCCGGTCGGTGAATGTCGTCGCGGATGCGAGGTCGATACGCGGGGTCCCGGCCGGGTCGGGGAGCACGGAGCGAAGCGCCAGCCAGACGGCGACGTGACGCAGCTGCGTCGGGCTCGCTGATGTGACGCCGGCAGCCACGAGTTCGCCGGATTCGTCGATCTCGAACGGCTGGTACGGGAGGACTCGGTCGCCGCCGTACAGCGTGATGATCGTGGCCGCGATTCGTCGGTCGCGGATTCGCCACTCGGTCGGGGTCGGGAGTGAGACGATCGTTCCGGCGGGGAATCCGGTGTGGGTGTCGTCGACGCACCACCCGGTGCCTGTCGTGTCGTTGGGCGTCGGCGGAATCCCCCACGCCGGCCCGTAGTGGGCGCCGGCGGCGACCGAACCGATGGTGCCGTTGTCGGACTCGATGCGCAGCACCGCGCCGCAGAACGAGGCTTGCCCGCCACACACCGATGCGTCCGGTGCCACGGCAGATGCTCGGCGGGAGGCGAGCGGCGAGGAGGGCGGACCCTCGGCGCCCACGAGGAGTCCGGCGAGCGTGACGAGGGCGATCGCAGCCAGGGCGGAGGACCGGCATCGCTGCCGGATCGAGGTGTTCACGTGGTCGCTCCGGTCTGCTCGGCGAGCACGGAGTGTGCGGGGTCGTCGGCATCGCGGAACCGCTGCTCCCACTGCGGCGGCAGCGATCCGTCGTCGTCCGGCACGATCCGGGCGCCGACCGTTTCGCAGACGGTCGCGGCGGTCGGCTCCGCGTGTGCTGCCGACACGTAGGCGGCGCGCTCGGCAGCGCTCCAGGTGCCACCGGCGGCGAACCGCTCCACGAGTTGTTGTTGGCGATGGTGGGCGGTGCGACGGTCGGGCGGGGCGTCGGCGGTGGCCGACAGCCATACCGTCCAGCGGTCCGCGTCGCCTACCGACGTCGGTCCGCTGTCGCCGGCGAGCGCCTCGGCTGGGGCGAGGCGGTAGTGCAGCCAACACCAGTCGGCCACGGTTCGGGGCGCCTGGCGAGCCGACGAGCACGCGGCAAGCGGCGCGAGGATTGTGGCCGCCGCGAGCGTCAGCGTGGCGCGGTGAAGGGCGCGGCGTGTGGTGTCGAGCGTGGGAATCTGCATGCCCTCCAGGGGGTCGTCACGACGCCGAAGGGGAAACGATCCCTGCCCGTATCACTCTCGTCGCGTCCGTGCCCGGGAGGCGGGCACAGACGCGACGGGACCGCCGTGGGGAGGCGGGCACGGGGTGTGGACACGGGGTGGGCGTGAGCTGGTGGCGGGTGTCAGGGGCGCAGGACCAGGAGCGCCTCGCCGTCGTCGGTCTGGGCGGCGGTGACGATCGTCCCGTCTCCGAAGACCGCGGCGCCGGTGAGGCAGGGCATGATCGTGCCGGCACGTTCCAGGCCGGTTCGTTCGCCGGCACCGGTGTCGACGATCTCGTACGCGCGCAGTTCGTTGTCGAGGAACCCACAGATGCCGATCCGGCCATCGGGGAGCTCGACCATCGCCGTGGGGGCCCGGCCGGGCTCGGTGATGCGGGGGACGTCGTTGCGGTTGTCAACCCGGTCCGCTCGGCCGATGCGCTCGCCATCGTCGATGTCGGGGTCGTCAGGGTCGGGCCCCGCCGCGTTGTCGGCGAACCAGACCTCGCCCGCCTCGGTCGCGGCGAACGCCCACGGATTCGTGAATCCGACGGCCAACTCCGACGGTGCATCGTCCGGCGAACCGTCGGGGTCGATCGACAGGATCGCGCCGCCGACGCGGGTGTCGGCGTCCCACTCGGTGTTGCGGCCGAGACCGAGCAGGATGCGGCCGTCGAGGTCGTCGAGCACGCCGCCGATGGCCCCGCCGCCGGCCTCGCCCCCGGACCAGACGATGTTCGCCGGGGCGCCGTCGACGATCTCGCCGACGACGATCTCGTTGGTGTCCGGCTGGGTCCAGCTCGCGAAGCGACGTCCGTCGATGTCGACCTGTCCGAGCAACCCGCGTTGTTCGCCGTCGGTGCCGACCGGGACGGTGGCGACCGTTTCGACGGCCGCATCGTCCGGCGTCGAGGTCGAGGCGTCGGATCTCGCCGGACCGACGGTCGATCCACTCGATCGGCGCGGGCGTCGTCGTCTTCGACCGCGATCAGGCCGACCGTGTCGCCGGGAAGCGCGTCGCCGAGTTCCAGCAGCACCTCCGGCTCGGACGGGTCGTCGCCCGGCGCAGGCGACCATCACCAGCGCGGCGACGGTGGCGGAGACGAGGGTGCGACGCACGGTGCGAACGTATCGGTCTCGTCGCGTTCCGTCCCGCCGAGCGGGCACGAACGCGACGAGACCTTCGGGGTGAGCGGGCACCAATGCGACGAGACGGCCGGGTGGCAGCGGGTCGATACGATCGAGCCATGACGCCCGAGGACGCCTTGCTGCGCGTGATCCACTGCCTCGACCGCTCGCAGGCGTCGGGGTTCAAGACCAAGGCGTTCGTGCGAGCGCTCGACGTGGTGCGCACCACCGACCCGGCGGAGTTCGCGCAACGAGCGGCGAACGACACGCTCACCGACCTGGACGGGATCGGGTCGTCGACGGCTCAGGTGATCGCCGACGCCCTGGCCGGACGTGAGCCGGCGTACCTGGCCGACATCGAAGCGAAGTCGCAGGTCGAGGTGAGCGACCAGGCCCGCCCGTACCGTCGAGGCGCTGCGCGGCGACTGCCACATGCACTCGACGTGGAGCGACGGTGGGGCACCGATCGAGCGGATGGCCGCAACGGCGATGGCGATCGGCCACGAATACATGGTGCAGACCGATCACTCGGCGCGCCTCACGATCGCCCACGGGTTGAACGAGCAGCGCCTGAGCGAGCAGCTCGACCAGATCGCCGCGGTCAATGCCGCGATCGCCGACGCCGGCCACGACTTCCGGATCCTGTCGGGGATGGAGGTCGACATCCTCGAAGACGGGTCGCTCGATCTCTCCGACGACATGCTCGCCCGCCTCGACGTGGTCGTCGCCAGCGTGCACTCGAAGCTGCGGATGGAGAAGCAGCAGATGACCGAGCGGATGCTGCAGGCGATCGCGTCGCCCCACGTCGACATCCTCGGGCACTGCACCGGCCGGATGATCGGCAAGCGCCCGCCGAGCGACTTCGACGCCGACTACGTGTTCGCCGCGTGCGCGCAGTTCAACACGGCGGTCGAGATCAACTGCCGGCCCGAGCGGCTCGACCCGCCGCGCGAGCTGCTGCGGATGGCGGTCGAGTACGGCTGCTGGTTCACGATCGACACCGACGCCCACGCCACCGGCCAACTCGAGTGGCAGGCCCTCGGGTGCGATCGGGCCGCCGACTGCGACGTGCCGATCGACCGGATCCTCAACACCAAGCCGGTCGACGAGCTGCTCGACTGGACCCGCGCCGCCGCCTGACGGGACAGGTCGGCGTGGTCCGGCGCGACGTCTCAGGACATGAGGGCGCCGTAGGTGGCGAGGAGGGGGCCGGCGCCGCGGGGGTCGCCGGTCAGCGATGCCTCCATCCGGTTCATCACGTAGCTGTAGCTGAGCTTGGCGTCCATGTCGATGATCGCCAGCGATCCGCCCCAGCCACCCCAGAAGCACGTGCGCGGGTTGGGGAGCGGCAGCATCGCCCCGGGGAGGCCGAAGCCCATGCCGAACTTGATCTCGGTACCGACGAGCACCTGGTCCATCCCGTCGGCCTGCACGTCGAAGATCCGCTCGAGACCCTCGGGCGAGATGATCTGCTTGCCGTTGCGCAGATCCACCGTTGGCGGTCAGCGTGTGGATCGCCGCCACCGAGCGGGCGTTGCCGATGTCCGCCGGCCGCCGGGATCTCGGCCCGTCGCCACCCGGGGGTCGAGGAGAACGACGCGTCCATCATCGGGTTGGTCATGCGTGCGGTAGGCGATCGAGCTCTCGTCGACCTCGTCGGCGCCGGCCGGCGGGGCGTCGGGCGGGATCACGTGGGCGATGCGGGAGTCGTGCTCGGCGCCGGTGCCGATGTGGAAGTCGGCGCCGAGCGGTCCGGCGATCTCCTCGGCGAAGAACGTGCCGAGCGACTGGCCCGACGATCCGCTTGACGATCTCGCCGAGCAGGTAGCCCTGGCTGATCGCGTGATAGCCCGAGGCCGAGCCCGGCTCCCACCACGGTGCCTGTGCGGCGTGGAGCGCGACGAGCTTGTCGTGGTCGAGGAAGTCGGCCATCGCGAGCGGCTCGTCCCAGCCGGACAGGCCGGCGGTGTGGCCCATGATGTGGCGCGTGGCGACCTGCTTCCTTGCCGGCGGCTGCGAACTCGGGCCAGTAGGTCGCGACCGGGGCATACAGGTCGAGTTCGCCGCGGTCGGCGAGCAGGAGACAGCACAGGAACGACATCGTCTTGGTCGTCGACCACACGTTGATGATCGTGTCCTCCTCCCACGGGCGTTCGCCGTCGTCGTAGGTGGCCGTGCCGCCCCACAGGTCGAAGATCACCTCACCGTCGAGCGTCGCGGAGACCGACGCGCCGACCTCGCCGTTCTGTTCCCAGTTGGCGGCGAAGGCGTCCCGGACGGCTTCGAATCCGGGGGCGACGGTTCCGTGGATCTCGATGCTCATGGTCCGACCCTATTCGGCCTGTGTTCGGGCGTTCTCGTCGCGGTTCGGCCCGCCGGGCGGGCACGAACGCGACGAGACGCGTTGGCCGGGTGGGGCGGGCGTGTGGATGTCACGGAGCGCGACGGTGGGCGGGCGCGGGTAGCTTCGCGGCCTGATGCGCATCTCGGAACGGGTGGACAATGCGGTGCGCGCGATGGCCGATCTCGCCGTCGCCGACGGCCAGCCGACCAAGGCCGAAGCGATCGCGCAGCGCCACGACATCTCGCTGAAGTACCTGCTCGACATCCTCCGCGACTTGAAGCGCGGCGAGCTCGTGCGGTCGAAGCGCGGGCCCGACGGCGGCTTCAGCCTGTCGCGTCCTGCCGACGAGATCACGCTCGCCGACATCTTCCGGGCGATCGACGGCCCGCTCGCCGACGTCCACGACGAGAGCCTGCGCGAGCTGCGCTACGCCGAACCGGCGACCGCACTGCCGGAGGTCTGGATGGCGATCCGCGGCAGCCTGCGCCGGGTGCTCGAGACGGTGACCATCGCCGATCTCGTCGCGGGGCAACTCCCGCCCGACGTGGTCGACCTCGCTGCCGAATACCGACGAGACACGGAGTCGCGACACCCATGACCACCCCGTCCACCACGATCCCCGCCGCCACGATCGACGCCGCCGTGCGAGCGGTGCAGCGGGCGAGCCTGCTGACCACGTCGGCCCAGGGTCGCCTGCTCGCCGGCGACACGCTGACCAAGGGCGACGACAGCCCGGTGACCGTGGCCGATTTCGCGGCGCAGGCGGTGGTGTGCGCCACGCTCCACGAGCAGATGCCCGACCTGCAACTGGTCGGGGAGGAGGACGCCACCGACCTCACCGGGCCCGATCAGGCGCCGATGCTCGACGGCGTGACCGACCTGGTCGCCCAGGCGATGGCCCGCGAGGTCGCCGGCTCCGAGGTCCTCGACTGGATCTCGCTCGGCGCTGCGCCGGCGACCGGCGACCGGTACTGGACGCTCGATCCGATCGACGGCACCAAGGGGTTCCTGCGCGGCGACCAGTACGCGATCGCGCTGGCGCTCATCGAGGAGGGCGAGGTCGTGCTCGGGGTGCTCGGCTGCCCGAACCTGCCGAATGCCGACGGCACGACCGGCGCGCTGTTCGTGGCCGCCAACGGTTCGGCCACCGTCGCGCTCGGCGAGTCGGAGGAGCGGGTACCGGTTGCGGTCGACGCCGTCGCCGACGTGTCGGGCGCACGGTTCTGCGAGTCGGTCGAGTCGGGCCATTCCGACCAGTCCCAGTCGGCGGAGATCGCGCGACTGCTCGGCATCGAGACCGCGCCGTACCGCGTCGACAGCCAGTGCAAGTACGGCGCGGTCGCCCGCGGCGATGCGTCGATCTACCTGCGACTGCCGACGCGCGCCGACTACGTCGAGAAGATCTGGGACCACGCGGCGGGCAAGTTCGTCGTCGAGCAGGCCGGCGGGCGCGTCACCGACGTCACCGGCGCCGACCTCGACTTCGGACGGGGCGCGCGGCTGTCGGGCAACTCCGGCGTGATCGCGACCAACGGCCGCTTCCACGACGCCGTGGTCGGCCGCGGTCCAACAGGTCCTGGCCTGACCTGTCTGGCCTGACGAGCGCTGCACGCCGCGGCCCGGGCGAACGAATCTGGACGGACTCTTGACGGTGAATCCGCTCGCCAGCGGCGCTATTCTCCGCCATCATGGTGGAGAATACAATGAATACGGGTGTCGTGTCCGCGGGGCGGCTGACGCACCTGCAGCGGCTCGAGGCCGAGGCGATCCAGATCATGCGCGAGGCGGTCTCGGAGGCCGAACGTCCGGCGCTGCTCTACTCGATGGGCAAGGACAGCTCGGTGCTGCTGCGCCTGGCGGTCAAGGCCTTCTACCCCTCGACGCCGCCGTTGCCGCTCGTCCACGTCGACACGATGTGGAAGTTCCGGGCGATGTACGAGTTCCGCGACGCGATGGCCGCCGAGCACGGCCTGGAGCTGATCGTGCACCACAACCCGGAGTGCATCGAGAAGAACATCAACCCGATCGATCACGGGTCGGCGCACGCACACCGACATGTGGAAGACCGAGGGGCTCAAGCAGATCGTCGACGAGCGCAAGTACGACGTGATGTTCGGCGGCGCCCGGCGCGACGAGGAGAAGTCGCGGGCCAAGGAGCGGGTGTTCTCGATCCGCAGCCCGCAGCACCAGTGGGACCCCAAGCGTCAGCGGCCCGAGCTGTGGCAGCTGTACAACGGCCGGCGCAGCAAGGGCGAGACCGTGCGCGTGTTCCCGATCTCGAACTGGACCGAACTCGACGTGTGGCAGTACATCCACCTGGAGCAGATCCCCCTCGTCGATCTCTACTTCGCGCAGCCGCGTCCGGTGGTCGAGCGTGACGGCACGTTGATCGTCGTCGACGACGATCGGATGCCGCTCAACCCGGGCGAGGTGCCCGAGATGCGCACGGTGCGGTTCCGCACCCTCGGGTGCTACCCGCTCACGGGGGCGATCGAGTCGACCGCCGACACGTTGCCGGGGATCATCCAGGAGATGTTGCTGGCCACCACGTCGGAGCGGCAGGGCCGTGTGGCCGACCACGACGGCATCAGCTCGCTCGAGAAGAAGAAGCAGGAAGGACACTTCTGATGACCGGTACCGGATCGACATCCACCCAGGAACTGATCGCCAAGGACATCGACGCGTACCTGACGTCGCATCAGTACAAGAGCCTGCTGCGGTTCATCACGTGCGGCAGCGTCGACGACGGCAAGAGCACCCTGATCGGGCGCCTGCTGTACGAGACCCATCTCGTGTTCGAGGACCACCTCGCCGCGCTCGAGGTCGACTCGGCCAAGGTCGGCACGCAGGGCGGCGACCTCGACTTCGCGTTGCTGCTCGACGGGCTGTCGGCCGAGCGCGAACAGGGCATCACGATCGACGTCGCCTACCGCTTCTTCGCGACCGAGCGGCGCAAGTTCATCGTCGCCGACACGCCCGGCCACGAGCAGTACACGCGCAACATGGTCACCGGCGCCTCGACCGCCGACGTGGCGGTCATCCTCGTCGACGCGCGCAAGGGCGTGCTCACCCAGACCCGCCGTCACAGCTACCTCGTGTCGCTGCTGGGCATCAAGCGGGTGGTCGTCGCCATCAACAAGATGGACCTGATGGACTACTCCCACGAGGTGTTCGCGTCGATCGAGGAGGAGTACACCGACTTCGCGCGGCGGATCGGTCTCGACGACATCACGTTCATCCCGCTGTCGGCGTTGAAGGGCGACAACATCGTCGACCCGAGTGCGAACACGCCGTGGTATCACGGCCCGACGTTGCTCGGGTTCCTCGAGACGGTGCCGGTCGACGACGATCTCGCCGAGCAGTCGTTCCGGATGCCGGTGCAGTGGGTCAACCGCCCGAACCTCGACTTCCGCGGCTTCTCGGGTCGGCTCGTCGGCGGCGCGATCAAGCCGGGTGACCCGGTTCGCGTGTTGCCGGCGGGCACGACGTCGACGGTCGATCGGATCGTGACGATGGACGGCGACCTCGACGAGGCGATCGCCGGGCAGTCGGTGACGATCACGCTCACCGACGAGATCGACGTGAGCCGCGGCGACGTGCTGTGCGGCGCCGACGATCCGGCCGAGGTGGCCGATCAGTTCGAGGCGCACATCGTGTGGATGCACGAGGACGCGATGCTGCCGGGCCGGCCGTACCTGGTGAAGATCGGCGCCCGCACGGTGGGGGCGACGATCTCGCATCCGAAGTACCGGGTGGACATCAACAACCTGGACGAGCTCGCGGCGAACACGCTGGAGTTGAACGAGATCGGCGTGTGCAACATCAGCCTCGACCGTCCGATCCCGTTCGATCCGTACGACACGAACCGTGACACCGGCGGCTTCATCGTGATCGACAAGCTCACGAACGTGACCGTCGGTGCCGGGCTGTTGCACTTCGCGCTGCGGCGTTCGCACAACATCCACTGGCAGGACGTCAAGGTCGACAAGGCCGCTCGCGCCGAGCTGAACAGCCATCAGCCGGGCGTGGTCTGGTTCACCGGGCTGTCGGGTTCGGGGAAGTCGACGATTGCGAACATCGTCGAGTCGCGGCTGTACACGCTCGGTGTGCGGACGTATCTGCTCGACGGCGACAACGTGCGCCACGGCCTCAACCGGGACCTCGGGTTCACCGACGCGGACCGGGTCGAGAACATCCGGCGCATCGCCGAGGTGTCGGGCCTGATGGTCGATGCGGGCTTGATCGTGCTGGTGTCGTTCATCTCGCCGTTCCGGGCGGAGCGTCGCCTGGCCCGGGAGCGGCTGGAGGACGGCGAGTTCATCGAGGTGTTCGTCGACACGCCGCTCGAGGTGGCCGAGGAGCGCGACCCGAAGGGCCTGTACGCGAAGGCTCGGGCCGGCGAGCTGGCCAACTTCACGGGGATCGACTCGGACTACGAAGCGCCCGAGTCGCCCGAGGTGCACGTCGACACCACCGCGATGAGCGCCGAAGCGGCAGCCGACGAGATCATCGAGACGCTGCGTCGCCGCGGGCTGATCACCTGAACCTGCCGCGTCGCCACCGGTGAGTGCCAGGATGGCGGCGTGGATGCGGACGTGTTGAAGATCCTGACGGTGTGTTCGCACAACCGGACGCGCTCGGTGATGTCGATGGCGATGCTGCAGGACGGCTTCGATCGGCGGCTCGGCCCGGGACGGGTGATGGTCCGCTCGCTCGGGTTCGGGCCGGAGGGGATCGCGTCGATCCCGGATGCGGTCGATGCCATGAAGCGGCGGGGGCTCGATGTGACCGCGCACCGGAGCCGCCAGGTGACGGCGCAGCGGGTCGACGCGGCCGACCTGATCCTGACGAGCGAGAAGGACCACGTGATCAAGATCGCCGCCGCCTCGCCGGCCGCGTACCGGCGCACGTTCACGCTGCCCGAGTTCTGCGAGCGGATCCCGTCCGACCCGCTGGCCGACGGCCGCACGCTGGCCGAGTGGATGACCGATCTGTCCGAGGGGCGGCGGGCGGGGGAGTACCTGCGCAGTGCGGTCCCCGAGGTCGACGACCCGACCGGGTCGGCCCCGCGCCAGTTCGAAGCGGCCACCGTCGGCATCGAGGCGATGTGCGCCACCGTGGTCGACGTCCTCTCCCGCTCCGCGTAGCGGAGTGGGTCAGACCCACCC
>CAVOHA010000002.1:0-200761 GCA_963695475.1 Ilumatobacteraceae bacterium
GTGCCGAGTTGGTGGCGTTGCGCCGCAAGAACCGGGTGCTCGAGCTCGAGGTTCGAGATCCTCAAATGTGCCAGTGCCTACTTCACTCGGGAGAACGTCCTCCCAAAATGATCTACGCCTTCATCGTCGACCGGTGCGCCGATCTACCGGTCGAGCAGTGTTGCCGAACGATGAAGGTGTCCCGATCGGCGTTCTTCGTGTGGCGGCACACTCAGGCGAACCCGACGGCGCGCATGCTCGAAGATGCCGAGCTGGGCGACCTGGTCGTGAAGATCCACGAGCAGAGCTTTGGCACCGACGGCACCCGGCGGGTGACCGCCGAGCTCCGGCTCGGACTGGGTCGGGAGGTGAACCACAAGCGTGTCGAGCGGTTGATCCGCGAACGTGGTCTCCAGGGCGTCACGCGCCGCCGGCGACGGCGCGGTTGCACCCGGTCGCGCGCCGACGATCCGCGGTCGGATGATCTCGTGCATCGCCAGTTCCGTCCTGTCGGCCCGGACCGCCTGTGGGTCCAAGACGTCATCCAGCACCGCTCCGGTGAGGGTTGGGTCTACCTCGCGGTGGTGATCGACGCCTGGTTCCGGCGAGTGGTGGGCTGGTCGATCGCCGATCACATGCGCGCCGAGTTGGTTGCTGACGCGATCGACACGGCCACCTGGCGACGCCGACCACCGACCGGTGCGATCGCGCACAGCGACCACGGGTCGAACTAGTGCTCCTGGGTGTTCGGGCAACGACTTCGCCGCGCCGGTCTGCTCGGCTCGATGGGCACCGTTGGCGACGCCTTGGACAACGCCGTCGCGGAGTCGTTCTTCGCTTCGCTGCAATGCGAGCTTCTCGACCGGCACCAATGGCCAACTCGGGTCGGGCTCGCTCGGGCGATGTTCCACTGGATCGAAGCGTTCTACAACCCGACCCGCCGCCACTCCACCCTCGGCTACCTCAGCCCCGTCGATTTCGAAGCCACGACCGTGGCATGATCCCACACCCAACCCGTCCGTGATCCGGGGGCCACTCCAGGCGACAAGTAAGTCAGCCGCCGTGCCAACCTCAGGCGGGGCAGTCCGGAGACTGAGACGCTGGCTCTCAGCCGAAGAGTTCGTGCACCTGGCTGGGCGCTGCAGCAGGGTCGGGCCGGAGGTTCGCTGAGTTGACGGCACCGGCGAAGTCGTTGATGTGGAGCGAATCGCGTTCGGTGACCGATGCGTTGAACACGCCGTCGTCGAGTTGGATGCCGGTACCGTCGGCGACCCGGACGAGCCCGTTGAAGATCGCGATGATCGCCGCAGCCTCGATCGCTCCCTGGTCACCGATCACGGCGGCCAACGCTCGGCGTGTCTCGTCGATGTCACCGCGACTGAGTTCGACCGCGTTGGTGAACGCGAGGAGTTCAGGTCCCGCAGGAATACCGACGTCGCCAACGTGCTCGGCATCGAGGGCACCGTCGAGGTCGACAGCCAAACCGTTCGCTTCGCTGCTCACACGGAGCAGCGTGGTGTGGGACGCCGTTCAATAGAAGCACTCGTTGAGCGCCGTCGAACGGGCCGCCACGAGTTCGGCCTGAGGACGAGACAGCGGGAACTCCCACCGCAGGTTCGTGAACTCAGCGCCGTGGGCGTAGTGCGTGTCGACCAGTTGGAGCCACGACCGATTGGAGACGGGCACGAGGCTGAGCGCTCGGCCCACGTTTGACCTGGTCGGGCCTGTTCTCTGGCTGACCCAGGCGCCGATGTCGCCAACGTCGTCCGGTCGGACCCGGGCTGGTTCACCATCGACAGGGTCGGGGAGTGGAACCTCGGGCCAGCCCATCGCTCGATGAAACCGGTCGATCACGGTGACCGTCGCGGTCACGCCGACCAGCTCGGTGTAGGTCTCCTCGCCGAGGTCGGCGATGTGGCCGTCCGCCCATGTTCGAGTCAACCGTCCCGGGTCGGATGCGACGCGATGGACAACCTCCATCGCCGATGCGGTCAGCTCGGCACTTGCGGTATGGGCGCCTTCGACGGCGTTCGGCGACAGCGCTCGTTTGCGTTCGTGGTCGAGCTCGTTGACCGCGGCGTCGCGTACCTCGCGCCAGACTGCCACACGCTGAGCGCCGGTCAGCCAGTCGCCAGCAGCGGCGGTCGAAGCGATCGCGGATTGCTGCGCTTCCTCGATGCTGCCCACGAACGAACAGTATCTGAACCGTGAACGACATCGAGGAGGGCTTCGAACTGCTCGTGCAGGAGCCGAGGAGTTTCAGAACAGGCGACCTCGCCGGTCTCGCACCAAACACCGCAAGTAACAACATCCGCCAAGAGCCGATTCACCCGCTGAAGAACGGCACGACTGCGAGCGGGCAGGCGCTCGGCCGCAACGGTCGATCTGAGTGTTCAGCTCGGCGAGGATCGCCACGCTCGATCGGGTGGTCGCGCGTGCGCTGCCTCGACTGCTGCCGGAGCGTGCAAAGCATCGCTGCGCAACCCGGCCGCAATCGTGTCCGCGTGGGTCTCGATGTTGCGTTGCCGGCCAGCTCGGCGCAACACCGTGCGGATCTTGCCCGGCGTCAGCCTGGCGGCCTCGCTCGGCGTCGCCGCCGCTGCCAGCACCGCAAGAGTGTCGCGTATCGGCCAGCTCAGAGAACGTGTCGAGCGCTGCAGGGAAGTACTCGCGCAGCGAGCTGCGCAACCGATTCGTCGTCCGGGTGCGTTCCCAGACCAGGCTCTGATGGGCACGAGCAAGGATCTTGATGCCCTCCGCGAGAGCCGTGTCGCCGGCGACCTGACGATGGTTGTGGCGATCGGTGCGCACCAGTTCGGCGAGCATCTTCGCGTCACCCGGATCAGACTTGGCGCCCGACAACGAGTGCCGATCCCGATATCTCGATGCAGCTTTCGGGTTGATCGTGTACACGACATAGCCGGCCTCGACGAGCGCGTTCACCCATAAGCCTCGATCGGTTTCGATCCCGACCACCACCTCGCCGGGACCGTCGACATGGCTGGCGACGAGGTCGTGGAGCTTGGCCAATCCCTCGACGCCTTCGGGCAATCGTTTCGACGCCAGCTTGGCGCCGGCCTCGTCGCACACGTAGACGTCGTGATGGGCCTCGGCCCAATCATCACCAACAAAGATCACTGCGTTCTCCTCGCACTCGTGGTCTGGGGTTCGAACCGGAAGGTGGCCCTGCGCGTTCTAATGGATCAGTGCTCGAGGCACGACACCCCATCGGTGCTATTCGGCAACCCTCGCCAACCAACCGGGGCACGGTCTCGAGCCAGAGGTCAAGCCTCTGAATGTGCAAGTGCTCACCGGAAGGCGGCTCGGCCACCACACTGCCACCGACGAGCGATCACCGCGTGTGTCCCCAGAATGTGCGGTGCCGCGGGCCGAGCCCGAACTGGTCAGCCACCGATCGTGGCGCCGATTCTCGCACTGGTCTGTTGAGGCAATCGGTTGCAAACGTTTCCGAGCTGCTGCCGGTGCGTTGCGGGCCAGCGACGGTCAATTGGTTGTGGTGGTCGTCTCGAGTTGGAGTGAAGCGATGAGGGCTTCGACTCGTGTTCGTACGTCGTCGCGGATCTCGCGGACGGTTTCGAGCTGTTGATTGGAGGGGCTGGGGAGGTCCCATTCCTCGTAGCGTTTGCCGGGGTAGATCGGGCATGCGTCGCCGCATCCCATCGATACGATGACATCGGCGGTGCGGGCAACCTCGTCGGTCCATGGCTGAGGCAGTTCACCTGCGAGGTCGATGCCGACTTCGGCCATCGCGGTGACCACATCATGGTTGACTTCGTCGCCGGGGTCGGTGCCGCCGCAGAACACGTCGACCTGCTCGTTGGCGAGGTGGCGTAACCACCCCGCCGCCAGCTGGGAGCGCCCGGCGTTGTGGACGCACACGAAGAGCACGGCCGGCTTCGTCTGCGTGGCGGCGTCGAGGCGTGCGAGAGCGCGGAGGCGGTCGCGGGTGACGCGTTCGATCAGGAGCGGGAGCCACGTCGTGATCGTGGCGTTCGGGAGCAGGATGTCTCGGGAGCTGCGCATGTATCGCTCGATCGTCTCTGCGTTGAAGATTCCGTCGAAGTGTTGTTGGAGTCGTTCGGCTGATTGGCGGATCATCGCGATCTGTTCAGTCGTGAAGTCGCCGTTCTCGTTGGGGTTCATCGCGGGTCCTTTCGGGTCAGTTGGCGAGTGCGTCGATGCGCTGTTCGAGTTCGATCGCCACGTCGTCGAACGCGCTCGGGCGACCGTCGGCGACGGGGTCTGGGAGCGACCAGTGCCACCAGGTCGGGGCAGGGTCGAGTTCTTCGTGCGCGCGGTCGCAGACCGTCACGACCTGCTCCGCCGACATGTCGGGATCGAGCAACCGTGGGAGCGCATGATGCAAGTTGAGGCCGATGCGGTCGGCTGCAGCGATCGCGCCGGGGTGGACGCGCTCCGCGGGATGAGTGCCTGCGGACGTTGCGGGTTGGCCGGTGCGTGACGACCACAGAGCAGCAGCGAGTTGCGATCGCGCCGAGTTGTGGCTGCACACGAACAACACGGGACCCGACGGCGCCGGGTTGGGTACCCCGAGCTGTTCGAGCGGAGCCCGCACCAAACGGACGTACCGGCGGCGGCGATCACCAGACGACACGAAACGCTCGATCAGGCCCACGCGTTCGAGCGCATCGAGATGATGCGCGAGCAGATTCGTCGCGAGCGAGAACCGTGACGACAGTTCCGTTGGCGCACGGTCACTCTGTGCCAGGTCCTCGACGATCGCCAGACGAACGGGCTCACCCAATACGGCATGAACCGCCGCTCTCTCAGCCACCGAAACCATGACGACAGCATTTCAGCTCAATCAGTATTGAGTCAATGAACGCTGAAAAGTGTTCACCCGCTGTTCAACCCGTCGCCGGGGCGGACCGTTCGCTCAGACTCGGCCGTCCCACGCATGTCAACAGTGTCGTGGGGCCCAATCACCCGAGCGGTACGGCGCGACTGCCCGAGCGTTCTCGCCGTCGAGGCGCTCGGTATCGCGCGCAACGTCGACCGCTGGTGTAGTGGATGCTCCAATCCGACTGAGGGGAGACGTCCATGGCAACGACGTGCTGCGGAGCGGTTGAGCGCGCCAGTCCCGGCGCCCTTGTGGTGGGCGCCGGGAAGGGGCGTTGCGTCTGCTGGGTTTCAGTCGGCGGCCACCATCGCGGCCGCTGCGGCGAAGCCGAAGGAAACCGCACCGGCCGCGGTGCGGAGGCCGTGGAACCGGTTCCAGGGCCGCTCGTAGGTGCGGCGCCGATCGGCCAAGTCGCCGTCCGTCGCGGCCGGGAGGTCGAAGGCGTCGAGCGCGTCGTTGAGAGGGATGTTTCCTCCCACCGTCACGCCGAGGACGCCGACCAGGTACGTGCCGGTCGCGCCGGCGAGCAGCCAGGCCCGGCGGGTGTCGCCGGTGCGGAAATGCATGATCGACGCCGCGCCGAGCACGAGCGGGATGCCCATGAAGGGGATGATGAAGGCCGGGTTGATGATCGCCCGGTTGATGTCCTGCATCGTCTCGACGTAGGTCCTGTCGCCGACCCGACGCGTGCCGGGGATCACGGAGACGGCCCAGCCGTACAGCAGCCCGGCGACGAGACCGGTCCCGACGATGCTGGTGACGAGGAGTGTGGTGTTCGCGTTCATCGTCGGCCCCTCATGCGCTCGCCGCGGCGGGCAGGTTCCACGCGCCGGCAGCGGCAGCGTCTCGGGCGTAGTCGGCGAAGTCCCGCGCCGGACGGCCGAGCACGCGCTCGACGCCGTCGGTGACCGATGCGTTGCGGCCGTCGAGAGCCTCGGCGATGACGTCGGTGAGATGGCCGGCGACATCGGCGGGCAGCCCGGCACCGACCAGCTCGGCAGAGTAGGCGTCGTGGGGCATCGGGAGATAGCGGACCGGGCGCCCGATGGCGTCGCCGAGGATGTCGGCGACCTCCTCCAACGTGACGACGCGGGGACCGGTGAGTTCGTGGAGCTGACCGATGTGCGAATCGTCGGTGAGCGCCGAGACTGCGACATCGGCCACGTCGTCGATGTCGAGGAACGGGTCCGGACCTGCGGCGTCGGGCATCGCCATGATCCCCGCTCGGATCGGGTCGGCGAAGATCTCGCTGAAGTTCTGGGCGAAGAACCCGCACCGCAGGATCGTCCAGTCGGCTCCCGATTCGATCAGGAGGCGCTCGGCCCGCTCCGCGCCGGCCTCACCGCGGCCGGCGAGCAGCACGTGTCGGCGGACGCCCGCGTCGAGGGCGACGTCGACGAACGCCCGAACGGTCTCGGCCGCGCCGGGCAGCGCGAGATCGGGGAAGTAGGTGATGTAGGTGGCATCGACGCCGGCGAGCGCCTCGCTCCATGAATCGGGGTCGTTCCAGTCGAAGTAGGTCTCGCTCGATCGTGATGCCGGCTTGACCGCGGCACCCCGATCGCGGAGCCGGGCAACGACGCGGCCGCCGGTCTTGCCGGTGGCGCCGATGACGAGGGTGGTACGGGAGGTGTTGGTGTGTGTGTTGTCCATACGACGAGTGTCCGCGATGTCGATCGATCTGGGAATCGCCCAGACGCTCGGCTGCATGCGTGACCGTCTGTTTCTCCGGCCGGGGCCGTCATAGGCTCACCCCCATGGACGCGCTGGCAGGACTCCTCGACGGTCCACGGGCGCGGGGCGCCTTCCTTCTCCGGTCGAGTTGGAGCGGGCGGTGGGGGTTGCGGATCCTCGCCGAGGCGCCACTGACGCTGTTGGCCGTGCCACGAGGCGAGCTGTGGATCCTGCCCGACGGCGGCGACGCCCTGCACGTCGGTGCGGGCGACATCGCCATCACGCGCGGGCCCGATCACTACTCGGTCGTCGATCACCCCGAGACCGAACCGACGATCACGATCTTCCCGGACCAGGATTGCCGGGACGAGAACGGCGAGACGGTCGAGGAGTCGATGTCGCTCGGGGTACGCAGCTGGGGGAACCACCACGAAGGTGAGACGATCATGATGGTCGGGGCGTACCACTCGTTCGGCGAGATCGGCGATCGGCTGGTGCGTGCGCTGCCGCCGGTGATCGTGCTGCCCAAGGAGCAGTGGGAATGCCCCCTCGTGCCCATCCTCGACGACGAGGTGGTCAAGGATCATCCCGGCCAGGTCGCCGTCCTCGACCGGCTTCTCGACCTCGTCGTGATCGCGGCGCTCCGCGAGTGGTTCGACCGCCCCGACGCCGAACCGCCCACCTGGTACCGCGCGCTCAGCGACCCGGTCGTCGGAACCGCGATCCAGCTGATGCAGGCCAATCCCGCCGAACCGTGGACCGTCTCGTCGATCGCCTCGGCGACCGGCGTGTCGAGAGCGGTGCTGGCCAAGCGGTTCACCGAGATGCTCGGCGAGCCGCCGATGACGTTCCTGACCAATTGGCGGATCGACCTTGCCGCCGACCTCCTCCGCACGCCCGACCTCACGCTCGGTGCCGTCGCCCAGCAGGTCGGCTACAGCACGCCGTTCGCCCTCAGCTCGGCCTTCAAACGCGTTCGCGGCGTCAGCCCACAGGCCCATCGGGAAACCGTTGCGAGCTAGCCGCCGACGACAATCGAATCCAACCTGCGGGACAGGCTGCGTGTGGCCAACCGGCGGGCTGCACTCCCGCCGTCGAGCGCTCAGAACACCACACGGTCGGCACGTCATCCAGCGATGCTTCGCCGTGCCATGTAGTCCTTGGTTTCCGGGCAGCAGCGTTGGCGGGTGACGGCAACGAAGTGAGCGCGCGGTTGAGTTGGCGATCACCACCGCGGTCGAGCCGGTGCCGGTCTTGGTTCTGGCCGGAGGTGACCTCGACGGGCGCGGTGCCGCCGAGTCGGGCGTACGCGGCTTCGCTGTGGCAGCGGCCGGGGTGTGCAGCAATCGCAGCACATTCACGAGCGAACACCCGAGCACCCCGCAAACACGGCATCCACGACGACATGATCCACGCCTTCAACCATCCGATGTTCGTCGACGACCAGGACGACGGATTCGTGATGTTCGTCGGCGCCGACACCTCGGGCAACCTGCTCGAGATCGGTGTGATCGAAAGCGTCGACGGCCCGATCATCATCCACGCCATGACGGCACGACCCAAGTACCTCAGGTGATTCCAATGCCCCGAACCGCACAAGAGATTCTCGACAACGCCGACGAACTCGCAGCTCGATTCGAGCAGATCGAGCCCGACGATCCGCGCGACGCAACCGCTCTACGAACCGTACGCGAAGCATTCATGGCTCGAGCCGAGACCGAACAAGTCCTCCGCAATGCGGTCGTCGAGGCCCGCCACGACGGGCACTCGTGGGCGTCCATCGGCGCCATGGTCGCCACGTCAGGTGAAGCTGCTCGCCAGCGCTACGGCCAAGCAGTCAATGCCGAATAGCCTCTCAGATCAACGACGTCCGCTGACACTCCAGACCGCGCGATCGGCACGTCCGCGCTCGGCGAGGTGCGCGAGAGTGTGTCGGCAGCCGCGGCGGGTTAGTACACGATGTCGAGTGAGTAGCGCAGGGCCTCGTCGAGACGAGCCCGCGTGATCTCGTCGAGGTGGCCGACGGGCTCGTCGTCGAGGTCATCGAGGGGAATCGTGATGACGTTGTCGCAAGTGATGGCGCATGCTTCGGGCAGGCCATGTTCGACGCCGAGCTCCACTTCTGATCGAATTCCACGGATTGTGCGGGTGATGGGCGCACAGGTCACCGATGTGAGAACTGAGATGGCGGCGTCGCGTGTGAGCACGCAGACGGGGCGACGCCCGGCGGGGGGTCCGAGGTCGGCCCAGTAGATGTCGTTGCGAGCTACCACGCGGGCGCGGTCTCGGCAGCGAGTCGTCGCGCCGACTGGACGAGCGCCGGATCGGCGGGCTGGCGTCGATACGCCGAGCGGAGCTGGCGATCGGCTGCTGCAAGACCCTCCGCGTCCAGGACCGCCTGTGCGCCGCGACGCATCAGCTCGGATCGGTTGGTGCCGAGGCCAGCGGCAAGGGCGTCGAGTTGTTCCACGAGGTCGTCGTCGAGTTGAACGAGTACTTCACGTCGAGCCATGACCATATGCTATCCCATATGGTCAGTCGATCAGAACAACGTCGGCACATCACGCCGACGACCGCGCGTGATCGGCACGTCTCGCGGTGGGGGCGGCCACTCGGTAATGAGCGTCGACCCTGCCGGCGTCGATACCGGCGGACTCGGGCGCTCTGTCGTGCTGGTTCTGCTCGGCCGGATGGTCGGTTCCGGCGCCGCGAGTGTCGAGCACGGCCCTGGCGCCGGAGTGTGGCGCTGGCGCAGCGCGACGAGCCGTGATTGCGTGTGGTGATTCCGGGTTGCCGCCCCGCGGATCACCGTTCCTGGGAGACGCGGTGATCCCTGACGTTCCGGTCATCACTTGTGCTCGCCAGGAGCTGCAGGGTGTCGTGCCCGGTCACGTCGGGGTAGCGGCGAGGATGACGCGTTCGATGGCGGTCCGGGCTTGACGGAGGACGGCCGGGTCGTCGTGGAGGATGTACGCGGTGTTTGCCGCGATCACCAGCGCGTTGAGCTCGAACACGAGTGTCGCCACATCGGTGTCGCTGCGCAGTTCGTTGCGGGCAACAGCCTCGTTCGCCGCCGCGGTGAGCACGCTGATCCAATCCTTCTGGTTCGCCGCGACGCGTTCACGCAGTGGACCGGGCCGGCCGCCCAGCTCCGCAGCCGCGGCGGCGAAGAAGCAGCCGCCCGGGAGGGTGCCGTTCTCGACGTAGGTCAAGAACGACTCGCAGAGTGCTCGGAGACGCGCGAGCCCGTCCCGCTCGAGCACGGGAGCCACCACCACGTCGATGAACAGTGCGCGGGCGCTGTCGATGGTGGCGAGTTGCAGCGCCGCTTTGGAGTCGAAATGCGCGTACACGCCGCTCTTACTGAGCTGGGTGGCGTGGGCGAGCGTGCCGATGCTGAGCCCGTCGAGGCCTTCGATGGTCGCCAAACGGACCGCCGTGTCGAGGATCAGTCGCCTGGTCCGTTCGCCGTCGGTGCGCGTCCGCCGTGCCGTATTCGAACGGAAATCAGTCATGCCTTGACAAGATAGCACGATCGGTCGTACTCTCCTTAGTTAGCACGACCGATCGTGCTAACTAAGGAGCAGCAGATGACCGAAACGACAATCACCGCCGTGACCGATCCGACGCGACAAGACAAGTGGATCGAGGCCGGACGCGGATGGGGAGCGCGTGCCGAGGAATGGGCCTACTTGTTCGAGCCCTACGCGCTCCCAGCCAATCAGCTGGTGCTCGACCGCTTGGGCGTCAGCTCCGGCACGCGCTACCTCGATGTCGCCTGCGGATCAGGCTTCGCTGCCAACATCGCTCACCGTCGCGGCGCCGCCGTCAGTGGGCTCGATGCCTCCGAAGACCTGATCGGAATTGCGAGAGCCCGCACGCCCGACGGCGACTTCCGCGTGGGCGACATGTTCGCGCTCCCGTTCGACGAGGGGGCCTTCGACGCAGTGACGAGCTTCAACGGCATCTGGAACCGATGCAACGACGCGCTCGATCAGACGCGAACGGTGCTCGCGGACGACGGACTGCTCGGGTTGACCTACTGGGGCTCGCACGAACGCATGGGGCTCATGCCCTACTTCGTCACCGTCATCCAGCACTCACCGTCGAGTCACCAAGCAGCCACCATGGAACTCGGCGAGACCAGCAACGTGATGGCGGACATGCTCCTGGCAACCGACTTCGAACTGCTCGACCAGGGAACCGTCGAGGTGATCAACGAGTGGCCCGACATCGACACCGCCGTTCGAGCGCTCGCAGCAGCAGGACCCTCGGTCCCCGCGATCGAAGCAATCGGCTATGACAACTTTTGCGAGGCGCTGCGCGAGGTCATCGCCCCGCTGCACGACCCGACGGGACGCCTCGGTGTACGCATCTCATCGGAGTTGGGATGGGTGACAGCCCGCCCGACCTGATCCGACATCACCATCAGAGTGGCTCGGGGAGCTCTGCATGAACAAGACCCACTCCCGGCGGCACACGGTTCGGCGAAGCCGGTTGAAGAACCGGCCGGGCGACCCATCTTGTTCGGTCGGTCAAGGCGGGCTCCGCTACATCGGCGTATGGCAGTCCCAGGAGCACTGGGATCGATTCGTCGAAGAACGGCTGCACCCCGCCGTGCACGGTCTCCTCAGCGAAGTGTTCGGAGACGACCTGCCACCCGAGCCCGAGCGGACACCCCTCCCGATGATCCACGCCTGGACGCAGTGAAGGTCACGTTTGCGCACACGGTCGACGCCCGGGCGTAGTGTTCGACACCCCACGACAGATCGGAGGGCGCGATGCCCTCAGGCTTCCAACTCGCTCAGCATCAAGCGACCGCCTACGAGACCTTCACGCATGTGTTCATGGAGGGATCCGCTTGTCTCCTCGCCGAAGGAGCGCTGATCCGCGCCGGTGACGTCGTGCTGGATCTGGCGTGTGGCACCGGCCTCGTCGCCCGCCACGCCGCAGCCCTCGTCTCACCAGGCGGTCGCATGGTCGGCGCCGACATCAACCCGGCAATGCTCGAGATCGCCCGCACCAGCATCGAAGCCGAAGTCGAGTGGGTCGAGGCACCCTGCGATGCTCTCCCCTTCGACGACGACACGTTCACCCACGTGATCTGTCAGCAGGGATTCCAGTTCTTCCCGGACCCTGTCGCAGCCATGGGCGAGGCGCGACGCGTGCTCAGGCCTTCGGGGGTGTTGATCGCAACGGTGTGGGCGACACCCGGCCAGAACCCCTACATCGAGAACCAACTCGATCTGCTCACCGAACTCGAACCATCGCTCGCCACATCGGTGCAACGAGCCACCCCGTCGAACGCCGACGAGTTCTTGCGTTCCACCGCCCACACGGCCGGCTTCCACGACCTCGAGATCACAATGCTCGAACACGACGTCGATATCGCCGACTTCGAACCCTGGTTCCTCGCCCAAACCGGAGGAACCCCGTGGGGCCCGAGCCTCGCCGCACTGACCGACGCCCGACGACAGAAACTCGCCGCGGCGATGGCCGACAGGCTCGAGTCGTACACGACGCCCGAAGGCGGTCACCGTCTCCCGTTCCGGTCGCACCGCCTTCAAGCCCGCGTCCCAGCGTGACGAGCCCACCAAGTCGACCGAGCCGACACGCGCCCACAATCCCGCCTCAGCGAGTAGCACACCGCCGTCCGCGATCGGCATCGACCGTGCTCGTTCAGGTGCTCGTGAGGTGTGCGGCGAGCGGTTGACCTCGCCAATGCGATCTCCGCTGCCATGCCGGCGCGATCCCAGACCGAAGCGAGACCTCCACAGCCTTGCCATACGCCGCTATAGACATGCCGCTGTATCGCGGCCGGGCTCGCTCAGACATCTCGCCGACGACCCGACACGCGCACTGTCGCCCGATATCGCCGCGTGATGATGACACACCTCGAAGGTGCGCGCACGTGGAATCTCCATCAACGAAGGAGCACCATCATGAACGCCACCACGATCCACTCGAGCGAGGTCGTCGGGCAACTCGTCTTGATCGAGACCGACCCGATCCGCCAGCGGGTCAAGCACGCGATCGCTGGCTTCTTGGCCGGCTACTCGGGCACGACACTGGAGGCGTACCGGCTCGATCTGCGCGGCTGGATCGGCTGGCTCGACGCTGCCTTTCTCGATCCGTTCGATGTCGAGCACGCCCACATTGAGTTGTACGCCCGCTGGTGTGAGTCCGAAGGCAAGGCCCGTTCGACCATCGGACGGCGTCTGTCGACGATCTGCGGGTTCTACAAGTACTGCTCATACTCGGGCCCACGAAGCGAGGCGGCCCCCTCGCTCTTCATGGCATCACGTCCGCGCTCAGGTGGGCGCGCGATATCAGCTCGTGGCGATGATGCTTCCATAGCGCTGTTGTGCGGCTTGGGCCGACGTCCCGAGGAGGTCGCCGATTCGCTGCCAGGACACGTTCTTGGCGCGAGCAGCGATGATTGCGTCGACGATCTGTCGTTCGCTACACGCTCGTGCGAGAGCAGCGCGTTCGAGGAGGTACTCCTCAACCGGTCGTTCATCCGTGGGTTCGGGTTCGTAGTTCTCGAAGCGTGTCGCGAGTTGGTCGGCGTGGTCGAGGATGTCTTGGATCGAGCGGGGCATCAGGTCTCCAGGAATCTGTCGCGTGCGGGCAGGGCGTGAACAATGAACTCGATCCCCTCGGCTTCGGACACGCCGATCTCGAGGAGTGGGCGGCGGTGTCGGGGCCGATGAGCATGGTGAGTTCGTCGAGGTCGAATACTCGGATCGGGTTGCGGTAGGCGTGGAGCATGTCGTCGTCGGCGATCTGGTGCTTGCGAGCTGACGCCAAGATCACCGGATCCACAGCGATCAACTTACCTTGACGACACCGGTCGTGTGCGCGCACGTGAAATCTCCATCACCCCTGATATCGGCCGCTGGGAAGTTCGCGGATCGACCCGAACTGTCCGTTCGTGCCCATGGATGTCTCCTGTCGTCCCGTGCACTGGGCACGTTGTGGGCACGACAGGCCTGTCGGCGAGGCACCTGCTCCGTCGATCGGATCAAGAATCTGGCCGCTGAGCTGGGGTTTCTGGCTTCAGAATGACGATGGCTGACCAGCACGGCTTCGTCGCTGTCAGTACCAGAGCGCGCCGAACAGCTCGGCGTCGTGTGGAGAGCCGCGCCCGCGCGAAACTCATCACAATGGGTGGGTTCGGGTGAGTGACGACGACCTCGTGGTGTTCGGGCCGTTCGAGGCGCACCTGGGTGAGCGTGTGTTGCGCCGAGAAGGCGTCGACGTGCACCTGTCCCCGATGTCGTGGCAGCTCCTCGAGCTGCTGGTCTGCGAGCGAGGTCGCACCGTCACCAAACACGACGTGATGACCACGCTGTGGCCCGACGACACGGCGACCGAGTACGCGATGAGTCGCGCCGTGCGCCGCCTGCGCGAAGCGCTCGGGGACGACGCCCGCAACCCGCGTTACCTCCGAACCGTTCACCGCACCGGCTTCCAGTGGATCGCGACCACCCGCGTGGCCATCCCCAGCGGCGACATCGTCGGCGACGATGGCCATGGCGACGATGTCGCGAGTCGTGTGCAAACGCGGTTCGTCGGCCGCCGGGAGGAACTCGACACCCTCACCGCTGGGGCGGCGGTTGCGCTCGGCGGTCGAAGGCGGTGGGTGGCGGTGGAGGGAGATCTCGGCGTGGGAAAAACGCACGCTGCTGCAACGCTTCGTCGGCGACTCGGCCGACGCCTGGTGGGTCGCCACCGTGAGTTGCGTCGAGAGCCGGTCGGGAGCCGAGCCGTACGGTCCCGTGCTCACCGCCATCGACCGGCTCGCCGCGCGCCGTCCCGACATCGTGGTGGAGGTCCTGCGCCGCTGTGCGCCCACGTGGCTCGCCCAATTGCCGTGGCTCACCGATCGGGTCGATCCCGTGATCTTGCGTGAGGTGACGTTGCAGTCGTCGCGCCGTCGCCTGTTGCGTGAGCTGGTGCGTCTGCTCGACGAGCTGTCGACCGTGGCGCCGCTGATGTTGGTGTTCGACGACGTGCACTGGTCGGACCCGGCCACCGTCGATGCGATCGACACCATCGCCACCATCTCGGAGCCGGCGCGCCTGCTCGTGGTCACCGGGCACCGTCCCGCCGACGCGCTTGCCACCGACCACCCGATCACCGCCGTGATCGCCCGGCACGACACCGGCCGCCGAGCCTGCCGGTTGCGCCTCGACCCGTTCCCCGGTCACGACGTGACCGTCCTCGTGCGCGACGGACTCGACGCAGCGGCGCTGCGCGGAGATGGAGCCACAGCGGTGGACCGCGTCGGTGCCGTCGACGAGCGCGTGATCATGGTGATCGCCGACCAGATCGCCGAGTGGACCGGTGGAAACGCGCTGTTCGCAGTGACCGCGGTGGACCATGTGCGGCGACAGATGGTCGCCGGGGGCGGAGTCGAGGAGTTCGATGGCGCCACGGTGCTCGACCAACTGCCTCCGTCGCTCCGCGATCTGCTCTCCGAACAGCTCGCCCGACTCGACCCGGACGATCTCGCTGTGCTGGAGGCCGCTGCGCTGATCGGCTCTGAGGTGTTGCCCGACGTGGTCGCCGAGGTACTCGAGCTCGACGGCGTCGACGTGGAGCGGTCGGTTGCTCGCCTCGCCCGCACCACTGCGGTCCTGAGCGAGTCGTCGGTCGGCGGCGAGCACAGCGACCGCCACCCCGTCGTGGAGTTCGCGGCACGCCGCGTTCCGTCGGACGGTGCTCGACCGGGTCGGCAGGATCAGGGGAGAGCGGCTGCACCGTCGCATCGCCGAGACGCTCGAGCCCCGCGTGCGGGCCGGAACGGCCTCGGCGCGTGACGTGGCGCACCACTTCGAGGCGGGGGGTGCGCCGCAGCACGCCGTTCCGTACTGGCTGCGCGCCGGACGGTTGTCACGCCGTCGGTTCGCCCACCACGACGCTCTCGACCTCTACGAGCGCGCCGTCGCCACCCTCAACGCCCAGACCGAGTCGCACCGACCCGAGCTGGAGCTGGAGGCCCGCATCGGGTTGGCCATCTGCCAGCTGTTCCTGCGCAGCAGCGAGAACGCCGACACACGCGACAACATCGACGCCCTCGAGCACCTCGTGGAACCTCTCCGCCACGAACCCGACGGATTCTCCGCCTGGCAGAGCGTGCTGCTCGTGAACAACCTGGCCGGGCGAGTCGACCGTGTCCGTGACATGGCGCCTCCACTCATGGAGATGGCCCATCGTCGCGGCCGACTCGAAGAGTTGATGGACGCCCACCATGCGATGGGGGAGGCGGCCCTGCATGCGGGCGCTCTCGATGAGTCGCTGCACCATTTCGGCCGGGCTGACGAGCTGCTCGTCGCCGGCTCGGGTCGCGAGCTGTGGCTGCGCGACAGCGGCGCCCGGATCAAGTCGGCGCTGGCCGGGGTGCAGCTGCTGCGTGGCGAGGTCGGCGAGGTGCCCACGCACGTCGCGGCGTCGCTGGCGCTGTGTAGCGACGGCCCGAACACACCGATCGTGCGGGTCGGCAACCATGCCATCTGCGCGTCGATCCTGGCGCTGCTCGGTGATCGTCGGGGTGCCGGCGACCTCGCCCGCCGCACCCTCGAGCTTGCCGACGACGAGAACGACGACTTCCGTGCCGTGGCGACCACCGTGGGGTGGGCGTCGGGGGTCGTCGCTCGGTCCGACGCGGTCCTCGCAGCCGCCGACACCATGTTGACGCGGCCGACCGTGCCGTTCCCGCTCGGTCTGGTGGTGTTCTTCGGCGCCGATCTGCTTCCTCCCGACGAGTTGCTCGCACTGCTCGATCGCACCCGAGCCCAGTGCGCCCGGGTGGACACTCACTGGGCCGACCCCGAGTTCCTGCGCGTGCGGGCCCGGCTGGTGCTGGAGACCTCCGGCGACGTGGAGCAGGCCGCGGAGCTGTTGGCCGAGGCGATCAGCCTCGCCGATCGGCACGGCAGCGTCTTCTTCCGCGATCGAGCGATTGTCGACCTCGCCCGGTAGCTCGTTCGGAGGAGGTCAAGAAGGTCAGAACTGGTCGTCGTACCGTGACCAACCATGACAGGGAGCGCACTGTTCGGTAGGCGACTGGTGATGGCGGTGGCCGTGCTGGCCGGAGTGTTGGTGGTGGACGCGTCGGATCTGACTACGCCTCCGACCGCCGAGGCGGCCGGCCCCGGCGTCATCGTGGTCGAGGGCGCCTGCACCCTGCCTGACGCCGTTGCTGCGGCGCAGAGCGGCGCCACCGTCGGCGGGTGTGCGACGTCGAGCATCGCGCACACGATCCAGATCAGCCCCGACGTGGTGGAGGCCCCGTTCATCGGGCAGGCGAGCGGGACGGTCGTGGGCGCGAGCCAGGGTCCGTACGTGTTCGGTGGGCCGACGATGCTCCCGAGCATCACGTCGAGCCTCACGATCGAGGGAATCGACGGCGCCGGGATCTACAGCGACAACCGCCGCGCCCGGCTCGCCTACGTCGCGCCCGGGGCGAGGCTGACGCTCCGCAACACCACGGTCGCCGGATTCAGGATCACCGGGCGGGCGAGCACCGTCGAGCCGTGTTCACTGTTCTGCGGCCGATTCGCGAACCCCGACTGGAAGCCGGTGGATGCCGAGTCGGCACGCGGTGGAGCGATCCTGGCCGATGGCTCGCTTACGATCGACCGGGTTGTCTTCCACGGCAACAGCGCCACCGGCGGCCCGAGCAGCTTCGACGAGGACAACATCCCGTCGGCGGAGTCGCTCGCCCCGCGGTACTCGCCGAAGGACGCCGGCAGGCGCGGAGGGCGGTGCCGTGTACGCCACCGCCGGGCTCACCGTCTCGAACTCCGTCTTCGTCGACAACCGGGTGACCGGTGGCGACGGTGCGACCGGCGTCGGCCGGCGCGTCGACAGATCGAGGGCGACGTTCGTGGCCGACAACGGGGCGACCGGTGCAGTCGTCGACGACCTGGACGGCGGCTCCGCGGGCGATGCGCTCGGTGCCGACATCGCCATCGGCGATGCGGGGCTCGCCACGATCGCGAACACACGTTTCGACGGGTCGACGGCCGTCGGCGGCAACGGGGGGATCGGCCTCACATCGGACGAGACGAAGAACGGCACCCGGCCGCCGCGTCCAGATGCCGGCGCCGACGGGGAGTGCAGGCGGAAGGATCGCGGCAAAGCCGAGGGTGGGAACGGGCGCAGAGGCTTCCCCGGTGAGCCGGGCGGACAGGGCGGTGACGCGGGCGACGCCGTGGGCGCCATCTCCGCGGGGAGGTTCATCACACTCACCGGGGTCACGATCACCGGCGCGACTGCGACGACCGGGACGGCGGGCGGTTTCGGTGTGCCATCGCTGGGTGGTCCCGGCAGCAACGGCGGCGACGGAGTTGCCTGCTCGAAGGGCGGCGGCTTCGGCGGCCTCGGCTCGGAGACGTGGTCGGGGCGCGGCGGCGACGGCGGCGACAGCGGCGATCAGGGCCGGGCGTTCCCGCCCGGTGATCGCGGCGATGCGATCGCCGGCGTCGATGCCGACTACGTCGAGTTCACGAACGTCACCATCCACGACGTCGAGTCGACGGTGCAGGGGACGGTGGTGGACGAGTTCGCCGGCCGCGCCGATGCCATCGCGGCGATCAGCGTGCCCAACGATGCCGAAACGACGCTCGGTGGTCGTCCGGGCAGCGGGGGCGGCAGCGAACCGGATGGCAGGCTGGCGAGCGCTGGCGACGCCAGCAGGATCGTGTTGTTCACCCGCTCCGACGTCAGGAACGGGGCATCGGCGGGCTCGGCGTCGGCGGTGCGTACCGTCGACGAGGGCCCCGGGACACAGCGGAGCCGCGTCGCGTTCAGCACGATCGCCGACGTGGACGTGGCCGTGCCGCTCGCGACCGATGGTGGCGGTCGCGACGAGGCCGACGCAGGCGCCTTCGTGTTCGCGACGACGGGGACTCCGAAGGACTTCAGTGTCGACGTCGAGAGCAGCGTGTTCAGCGATGTCGGCACGGCGAGCTGCCCACATCTTTTCTCGCTCGTCAATGTCGTCGAACCCGCCGACGGTTGCGTCACCGTCCGCGGCGACGACGTGGTGTTCCCGGGTGCCGGCGCGGTGGCGACGGACCTGGCCGACGGCCCGGTCATCGCGACCGACGGCTCGGGACGTGAGTGGCGCGCGTCGGGACACTGCCGCCGCGGTCGGGGTTGCCGGTCAGCGAGGACCTCGACGCGATCGACCTCGGCGACGCTGCGTTCGACTGTGAGACGCGGCTCAACTCGCCGCTGATCCCGCAGGTGCAGGTTCCCACCGACGCGCGCGGCGTCACTCGCGACGATCGTTGCGACGCGGGCGCGGACGAGTTCTCACCCATCGTCGCCACCGTGGCAGTGGCCGCCGGCCGGGTCCTCGTCGACCCGATCGCACCAGCTCTCGGCGTCGCACCGCCGCAGACGCTGACGGTCGACGTCGTGTACCAGGTCGACCTGGCCAACCAACCGAACCAGCGGCTCGAGGTCGTGCTCGACGGGTACTCGGGTCGGATCACCACGCCGAGCCCGACCGGCCGGATCACGGGGGCCACCGTCACCTTCGACGTCGCGCCGACGGCCACCGAGATCGTCCAGCAGTTCGAGATCGAACTCGCTCCCGACCGCACCGGTCCGGTCACGGCTACCGCCACACTCGACGTGTTGGGCGACACCCCGAGCGGTGAGTTGCCCGTCGCCGAGACGACCTTCGACGTCGACTTCGACCCGAACGTCGACCTCACCCACACCGAGGTGGGCGGCGTCGTCAGTCGCTGCGCGGGCCCCCTCCCGTTCGACTTCGCCGTCACCCCCACCGGTGCCTCCAGACTGGGCCGAGACTTCGCGATGCTGCTCCGGCCCGCGGGCGAGGCCACGATCCGGGGAGGCGGCGGGACCGTGGTCGCCAGCGGGCCCGACATGAGATGGGTGCCCGAGCGTCTCGACACCGAGGGTGAAGACGCAGGCGTCCGAGTGGCCGTCGACCCGAGTGCCTACGCCCCGGGAGCGCAGATCATCCCCCAGGCGCGCTACACGCTGACGCCCGAGATCCGGTTCCCCGACACGATCGTGGTCCGCACGCCGACCACCCAGACCTGGGCCCCGACGACGATCGCGCCGGCCGCCGACCTGCAGGTGACCGTCACCGGCCTCGAAGGTGGTCTCGAAGCAGGCGTCGCCCGCACGATCACCATCGAGGTCGAGAACCTGACGGGGAGAGCCTGCGGCGCCGTCACCGGCCTCACCCTCGACGTCACGGGTCCCGGCGGGGCCAGCTTCATCGACGTCGGGCCCGTCGACCTCGGCGGGAGTGGACGGCAATCGTGGACGTTCGACTACACGCCCCCGCTGGTCGACGACACGGTCGTCTTCGACTACACCGTCGACTACGCGCACTCCGCGCTGGCAGACGGCCCCGTCTCCGGTCAGTTCAGCGGCGTGGTCGCCATCACCCCGCCGCGCCCGATCGTCACGCGGTCGAGCGGTCAGCCCGACACGACGGGTCCGACACCGGCGGGTGACACCACGGTGCAGTTCGACGTCACCTTCGACGCACTCGTGAACAGCGATCTGACCGCCGCCGACCTGCAGATCATCGGCACGACCGGCGCCGACACCGTCGCGCTCGTCCTCCTCGACCAGGACTCGGCGGGCAACTTCAACGCCACCTTCGAGGTGTCGGGGATGACCCGCGAAGGTGTCGTGGGGATCCGGGTGCCCGCCGGCGTCGCCACGCGCGTCGGCACCACGACGCCCAACGAGGCGTCGTACGGCGAGCAGGAGGTTTTCTACGACCTCACCGGCCCCGAGGTGTACGTCAACTGGCTGGGCTCCGACCCCGACCAGACGATGCTTCCCGTGCAGTTCGTCGTCGACGTCGTCGACGGCGTCACCACCAACTCGCTCGGGCTCGGCGACATCGACGTGACCGGATCGGCCGGCCCGTCGAACATCTCGATCGTCCGCACCGTCAACGACCCCGACTTCCAGTCGTACCTGGTCACCATCGGCGCCGTCGAGGACGGCGGCACCATCATCGTCGACGTGCCGGCGGGCGTGGCGGTCGACCAGTTCGGCAACGGATCGACCACGTTCACGCAAGGACCGTTCTGTGGCGCGACGCCGACGTCGACCTGCAACGTCGTCAACTTCCTCACCGTTCCCGGTGCCGCCACCGCCGTCGACGCCGTCGCCCCCGACGACAGCGTCGAAGTGTCGTGGACGCCGCCGGCCGACACCGGCGACCTGCCGCTCATCCAGTACGACCTCGAGGTGCTGACGTCGTCGGGGTGGGACCTCGCAATCCCGCCGCTGGATCCGGCCGATCTCGATCCGACCCGGCCGACGGTGACGGTTCCCTCCACCGCGCTCACCAACGGCGAGCCCGTCGCGTTCCGGGTGCGGTCGTACAACGCCGTTGGCGACGCCCAGCTCGCCTCTGCGCAGAGTGAGACGGTGACGCCGAATCCCCGACCGATGGTGACCGTGACGCCCGCGTCGGGTCAATCCGATCCGGCGTCCGCCGGGCCGATCGTGTTCACGGCGTCGTTCGACGCCGCCGTCTCGGGGTTCGACGAGCTCGACGTGCTGCTCGAGGGAACGGCCCGACTCACCGACGCCACCGTCACCGTCGCCCCCGACCCGTCCGGCTCCGCCGGCGAGGACTACCTGATCACCGTCGACCGTGTGACCGGCGAAGGCGACGTGACCGTCAGCGTTCGCGACCAGGCTGCCGTCCGGTCATCGGGCCAGACGAGCGTCGAGTCGGCGCCTGCGTCGGTGACGTACGACGACGTGGGCCCGACCGTCATCGTCGACGTGGAGGGCGGTCAACCCACGACGACGACGTCACCGGTGACGTTCCTGATCGGATTCGACGAGCCGGTCGCGACCTTCGACGTCGATGCCGTCACGGTCGGCGGCACCACCGGCGCGACGCTCGGGGCGATCTCGCCGATCGAGGGTGGCTACTCGGTCACGGTCAACACCCCGCTCACGGCCGGGACGGTGGTGTTGAGCGTCGCGGACGGAGCCGCCGTCGATGCCGCCGGCAACTCGTCGGTCACCGTCGCTGCAGCCGACACGGTCCAGGTGATCACGCCGCCCGACACTCCCGAAGCACCGAACCTCACGGCCGGCGACGCTCAGGTCACGCTCTCGTGGTCACCGCCGACCGACAGCGGCGGCCTGCCGATCTTGGGCTACCTCGTCGAGCAGTCGGTCGACGGAGGACCCTGGGAACCGGTCGTGATCGATCCTGATCCTGATGCTCCGGCGCCCAACCTGGTCTTCGAGCCGGCCGTCGATCTCGACGGTTTCGCCAACGACGTTCCCGTCGAACTCCGTGTGCGCGCGGTGACGGAACTGGGCGAAGGTCCGCCGGTGACGTCGGTGTCCGTGACGCCCACCGCTCCGCCCAGTGCGACCGTCTCGCTCGCCGCCGGCCAGGCGTCGCCGACCTCCACCGAACCGGTGGTGTTCGACGTCGAGTTCGATCAGCCGGTCAGCGATTTCGGGCTCGACGACCTCCTTGCGTCGGCGCCCGCGGGCGCGACCGCGGTGATCGGCGGCCGCGACGGTGAGTTCGACGATGAGTTCACCGTCAGCGTGTCGGAGATGACCTCGAGCGGCACCGTGGAACTCGCGGTGGCCGAGGGCTCGGTCGTCAATGCCAACGGCCAGACCAATGTCGAGTCGAACCCTGTATCCGTCGACTTCGACGGCTTCGCTTCGGATGTGGTGACGGTGGATCCGGCGCGGTTGTTGGACACGCGTGGCGATGGTGAGACGATCGATGGTGAGTTCGCGGGGGCGGGCAAGGTGGAGGCCGGGACGTTCGTCCGGGTGCAGATTGCTGGGCGTGGTGGTGTGCCGGCTGATGCGGTCGGGGTGGAGTTGAACATCACCGGGATTCAGAACGAGGGTCGTGGGTTCGCGACCTTGTATCCGTGTTCGGCGATGCGGCCGACGGCGTCGACGTTGAATTACACGCCTGGGGTGAACATCGCGAACGCCACCACGGTTGCGTTGAACTCGGCGGGTGAGGTGTGTCTCTACTCGTCGTCGACTGCTCATTTCGCGCTCGACGTCGTCGCCTATGTGCCTGCTGGTTCGGATGTGGTGACGGTGGATCCGGCGCGGTTGTTGGACACGCGTGGCGATGGTGAGACGATCGATGGTGAGTTCGCGGGGGCGGGCAAGGTGGAGGCCGGGACGTTCGTCCGGGTGCAGATTGCTGGGCGTGGTGGTGTGCCGGCTGATGCGGTCGGGGTGGAGTTGAACATCACCGGGATTCAGAACGAGGGTCGTGGGTTCGCGACCTTGTATCCGTGTTCGGCGATGCGGCCGACGGCGTCGACGTTGAACTACACGCCTGGGGTGAACATCGCGAACGCCACCACGGTTGCGTTGAACTCGGCGGGTGAGGTGTGTCTCTACTCGTCGTCGACTGCTCATTTCGCGCTCGACGTCGTCGCCTATGTGCCTGCTGGTTCGGATGTGGTGACGGTGGATCCGGCGCGGTTGTTGGACACGCGTGGCGATGGTGAGACGATCGATGGTGAGTTCGCGGGGGCGGGCAAGGTGGAGGCCGGGACGTTCGTCCGGGTGCAGATTGCTGGGCGTGGTGGTGTGCCGGCTGATGCGGTCGGGGTGGAGTTGAACATCACCGGGATTCAGAACGAGGGTCGTGGGTTCGCGACCTTGTATCCGTGTTCGGCGATGCGGCCGACGGCGTCGACGTTGAATTACACGCCTGGGGTGAACATCGCGAACGCCACCACGGTTGCGTTGAACTCGGCGGGTGAGGTGTGTCTCTACTCGTCGTCGACTGCTCATTTCGCGCTCGACGTCGTCGCCTACGTCGCCAGCTGACCGAGCTCGCCGTGGGCTTTCGTCGCTCGAGGAGATCGGTCGCCGGCGAACGATTAGTGGAGGGTCTCGATCCCGGTCAGCGGATCACGCGTTCGGGGCCGACCTCGTGGAGGAGATCCAACACCGGCGTGACGTTGCGGCTGACCCACAGGCGGCCGAGCGAGAACGTCGACGACCGCTCGAGACCGTTGGCGACGTGGGCGAGCCACGCGAGCGTGACGACCAACGACGCGGGCAGATCGCGGTTCAGTGGGGTCTTGCCGCAGGCCTCCACGTAGTCCTCGAACCGGCCGGCGATGAACGCACTCAACGTGCCGGCCGCGATTCCCTTCGGGTGCTCCGACAACCACAGATGAGCCATGTCGACCTCGGGCAGGCCGGTCTCGAGGCTGTCCTCCCAGTCGACGACTCCGGTGACGATCGGTGGGTTCAACGTGCGGTCGACCATCACGTTCCCCAACCAGCAGTCCCCGTGCGTGCGAGCGACCACGAGCTCGCGCCGTTCGAGCGCCTCGGCGAGGGTCGCCGCCAACCGCTCGATCGTGTCGCGGTGGCGCGCCAGCCGGCTGTCCGCGAGCAGCGTGCGGCACGGCAGCGTCACCACATTGAACACGAGGTCGTCGCCCGGCTGCTGCGGTCGGGCCGTGGCCCGATGCAAGGTGCCCATCGCTCCGGCGACGGCGCCCATCGTCGCCTCGTCCGCGACGTCGGTCCGGCCGCCGGGACACGCCGACTCCACCAGGTACGTCTGCGACAGGCACGTGCCGATCTCCAGCAACTCCGGCACGAGGTTCTGAGCGGGCCGTCCGGCCGCGGCGGTGCGCATCGCCTCGATCGCCGTCGCGTGCCGCTCGAGTCCATGTGACGAGGCAGCGCTCAACGCCACCTTCACGATCCGCGGCGAGTCCCCGTCGACGCGTGCGACGACGGAGTCCGCCTCGGTTGCGATGACCGACCGGGGCCACAGCGCGGGACCCTCACCGCGAGTCGCATCCAACTCGTCGAACACGGTGGCGGCCGCACGAGATCGCCGCTGTTGGCGGATGCGGGTCCGCATCGTGAGCAGCACATCGACCGCGGCGCTGCGGGGCGATGACAGCAGTCCGCGCAGCGACGTGGACAAGAGCACGGCGGCGAGCACCGTCTGGCCGATCAGCATCGCCCAGCCGACCGCGACGATGCCGAACTGCGGGACGAAGAACACGGCGCCGACCACGGGCGGAATCGACGCCGCCAGCGCCAAGAGGACGACGTGGCTGACCCGGCGGCGGTACCGCGCCTGACCGACCGCCACGCTCAGCGCAATCCCCGGGATGGCGGCGAGCAGGAGGAGCCGCAGGACCGGTGTGCCCGAGTCGACGAACTCCGAGCCGAACAGCGCGAGTCCGAGTGGAGCGGCGGCCGCGGCGATCAGTGCGCCGGGAACGACGAGGATCGTGATCTGCAACGCGGCCCGCTGGAGCAGCTCGTCGACGTGCGCCGGCCGGGCCGCGGCTTCGGCCACGAACGCGCTCATGACGTTCGATCCGATCAGCTGCAGCGACGCCGCGATCGTGATGGCGAAGAACAACGGTGCGCTGGCCGCCGGACCGAGATGGGCGAGGACGATCAGCACCACACCCTCGGCGCCGATGAATCGGACGACGTCCGCGACGTAGTCGCCTGCCGCGAAACGCCCGACGCGTCGCCAGTCGGCCGGCGCGTCGTCGATCGAGGGGGCGAGCCGCGCATGCGCGGGAATCAGTCGTCCGAAGATCAGCAGATTGAGTGGGATCAGCAGCACCAACGCGGGCACGATCCATGCGATCGGGATCGCCCAGCTCCCGACTGCGGCGAGTCCGACGAGCGCGCCGAGTTTCAGCAGTGCGTACGAAAGGTTCTCTGCGGGTACCCACGTCGCCGTGCGCAAACCGACCAGGACGGCGTCCTGCAGGATGAACACGGTCCACACCGCCACGGCGACGACGAACAGGACCTGCGCCGCCGGACTGGTGCGGAGGCTCGTCAGCTCGCTCGCCCACCGCCCGGCCCCCAGGACGAACACGACCCCGAGGAGGAGCGCCGTGGTGACGCATGCGATGTAGCTCCACGCGATCACGCGTGCCGTGTTGGCACGTGCAGCCGGGAGGAAACGGGGGAGTGCGTTGCGGAGACCGAGCGTCGACATGTTTCCGAGCAACACCAGGGCGGCCACGACGGCGCTCCCGGTGCCGACATCGGCGGCCGACATCGAGCGCGCGGCGAGGATCCAGAACGCGAATCCGAACACGCTGGTCAGCACCGAGCTGGCGATCAACGAGCGTGCGTTGCGGTTCAAGCGGTCGTCGACCGGCGTCGCGACGACGGGGCCGCCCGAAACGTGCACTGGAGGAGCGGAGAAGGTGGTCATCAGTCGCGGAACCCGATCGTTCGCTTGACCGCTCGCTTTGCGAGATCGACACTCGACGTGAGCGGCAGCCGTTCGAAGCGGTACTCGTGGTGATCGACCGGTCGGGCACCGAACTTCTCCTTGAAGCCCGCGATCCCGTCGGATTCGCCTGACTCGCCCATGTGGTAGCGACGGCTCCCGAACGCGAGGATCTCCTCGATCGCTCGCCACTGCACGGCGAAGGACGCTCGCGCCGGCCCGGCCAACTCGATGTCCATCGCACCGCGGGTGTAGCGGCTCGTCGGGCCGAGCAGGACGATCGCCGACGATGCCGGCGCGCCGTCGACGCGCGCCATCACGATCATGAAACGCTCGCCGAGCGCGTCGCTCATCGTGCGCAGCTTCGAGAGCGGGTCGCGACGGGCGGCGCGGAATCGGGCGAGGCGAGCCGGTTCGTGCTGTTTGGCGGCCCACCGCTCGACCGACTGGAGGAAGAGCCCGTAGTGCTCCTCGAGCAGCCGACCCTCCCGGTCGACCTCGACCTCGGCCCCGCTGCGCCAACCCAGCCGGACCTGTCGACGGGCCGAACCCGACAGTGACGCGAGGTGTTCGTCGGCCGTGTCGCACAGATCGACGATGTGGCTCCGACGGGCGATGGCGATGTCGTCGTCGGTGGTGGCCTGCTGCCAGCGCGCCTCGTGTCGGGCATCGATCCGCACGGCGACACGCGTCGCTCGCACGGCGCGCAGGTCGGCGACGACCGCACGCACGAGCGCGTCGTCGACATCTGGTCCCACCGTGCCGCCGACCCCCCAGGCGGGCGGTGGCGACCACACCGTGCCGGTCCGTGACCGCACGAGTGGGACCACCACCGGCTCGGAATCGGGCCGGAGGTACGCCCGGCTCACGTCACGGAATCCGCCGGTGCCCTCCATGGCGCGCAGCCACTCGGGTGACTGCTCGGGCAACGCAAGCGGATCGGCTGCGATCGCTCGGCTCCAGTCGGCGGGCGTTGCGTCGCGCACCACGACGTTCCGTGGCGGCCCCGTGTCGGGGTCGAGGCGGATGGCGGTCACTGCCATACCCGGATCCAATCGATCGCGAAGGTCTGCGGGAGAGCGTCGACGTCGACCTCGCCGGCCGGTCCGCCGAGCGCAAGGTTCGCGATGATGTACATCGGTGTGGTCGGGATCAGATCGCGGTCGTCGACGCTGCCGATCGACGCTCCGTCGAAGAAGAACTCGACGCGTTCGGGCGACCATTCGACACCGACCTCGTGCCATTCGCCGGCGATGTCGTCGGCGACGTAGTCGATGCGCGCCCGTTCGCGGTCGCCGTCGACACGCTGGTGGACGTGGCTCGTCACCACCGTCTCTCGTGACCCGTACCACTCCATGATGTCGATCTCGGGAAGGCTCGTGCGGTCTGCCGAGAGCAGCCAGAACGCCGGCCACGTCCCCTCGCCGTCCGGGAAGCGGACGCGCGCTTCGACGCGGCCGTAGGTGAACGTGAATCCCGGTGCTTCGACGTCGTTGTCGACGTGACCGGTGGTGATCACCCCGGACCGGAACGGCAGCGTGCTCCCGTCGGTCGTGAGCTGCGGGTCGTCCGTTGCCGACAGGATCACCATGTCGTCGGTGACCTCGATCGCCTCGGGTCGGTACCACTGTTCCTCGTCGTTCGAGGCGATCGTGCACCCGCCGTCGACCTGCCACCAGTAGCACGTCGACCACACGTCGTCGAGCGTGTCGCCCGAGAAGTCCTCGGAGAAGATCAGCCGTTGATCCGCCGCGGGCGGCAGGTCGTAAGCAGCCGGGCCGGTGTCGGAACCGCATCCGGCGAGGAGCGCGGCAGTGAGTACTGCGGCCGCCAGCCGGCGCGCGCCGAGCGATCGGAAGGTCATGCGGTCCTCGACAGGTGCCCGCGCACCCAACGCGTGTATCGCCAACCGCGGCGCAGGACGCGCTGCGACGGGGTGTCCATCGGACGCGATGTGGGCGGTGTCGACAGGATCGTGTGGAGCTCCTCCGCGTCGGTCGACTCCCACACGAACATGCGCGAGCCAGCGCGTATCGATCGTCTTCGTCGTGGCTCCAACGATCCTTCACGGCGACCGCCGAGTCGTACCCGGCCGTGCGCACCGCATGGACCACGCGCGGCGAGTGGTAGCCGTGGGGGTACGCGAACGATCGGATGGCGGTGCCCAACCCGTCGCTGAGGCGACACCGCGACTCGGCGATCTCGGTGTCCAGCCGGCTCGACGGCGCGATGTCCAGTTCGATGTGCGTGTCGGAGTGCGCACCGATCTCGATGCCCGCGGCGTCGATCGCACGAAGTTCGTTCCAACCGAGCATCGGCTGCTCCCGTTCCTCGGCCATCGGAAGCCACGAACTCCGGCCGCCGACGTGGCCCGACACCATGTACATCGTCGCCGGGACGCCGTGTGCCTCGAGCACCGGCATCGCTTCGTCGATGAAGTCGGCGCGACCGTCGTCGAACGTGATCACGCACGGCTTGTCCGGCAGGGTGGCGTCGCGGCGGCGATCGACGAAGTCGCTCACCGTCAACGTCGTGAACCCGAGCTGGGCGACCACGTCGAGGTGCTCACTGAACGCGCCGGGGTCGACGCACCAGGGCCGATACTCGGGCGGAGCTGGTGGTGTCGATCGAGTGGTAGAGGAGGATCGGAACCGGTGTCATCGAGCCGCCGTTCGGGCGCGGCGCCGAGCCAGGCGACGCGACTTGCGGTACGCCATCGGCCCCGCGCGCAATCCGCGCCATTCCGCGCGGCGCAGCTCGGCCGGGTAGGAAGCGGACCGCTGGTCGTTCTTCACGGAGTCGGGTGACAGCAGTGCCGACAGGCCCGCCGGGATGCGTCGCACGATCATCGGTGCGATCGATCGTTGCCCCATGAACTTGGCGAACGCCGCCGACAGTCCGCAGCCGTAGTCCTCGAGTTGCGCGGCGAGTTCCGCGTTCGTGCTGTGCGACCGGTGCCAGATCACCGCCGCGGGCTGGCGCACGACGAGCAGCCCGGCGAGCAACAGGCGGACCGCGACGTCGATGTCCTCGCCGCCGCGCGCCGGCGTCCCGGCACCCAACGCGACGTCGAATCCCCCGATCGACCGGAGGGCCTCGGTGCGGAACGCCATGTTCGCGCCGGTCCCGACCAGGCGGGGATGGAACGGGAACAGCTTCGACGGTGGTGGATCGAGCGACAGGTGGAACTCGCTCTCGTCGAACGTGCGCTGGTACCCGCCGAACTCCTGGAAGCGGAGCTCGGCCTCCGTCATCAGGGAGGCCGGCAACACCGAGCCGCTGACGCAGACCGCTCCGGGGTGCGTGTCGAACGTTGCCGACAGCACGTCGAGCCACGACGGGTCGGGTGACACGTCGTCGTCGGTGAACACGACGAACTTCCCGCTCGCCGCCTGCAGCCCGCAGTTCCGTGCCGACGCGAGCCCCGGCGTCGGTTCCACGACGTAGCGGACGCGGTTGCCGAACCGTGACGACGATCTCCGCGGTCCGGTTGTCCTGCGGTGCGTTGTCGACCACGATCAGTCTCACGGTCGTCGGACATCGTCTCGAGGAGTGCGGGCAGCGCCCGTTCGATGTTGGTCGGGTCGGTTCCGGGTGCACACCACGACCGAGAACGAGTGATCGGTGCGCCCACCACGAGCCGAACTCTCCACCGTTTCGCCGTTCAGCTGCTGCACCACCGACTCGGCGATGTCGCCGTCGATCAGCGGCAGGACCTCGACCCCGATCGGCCAACCGTGGCGACGCAGCAACACGAACGCACGATCGAGCCCGGTCGAACCGGCGGGAGGTGATCGCACCTCGAAGTGCCCGGTGTCCAGGTCGAGCGTCGCGACGGCCAGTGGGCCGCCCGCGACATCGATCATGCGGCGCGCGTTCTCGGGACGGTGGCGTGGGGTGACCGTGCGACCGTCGTCTCGGTGATGTGATGCTCAGCGATGGACATGGGTGTCTCCCTGTGGTGGTGTGTGCGAATCGGGTCGTTGGTGGATGGTGCGAACGGTCACGGTCATGACGCCCATCAAGAAGGTGTCGCCGATGCGATGGCGGACGAAGAAGCGATCGCTGGCGGTCAGCAGGTCGACGGCCTCGAGCGTCGACTGCACGGGGAGCGAAGCGACCTGCGCGACCGAGTCGATCATCCCCGGACTGACGATCACGTAGGGCACACCGGCGTCGAGCGCCCACAGGTCGTCGGCCGCCTTGTCGAGTTCGGCGAGCGTCGGGGCGCGACCGGCGGCGTCGACGAGATCGACGATCTCGGGAACGTAGGTGTCGTTGACCTGGAACGAGGGGTAGCGCTCGGTGCTCGCGGCCGGGTAGGTCCCGGCGAACTGGGCGAGCACCGCCGGATTCGGCGATCGTGGCGGAGATGTGGTCGCCCATCGCCACCTCGTCGGCGCCGACGTTGTTGATCCGTTCGCGTCCGTAGTGCGCAACCAGGAAACCGGCGCCGAGCAGCAGGCAGACGACCGATGCGAGCACCATCGGCTGCGGTGCGACCGCCCGCCGCTCGATCGGCGTCCGGGTGACGATGCCCCACGCCACGAGCCCGACCATCAACGGGAGCGAGTACAGATAGACGCGATAGATCGCTTCGCCCCCGTAGGACTGGACGAGCGGGATGCCGAACGGGATGCACGCGGCGACGATCAGCGGATCCGGTGCGACGCATCGCCCACGCGCACAGCAGCGCACCGACGATCGCGAGCAGCCAGACCCCGGCCGAGAAGACCCGCGTCAGGTTGCCGACGGCGACGACCGCGTCGGGTGCGTCGCTGTAGTCGAGGTTGCCGTCGGCGTTGCTCGGTCGGCGACCCGCCGAAGCCGAGGTCGAAGTCCTGCGCGGCGAAGTAGCTGTACGACCGTGCCGCCCAGCCGACGGCGATCACGCCGATCCCGACGATCAGCTTGGTGTCGCGCACCCAGCCGACGACCCACGCCAGCCCGATCACGCCTGCGGTCGCGACCGGGGTGAGGGGGTGCGTCATCATCAGACCGAGGAACGCGATCAACACGACGGCGCGCCGGACGGGACGCACGCCGCGGTTCCACGGGCGGGCCGGAGCGAGGCGCGATGCGGTTGATCGACGATCGGAACCACCGCAGCGACCGGGTCTCGCCGCCGAAGAACCAGCTCATCGTCAGTCCGAGCACGCTCAGGCTCAACAGCGTTCCGAGGGTCTGGGCGGCGAAGTAGTTCTGCCCGACCCAGTCGGTGAGGAGGTAGAGCACGACCGCGAGGTGCGCCACGCGTTCGCTGTCGGTCGCTCGACGCACGAGCAACCAGACCGCAGCCAGGATCAGTGCCTGGGCGAACAGCTGGGTCCACGCCGCGTACGACGTCGGGTCGACGCCGGTCGCACCGCGGACGAACGCGCCGAGCCCGAAGAATCCCGAGAAGTTGTTGTAGATGTCGACGTCGGGATGCAGCCGGCCCGTTTCGTCGAGGAGCCGGATGACTCCGACGTGCTTGTACGCCCAGGGGTAGCGGATCGTGTCGAAGAGCATCGGCAGCGTGCCGTAGATGATGATCAGGAGCGGTGCGACGCCGAGCGACGACGCGACGCAGGTTCGTGGCGGGCGCGAGGCTGGCGGACACCGCGATGACGATCGGCGAGCGCGTAGGCGAGGAAGAACGTCGGGGGCACCGCCGACGACGAGCCCCCAGTCGTCGAAGCCGTCGGTGTCGATGGACGGGAGCGATGCCGCCCACAGCGCGAGGGCGACGAACGATCCGATGAGTTGGAACGGGCCGAGCTGCTCGCCCAATGTCCGGACGCGGTGGGCCACGGACCAACGCGCCTCGTCGCGTGGGCGACGTCGACGAACGCACGCGCCGACGAAGGCGACGCCGAGGAGCGCGATCGCCGCGGTGCGAGGCTCCCACCACTGCACGGTCAGCAGCACGTGGGCGACGAGCATCCACGACGTCACGCTCAGGACCAACACGACGATCAGCCGCTCGACCGGACCGCGGGGCGAACCGCGTCGACGACGAACATGCCGGGCACGACGAGCATCGACACGCCGAGCAGGGCTGCCGACACCGCACCGCCGACGTCGAGTGCAAGGCTCAGCGCGGTGGCACCGCAGAGGAGCGCGAGTGGGACATCGCCCCGTCGACGACGAACGCGAACGGCGCGGTGCGACGACTGCTCCGGTCGCTGCTCCTCGTCGACAGCTCGGTCATCGGCGCCGGATCCGTTCGGTTGCGTAGCCGATCGATGCCGAGGACAAGCCCGCCACGAGGACGAGGGCGCGCCCGAGACGAGACGGCGTCCGCACCGCGGCGCGGAGGTCGCTGCCCACCGCCTTGGCGATCACCAGCGCGTAGCCGCGCTCGTCGCTGGTGGCTGCGTTCGCGCCGACGCGTCGGCTGAGGATCGCCTTGGACCGCCCCTCGGCCAGACACCGACGCAGGACGTAGCCCACGGTGGCGCGTTGCGGTCGTGACCCGGTGGGTCACCCGGGACTGCGGCGCGTAGAGCACCTGCGCTGTCTCGGACTGCTGGCGAATGCGGATGCAGATCTCGGTCTCCTCGCACCCGGCGCCGTTCGCACCGACCCGTCCGAGTTCGGTCGGGAAGCCGCCGATCGCTTCGAGCGCCGTGCGTCGGAACGCAGCGCTCGCCCCGTACATGTTGCGGATCGGGCCGCCGTCGGTCGGCAGGGTCGGAATCGAACAGCCGACGGTCCAGTCGAGGTGCGGTGGAAACCACGCCGGTCGAGCATCCGGCCAACCGGGGTCGATCCGCCCGCCGGCTGCGGAGGTGGTCGGGTCGGCGAACGGTGCGACGAGTTCGTCGAGCCAGGTCGAGTCGGCGATCGCGTCGTCGTCGATGAACAGCGCCAGTTCGCTGGACGTCACCGCGATGCCGGTGTTTCGCGCGCCGGACAGCCCCTGCGGCTCGGAGCTCTCGACGACCTCGATCGACCAGGACCGTTCCGATGCGAGTGTGCGCAGGGTGGCAGCCAGCAACTCGTTGTGGTCGACGACGACGACGAGTTCGTCGGCAGCGATCGACTGCGCGTGCAGTGAGTCGATGCACGCGGTCAGGTCGTCCAGTCGGTCGAGGGTGTAGGCACACACGATGACGGCGACACTCGGTCGCGTCGTCGTGGTCATGTCGGCTGGCGATCCGCCGGTGTGGGCGGACGGTTGATGAAGTCGTCGGTCACCTCGCGGAGGAGCAGTGCAGCGATGCGGATCCCGTCGCGGACTGCGTGGAGGTTCGTGTTTCCCACGGTGCGTTGGTTCTCGAAGCTGGGCACCTCTTCGATCACGAGCCCGAGCCGCGCGGCCCGGACGTGGATGAGCGTCTCGATCTCGAACCCGTCGCAGTCGAAGCCCAGCAGGTCGCGATGCCGGGTCCAGATCGCATTGAATCCATAGGCGAGGTCGGTGAAGCGGGTGCCGTACATGCGGTTGACGATCGTGCGCAGACCGGCGTTGCCGAGGCGTCGGATTCCGGTGATGTCGACGCTGCCGCCGCGTTCCAGGAAGCGCGAACCCTTCGCCAGGTCGGCGCCGTTGACCAGGGCGAGAACGAAGCGTTCGACCTCGCCGGGGACGTTGGATCCGTCCGCATCGATGAACACCGAGATGTCGCCCGTGGCGGCGAACAGCCCCTCGCGCATCGCGTTGCCCTTGCCCTTGCCGGACTGCTCGACGACACGAACGTCGGGCATCAGCTCGCGAGCCCGATCGGCGGTGCCGTCGACGGAGTTGCCGTCGACGAGGATCACCTCGTGGGCGGGCGGGAGCGACTCGAACAGCTCCTCGAGGTTGGCGGCTTCGTTTCGCGCCGGGACGATGATCGACACGGTCACGCGCACGGTCGTTCCGTTCATGACGAAGGTCCAGGGCTCGCCGGCGCGGGCTGGTCGTGGTCGCCGTCGCTCCCGGAGCTCGCCCGTCCCGTTGACGGTCGTTCCCGTGTGCTGTTCGAGTGCTGTCATGACGCCCTCCCAGGTGCGAGAACCCACTCGATCGTGGGTGCTGACGGTGATGGTCGCATCACCTCGGGTCGAGGGGAACCCCGGAGGGCGATCCTTGACGTGAATCTGAGACTGGTGACGCTCGGTGCGCGGAAACCACCGCGTGTGGCTGTTGCGGGGTGCCGGGCTTGAGGAGTTCTTGACCGCGGGTGACATCGGGCCGATCGGCCGCGGCGACCTACAGTTCCGTCGATGAGCGGCGAATCGGCGTCCTCCCACACGGCGTCGACCTGGGTGCTGCACGTTGCGGGTCGCCCCGTCGAGGTGCACGCGGTCTGGATGCGCGATGCCTGCCAGTGCGATCGGTGTCGCCGCCCCAGCACGAACGAGCGGCTGCTCGATTCGACGACCATCGACCTCGACCTCGCATTCGTCGACGTCGTGGAGTCGGCCGCTCGGACGACGGCGCTGATGTCGGACGGCCACGAGGTCGTCGTGGACAACGCGTGGCTCGCCACGCACGTCGCCGAGATCGACCGCCGCGATGCACCCGTCGGCGATGCCGAGCTGTGGACCGGTGCCGCCGACCACGTCACTCGTGTCGAGCGCACCGATCTCGACTCCGAGCGGGGTCTGCATCGCTGGCTCGACTCGCTGTTGCGCCGCGGCTGTGCGGTGGTCCACGGTGTCGCGCCGGACGATGCCGGGTTGCGTGCCGTGGCATCCCTCGTCGGCGAGATCCGGGCCACGAACTACGGGGTGACGTGGGCGATCGAAGCCGACCTGGAGCCCGTGAGCGCGGTGGACAGCGAGCGCCACCTGCTCGTGCACACCGACCTGCCGTATCGCGAGGTCGCGCCCGGTGTGCAGTTCCTGCTGGCGTCGGTGGTCGATGTCGCCGGCGGGGAGACGACGCTGACCGACGGCTATGCCGTCGCCGAGCAGCTGCGTTCGGCTGATCCCGAGGCCTGGCGACTCCTCACCACCATCGAGTTCAGCTACCCGTTCGTCCGTGACGGCATCGAACTCGTCGGTCGTGCGCCGATCATCGGGCTCCGCCCCGACGGGAGCTACCACCAGATCCGGCGAGCTCCCGACCTCGTCGGGGTGCCCTACCTGGCCGACGCGGCGGAGGCGCCGGCGCTCTATGCCGCCCTGCGGGTGTGGGCGGCGATGGTCGACGACCCCGCCAACGAGATCCGACTCGCGCTGCGGCCCGGCGATCTGTTGGCCTTCGACAATCATCGACTCCTGCACGGTCGCACCGCGTTCGAGCTCGGCGCGAGCGGGCGACGTCGGCTCCTCGGCTGCTACCTCGACATCGAAGACGTCCGCAGCCGTCGGGCCGTCGCCGCTCGCCGCTGCTGACTGCTTCGCACGGCCCGTCGCTGTCGCCCGACGATCCTTCCCGAACGACGGGTCGACGCGAGACTGTGGACATGGCCTACATCGACCGACGGCGAGTGCACGACGCCGACGCGCACATCATGGAACCACCGACCTGGTTGCGGGACCACGCCGACCCCGACATCCGCGATCGGCTCGCGATTCCCGCGTACGCGAACGAGCTCGCGCAGACCGGCGATGCGGCCGCCGGTGATGCACCCGACCCCGACGAGCTCGATGCGATCTTCGCCCGGCTCGCAGACCGGCATCGATCCGACGAGTTCCTCCGCGACGAGGAAACCGACGTGATGAACCGCAAGAACTTCGCGGCGACCGGCTCGTTCCTCGCCGAGGACCGGCCGCGCGTCCTCGACTTCATCGGTGTCGACAGCCAGCTGATGTTCAACACGTTCCACAACTCGCGGCTCTACGAGTGGGAGCACCCCGACGCGAGCGGTCGAGTCGACCTCGATCTGGCCTACGGCGCGGCGCGGGCCCACAACCGGGGGATGACCGAGTTCTGCTCCGTCGACGATCGACTGCTGCCGACGTGTTACGTCCCGCTCGCCGACTTCGACCGCGCCGAGGCGATGGCGACCGAAGCGATCGACATGGGCGCCGCCGCACTGCTCGTCGCGTCCGGGTGCCCGGCCGGACACTCGCCGTCGCATCGCTCACTCGATCCGGTGTGGCGGCAGGCCGAGGAGGCGGGCATCCCGGTCGTGTTCCACGTCGGAGGCACCGGTGCGCTGATCGACCCGGCGTACTTCGACAACGGGCTCCCGATCCCGCCCGACTTCCACGGCGGGGAGGAGAACTTCCGCTCGGTCGACTACATGGCGATCCCGTTCCCACCGATGCAGACCCTCGCCACGATGATCTTCGACGGCGTCCTCGAGCGGCACCCACAGCTGCGGGTCGGCGTCATCGAACAGGGTTGCATCTGGCTGCCGAGTTGGCTCAAGCAGATGGAGTCGGCGATGGAGGCGTTCGGCCGCCACGAGGACCGCTTGCGAGACCTGTCGCTCACACCGCGCGAAGTACGTCGAGCGGCAGGTTCGGGTGACGCCGTACCCGACCGAGGACATCGGTTGGGTCACCGACCAGGTCGGGCCCGACATCTTGTTGTTCAACACCGACTACCCACACGTCGAGGGCGGCCGACGACCGTACGAGCGGTTCGAGGCGAGCCTCGGCGACCGCGACGAGTCGGTCCGGGAGCGGTTCTACGCCGACAACTTCATCGATCTCATGGGATCCGCCGTCGGAGCACTCGTGTGACGACGCACCGCGACGAGGCGACCGTCGAGCGGGAACTCGGCGATCGCAACGCGTGGTTGGCACTGGGCGTCGTCACCCTCGTCTTCTTCCTCGTCGTCACCGACGTCTCCGCGGTCAACGTCGCGTTTCCGTCGATCCGCGACGACTTCGACGTGTCGGAGGCGACGCTCGGGTGGATCATCTCCGGGTACGCGATCACGGTCGCCGCCCTGCTGCTGGTGGCAGGCCGATACGCCGACAGCTACGGCCGCAAACGATTGTTCCTGCCCGGGGTGGCGATCTTCACCGTCGGCTCGATGCTGTGCGCGTTGTCGCCGAATGCCGGGTTCCTGATCGGATCTCGTGTGGTGCAGGGCGTCGGCGGTGCGATCATCCTCGGCACGGCGATCGCCGTGGTGTTGCCCGACTTCCCCGCCAACAAGCGGTCGACCGTCATCGGGATCACCGGTGCGACCGGGGCGCTCGGTGCCGTCGTCGGGCCGGCGCTCGGTGCGGTGATCACCGACGTGTGGTCCTGGCACGGCATCTTCTGGATCAACGTGCCGCTCGCCACGCTCGTGCTGGCGATCTCGCCGCGACTGCTGCGTGAGTCGAAGAACCCGGATGCGACCGGCAAGATCGATCTCGTCGGGGTGCCGATCGGGATCGGTGGAGTCGGGCTCGTGATGTTCGCGATCGTGCGGTCCGAATCGTGGGGCATCTTCGACCCCCGGGTGCTCGCGCTTGCCGCTGCCGGCCTGGTGCTGATGTGGGTGCTCGTGCGCCGCTCGCGCCACCAGAGCGAACCGCTGCTGGAGCTCGATCTCTTCAAGCTCCGCTCGTTCGCCAGCACCAACGCGGGCCTGGCGCTCTACTCGATCGCCTTCACGTCGGGGTTTCTCGCGAACTCGCTGCTGTTGCAGGAACTGTGGGACGAACCACTCTCGACCGTCGGACTGGCGCTCGTTCCCGCACCGTTGATCGGTACGTTCGTGTCGCCGGTCGCCGGGCGGTACGCCGACCGGATCGGGCACCGCTGGATCCTTGCCGTCGGCAGTGCCCTCTGCGCGATCGGCTACCTGCTGCAACTCGCGTTGCTCGACGACGAGTCATCGGTGTGGACCCTGTTCGTGCCGCTGAGCCTCATCGTCGGCGTGGGCGTCGGCGCCACGATCGCCACGTGGTCGAGTGCGGGTCTCACCGAGGTCCGTCCCGCACAGTTCGGTACCGCGAACGCAACGGTGCGCACGACGCAGCAGGTCGGGTACGCGCTCGGCATCTCGGTCATCGTCGCGATTCTCGCCAACGTGTCGACCGACCCGCAGCTCTCCGCGTTCCGCTGGGCATGGCTGTTCGTCGGCGTCTCCTACCTCGCGGCGGCGATCATCATCGCCATCACGTTCCCAGCGGGGTCGACCCAACAACGCGCCGCCGCGTAGCGGAGTGGGTCAGACCCACCCCGCTACGCGGTCGCCGACGTTCAGCGATCCGGGTCCGCGATCGACATCCGCATCGCGTCGGCCAGGCTGCGCGCAGCCGGGTCATGGGTGGCCGTGAGGCCGCGAACGACGCCGAGCTGGTCCTCGTCCGATCGGTTCTGGCTGAGCTTGCGCTTCCCCTCGATCCGGTCGACGGCGACCTCGATCCCGACGATCGCGCGGAGCTGTTGGTCGATGAACGTCGACGGAGCATCGTCGACCGACCAGGTGCGGTCGACCGAGTGCTCGCCGACCCGGGCGCGCTCGTGGTGATCGGTGAGCTCGCGGACGAGTTGCCCCGTCCACGCCGAATCGTTGTGGACGACCACTCGCCCGTGGACATGGACGACCTCGTAGTTCCACGTCGGAACCACTCGCGGGTTCTCCACCTTCGACGGGTACCAGGCCGGCGAGACGTAGCCGTCGGTCGGCGTGAAGATGAGCAGCACGTCGGCGCCATCGAGATGGCGCCACTGCATGTTGGCGCGGGCGAGGTGGCCCCGCAGGACGAGCCGCTCGGCGTCTCGTGTCGCGAGCACCGGAAGCCCGGTGGCGGTGAGCCCCCCGGGACCGTTGGAGACCAAGTGCCCGAAGCTCGACGCCTGGATCATCCAGACGGCCTCGTCGACCGTGACCCGGTTGGCCGGCGGGTTGTACACCCCGGCAACCGTAGCGGGGTGGGTCAGACCCACCCCGCAACGGTCGGTAGCGTGGCGGCGTGATCTTGTCCGACCGCTCCCTCCGTGAACAGCTCGCCGCCGGTCGGATCGTCATCGACCCGCTCGACGACTCCCTGGTCCAGCCGTCCTCGATCGACGTGCGCATCTCGAATCTGTTCCGGGTGTTCCGCAACCACACGCGCGGCGTGATCGACGTCAAAGAGGATCTGCAGAACCTCACCGAGCTGATCGAGATCCCGGCCGATGAGCACGGCGTCGGCGACGAGGCGTTCATGCTCCACCCGGGCGAGTTCGTGCTCGGATCGACGCTCGAACGCATCGCTGTCCCCGACGACCTCGTCGGCCGCGTGGAGGGCAAGTCGTCGCTGGGACGGCTCGGGCTGCTCATCCACTCGACGGCCGGCTTCATCGACGCCGGCTTCGACGGTCACATCACGCTCGAACTCGCGAACGTCGCGAGCCTGCCCATCACCTTGTACCCGGGCATGAAGATCGGCCAGGTCAGCTTCATGCAGATGACGGGCCCCGCTGAGAACCCCTACGGCGCCGGGGCCAAGGGCTCCAAGTATCAGGGGCAACGTGGCCCGACTCCGAGCCGCTACTTCGAGAACTTCACCTGAGTCGACCCGCCGACCGCGCGAGTCAGTTTCGGGCGCGTTCGATCAGCTCGCGGCGCAGTTCGTGCAGCCGATCGGTGACGCTGACGTGGTATCGGTGCGGGTTGACCAGACGCCGGACGCCGACGTCGAGTCGGTCGATGTCGGCGTCGCATCGCTTCGCAGCTTCGTCGATCGACGCGTCCATCCGTCGGAGCGTCGCGTCCACGTCGGACGTGCGGTGCTGGACCTCGTGGAGCACCTCGACGTGGGAGATGTCGGCACGATGGATCTGTTGCGCGACGCCCTCACGGTTCGGGTCGTGCACCGTGATCGTCGCCGTCGGGAACGGCTCCTCGTCGGCGAGGCCGATCAGGTCGACAACGGCGGCTCCGCGCTGGTCGTAGAGGCGCCACACCGTCTTGCGTCCGGGCAGCGGCACCTTGCCGGGGTCTTCGGAGATCTTGATGGCGGGCGTCCACTCGCCGTCGTCGTCCTCGATGCCGACGAGCTTGTAGACACCGTTGAGCGCGCCCGACCCGTGTGAGGTGATCAAGCGCGTGCCGACCCCGTAGACGAGGCGTTCGCGGATCGGAGTCGGGTCGATGCCGAGGCGTTCGGCGTCGTCACCGATCTGGGTCAGGATCTGCCAGATGTTCAGCTCGTCGAGGTCGCTCGACAGCACGATCGACACGTCGGGGAAGCCGGCATCGTCGAGCTGCTTGGCGGTCTGGACCGCCAGGTAGGCGAGGTCACCCGAATCGAGGCGAACACCGACCGGTTCGTGGCCGGCGGCGCGAAGCTCATCGAAACACCGTGATCGCGTTCGGCACACCGGAGTCCAACGTGTCGATCGTGTCGACGAGCAGGATGCACTCGTCGGGGGCGCTCGCCGCCACCGCCCGAAACGCCCCGAGTTCGCCGTCGCCGATTGCGAGGTACGCCTGGACGAGGGAGTGCGCGTGCGTGCCGATCGGCTGACGACCGAGCGCGATCGCTGCTTCGACGTTCGACGTCGACACGCACCCGCCGATCAACGCCGCCCGGATGCCCTCGCTGACGCCGGTCGACGGGCCGCGCCGCATCCCGAACTCGAGCACGCGACCACCGCGTGCGCTCCGGACGACCCGCGCCGCCTTGGTCGCGATCAGCGTGGGGTAGTTGAGATGGTTGAGGAGCGAGGTCTCGAGGAGCTGGGTCACCGCGAGTGGGCCCGTCACCGTGACGATCGGCTCGTGCGCGTGCACCACTCGACCTTCGGTGACGGCACTGATCTCGATACCGTCGAAACGATTCGGCGCGGCGAGCCATTCGAGGAACTCGCGTGCCGAACACCGGCGTGCCGGTCGACGAGGTCATCGCTGCCAGCGAGTCGATGTGATCCGTCCCGATCGTCAACCGGTCGAGCCAACCGAGAAACGGCGCAAGCCCGGCCGACACGCAGAAGCCGGCCTGGTGGGTGCCGTAGTCGGGAGCGGAGCGGAAGAAGTAGTCGAACTGGGCGCGCCGCTCGGAGATCCCCTGGTCGACGTAGACCTGTGCCATCGCCAGCTCGTACATGTCGGTGAACAGCGGTCCGCGTGCCGCCGTCCACCGGTCGATGATCCGATCCGCGAGCCCGCTCATCTCGCCGCCTCGACTCCGACGAACACATTTGCGTGTGAAAATCCGCCGCCCGGCGGGCGGAAATCCACACGCAAACGGGATGCAACGCGTCACGACGCGTGCGCCGATCACGGTGACGTCGGCATCGTCGAGGTCGGCGAGGACCCGTTCGGTCGTGTCCGCATCCGGGTACACCGGGCGGGCCGCCTCCCAGAGCACCGTCGTCTCGAACCCGGCGGCGGCCGCACTGGTCGCGGTGGCCGCGACGCACACGTCGGTCGCCAGGCCGACGACGACCACCCGCTCGATGGCGCGCTCGCGCAGCAGGCCGGCGAGGCCGGTCGGGATGTCGACGTTGCCGCCCGGTTCGCGCATCGAGAACGCCGAGTAGCCGTCTTCGCCGTTCGTGCCCTTGCGTACGACCGCTGACGCTCGATGATTCGGGTCGAGACCGTCGACGAGAGATGCCCCCCACGTGCCCGCAACGCAGTGGGTCGGCCAGACGCCACCGTCGTCGATGAAGTGGGGCGTGGAGGCAGGGTGCCAGTCCTGGGTGAGAACGATTGCGCCGCCCGCGGCGGCGACCGCTTCGATCTCGTCGTTGATCGTGCCGACGATGCTGTCGCCGCCGGCGACGAACAGTGATCCATCGGGGTGGCCGAAGTCGTTCTGCATGTCGACGACGACCAGCGCCGTCCCTCTGTCGTACTCGAGAGTGGTCACCGCGCGAGCCTACGTGGGACGACCGCGACGATCATCGGCGGGCAGTGCGGTGCCGCTGGCGGGGATGCGGCGCGGGCCGAGGACCTCAGTGGGATCTCAATGCGTCGCGAGCGAGATCGCGTGCGGTCAGGCGCCGGCGACGGGAGTGTTCTTCTCGGCGTCGAGGAGGGGTGCCTCACCGGCGTGGAACGCGGCCTCGCCCTGCTCGAGCGCGTCGACCAGGTGGATCGCGATGTCGGCGACCTTCACGACGTCGTCCTCGACGCCTGCACCCTTCACGCCGTCGTCCATCATGATGTAGCAGAACGGGCAGGCGGTCGCGACGCGCGATGCGCCGGTCGACAACGCCTCGGCCGCACGCTCGTCGTTCACCTTCGTGCCCGTCGTCTCCTCCATCCACATGCGGGCGCCGCCGGCTCCGCAGCACATGCCCTTCGTGCCGTTGCGCTGCATCTCGACGACCTCGACGCCCTTGATCGAACCGACCACCTTGCGCGGTGCGACGTAGACGTCGTTGTGGCGCCCGAGGTAGCACGAGTCGTGGTACGTGATCCGCTCGTCGAGCGTCGCCTGCGACACGTCGAGCTGACCCGACTCGATCAGCTGCTCCAGCAGTTGCGTGTGGTGGATGACCTCGTAGTTGCCGCCGATCTGCGGGTACTCGTTGAGCAGCGTGTTGAAGCAGTGCGGGCACTGGGTGATGATCTTCTTCACGCCCATCCCGTTGAGCATCTCGACGTTCGGCTGGGCGAGCATCTGGAACAGGTACTCGTTGCCCGATCGGCGAGCGGAGTCGCCCGTGCACATCTCGGACGGACCGAGGATGGCCACGTCGATCCCGGCCCGGCGCAGCAGGTTGGCCATCGCCTGGGTGACCTTCTTGTTCTTGTCGTCGAAGGAACCCGCGCAGCCGACCCAGTACAGGTACTCGGTGTCGAGGCTCTCGCCCGGGTCGACGATCTGGACGCCTTCGATGCCCTCGGCCCAATCGGCGCGCTCGCCCTGGTTGAGACCCCAGGGATTGCCCTGGTTCTCCATCGCCCGGTAGGCGTTGCCGAGCTCGGCGGGGAAGTTGGACTCCATCAGCGACAGGTAGCGCCGCATGTCGAAGATCTTGTCGGTGATCTCGATGTTGACCGGGCAGATCTCGTCACAGGCCTTGCAGGTGGTGCAGGCCCACAGCTCCTCGGCGGTGATCCGCTCGAACAGCGAGTCGGCCGAGACCGTGATCTCCTTGTCGACACCGAGCGGCGGAGACACGGCCGGTGATCCCGTGGCGGCCATCACTTCCCCGGCCTTCAGCACGATCTCGCGCGGGTCGAGCGATTTTCCGGTGGCGTGCGCGGGGCACACCGAGGTGCAGCGACCGCACATCGTGCAGGCGTCGAGATCGAGCAGCTGCTTCCAGGTGAAGTCCTCGACCACGCTGGCGCCGAAGCTCTCGAGCTCGGTCTCCATCAGGTTCGGCATCGGCCGCATCGCGCCCTTCGGACGGTCCTTGTCCTTGAGGTACATGTTGATCGGCGACGTGAACATGTGGCGCAGCATCGTGATCGGCAGAATCGCCAGGAACACGATGAAGCTCACGACGTGGGCGATCCACCACCACTGGTGCCACGTGTCGAGGCTGGACTGCGACCATCCGTCGACGAGGGTGGCGAGCGGGTAGCCGATGAAGCTCCACCGCTCGTAGCTCGGGAGCCCTTCCTGGGCGATGCGGAACATCTCGGCGCCGAAGCCGGTGACGCCGATCGCGAAGAACGTGCCGAGGATCACGGCGTGTTCGGGCTTGGACTTGATCCGGATGCGGTACGGCCGCTGGACGTAGCGACGCACGATCGCCCAGCTGACGCCGATCATGAAGATCAGCCCCATCAGATCGCCGAACGCGGCGTAGGCGCGGTAGACGTCGCCGTGCAGGAACTTCAGTTCCTCGGGCATCTGGTGATCGATCTCGAGGACGGTCGTGACCGCGAGCAGTCCGAGGAACCCGAAGTAGATCAGCGAGTGCATGAGCCCGGCGCCGGCGTCGCGCAGCAGCGTCTGCATGTAGGCGCCGGCGCGGAAGTCCTTGAGTCGCTGTGCTGCGTTCTTCGTGGTGGTCCTGCGCTGGGCGGGGGCGCCACGTTCCCAGTTCTTCATGCGGTTCGAGAACATGATCCCGACCCACACCAGCAGGACGGGGATGATCGAGTAGAACGCGATCTGGAGCGGCCCGGGGATGTTCGTGAACACCGTGCGGTGCACTTCGCTGTCGCTCTTCCACTTCGTGATCTGGGGGATGACCCCCGAGACGACCGTGAACAGGGCGACGGCCGTGAACAGGATCAGTGCGAGCTGGTTCGGCTTGATGCGCTTGGCGGGCGCGTCGGAGGTGGTTTCGACAGCAGTGCTCATGACGGACCCAAAGCTACCCGCCGGTAGGTGCCGCGGACCATTTCGGCAGGGATCGCTCGGCGATCGGAACGATCCGGATCAGCGCTGGTACGCGATGCCGTGGAGGAAGAACTCGGTCGCAGCCGCGAGGGGATTCTCGGCGGCGTCGAGCTCGCCGAAGCTCAACGTGGCACCGAACGGCGCGTTCCAGAACTCCGCCGGGCCCGGGCGCTCGGCGCCCCACGGGCCGACGTACAGGTACGGCTCCTGATGGAAGCCGTCCCCGGCCGCCGCGCCGAGATTGGTGCGAACGCCCGGCTTGCCCGCGCTGTTGACCGCCAGGTCGGCGCCGACGTCGAAGTGCTCGGGCCAGAGTCGGACGATCGACGCCTGCGCATCGGGCAGCGAGGCCAGAGCGACGTCCATCGCCCGCTGGCCGAGTGCGTACCAGTCGCCGACGACGGCCGACGCAGTCGAGTCGAGCATCACGGTGTCGTCGGCGTCGCCGAGCGGGGGCGTGTCGTCGCCGACCGTGAAGTCGGGGTCGGGGGCGAACCCGCACGCTGCGCACAGCGACGCCACCGTCGACCCGGCGATCATGTGCACCTCGGTCCTCGCAGTCGGTGCCGTCGTCGGTCGGAGTCGCTGCGTTCTCGACGTAGAGCGAGCCGCCCGCGATCCGGACGCGCTGTCTGTTCGGCCCGAACTGTGGGGTCCCGAAGCCGCCCGGAAGCGGCATCAGCGCGAAGTGACCGGTGACCTTCTGCTGTGCCTGCGCGACGACGTGTGTGGCGAGCCGGCGCAGGGTCTCGCGTTCGCGAGGCCAGTCCTCCGGCAGTTCGACGAAGTTCATGGCCGGGCGGGGTTTGCGTCGATCAGCCGTAGTACTGACGGTCGAGCTCGCGGATCCGGCCCGCGAGGCTCGCCATCAGCTTGTGGGAGATCGCCGGGATCGAGTCGATCACGCCGAGGAAACGGCGCTGGTCGATGACGAGCAGCGTGCAGTCCGTCTCGCACACCACCGTCGCGGTCCGGGGGCCCTTGTCGAGCAGCGACATCTCGCCGACGACGCTGCCGGGGCCGAGCGTCGCGACTTTGCGGTTGTTGCGTTTGACGACGACATCGCCGGCCACGATCACGAAGGCCTCCCGGCCCATCTGACCCTGGTCCATGATCATCGTGCCCTCGGTCATCGTGATCTCGTCGGTGGCCTTCGCGACCTTTTCGAGCTCCTTGTTGGAGCACGCGCTGAACAGTGCAACGCTGCGGAGGCTGTCGAGGTGTTGTTTCTTGCTCGCCATGAGGCGCCACACTACGCACATCGAGACCACCCGCTCGACATGAACGCGTCGACCGACCCGATCGCATCGGGAGGTCGAGTGGTGGAAGTGGGTTTGTTCGGCCAGACTCTCGCTCGTGAACCCCCGCATCGCCGCTCCGTTCGTCGTCCTTGCGTTGTTCGCTGCCGCCTGTGCCAGCGACGACGCCACGTCTGATCCTGTCGCGACCGACGCCGGTCCGACGGTGAGCGAACCAGCGTCCGACGACACCACGCCGGCGGCGCCCGACACCGACGCCGGCGAGGATGCCGGCGACGAGGCGTCGTCCGATGCGGAGCCGTCGGACGCCGAGTCCGCGACGGCCGACGACCCCGGGGCGGAGATCACCGTCGAACCCAGCCCGTACATCGGGCTCGCCGCCGAGGTCACGGTCACGAGCGACGAGCCGGTGCAGGTCGAGCTGACGGCGGTCTCGGGCGACCACGTGGTCGAGGTCCCGAGGACCGCAGCGGTGTCCGACGCCCACGACCTCCCGCTTGTCGGGATGCGAGCCGAGCAGACCTACGACATCACGGCGGCGCTGTTCGACGAGGCCGGCGAGCAAGTCGGAGAGGTCGACGGTGCCGAGTTCACCACCTCGGCGCTGCCGCCCGTGGTTCGACGAGCACGAGCTGACGATCGACAAGGACCGCGCGGCTCCGGGCTACACGATCATCGAGTTCGACACGCTGCAGAAGCCCGAGGGCGCGCCGTCGAGCCAGCACCTCATGGCGTACGACAACGACGGCGAGGTGGTCTGGTACTACACGAACACCGGGGCGCTGGGGGGCGTCGAGCGGACACCGGCCGGGACGTTCAACATGTTCTACTGGCCGTTCGGCATCCGCGAGGTCGACCTCCTCGGCAACGTCGTCAGCAACTGGCGTCCGCAGCCCGCTGACGCACCGGACGACACGGTCGACGACGAGCTGGTCGTCGCCGACGTCGACCCCGACCAGGTGGAGTTCCAGGGCGGCCTCGACACACTCGCCGGCAACCCGGGCGACGCCGAGCCGACGCCGATTCGTGCCGACTGGATCGATCTGGCCGGCGTGCACCACGAGAGCTGGCCGATGCCGAACGGCAACGTGCTCACCCTCTCGACGACGATTCACGAGCTCACGCCCGAACAGCGGGCGACGTTCTGCCCCGACGACCCGGCGCCGTTCAACGCGATCAGCGACGTGGCCGTCGAGTTCGAGCCCGATGGCACGGTGCTGCGGACGTGGGACCTGTGGGACGTGATCGACATCGACGAGCACCCGGGACGCGAACTGTGCGTCGACGCAGGGATCTTCGCCGGGACCGACACGCGGGACTGGACCCACGCGAACAGCGTCGTCTACGACCCCGAGCGCGATGCGATCATCATCTCGTCGCGGCACACGAATCAGATCGTGGCGTTCGACCACCTCGACGACGAGGGGCCGCAGACGCAACTGCGGTGGATTCTCGGCGACGGCGCGACCATTCCGCTCGACGGCGAGCAGACCTATTACCAGCACGCGGTCGAGGTGAACGACGACGGGTCGCTCGTGGTCTACGACAACGGCAACTTCCGTCCGGGCACGTCGCCCGATGATCCCGACAACCAGCCGTACAGCCGGGCGGTCATCTACGACGTCGACGACGCCTCGGATGATCCCGCGGACTGGTCGGCGACACAACGGTGGGAGCACATCGACACCGAGGACAACGGCAAGCTCGCCTACTCGGCGTTCATCTCTGATGCCGACGTCCTCGAGAACGGCAACGTGCTCGTCACCCACGGCGGCATCGGCACCTTCCCGCCGACGCCCGAGGATCCGCTGCACATCCTCATCCGCGAGGTCGTCCCCGACGGCGAGTCCGGTGGCGACGTGGTGTGGGAACTCGAGTCGGCGCCCGGCAAGGTGTACGTCACCTATCGCGCCGAGCGCATCCCGTCGTTCTACTTCGGCCCCGACTGGCTCTGACCCGCCGAACGAGCCGGCAGCGCTCTGGCTGATTGTCACACCTGGTGTCAGGCACGCCGTGTCACGGTCCACCTGGTGTCAGGCACGCCGTGTCACGGTCAGAAGTCGATGAGGCTGGGGAGATAGTCGGGCGGGGCTTCGTAGCCGAGCAGGTTGAACACGGTGGCCGCGACGTTCGCGAGGCCGTGATCGGCCGCGGGTTTCGCCTCGACCATGTGGTACTCGCCGTCGTAGTTCGGGTCGTGGATCGCGAACGGCACCGGGCTCAGCGTGTGCGAGGTCTTGGGCGAACGCTCGCCGTTCTTCTCGGTGAACATGATGTCGGCGTTGCCGTGGTCGGCGGTGTAGATCAAGATGCCGTCGAGTTCGTCGATCACCTCGACGAGGCGGGCCATGCAGCCGTCGATCACTTCCATCGCCTCGACCGTGGCGTGCAGGTGCCCGGTGTGGCCGACCATGTCGCCGCTCGGGAAGTTGAGCCGGCCGAACCGATAGTCGCCGGACCGCAGCAGGTCGATCGTCTCGTCGGTGATCTCGGGGACCTTCATCGCCGGCGTCGTGTCGAACTCCACGTTGTCCGAGGGGATCTCGATGTAGGTCTCGAGCGATTCGTCGATGTAGCCGGACCGGTTGCCGTTCCAGAAGTACGTGACGTGTCCGTACTTCTGGGTCTCGCTGATGGCGAAGCTGCGGATGCCCTCGGCGCACAAGAACTGGCCCATCACCCGGTCGATCGCCGGTGGCGCGACCAGGTAGCGCTTGGGCACCAGCGCGTCGCCGTCGTACTGCAGCATCCCGGCGAAGGAGATGTCGGGATGCGCCCGCCCGTCGCGGCCGGTCCGGTCGAAGACGTCGAAGTCGGGTTCCTCGAGCGCCCGCGAGATCTCGATCGCCCGGTCGCCACGGAAGTTGAAGAAGATCACGCCGTCGCCATCGACGATCTCGCCGACCGGGGCGTCGTCGTCGACCACGACGAACTCGCCGAGGTACTGATCTCCGGTGTCCGACTCGTCGTACATCGTCTCGACCGCCTCCCGAGCGCTCGGGAAGCGGCGCCCCTCGCCGTGGACGTGACACCGGTAGCCGCGCTCGACCATGTCCCAGTCGGCCTCGTAGCGGTCCATCGTGATCTTCATCCGCCCGCCTCCCGAGGCGATCCGGAAGTTGCGTCCCTCGCCTCGCCGCGTTGATCTCGGCGAGCACCTCCTCGGTACGGTCGATGTAGCGCAGCGCAGAGCGGGCGTCGACGTCGCGCCCGTCGTGCAGGATGTGGACGGCGCAACTCGTGACACCTTCGTCGGCGGCACGCCGCAGGAGTGCGTACAGGTGCTCCAGGCTCGAGTGGACTCCGCCGTCGGAGTGCAGGCCGATCAGGTGCAGCGTGCCGGTGCGGCCATGGTCGACGACGTCGGCCCAGATCTCGGAGTCGAAGATCGCGCCGGTCTCGATCGCCTTGTTCACCAACTTCGCTCCCTGGGCGAAGACCCGTCCGGCTCCGAGCGCGTTGTGGCCGACCTCGCTGTTGCCCATGTCGTCGTCGGACGGCAGCCCGACTGCCGGTCCGTGCGCCGCCAATTCCGTGTACAGCTCGCTCGAGGTGAGCGCGTCGAGGGTGGGCGTGTCGGCTTCGGTCACCGCGTTCGAGGCACCAGGAGGTGCGACCCCCACGCCGTCGGCGATCACCACCAGCACCGGACCCGGTCGCCCGGCAAACGACGGATGTGGCTTCAGCGACAGCGAATCCATCCACTCAGCCTACGAACAACGTGACATCGATCCGGGATGAACATCATGTTGCGGCGGGCTACTGGGGGGTGGCGACGTGGTGGAGTTCGAGTTGCAGGACGCGGGGGCCGATCTGCAGTCGATCGCCGGCGTCCATCGGGACCGCGACGTTCGGTTGCAGCGGCTGCACGGCGCCGGTCTGGGCATCGATGAGCAGCGTGCCGTTCGCACTGCCCAGATCGGCCACGGTGATGGTCCACTCCTCCAGCGTGATCGCCAGGTGGTGGCGCGACACGACGTTGCTCGCGTCGGTCATCAGGACCGCTTGGCGCGAACCGGCCACGACATCGGGATGCGTCGTGGCGTCACGTCCGATCAACAGGTTGGTCGCGATCGGAATCGCGCCACCGTCGTCCAACAGGAACAGGCCGAGCGGCGGACGCGGACCCTTGACCAACACGGCGGTCGCGTTGATCCCCATCTTGCGGCCGCACTGCGAGCAGTAGCCGGCGTCGGGGTGATTGTGGTGATCGAGCGGACACCGGATGCCCAGCACCAAGTTGTCGGCATCGACTCCGCTCCCGTCGCCGCCCTGCGCCGCCGCGGATCCCGGCCCCGGAGCCGCGACCGGCGGCGCGGTGGCGGGGTGGTGCGGCGGCCTCGTTCGCCGCCGCAGCCGGCGGTTCGGCAGCCGCCGCCGGCGGCGGGGCGATGTCCTGGCTCACCAGCGGGAGCGGCGCCGGCTCGTACTCGGCCGCCGCCGACAGATCGACGACCTCGAGGCCGACCGGTGTGGGGTCGGGCTGAGCATCGACGCGCAGGTCGATCACCACCTGGCTGGCAACCTGGCCGGCGGGCGTCGACAGGCTGGCCGCCGTGTTCGGCGTCATGTCGCCGGGCCCGGCGGCATCGAGCCCGACCGAGAAGCGCAGCGCATCGCCCGGTACCCCGACGGTGTGTCCGTCGACGCCGGTCGGTGTCACGAACCAGTTGGCCGTCGGGAGTTCGATGAGGGCAGCGACGCGGCCGGTCATCGTGATGCTCACCCGCCCGTCGGTTTCGACGATCAGCGCAGCGGTTCCGCCGTTCGCGGCAACCGTGCGCAACGCGACATCTGATCCGACGTCGTCGGCGATCCGGTCGATGTCCTCGCCACGGAGCGCGGGCGCCGTCGTGGTGAGGATCACCCGGCCGCCGGGGGTGACGGTGACGTGTCCGTCGCCGCCGCTGACGAGACAGCGTGTGGAGATGTCGGTCATGAGAGAGTTCCCTTCGTCGCCTGATCTTGGTTGACGGTCCCGACGTCGGTGGACGCCTGTTGGTTCCTCGCCTCTGTGGCCTCTGCGTTGGCCAGCTGGCGGCTGACATCGTCGAGCGCGTCGGCGAGGTCGTGTGCGGTCTCGAAACGCTTGTCGACCGGTGCGAGGCAGCGGTCGATCACGCCGAGCAACTCGGGTTCGAACGAGTGGTCGAGGGTCGGACGGTTGTGGACCACGTGGCGGAACGCCGCGAGCAGGCTGTCCTGCGGGATGTCGCCGAACGGCGGCAGGTCGCTCAGCACGCAGTGCAGCGTGATTCCGAGTGACCAGATGTCGGTCGCTCGGGACGCCTTGCCGCCCCACACGAGGTCCGGGTCGATGAACTGCAACGACCCGATCGGGCCGGTCCCGATCGTCGCCGTCGCTCCGGCGAGGGTCTGGGCGAGGCCGAGATCGGCGAGTCGTCCGCGGGTCCGGTCGATGAAGATGTTCGACGGGTTGATGTCTCGATGGGCGACGCCGACCTCGTGCATGTCGTGCGCGCCACGTGCTGCGTCGGCGACGACTGCGACGCGGGCCGAGCGGGGCAACGTCGGGCCGGCGGTGTCGAGCGCGCCGGCGGGGTAGTGGCGCGTCGCCAGGTACATCCGTCCGTCGACTGCGCCTGCGTCCAGCAACTCGACGAGGTGCGGTGAGCGCAGCGAGTGCAGCAGGCGGAGTTCGTTCGTGATTCGTTTGAAGTCGTCGGCCGACCCGTAGTCGTCGAGCACCTTGAGCACCACGACCGGATCGGTCAGCCCGAGCCGCGCCGGCGGCCGAGCGGTGTGGTACACGCCGTGGTTGCCGTCGCCGACATCGTCGATGATGTCGTAGTCGCCGATCTTCATCGTGGGTCCCTTCTCATCCGTTCGCCCGATCCTCGTCGTCCCGTGTCGGGGCCGGCTCACCGTCGCTGAGCTGCTCGCGATATCTCGGACCGAAGTCGACCCCGGAGCGGGTCAGCGTCGTGTCGCCCGAGACCGGATCGAGTTGCAGGATCCGAACACGATTGCGCTGGAGCCAACCCAGCCCTGTGAACAGCACGACCATGCCGATCACGGCGAAGGCGAGGAGTGCCACGTTGCTTCGCAGATCGCTGAGGAAGACGATGGTCGTCGCCACTTCCGCCAGGGCGAGGATGACGACGAACACGACCAGCTTGCGATCGGTGAGCTTCGACGACACCAGCGAGCCGAGCGGTGCGCCCCACGCAACGACGGGCACCGCCGCGATCCACAGACCGAACAGGTCGTAGCGCGTCGGATCGAGCGGAACTCCGTCACCGAACTTCGCGCCGGCGAGACCCTGCGACACCGTGTCGCCGCCCACCGACACCACATCGCCCGCAGCGTCGAGGACGACGAACAGTTGACCGTCGATGAGCGCGAGCAGCACGAATCCGACCACGGACACGGCGGTCATGACCAGCACGCTCGTCGGGACACCGACGCCGGGGCTGACCCCGGCCAACACCACGAGCGCGAGGTAGACGAGCACGTCGGCGCCGGAGCCGACCTGCGAACTCGCAATGCCACCGAGGAATGCGCAGATCGCGAGGGTCGAGACATAGCGGCCGCTGTACGAGGTGACGCGCGGACGAACTTGCAGCGCGTGGACCCGGTAGCCGAGGAAGGTGACGTATGCCATCGCCGACACGAGCAGGGTGAAGCCGACTTTCACGTAGGCACCCGGGAGGATCGAGGGGGAGAAGGGCTCTGCGCGGTCGCTGAGCAGGAAGTAGCCCAGCAGGAAGCCGATGATGGCCACCGGCAGGGCGATCTTGAAGGCGCGGGTGTCGACTCGACGCCGGCGGATCAGGATTCCGGCCGAGGCGCATCCCATCCCGACCACCTGGATGCAGAGCGAGAACGTGCGAGCCACCTCGCTCGGCACCTCGAGCCCCTTCGTGAACACCGGGAAGGCGACCGCGCCGCCACCCTGCGGTGTCGATCCGGCGACGAAGCTGCCGAAGACCATCGTCACGGCCGACACCCAGTTGTCGATCACGCGGTCCCACAGACCTGCGCCCGTGACCCACACGAGCCACACGACCGTGACCCCGACCGAAACACCCAGCGCTCCTCGGGCCCGTCGCCGCGTGTCGGCGCTGCGGGCCGAACGCGCGCTGCCGACGATCGCATCGATGTCGATGTCGGGTGGTCCCTCCGGGGCGCCCGCTTGCTCGTTCATCGCATTGCTCGTCGCATCACCAGTTGGGGTCGAACCGTCCGCCGCGATAGCGCCAGCGCAACGAGAGGATCTGCATCGGACCGTTCGTGAATGCCCACACGATCAGCCAGAGGGTCACGAACATGATGATGAACGCGGGCAGTGGGAACGTGCCGTCCGGTGCGCGCTGGTCCCACGGGAGCCCGGCATTGAGGATCAGGTAGGCGACGATGCCTTCCGGAATCGCAACGACGAGACCGAACAGCGTCGGCCAGTCCTTCTCCCAGCGGAACTGTTGGAGCCCGTGGTAGATCAACTCCCACACGATGCCGACGACCGCGACGACGAACAGCGCCGTGTACAGCGCCTTGTACATGTCGCCGAGGTCGACGCCGTCGGGGCGGGGCAGGAAGGGACCGATGATGGCGGTCCAGATCACGCCGATCGTGGCCAGGGTGATGATCCGGGTCTGGATTCTTCCGAAGAGTGTTGGCGTCATGCTGGCTGCTGCTCTCGTGGGTCGGGGCGTCGGGGCGGGGACTGGATCGGTTGGTGACGACATGGTGGACTCGGTCAGATCGGCTTGTTCCTGGCCCACTTCCACCATTGGGAGGTGGAGCGCAGCGGGCCGATCTTCTTGCCGAATCCGTTCTCGGCGAGGGAGTCGGCGATACGGAGCGCGGCGTAGTGCAAGCCGAGGAACGAATCGACACCGGCGTAGTAGCCGCCGAGTGTGATCGATCCGGACGCGTACAGCCGACCGGTGCCCGATTGCGCGCCGCGCACGGTGAAGTCGCGTTCGACGTCGAGGCGACCCTTTCGGCGTTCTTGCGGGCGCCGCCGTACTGGAGCAGGTCGCGCAGCACCCGGTGCTCCTCGATCCCGGCTTCGAGGCCGGTGGCGTCGATGATGAAGTCGGCGTCGAGGAAGGACTCGCCACCCTGCTTGTCGACGATCACCGTGCGGATGCCCGCGTTGCCGTCGGCGGGAACCACGCTCTTCACGGTTCCCGACGAGCTGTCGGTAGAACCCTTCGCGGGCGCCGCGATCGAGCTGTTCCTCCCAGTCCTTGCGGGGTGCGGTGTTGGTGCCGCCCATCGCATCGATGAACTTCGACCGTTCGTCACCTTCGAGCTTCTCGAGGTCGACGCGCAACTGACCGCCCCATGCGGCTTTCGGATAGTTGAAACCCTGGTACGCCCAGCCCTTCTTCACCGGGCGCCGGAAGGTCGCCTTGTCCCCCTGTGGCGAATCGGAGTAGGTGCGGAAGAGGTGAATGATGCGGGTCTGTGCGCCGTTGTTGTCCCGATCGTCGATCATCCGCTGCAGAATGCGCGAGGCGACGATGCCCGACCCGCGCACGACGACCGTGCACGGACGACGCAGCATCTCTTCGTAGACGTGGTTGTGGGGCTCGTACGCGTTGACGACGCGGATGTAGTCGTTGTTCGCTTCGCGGTACTCCTGCAGGTCGGGCAGAACCTTGATCCCCGGGTACCCGACGGCGAGGTGCACGTGATGGCAGCGATACGCGACGCGCAGCTTCGCCCCGCCGGGTTGTGCGCCACGCTGGTCGTCGGGGGTGTGGAGCACGAAGTAGCCACCCTGGCGCCGGCGGCGGACCGTGCGCACGACGCCATACCGCACCATCTGGTCCCAGCCGATACGCGTGGCTTCGCGCCGCACGGACTCGTACACCTGGCCGGCCTTCGGGGTGTAGTAGTTGGCGAGGATCGGTTCGACCAGCACGGTCGCCGCTTGCCTCGGGTTCTTGTCGGCGACCGCCTCGCGGAGCGCATATCCGGGCCAGCCCCAGATGCAGTCGATCGTGGAACTCGAGTCCGATCGAAGCCGTTCGTTGCGCGGGATCTGGCTGTTGTTCGCGAGGTATTCGTACGTGGCGGATGGAACCTGCAGGTTCGACAAGACCGTCAGGGCGTCGATCGGCTGTCCCGCGATGCGCAACGTGTCGATCATCGCGAGCGATCCGATGCCGCCACCCACCGAGACGAACGGCGTGTCGACGATCGGAATCTGGTGGGCGGCGATTTCTTCGTCGCTCCATTCCGGTGATTCGAGAAGGGCCCGCGTGAGTTCCACGCTGCGAGACACTAATCAGATCGCGCAAGCCGGTGTTTCGAGATCCCCCCGAGCGCGACGACAACGGGCGATGTCAGGTCGCCGTGGCCCGGTCCGTCCGCTTCTTGCGGCCGTGCGCGTGCCACGCTGGTCGTGATGAGTGAGCACACGACCCTCGATGAGTCCTCCGAAAGCGTGCGGGAGTTGTTCGCCGCTGCGTTGGCCGCGCGGTCGCGTTCGCACAGCCCGTACTCGCACTATCAGGTCGGCGCGGCCATCCGCACGGTCACGGGGGATGTGTTCGCCTGCTGCAACGTGGAGAACGCGGCGTACCCCGAGAGCGTGTGTGCCGAAGGCGGCGCGATCTCGATGATGGTCGTCGGTACGGACGGCACGCCGGTCATCGCCGAGGTCGTCACGATCACGTCGGGGGATTCTCCCGGCACGCCGTGCGGCGGGTGTCGCCAGAAGATCCGTGAGTTCGCCGGTCCGGACACGATGATCCACGCGGCGACCGTCGACGGCGCCATGTTGACGATGACGACCGACGAGCTGCTGCCGGCGTCGTTCGGTCCCGATCGCCTGCTCTGACTCGCTCCCGCTCCCGCTTCGCGCGTGTCGTCGCGTTCGTGCCCGGTTGCCGGGATGGAGCGCGACGAGAGCGGAGGGCGACCCGGGTCCTGTCGGCGACAAACTTGAGTCGATAACACTCAAGTTTTCTGACTGAGGGGTTGGGTTCCGGGGAGCGAGGGACTATCTTGATTACCACTCAATCAAGATCTGTACCCCGTTCCCTCAGAAAGAGAGCACCCCATGGCCAAAGCAGTCGGCATCGACCTCGGTACCACCAACTCCGTCGTCTCGGTCCTCGAAGGCGGCGATCCCGTCGTCATCCCGAACTCCGAAGGCGCCCGTACCACCCCCTCGGTCGTCGCATTCTCCAAGACCGGCGAAGTGCTCGTCGGTGAAGTCGCGAAGCGCCAGGCGATCACCAACCCCGACCGCACGTTCCGCTCCGTCAAGCGCCACATCGGTGAGACCGGATGGAAGACCGACGACGTCGACGGCAAGCAGTACACCGCCCAGGAGATCAGCGCCGCGCACGCTGATGAAGCTCAAGCGCGACGCCGAGAGCTACCTCGGCGACAGCGTCACCCAGGCCGTCATCACCGTGCCCGCGTACTTCGACGACGCCCAGCGCACCGCCACGAAGGAAGCCGGCACGATCGCGGGGCTCGAAGTGCTCCGCATCATCAACGAGCCGACCGCCGCCGCGCTCGCCTACGGCCTCGAGAAGGGCTCGGAGGACGAGACGATCCTCGTGTTCGACCTCGGTGGTGGCACGTTCGACGTGTCGGTGCTCGAGATCGGCGACGGCGTGTTCGAGGTCAAGTCGACCCACGGCGACACCGAACTCGGTGGCGACGACTGGGATCAGCGGATCATCCAGTGGCTCGTCGACCAGTTCAAGGCGGCCCACGGCGTCGACCTGAGCCAGGACCGCATGGCCGCGCAGCGGCTGCAGGAAGCCGCCGAGAAGGCGAAGATCGAACTGAGCCAGACCCAGTCGACGCAGATCAACCTGCCGTTCATCACGGCGACCGCCGACGGCCCGCTTCACCTCGACGAGAGCCTCAGCCGCTCGAAGTTCCAGGAGATGACCGCCGACCTCATCGAGCGTTGCCGCGTGCCGTTCGAGCAGGCGCTCAAGGACGCCGGAGTCTCGAAGGGCGAGCTCAGCCACGTGATCCTCGTCGGTGGTTCGACCCGCATGCCCGCCGTCGGCGACCTCGTGCAGGGTCTCACCGGCAAGGAGCCGAACAAGACCGTCAACCCCGACGAAGTCGTCGCCATCGGCGCTGCGATCCAGGCCGGCGTGCTGCGCGGCGACGTCAAGGACGTCCTGCTGCTCGACGTCACGCCGCTGTCGCTCGGCATCGAGACCAAGGGCGGCATCATGACCAAGCTCATCGAGCGCAACACGACGATCCCGACCAAGCGGTCAGAGGTGTTCACCACCGCCGAGGACAACCAGCCGTCGGTCGAGATCCACGTGCTCCAGGGTGAGCGCGACATGGCCCAGTACAACAAGACGCTCGGCAAGTTCCAGCTCGTCGACCTGCCCCCCGCCCCGCGTGGCGTGCCGCAGATCGAAGTCGTCTTCGACATCGACGCCAACGGCATCGTCCACGTGTCGGCCAAGGACCGTGCGACCAACAAGGAACAGTCGATGACGATCACCGGTCAGTCGACACTCGCCAAGGACGACATCGAGAAGATGGTGAAAGACGCCGAGGCGCACGCCGAGGAAGACAAGCAGCGGCGCGAAGAGGCCGAGACCCGCAACAACGCCGAGTCGCTCGTCAACCAGACCGAGAAGGTCCTGCGCGATCAGGGCGACCAGGTCGACGCTGCCGAGCGGGAAGCGGTGGAGACGCCGCTCGCCGATTTGAAGACGGCACTGGCCGGCAACGACAGCGGTGCCATCAAGACGGCAACCGAGACGTTGATGACGGCGAGCCAGGCATTCAGCCAGAAGCTCTACGAAGCCGCGGCGCGCGATGCCGACGGTGCGGGGAGCTCGGCGTCGGGTCAAGGCAGCGGTGGCGACACCGCCGGCGAGGCTTCCGACGACGACATCGTCGATGCCGAAATCGTCGACGACGAGAACTGAGCCACGCCATGCCCGATCAACCAATCGGCCGTCCGGGTGACACCGGCGACGGCGACAACTACGACCCCGACGTCCACGACCCTGACGTCTCCCGCCCCGCCGATGTCGACGGGGCGGGAGCGCCGGCCGACGGGAGTATCGGTTTCGACGGGTTTCCCGACGAGACCGAGCGAGCCAGTGAAGTCGACGACGTGACTGCGGGCGTGCCGCGCCCGATGACCGACGCCGAGGCCGAGCAGGCGCTCGCCGAGGCCATCGACGACATCGACGTCTCCGACGTCGACGTCCTGGCACTCCTCGACGAACGGGACCAGTTCAAGACCATGGCCCAGCGGGTGCAGGCCGACTTCGACAATTTCCGCAAGCAGTCGGCGGCACGCGCCCAAGCCGACGCCGATCGCGCGACCGGTCGCCTCGCCGAGGCGTTGCTTCCCGTGCTCGACGCGGCAGAGGCCGCCTACCTCCGGCACCCCGAGGAAGTCGGACCGCTGCTGAACCAGATGCTCGTCGAGCTGAAGAAGCAAGGGCTGGAAACGCTCGACCTCGACGGTCAGCCGTTCGACCCGGAAGTCGCCGAGGCGGTCGCGCACGAACCGTCGGACGGCGGCGAGCCGATCGTCGCGGAGGTGCTGCGCAGCGGATACCGCTGGAAGGGCAAGACGCTTCGCGCGGCGATGGTCAAGACCACCGACTGAACCAGCCGGAGCGCATCACCACGAACACGACACCACGAGACCCGGAAAGGAGGTCAACCGCATGAATCCTCAACGCGAATGGTTCGAGAAGGACTACTACGAGACCCTGGGTGTGTCGAAGACGGCCACCGACAAGGAGATCAAGAAGGCCTATCGCAAGCTTGCGAGTGACCTCCACCCCGACAAGAACCCGGGGAACGACATTGCCGAGGAGAAGTTCAAGGACGTCTCCGCGGCGTACGACGTGCTCGGCGACGAGGCCAAGCGCAAGGAGTACGACGAAGTTCGCTCGCTCGGGCCCGTCGGCGGTTTCGGCGGTGGTGGTTCGCGAGGTGGGCCCGGCGGGTTCACGTTCAACGTCGATGACATGGGTGGTGCCGGTGGGCTCGGCGACCTGCTCGGAAACATGTTCGGCGGCGGTGGACGGCGAGGCGGTTCGGCCGCGGGCGTCGGGCCGCGCCGTGGCGCCGACATCGAGGCCCAGTTGACCGTCGATTTCGAAGATGCCGTCCGGGGCATCGAGACCTCGCTGTATCTCACCGCCGACGCGGCGTGCTCGACGTGCTCGGGTTCGGGCGCGCGCCCCGGGACCAGCCCGACGGTGTGCCAGAGCTGCGGCGGTCGCGGCGTCGTCGACGACAACCAGGGCTTCTTCGCGATGACGGCGCCGTGTCAGGTCTGTCAGGGCACCGGCGCCCGGATCGAGTACCCGTGCGACACGTGCAAGGGCACGGGCATCGAGCGGCGGCCGCGCGAGGTCAAGACCCGCATCCCCGCAGGTGTCAAGGACGGCCAGACGATCCGCCTCAGCGGGCGCGGTGCGCCGGGCCGCAACGGCGGTCCGGCGGGCGACCTGCTCGTCCAGCTCAAGGTGATGCCGCACCCGCGCTTCGGTCGCAAGGGCGACGACCTGACGGTGACGGTGCCCGTGTCGTTCGCCGACGCAGCGCTCGGTGCAGACATCGACGTGCCGACCATCGACGGTGGCACCGTGAAGCTCCGAATCAAGGCGGGGACCCAACCCGGATCGCGTCATCGTGTCAAGGGCAAGGGCATCACCCGCACCACCTCGAAGGGCACCGTGACGGGCAACCTCATCGTGACCGTCGAGGTCGCTGTGCCGACCGAACTCAACGACGCGCAGCGTGCAGCCGTCGAGGCCTTCGCCGCAGCAAGTACGGTGGGCGGTGAGCAGGAGTCGTCATGAGCAAGCATGAGCTGAAAGCGGTCTACGTGATCTCGGTCGCCGCCGAGCTCGCCGGCATGCATCCCCAGACGTTGCGGATCTACGAGCGTCGCGGGCTCGTGTCGCCGGCCCGCACCGAAGGTGGCAACCGTCGCTACAGCGACGACGACATCCAGCTGCTGCGCAGGATCTCCGAATTGACCGACGAGGGTCTGAACCTCGAGGGCATTCGGCGTGTCATGCAGCTCGAGAACGAGAACGCTCGGCTGCGCAACGAGCTCGACCAAGCGCGCGAGATCGCCCTGCACGCGATTCGCGAAGCCGAGCGGGCCGACTCACGCACCACCGGTGGCGACCTCGTCCCGCTGAAGCAGGCGGTGGCCGTGTTCGGTCAACGGCCGAGCATCTTCGACCGCGACTGACCTCGCGCCGGAACGGACCCGGGCGAGTCAGCGCCGACGACGGCGCGGGCGGAGCCGGCGCGTCACGCGCTTGATGCCACCGGTCGGCGATTCGGGCTGCAGCTCGGGCAGGTTCGACATCTCCTCGATGGCCCAGGGCCGATCGAACTGATCGTCGACCGCGATGCTCGAGATGATCATGTCGACCGGGCGGAGCGGCCCGGCCAGACCGGCCGCCCCCACGGCGGCACCCAGCGCAGCGGCGACGCGCTGTGCCGAGCGAAGGTCGTGGTCGGGATAGGTGGGATACGGCACGCCGACCACATCGAGCACGGGCGTGCGCGTCGATGCGTCGCCGACGCCGTCCGCGTCGTCCTTGGTTCGCGCCCGTTCGTCCACGCGGTCGACGACCTCGGCCAGGGCGGCGTCGGTCATGAAGTCGTCGAAGTAGGCGAGCGGGACATCCACCGTGCTGATGTCGACGTCGGGGTGCGCACGTCCGGTTGCCACCGCGGGCAATGCGGCCACCGGAAGTCGATGACGGACCACGGCGTGGTGGGCGTCGTTCTGCGCGACGAGCCGACGGAGAAATGTCGCATCGTGGCCGGTCACGCGAGCGAGCGACATCGGCGTCGGCTCGACGGTGACGTCGACGAAGCCGGCTCGTTCGGCGAGATCTTCGAGGCGGCGCACCGCATGGGCATCCCACCGGATCAGGAGCAGCCAGCGGCGCGGGCCGTCATCGGCAACGACGGTGGAGTTGATCCCGTGCCGCCGATCCAGGCGTGACCGCAGTTCGTTCAACTCCGGACCCGACCGTCCGGTGATGTCGACGCGCTGCATCATGGCGTCGCTCGGGAACGTTGCGATGCGTGCGGGCTCGTCGGGTTCGCCCAACTCGGCGCGGAGCAACACGAGCGCATCGAGCGTCGAGTTGTCGTCGGCGAGGTTGACCGGATATTCCGCGGCGGCGCTGAGGCGCCCCTCGACGTCGTGGCGCACGCGCACCCCTCGAATCACGGTGTCGGCGATCTCGATGCCGACGCCGTCGCCACGGGTCACGCTGTTGGTCATGCGCGGCCGCCGCTCGTGGGCTCGACGATCGCAACAGGCTGATGGTTCCTTGCAGGTTCGGGCGCCAGGCGTTCGATTTCTTCTTCGACCACCGCTGCAGGTGTGGCGAGTTGAACCCGGCGATCAGCGGCCGTGGACCAGCATCGTCGGGGGTGACGATCGGTCGGGCCCACCGCTGGCGCGCCGAGTCGGGCTCGGTCCTCGGGGTCGGTGAGCGGCCCGACCAGCCGATCGCCGGTCAGGCCGACGAGCGGGCCGAGATCGGCGTAGCGTGTCGCGACCGCGACCACGTTGACCCCGACCGCGGCCCCGGAGGCGGCGAGTTCGCCGAGCAGGGTGAACGTCGCGTCCGCCGCGGTTCCCAGCGAGCGGCGCATGCGGCCGACGTCGCCGATCAGCAGCACCAGGTCGGGTCGGTCGTCGTGTGCTGCGGCCGCGAGGCGATCGGTCATGATCGAGTGGAGTCCGCCGATCAGCTGAGCCACGGCCGCCGGGTCGTCGGGTGTGACGACGTTCCCGGTGTGCGGGAGCGCCTCGAATGCTCGCCGGCGTTGGGGGAGCGCTTCGACCGCGTACACGTGGAGATCGTCGGCGGCCAGCCGCTCCGCGATACCGGTCGTGACCAGGTCGATGAGCGACGTCATCCCCGACCTCGGTGAGCCCGCTGCGAGGATCGAGCCGCCGCTGCCCGGCTGCCACCAGTACGCCTCGTTCTCGGCGAGCTCGGGCCGGTCGACGAGGCCGATCGGCACGCCGTCGCCGGGGTGCCGGGAGCGCAGGGTCGCCGCATCGATTTCGATCGGCAGTGGCGGTGGGAGCAGCGACGGTCGCGGCGTCCCGGGTTCGTTGGGCTCGACGCGACTCGTGATCTCGCGTGCGACGGCAGCGGTTGCGAGTTCGTCGGTGTCCGCGACGACGTCGTCGCTGGTCGAGCGGCTGAGACGACGCTCGAGTGGGGTCATCGCCCGACCGTGGGTCGTCGGTCTGATCACCAGCTCGGGTGCATCGAGTTGGGTCGGGCCGGGCGCCCCCCGCGACGGCGACGACGCCGTGATGCCGACGAACGGGACCGAATCGGCGGCCAGCCACAGCGTTCCGTCGCCGCTCGGTGCGAGCCAGGCAAACGCACCACAGCTCGCACGAGCGTTGTCGGGGACGGAATCGGGATGGTCGGCAGTCAAGACGACATGGACATTGGGGAGGGCGACGGCCAGCTCGGTCATCCCGGTGATCAGCTCGGGCCGCAGCGGGTCGCTGCGATCGAAGGCGTGCTCGATGATCACGACGACGTGCAGATCGGGTCGCTCGGCGAGGACGTGCGCGACGCGGTGCACGAGGCGTGGTGCATCATCGGCTTCGTTGCGGCCGGCCCACCCCGCGATGTGCGGAAGCTCGCTGTGCCACGACGGGCGCTCGCGGCCGACGATCAGAATCGCGAGCTCGTCGGGCCGGCGCTGCGACGCAGCCCCGAGCACGATCGCCGCCACGGTCTGATCGTGCTGCTCGGTGTCCGAGGCCGCGATGATCGTCGACCGCGCGCCGGTGAGCCCCAGTGTGACGCGCTCGCGAGCCGCCGGCAGCGACTCCGTCGCCGGGCTGACGCCGATGGCGACCTCCAGCGCGCCGTCGGCGTGCTCACCGCGCTTGGATCCCTCGACGAGCTCGTGGAGCGTCGGCGGTGCGATTCGCGTCGGCGCCGCGAGCCGACGCATCGCCTCGAGATCGTCGAGCGGTGCAAGGTGGCGAGCCACGTCGGCGGCCTCGGGCACCTCGACCAGCGCCGGACGGATGTCGGTCACGACGGCGGGTGCATCCGTGAGCCGAGTGTGCTTGGTCGCCAGCGAGCCGAACAGTGCCGGCCGCCCGGCGCGGGCATCGGTGGTCACCGACGACAGGTGGGCGACTCGGTCGGCGGGCGGGACCTCTTCGAGCAGGGCGGTGCACAGGCCGGGAGCCTCGTGCAGACCGACGCACAATGCGAGGATGCGCAGTTCCGCGGGCGGGTCGATCAGCAGCGAGCGAATCGGTGAGTCCCGCTGGCTCCACAGTGCGATGTCGTCGAGCACGAGCAAGGTGGTCGGCGCCCGTCCCGCGACGGACTCGGGTGGTTGCCAGTCGGCCGGGTTCGGCGACAACGTGGTTGCCACGAGCCGCGGAGCCGGTGCCGACGAGCGATCGCGCAGCGACGTCGCCCACGCCGCCAGTGGCTCACCGCCGGCGAACAGACGGGGTTCGGCACCCGGAACACCGTCGCGAAGGTGGGGCAGCCATTTCGCCCAGTTCCATTGCGCGATGCGTTCGGGGGAGGACGCGATCACCACGTCGAGATCTGCCGGGCCGTGCATGGTGCACACCTCGACCAGCAACGTTCGCGCGAGCCCGGCGGTGAACCGGTCGGAGCCCACGAGGGCGACACCATGGTGGCGTTGCAGGTCGACCGATGCGAGCTCGATGCCGTCGGCGTGAATGCCGAACGGAATGTCGAACGCACCCGGGTCGTCGAGTCGTCGCTGCCACAGTTGGCCGCCACCGCTGGATGCGTCCCGAATGGCGTCGACGACGAGGCGATGTGGCGATTGCGGCGGTGCGGGCGGCCGTTGGAACGGGATCGAGCCGTCGGGAGCGGGTGCCGGCAAGCGACGCGCATCGGGAGTGATCGCCGGTGACTCCAGCTCGAACAGCCGACCACCGACGTGCAGTCGCCCGTCGGTCCACGCCAGCTCCCGGTCCAGCAGGAGGTGTGCGAGCGTCGGTGTGTAGATCCCGAGGGCACCGCCGACGTCGGGGCCCGGGGTGACGCTGACGGTCCCGTCGGTCGCGACGCCCAGTTCGAACGCCGCGGTCTCGACCGGGGCCGCGTCCAGCTCGCCGGCATGGAGCCGTCGGGCGCTGCCCACGCGATACCGGCCGGGCTTCAGGACCCGGACGATGCCGGCGCCGCGCCCGGTGAGCTGAACGAATCCCACGCGGCCCGTCGTCGCCTCCTCGGGCGCCGGCTCGGCCACGGCCCGGGTGTCGATGAGTGAACCGATCACGAGGTCGAGGTCGCTCAGCAGGCGAGACGTCGGGACCGTTCGCCCGTCGACTCGCGACGTGGCGGGCGGGGACTGTCCGGTGACGGCACGCACCAGATCGGCAAGGGTCGTGTCGGTCGGCGCCGCCACGATCTCGATGTCGGCGTCACCGTGGGGGGTCCTCACCACGACGTCCATCCCCCCCGACAATAGGACCGCGGGCCGAGGTCTCGCCGCCTCTTGAGATTTCCTCTGGAAATCGTTCAAGTCCGGCGACGAAGATGCCGATGCACAGCATGTGGAGGTGAACCCTCACCGGCTGATTCCGCCCGGCATCCACGACCTCGCTGTCGGCGGCGCGCGCCCGTGCGTCAGTACCATGATCGGCGCGTGCCGATGACCCCGACGCTGCAGACCGTTACCTGGCGCCAGGCCGTTGCGGCCGTGGTTGCGGTGGGAGTGGCACTGGCCGGACTCGTCGTGGTGCTGCGCTCGGATGGGCTTCCCGCGGTCAACGCTGCGTCGTCGCGTGCGACGCGGTGGGTCGTGCACGAGCCGACCGGGCGAGTCGTCCTCGTCGACGGGTTCGGTGGACGAGCACTGGCAAGTCTCGATCTCAACGCGGCGGGTGACGATCTGCTCGTCGCGGAGGGTCCCGGCGGGACCTACGTCCTCGACGATTCCACCGCCGAGGTGCGCACGATCGACGACGCGGATCTTCGTCTGGGTGCCCCGACCGCGCTCGCGGCACTGGGTGACGGCGTGGCCGTTGCCCGCTCGGGTCCGTCAGGGTTGACCGTTGCGAACCCCGCAACCGGTGAAGCGACCCTCGTCACGAACGACGAGCCGATCGACATCGCCTTCGACGCCGACAGCGGCCCCGGGGTCGATACCTCGACCACCATCGCGTTGGCACCGGACGGATCGATCTGGTCGCTGATCGACGGATCGCTGGAGCGAGCGTCGTCGTCGTCGGCGACCTCTGAGAACCTGGGCTTGGACGATGCGGTGCTCTCGCTCGTCAACAACGAACCGCTGGTCGTCGATCGGACGCAGCGCCGCGCCCGATTCGGCTCCGGCGACTGGCAGCGGCTCCCGAGCGAGATCGACGGCAGTGAATTGGTCGTTCAGCGACCCGGTCCCGCTGCGGACTGCGGATGGGTCGGCGGCGGTGACGACCTGTGGTGTGTGTCGCAGAACGGGATCGACGAATCGCTCACGATCCCCGGGTTGAGCATCGGGGGCGGTGACCTCCTGGCGATCGCCGGCGACGCTTCGGCACTGGTCCGTCGCGGCCCGACCGAGATCGTCCAGTTCGACTGGCGAACCCAGGAGGTGCTCGACGAGCAGCCGCTGACGCTCGAGCCGGACACGCATCTCGAGGTCACGTCGACGAATGATGTGATCTGGATCGACGACGTGTCGGGCGACGTGGTGTTCTCCGTTCACCCGTGGGGCATCGAAGCGATCGACAAGAACGCGTCCGGGTTGTTCGTCGTCGACGACGAGGGCATCGTCATCGAAGAGGGCGACAGCGACGACGGTGAGGCCGCGGGTGCCGACGACGGGGTTGCAATCGAACCCGAGACCCGTGAGCCCGACAACAACAACGTCGATGATCCGCCCGTCGCAGTCGACGATCCGGTCACCGCCCGGTCGGGAGCGTCGGTGCCCGTCGCCGTCACCGCGAACGACTGGGACCCCGACGGCGAAGCGATCGCCGTGTCCGGCGTCGGGACCCCCGGCCACGGATCGGTCGAGGTCGGCACCGCGAGCACCGTGATCTACACCCCCGACGCCGGCTACGTCGGCGTCGACACGTTCGAGTACACGATCGTCGACGGTGACGGCACCGAGGCGTCGGCGAACGTGATCGTCGAGCTGCTCCCGACCGACGGAACGAACCGTGCCCCGGTCGGTGCGCCCGACGCAGCCGAGACCGGACCCGGCGTGTCCGTGGTCATCGACGTCCTGCTCAACGACGTCGACCCGGAGCGCGACGGCTTGCGGCTCGACTCGTTCTCGGCCGAACCGGACATCGGCGAGGTCAACGAGACCGAAGGACCGTCAGGCCTGCCGGCGTTGGAGTTCAGCCCCCTCGAGGGCTTCGAGGGGAACGCCCGATTCTCGTACCGACCCATCGACACGTTCGGCGCCGTCGGCGAACCCGTCGACGTGACGGTCGACGTCGCTCGTGCCGGTGCGGAGAACCGACCGCCGAAGGTCCGGCCGGACTCGGTCCGCACCCGTCGGAACAACCAGGCGATCGTGCCCGTCCTGCTCAACGACTCGGATCCCGACGGCGACCGGCTCACGTTGTCGGTCGTGCGCCCGCTCCGCGACGGGGTCGACGTCGAGGTCCAGGGCGATCAACTCGCCGTGACGCCGTTGGCCGGCAGCGGTGACTCGGTCATCGTCGACTACGAGGTCGACGACGGGCAGGGCCATCGGGTGAAGGGTTCGTTGTTGGTGAGCGTGATCGACGAGAGCGAGCCGAACCGGCCCCCGGTCGTCTCACCCGACATCGAGACCGCCGTGCTCGGCCAGACGATCTTGATCGACGTGACCGCCAACGACACCGACCCCGACGGCGATCCGCTGGCCGTCACCACCATCACGCAGCCCGACAGCGGCGGCACCGTCGCAAACGGCGGACGGAACCAGATCGAGTTCACGGCGACGGAAATCGACGACGAAGAGAACGCGAACGTCCGCTTCACGTATGCGGTATCGGACGGCAACGGGCACGAGGTCGTCGGCGACGTGACCGTGACCGTGCTCGCCGAAGCGCTTCCCGAGCCGCCCTACGCGCGCGACGACTCGTCGTTCACCTTCGTCGACGAACCCGTCACCGTCGACGTCCTGCGCAACGACGGCGACCCGTCCGGTGAGCGTCCGACGATCGTCGGCACACCGGGGTGCCCCACCGGGGGAACCGCCACGGTCACCGCCGACGGTCAGGTCCGATTCGATCCGCCGCCGGGCCGGTCGGGTGCGTTCCGCTGCTCGTACGAGGTGACGAACTCGCGGAACCTCCGTGACTCTGCGGCGATCATCGTCTCGGTCAGCGAGCGGGAGTCGACCAACAACGAGCCGATCGCGCGGATCGACCTCGCCACGATCGACGTGGGCGAGTCCGTGAGCGTCGATGTCACGCTGAACGACTCCGATCCCGACGGCGACAACTCCGCACTTCGGGTCACGTCGTCGACGCAACCACCGTTCGGTACCGCCACGCGCACCGGCAACATCATCACCTTCCGCGCCGGCTCGACCACGGGCGTCGCGACGATCACGTATCAGGTGGAGGACGGCGAGGGCGCTCTCGCCACCGGTCGCTTCCAGATCACGGTGACCGAGGCCGCCAACGTCGCCCCGATCGCCGTCCCCGACATGGCCCAGATCGTCGGTCCGGGCGTACAGCGGACCTTCGACGTGCTGGCGAACGATCGCGACCCGGACGGGACCCCCGGCGGCCTGTCGGTGGTGTCCGCGGAGCTGATCAGCGGAGGTGGGTCACTCAGTCGATTGGGGTCGCAGGTCACGATCACGCCCCAACCCGATTTCGTCGGTGTGCTCCAGGGGACCTACACGATCGCAGATGCAGACGGGTTGACCGATTCGTCCACCGTGACGCTCACCGTCACCGAGCCGGCGAACCGGCCGCCCGTGGCCGCGGACGACAACGCCTCGGTGGCCAACGGCGGATCGGTGACCGTGCCCGTGCTGCAGAACGACAACGATCCCGACGGCGATGATCCGCTCGTCGTGTCGATCGTCAGCGGTCCCGATGCCTCGCTCGGTTCGGCGAGCGTCACGGGTGGCCAGAGCATCAGCTTCCAGGCGCGGTCGGGCCAGGCGGGCGTCGCATCGATCACGTACCAGGTGAGCGACGGCCAGCTGACGGACACGGCGACGCTGCGGGTCACCGTTGCGACGTGCCAGGCGTCGCAACCGGTCGCGAACGATGCGTTCCTCGCGACGGGCTATCAGCAGCCGATCGGCGTGAACCTCGCCAACTACTCGGCAAACGGTGAGGTCGTCAACGTGGCGGCACCTCCGGGGTATGCGAACGGGGTGTACACACCGCCCGCCGGTGAGAACGGCAATGTCACGATCTCCTTCGCCGTGCGCAACGAATGCGACCAGCAGGCCACGGGAACGATCACGATCGACGTCAATCAGAGTCCGGCAAGCCAGAACAAGGCGCTCACGCTCTCTCGGGGAGCGAGCGCCGAGATCCCGGTTGCCCAGCTCGGCAGCGACGACGAGGCCCTCACGATCACGGGCAGCGCCGGCGCGCCGGCGTGGGTCACGACGAACCCGGGACGTCTCCTGATCGCCGTGCCCGACGACGCGCCCTTCGGCACGACGTCCTGGACCACGACCATCGCAGACCCCGGCGGGCTCACCGCGACGTCGAACGTCTCGGTCACGATCTCGAACGCTGCACCGGTCGCCGTCGCCGATGTGATCGATGCCTCGTCGGGGTCGGGCACGGTCGACCTGCTCGCGAACGACAACGATCCCGACGGCCCGAACCCGCAGCTGGAGATCCAGTCCATTCCGAGTTCGGTCTCGTTCGACGGCGGCGGCACCGGCACGATCACCCGCTCGGGCGGCGAGGTCACGGTCACGACGTCGGACGGCACGGGCTCGGGATCGTTCACCTACACGATCGTCGATCGGGCCGGGGCCGTCTCCAACGCTGCGACGGTCACCGTCACCGGCCCACCGGTCGCCACCACGACGACGACCACGACGACGACCACGACCACGACCACGGAGCCCGGCTCCAACACGCCCCCCGTCGCCACCAGCCAGAGTGTCTCGGTCGTCGCCCTCACACCGAAGATCATCGACCTGAACGTGTCCGACGCCGACGGGGACGGTCTCGTCGCCGAGCTGGTGTCCGACCCGACCGGCATCGCCACGGTCTCGGGGCGCACCATGTCGATCCTCGCGCCGAGCGCCGGGACGTTCACCGTCACCTACCGAGTCAGCGACGGCACCGACACTTCAGCGACGGCCACGGTCACGGTCAACGCATCGGCTGCCGCGACCACCACGTCGACGTCGACCACGACCACCACCACGACGACGACGACGACCACAACGACGACGACGGCGCCGACCACGACCACGACGACGGTGCCGCCGCCTCCGCCGGCCGCCGGCGGCTGAAGCTCAGACCGGTGAGGCCGTCCGCCGCCTGAGGCTGCGCAGGCTGAGGCGCCAGCGGGCACGCTGCCAGAACGACCGGGACTCCGCCATCGACGCCTCGACCTGTCCGAGGCACGCGGTTGCGTCCTCGGCGAGCAGGTCAGGACGCGCCGGGTCGCCGAACGTCGTTGCGCTCGCCAGCGATGCGAGCCGGCGGACCTCTCGGTGTGCTGTCGGCACGTACGCCACGGCGTCGGCAGCGATCTCCTCGTTGGTGTCCGACCGTGCGATCGTCATCCCGCCATCGACCAGCGCGCTGGTCGCGACCGCCCACGCTCCACGGATGCGCGTCGAGGGCGGCCCCGACAGTCGGCGGCGCCGGCGGCGCCATTTGATGCCCAGGATCAATCCGACCACGACGAGGAACGGCACGGCGAGCATGCCGATGCCTGCGAGGCCCCACAGCGCGTAGCCGACGACGGTCGGGAGTCCCGACGCCGTGTCGGTGTCCGTCTCGTCTTCGGTGACCACCGGTTCGTCAGCGGACTCGGGTGGCGGCGCGATGGGGGGCTGCGGGGCGGCCGGCGTCTGGACCTGCGGCTCGGGTGGCGGCGGTACCGCGTCGGAGTCCTCCTCTTCGGGAACCGGGTCGAAGGCGATCCATTGGTCACCGATGCGCACCTCCGGCCAGACCGCAGCATCGTCGGACCGCAGGGTGAGCGTCGTGACGTCGCCGTCCACTTCCAGTCGATCGGGATCGACGATGAACCCCGTCGCGATGCGGGCGTCCACCCCGAGCGAGCGCACGAGCAGCACGAATGCCGTCGAGAACTGTTCCGCGTTGCCGCGCTGTGTGTCGCGCAGGAACCGCTCGATCAGCGCCCGTTGCAACCCACCACCGGACGCGTCGCGGCGTAGCACGAAGTCGTCGCGCATCGTCGTCTCGATCGCCTGGAGCCGACCCAGCAGGTCGGTCGTGTCGTCGGCGCCACCCTGCTCGGCCAACCCGGTGGCGAGCTCGGCGAGGGCGATCGCGTTCTCGTCGACCTCGCGGACACCGATGGCGCCGTCTGCCGCCGACACCGGCGGCTCGACGCGAGCGGTGACGGCGTAGATCTCGTCGTCGAGCGGCCGGTCGGCGAGCCGGACGATCGTTCGCTCGTCATCGGTCTCGATCGCGGCCTCGACGACGACCGGAGCGCCCGGGAGCGGCACCAGTTGGAGATCGTCGTCCTCGAAGGTGATCGTCGCGGCCACGGTGTCGGGCGCAGGCTCGTTCAGCCGCCGGCCGATCGGTCGCAACACGAGGTCCGGCGCCCAGCGGCGGCCGTCGTACGCATCCATTGCCGCTGTGCGCCACCGCAGCGGCGGACGGTCCGCTGCTGCAGCGGAGACCTCGGTGATCCGGATGTCGTGCAGCACGACCGGCGGGTCGATCGCCTGGAGCGCAAGCGTGGCCTCGATCGGATCGAGAATCGTTGCCGAGCCCGTCGCTTGCTCGGGGCGCCGAGGATCGGCCCGCTCGACGAGCGCGAGTGGCACCGCGAGCGAGGCGGCGACGCCGAGCGCCACAACGGCAACGGGCAGGAGGCGTCGTTCGCCGCGCAGCAACGTCAGGCGCTCGCGCAGGTCGACGTCACCACCGGGCCGCAACGCGGCGAACAGGAGCGCCAACACCCCGAGCGGCAGGATCCACCGGAGGCGGACTCCCAACGGCGCGCTCAGCGCGATGACGAGCAGCTGGGCGATCAGCACCGGGAGCAGCGGGGTCAGGTGCAACCTCGCCCGTCGGGCCAGCTCGGCGGTGAGGGCCGTGGCCAACCCGATCGCGGTGGCCACGATGCCGAGCAGGTCGGGCTGGTCAGGGCTCGGCCAGTCGGTCGACAGCAGCCGTTGGATGCCGCCGCCGAACGCGGCCGGCAGGTCGGCGACCGACCCACCCGAGGCGAACACGACGGTGGCGGTGGCGGTGGCGACGGTGCCCAGTGCCGCTCCCACCCGGGCGGGCCACGTGCGGCGGCACGTGAGGTATGCGGCGCCCCCGACGAGCGCTGCCGCGGCGAGGAGCCACCAGACTCGCCGGTCGAAGATCCCGCCGGCGGCGAGCGCAACGACGCTCATCATCAGCGTCGCGATGACGATGCGCAGCCGGAGGAGTCCCGAGCATCAGCGACTCAACTCCACGCCCGCCATCGCTGGACGAAGTCGGGGGCGTCGCGGGCAGACACGGCGATGCCGGCGCCCGGCCGAGCGCCCTCGCCGACTCGGATGGTGATCATCTGGTCGTTCGACGACACCCGAGTGGTGGGCCCGTCGGGGCCGGTCACCATCAGCACCGAGGTGTGGTCGAAGCCGTTCGCGAACAGTGCCGCAACGTGCAGCGCGTTGCTGCTCGACCTGGCGCACCGGGGTGAGCAGGTCGAGCACCTCGGCCTCGTGGATCAGCGGAGACGGGTCGTCCCGCGTGGTCCGGGTTGGTCGTGCGCACCACCACGTCGAGCCCGGTGCGCAGGGCGTGCACTCCCAGCGTCGCCGCGACGTCGACGATCTCTTCGAAGTCGTCCTCCGTTGCGACTGCCGTGCCGGCATCGACGACGATGGTGAACTCGGGCCGGCGGACCTCCACGTGCTCGCGGACCATGAGGGTGCCGGTGCGGGCGGTGGTCGGCCAGTGGATCATCCGCGGGTCGTCGCCGGCGACGTACTCGCGCATCGACACGAACCCCGAGAGCGGGTCGGCGGCCGCGCGCCGCACGATCGATTCGTTCTCGACGACCCGCGACGAGCCCTGCGGGCCGCGCAGCTCGTAGACCTTCGGATGGACCGTGACGGTCGCGAGGCGATTCGCGTCCTGGTCGTTGCGCCAGCGACCGGCGGCGAGGAAGAACGGATCCACCTTCAAGATGTCGAGCGGACCCAACTCGAACACGCCGCGTCGCCGCGTCGGCAGCGTCGACAGGATGTCGGTCACGTCGCCCGGTGCAACCGGGGCGATCTCCACCTCGATGTCGGCGCCGTCGCATCGGTCGATCAGGGTGGCCCGCCCGGAACGGTGGGTCGTGTCGTTGCGCACGCGGTAGGTCACCTGGACGGGGTCGCCGCGGGGGACGCGGAGGGTCCGAATCCGTCGTTCGACCCGTGCGCGAAGCGGGCGACGTGCGACGACGATCGCCAGCAGCACGACCAGCGCGATCCCGAGCGCGGCGACGACCAGCTCCTCGTAGTTCCACCACAGACCGAGCACCGCCAGGGTCACCGCCGCGAGCACCGCGCCGAGACCGGACCGGGTCAGCACGTCAGGCTCCGCTGGTGCGAGGTACCGGCACGCTGTCGCTGATGTCGGCCATCAGCGTCTCGATGGTCACACCGCGCAGCTCGGCTTCCGCCGTCAGGGCCACGCGGTGTCCGAAGACGGGGGAGACCAGCGTCTTGACGTCGTCGGGGGTCACGAAGTCGCGGTCGTCGGTCGCAGCGAACGCTCGGGCGATGCGCAGAAGTGCCAGCGTGCCACGCGTCGACACGCCGAGGCGGAGGTCGGGGTGGCGCCGGGTGGCCGCGGCGAGCTGCACGATGTAGTCGTGGATCGAGTGGGCCACGGCGAGCCGGTCGATGTCGGAGATGATCTGGTCGAGCTCGACGGTGTCGGTGACCGGCTCGAGTTCGTCGTCGCGCTGCGTGCGGGTGTACTCCTCGAGAATCGCGACTTCGGTGTCCGCGTCGGCGTATCCGAGCGTGAGCCGCATCGCGAACCGGTCGAGTTGGACGTCGGGGAGCGGGAACGTGCCCTGGAAGTCGCGGGGGTTCTGCGTTGCGATCACGAAGAACGGTCGCGGGACCACTCGGCTCGTGCCATCGGCGGTCACCTGACGTTCCTCCATCACCTCGAGCAACGCCGACTGGGTCTTCGGACTCCCGCGGTTGATCTCGTCGCCGATCAGCACGTTCGTGAACACGGGGCCCTCACGGAAGGAGAACTGACCGCTGCGCTGGTCGTACACCATGACGCCGGTGATGTCGGTCGGCAACAGGTCGGGAGTGAACTGGACCCGCTTCCAGCCGCCGGCGATCGAGTTCGCGATCGCCTTGGCCAGGCTGGTCTTGCCCGTCCCCGGTACGTCGTCGAGCAGCAGGTGGCCTTCGGTGAGCAGGCAGCACAAGGCCAACCGGATCTGGTCACGCTTGCCGCGAATCACCTGGTCGACGTTGTCGATCAGTGCGTTGACGACCAGCGACGTGTTCCCTGCCACGTATCGAGTGTACGACGCTGCGTGCTGCTCGTCAGGGAGTCTTGACGGGGTCTTGACGAGGGGATGGCGACGCCTGCCCGAGCATCGGCGCTGTTGGCGCCGTGTTACCGGCGCTGGCGTATATTCGCCGCATGGGCCTCATCAGTCATCGTCGTCACCTCCTCGTCGGCGTCGTCGTCGCGCGCGCGGCCGCCATCGGTTCGGCCGTCCCGACCTCGGCCGCGCCGCCGATGCCGACTCGACGCTCGACGACGGTCGCCGGTCGAGCTCGGATCCGATCCACTGGCGAGCTCGGCCTTCGACGCCGTGCCGGCGCCGAACGTCGGCCGCAGGGTGCGAGGCGCTGAACATCTTCCCGTTCGTCGCCGTGCACCCTGTTCAGCTTGACCATCCAGGTCCCGGACGGCGCGTTCACGATCGAGCAGGTCACGCTGCGCACGGGTCCTCGCACCGGCGCGATGCGGATCGACGTCGTCGAGGCCGATCCGTTCGCGGGCGCCCGGCCGGCTCCTCGCCGCAGCGTGCTGCTTCCCGGTGAGGTCGAGCGCAGGTGTTCCGTCCGGCTCCGAACACGGTCAACGTCGTCGACGTCGACATTCCCGTCCAGTCCGGGATCATCGACCTCGACGGTGAGCCGGTCGAGGTGTTCCAGTACGTCGCGCTGACGCTGCTCGACTTCGACAGCTCGCTGCCGATCGTGGTCGGTCCGGGCTCCCGCCGTTCTTCGGCCAGCTCGGGCCGGACGAACTTCGCCGGAATCCGCGATGTACCGGGCGCACGGTGTCGTCCAGCGCGGTGACCGACGATGTCGGTCACCCTGTGCAACGACGACGGATCCAGCGAGGAAGACATCTGTCAGCAGGTCGGGTCTCCGGGTGAGTCGCTCACCGGCATCAACCCGACACGACTGTTGGATACGCGTGATTCGGGTGGTCGTGTGGCGGCGGGTTCGACGACGCGGATTCAGGTGGCTGATGCTGCGGGTGTGCCCGATGGTGCGGTGGGTGCGGTGTTGAATGTGACGGCGGTGAATCCGGTGGCGCGTGGGTTCTTGACGGTGTTTCCGTGTGATGAGCGGCAGCCGACGGCGTCGAATCTGAATTATGTGCCGGGTCAGAACGTGGCGAATGCGGTGGTGGCGACGTTTGGTTCGTCGGGTGAGGTGTGTGTGTTCAATTCGACGTCGACGAATCTGGTGGTCGACCTGAATGGTGCGTTGACGGCGGGGTTTGCTGGTCAGTCGCCGGATCGTTTGTTGGATACGCGTGATTCGGGTGGTCGTGTGGCGGCGGGTTCGACGACGCGGATTCAGGTGGCTGATGCTGCGGGTGTGCCTGATGGTGCGGTGGGTGCGGTGTTGAATGTGACGGCGGTGAATCCGGTGGCGCGTGGGTTCTTGACGGTGTTTCCGTGTGATGAGCGGCAGCCGACGGCGTCGAATCTGAATTATGTGCCGGGTCAGAACGTGGCGAATGCGGTGGTGGCGACGTTTGGTTCGTCGGGTGAGGTGTGTGTGTTCAATTCGACGTCGACGAATCTGGTGGTCGACCTGAATGGTGCGTTGACGGCGGGGTTTGCTGGTCAGTCGCCGGATCGTTTGTTGGATACGCGTGATTCGGGTGGTCGTGTGGCGGCGGGTTCGACGACGCGGATTCAGGTGGCTGATGCTGCGGGTGTGCCCGATGGTGCGGTGGGTGCGGTGTTGAATGTGACGGCGGTGAATCCGGTGGCGCGTGGGTTCTTGACGGTGTTTCCGTGTGATGAGCGGCAGCCGACGGCGTCGAATCTGAATTATGTGCCGGGTCAGAACGTGGCGAATGCGGTGGTGGCGACGTTTGGTTCGTCGGGTGAGGTGTGTGTGTTCAATTCGACGTCGACGAATCTGGTGGTCGACCTCAACGGCGCCTTCACCTGATCGGTCAGCGGTCGGCGACCAGCGACTCGAGGAACCGTGCGACGCCGTCGTCGAGGTTGGATCCGATCACCTCGTCGGCGATCGCTCGTACCCGGGGGTCAGCGTTTGCGACCGCCACGCCCCGGCTCGCCCACTCGAGCATCGACAGGTCGTTCTGTTCGTCGCCCACCGCGATCACCTGCGCCGGCTCGACGTCGAGGTGCGCACACAGCCAGCGCAATCCGGCGCCCTTGTCGTCGGCGCCCGGGCCGATCTCGGCGGCCTCGGCACCCATGTGTCGCACCGTGAAGCCCGTGTCGAGGTGTTCGATCAACGGCGGGACCTCCTCCAGGAGCGTTGCGAGCGGGCGATCCGAGTCGAACACGAGCAGCTTGAACGCGGTCGACCCACCGATGGCGAGCACGTCGTCGACCGGTTCGTCGTGGACGGCCGCCGGCATCAACTCGGCGAATCCGTGTTCGTGGGCGAAGCCGCGGTCGGTGGCGAGCGCGAACGCATAGCTCGCGTCGCTGCGACGGAGGACCTCGACGATGTCGACGGCGGTCGTCATCTCGAAGCCGCTCACGTGGATCAGTTCCGGGGCATGGTCGGCGTCGGCCGGGAACGTCGAGATGATCGTGCCGTTGCCACCCACGACGTAGCCGGCCAATCCGATCAGCGGGCGAGTCGCCCGGACGGCGATGTCGGGCGGGCGCCCGGTGGCGATCACCACGCGATGACCGGCGGCGACGACGGCGCGCACGGCGTCGATCGCCCGTGGTGTGAGTTCGCCCCTGCCGTCGAGCAGGGTGCCGTCCAGGTCGAGCGCGATCAGGTGCGGCGAGGTGAGCGGTGCCATGTCAGTCCCAGTCGATGTGGAGGTGGCGGTAGGCATCGCGCAGGATCGTCGCGAGTTCGGGTCGTCGTGGCAGCCGCTCGTCGGCGCGCTCCAGGTGTGGGATCTCGGGAAGCGTCGCGCCCTGCGGAACGGTGAGCACGTCGGCGATCGGATCGACGAACGGCTCGCGCTCGCGCCGGGCGTGCTGTTCGCGTCGCTCGGCTCGACCCTGCTCCATGCCGTCGCGCACCAGCTGCAGGTGTCGCCGCCGGCGCGGGAAGTCGTCGGGTTCGTCATCGACGTCGTCAGCGTCGGGCTCGGCGGCGTCGTCGTCGATGTCATCGCCGACGTCGGTGCGCTCGTTGCCACGCCAGACGTCGAGCAGCTCGGGTTCGATGAGCAGCTCGTCGGCGAACGCGAACATCGTGGCGATGACGTGTTTGCACGCGTGGTCGTTCCAGTTGTCGTCGTCGGGGCAGTTGCACACCGCGTGCACGTCCCGGCGCAGCGGCATGCCGTCGCCAGGAGTCACCTCCAGCGACGCGATGTACGGCGTGGACCGCGATCCCTGCACCTCGCACGTGACGACCCCGGGGTCGACCACGATGTCGAGCACCGAACCGTCCTTCGCGTACTGCTTGCCGCGTCGCAACCGCTGCGGGTCGCTCATCTCGGCGGCCAGCACCTTCATCATCGTGGCCGGGAGTCGGCCCGGCTGCTGCGCCCCGAACGGCTTGCGCGGTCGAGTCATCGCCCCGCCCGCCCGGCATCGGCGAGCCCTGGACCGAGGTCGCTGGGTCGAGGACTCACAGTTCGGCCTCCAGCACGACGAGATCGCGCAGTTCGTCGGTCGACATCTCCGACATCCAGGCCTCGCCCTCGCCGACGCCGACCACCTGCTCGGCGAGTTTGCGCTTGTCGTCGATGACCTGGCTCACCTTCTCCTCCACCGTGCCCTCGCAGACCAGCTTGTGGACGTTGACGGTCTGGGTCTGACCCAGTCGCCACGCCCGGTCGGTCGCCTGGTCCTCGACGGCCGGGTTCCACCATCGGTCGTAGTGGATGACCTGGCTGGCGGCGGTGAGGTTGAGGCCCGTGCCGCCTGCTTTCAGCGAGACGAGGAGCAGCGGTGGGCCCGAGCCGTCCTGGAACTCGTCGACCATCGAATCGCGTCGAGTGCGCGACACGCCGCCGTGGAGGAACGGCGCGTCGAACGAGAACTGCTCGTTGACGTGGCGCACCAGGAGCTCGCCCATCTCGCGGAACTGGGTGAACACCAGCGCCCGTTCGCCCTGGTCGAGCAGCTCGGTGACCAGTTCGTCGAACCGGGTGAGCTTGCCGGATCGGCCCGCCAGACGTGAGCCGTCCTTGAGTGCGTGGGCGGGGTGGTTGCAGATCTGCTTGAGGCGCATCAGCGCGGCGAGCACCAGGCCGCGACGCCGCATGCCCTTCGCCTGTTCGGCGTCGACGAGCAACTGGTCGACCACCTGCTGGTACAGCGTGGCCTGTTCCTTGGTGAGCTTGGCGTAGGCGATCTGCTCGATCTTGTCGGGGAGGTCGGGCAACAGGCGTTTGTCGGCCTTCGTGCGACGGAGGATGAACGGGCCGGTGATGCGTCGCAGCCGTGCCGCTGCGTCGGCCGAGGCCTCGGGGTCGGTCGCCCGCTCGATCGGCGACGCGAAGTCCTTGCGGAACCGCTGGAGCCCGCCGAGGATCCCGGGATTGACCGCATCGAGGATCGCCCACAGCTCGCTCAACCGGTTCTCGACCGGCGTGCCGGTGAGCGCGATCTTCTGGTCGGCGCGTAGCGAGCGCACGGCCTTGGCCGCCTTGGTGTTCGGGTTCTTCACCATCTGCGCCTCGTCGAGCACGACGGTCGACCAGTCGATCGCTCCGAGATGTTCGAGGTCGCGGGGCAGGAGGCCGTACGTGGTGATGACGAGCTGGAGCTCGGGGTCGACGAGAAACATCTCGTCGGGGTTGTCGTCGGACGCGGCGCTGGCCATCGCCTTCGAGATCAGGTCGAGCTGCTTGTCGCGTTGTGACCCGTGATGGACCGAGACCTCGAGCTTGGGTGTGAATCGATGCGATTCGGAGTGCCAGTTGCGGACCACCGACAGCGGGCAGATGACGAGGTGCGGACCGGGCCGCTCGACGAGGTGGGCCAGCGTGGTGGCGGTCTTGCCGAGGCCCATGTCGTCGGCGAGGCACCCGCCGAGACCGAGCCGCGACAGGAACTGCATCCAGGCGAGGCCACGCCGCTGGTAGTGGCGGAGTTCGCCGACGAACTCGCTCGACTCCTCCACTTCCTCGAGCCGGTCGTCGGGCAGGCCCTGCAGGAGCGACCGGACCCAGTCGGTGTCCGAGATCGGAGCCAGATCACCCGAGCCGGCGCCGGCATCGGCCGCATCGACGCCCAACTCGATGCCGTCGACGGTGTCACCGGCCGTGTGGACGCGGATGGTCGTGCGATCCTCGGTGGCGTCGTCGTCGTTGGCGAGTTGGAGGAGCTGGAGCGGGGTGACCCGGCTGCGCGTCTGTTCCAGTTCGCGCTGCTTGTCACGCTTGCGGCGGAGCTCGTCGGGATCGATGCGAACCCAACGGTCGCCGGTGTGGAGCAACGTTGCGCCCGCCTCCTCCGCTCGCGCCAACTCGGTCTCGGAGATCTCCTCGTCGCCCACGACGAGTTTCCACTCGACGAGCGCCTCGCGTCCGAACTGCTTCTTGCGGTCGTCCTGTGGCGTCGGTGTGGCGTCGCCGGCAACTCGCACGGTGTTGCGGATCAGGCGCTCCGGGCCGATCAGCTCGACGCCGGCCTTCTCGAGCTCGAACGGCGCGATGTCGATGAAGTCCTCGGCGGTCTCGAGGTCGAGTTCGACGCCGGTCGGTTCGTGTTCCAGGGCGAGGTCGGCGAGCCCGGGCACGACCGGCGCGATGCGCGCCACGACGTCGTTGAGCAGGGTGACGAGCGTGTCGAGGTGGCGGGCTTCGCGCGCGACTTCGAGGGAGCGTTCGTTGCGATCCCAGAGGTCGGCCGCCGTGCACCAGCGCATCGAGTCGGTGTCGTCGACCAGTTCGAGACGGGCCTCCCACGGGTCGTGCGGGTCGTGCGACATGAGGAGCCGAACCCGAGGGATCACGACGGGTTCGCCCGACAACCGGCGGCGGTGGCGATCGAGTTCCTCGCGGAGTTGGCCGAGGGCGAGGTCGAACTCAGTGGTGCCGCCGCGCACGACGTGATCGGGTTTCGCCAGCGCACCGAAGACCGCGCGCAGCGCCTGGGTCGAGCCCTTGCGGCCCCGACCCACCTCGGCCTTCCATCCGCCTTGGGACAGGTACGACCTGGCGACGCCATCGACCATCAGCTCGACGATCCTGCGCGTGTCGTGACCCGACCCCGCGGTGCAGATGTACGGCTTCGCTCGGTCGAGCGCACCGATGAGCTCGGCGATCTCGTCGTCGACCTCGGGGGTCCATCGGGCCACGGTGAACGGACCCTCCTCGACGACGATCGGCGACATCCGCCCGGCCGAGACCATCCGTCGGGCCAGCTCGGCGACCTTCGCGAACCATGCGATCGAGTCGGACACGATGTCGTCGTCGGCGGGCAGGTCGGACAGCCAGACCGCAGTGCCCAGCGGGTCGAGCTGCACCGAGGCGGCGTGGAGCGCGGGGCGCTGCGGGACGTCGATGCTGATCCGGGCGACGGCGCCGTACGAGACGGGGGAATCGTGCCATCCGCTGCGCGTGCCGTCCGCGTTGAGCGTCCGGAAGCCCGAGTACAGCCACGCCATCGATGCGGTGTCGACGCCGTTCCAGCCCCACACGTGCAGCGCGCCGGACCGCCAGGTGCCCTGTGCCACGTGCGGTGGCCGGTGACGTGACAGGCGAGCCATCAACCCACCAACCTACCGAGGGGGTACCTCAGCCCCGGTGTGCCATTCGCGCCGCCTCCGCTCGTGCCGACCCGTCCCTCGCGTCTCGTCGCGAATCGGCCCGGCTCCCGGTGGGTGGGTGGACCAGACTGGCGCGATGGGGCTCCCGGAGTCACACCGGCAGGACCAGATCGTCGGGCGGCGCGCAGCGACGGGTGTGCTGCACCACACCCCGGTCGGTCATTGACCCGGCATCGGTGACTGCTCGGGTTCGGTCAGGTATCGCTTGAAGCCGACGTGGGAGCCGACGAAACCATGCCGCTCGTAGAACCGGTGGGCGTCGGGTCGTTGCGTGTTGCTGGTCAGCTGGACGCGGTAGCACCCCATGTCGCGGGCGATCTCGACGGCGTGGTCGAGCAGCTTGCCGCCGATCCCCGAGTACCGCAGGTCGTGACGCACGTGCATCGACTCGATCTCGGCGCATCGCCCGCCTCGGTGCTGGACGTGGCGGAACGTCAACAGTTGGAGCATCCCCACGACGTCGACGCCGTGGTTGACGGCGACGAGCACCGTCGAGTGCGGGTCGACCTCGATCTCGCTCGAGCGCGGCCACGTAGTCGTCGCGATGCGTCGGGGTCGTCGTCGTCTTCCGACGAGCTTGCCCCCGACGATCAGCGCAACGAGCGCGTCGGCATCGTCGGGGGTTGCGGTGCGCAACGAGATTTCCATGACGAGGAACAGTAGCGATCGCCGACCTCTACGATTTGCGACGTGCCACTGGTCGACCGAATTGCCGTACACGCCGTGGCGTGATCGAGGCGTGGTGGTCGACGGCGACGTTCCGCTGGCGACTCGGCGTGCGCCCCCTCGACCTGCGCGATTGGATCGAGTTCGGCCCCGACGCCGACGGTCCGGACGGCTGGATCGCCCAGAAGGCGGAGGTGCTGGCCCAGCACCACGACACCAGGCGTTCGTCGCCGTCGACGACGTCGAACCCGAGTCGATGCGAGGTGGCGCAGGCCGTTGTCGATCACCTCGCGGACGCACCATCCCGACCGACGGCGTGCACGCTCGATACCGCGCTGCACCCGCTCGAGGCCGCGAGCCGACTCGTCCCGGAGGATCTCGTCGTGATGGTCGAGCGAGACGGTCGGCTGGTGTTCGGGGCGGTTGCGTGTGCTTTCCGAACCGCTGGGATCTGCCGTCGAAGCTCGGTTGCACGATGGCCGAGGTCCACGCGCCCGTCGCCCGGCTTGAACGAGACAGCTGGAGTCCGAGGTCGATCGCTTCCTCGATCGGCTCGCGCCCGAGCGTTCGTTCTGGCGACTCGGTTGGGGCGATCATCGACATCGAAGACGGCTACACGCCCAGCGGACGGAACGGGCGGCCACGGCCGACCGCACCTGCCGCGTCGGAGATGTTCGTCCGTGTCGAACGGGAGACACTCCGTCGATTCCCGCGGACGAGCGTCGTGCTGTTCACGATTCGGACCTACGTCGCGCCGACCCTGCGTCGGTGGCCCCGGATCGCGCGGCTTGGCGGCGTCGGTCGCGGCGATGTCCGCCGATGTCCGCGGCTACAAGGACGTCGGTCGAGGGCATCGACGACCTGGTCGACGCGCTGGCGTGTAGACGACGCGTCGTCAGCGGTCAGTTTCGAGGCGCCCACGTGGAGTTGACGCTGCCGAGCATGACGTATCCCTTCTCGCCGCGAATCTCGACGGTGACGGTGAACGATTCACCGTCGGATCCGGCGCCGGTCAAGTCGTAGTCGTGGCAGCCGGCCGCGGTGATGTCGGTGTCGTCGTTGAACGCAGTGAGCGTGGGGTCGGCGGTCTGCAACGTGACCTCGTTCACGTACGCGTCGCCGACGATGCTCGGGAAGCACACCTCGAGCGCCGCGGGAATGTACTGCGTGCCGTCAGCCGCCGTGCCGAATCGCTCGGGCGCCACGAGCGGCATGAACGCGGTCCCCGATCCGTCCAGCTTCGCCATGTCGGTGATGTAGTTGAACGACAGCGGCGGGTCGACGACCGTGTCGGCCACCCAGAACCCCGGTGCATGCGACAGGACGATCTCGTCCCGGTGCAGGTAGCGATCGTCGTGCGCGTGATCGGTGTAGAAGCCGTACACGTCGGCGAAGACCTCGACCGTCCCCGCACGGTTGTACACCGAGAAGCGACCGGTGTCCTCGTCGGAGAGTGCAACCGAGACCGCGTTGGGGGTCGGCGGCTCGCCGGGTGCCGGGTTGAGAACGGAGGTGTCCGGCCGCGGCGAACCGGCCTCCCAGAATGTCAGGAAGGTGCGTTGGGTCGCACGGACGGCGGTCACGTTCATCGCGAGCGACGCCACATTGCCCGGCAGATCGCAATCGCCGGTCACGCCGAGGCCGTCGACGGTGTAGGTCTCGCCGGCGCCGATCGGTGTGCCGCGCGGGCCGACCTGGAAGTCGGCGCGAGTGTCCATGATCCGACACGGCTCGATCGGGACGTAGACGAGTCGTTCTCCGGAGCTGACCGTCGCATCAACGATGCCGAATCCGACAGCGCCGACTGAGATCGCGATGGCTGCACCGATCGCTGCCCAACGTGATCGGCCGAGTGAGGTTGTGGACATGGGAGGGGCTCCTTCGGTCGTGATGACCCATGTTGCACGATCTCGCGACCGCAGAACCGGGTTTTTCATCCAGTTCACCGGCAGTGGTGCGTGATGGAGCGGGATGTCGGGGTCGAGAGTTCGCGGATGCCGGCTGGCTCAGACGGTGACGGGGTCGAGGGCGTCGGCGACGAGGTCGACCGAGTGGAGACGCTCGTCGATCGTGGGGGAGGCGTGCGCGGTGATCACCTCGTCGACGCCGACCTCGGCGGCGAACTGCCGGAGGTAGGTGCCGACCTCGGTCGCCGTGCCGACGGCCGAGTAGTGCATCATCTGGGCGACTTGGCGACCCTGGGGTGACTCGACCAGCGCGTCGAGTTGTTCGTCGGACAGTTCTCGATCACGCACCAGGAACCGGGCGATGCGCTGCCGGCGGACGAGCTCGAACTGGCGTTGGGCGTCGTCGTCGGTGTCGGATGCGATCACGTTGACCCCGGCGATCGCATACGGCTCGTCGAGCTGGGCCGAGGGCCGGAACTCGCTGCGGTACAGCTCGATCGCGTCGAGCAGCGCGCCGGGTGCGAAGTGCGAGGCGAACGCGTAGGGCAGCCCGAGCATCGCCGCGAGCTGTGCGCCGAACAGTGACGAACCGAGGATGTACAGCGGGACGTTCGTCCCCGCGCCGGGCACCGCGGCCACACCGGCGACGCGTGATGCCCCCTGCAGGTACCCCTGGAGTTCGAGGACGTCGTCGGGGAACCGGTCGGAGGCCTGCGGGTCTCGGCGCATGGCTCGCCACGTCGTCTGGTCACTGCCCGGTGCCCGACCGAGCCCGAGGTCGATGCGGCCCGGATGCAGCGTGGCCAGGGTGCCGTACTGCTCGGCGATCGTGAGCGGCGAGTGGTTGGGCAACATCACACCGCCCGCACCGAGACGGATCGTCGACGTGTGCGCCGCGATGTGGGCGATGAGCACACTCGGCGCCGACGATGCGATCACGGACATGTTGTGGTGCTCGGCGTACCAGACCCGCTCGTAGCCGCGGGCCTCGGCGCGCTGTGCGAGCGCGACGCTGTTCGCAAAGGCGTCGGCGGCGGTCTGGCCCGGCCCGATGATCGCCAGGTCGAGGATCGAACGTCGAGGGGTGGCCGGCTCGTTGCTCACGCCATCATCATGGCGGCCGAATCGGACTGTTGTCGTGTTGCACGAGCACGCCGATGCGGACCTGTCCGGTCTGCGCTCGCGTCGGCATCGGGGCGCAGACGCGACGAGACTGTTGGGTGCGTCGATCGATGGGTCGGCCCCGTCGTGTGACGCGTGACCGAGCGGGCGGCAGCCTGTGGAAAACTTCTGGGTGACTTGATACACTGACACTCAAGTTTGATGAGTTGACGAAAAGCACGCACAGGACGTGAGGAAGGCAGCGAGGGACATGGCATTCGATCCGAAGAAGTGGACGATCAAGACACAGGAGGCGTTCGCCGCCGCGATCGACGATGCCAAGGCGCGCTCGAATCCCGAGCTGACGCCCGATCACGTGCTCTCGGCGATGATGCGCCAAGAGGGCACCATCGTCCCCGCAGTGCTCGCCAAGCTGGGCCTCGCTCCGCTGATGATCCGCAACCAGGCCGACGAGGCCGTCACCCGCCTCCCCAACGCGTACGGCGGCGACGAGCCGCGGATGAGCAAGGAGCTCACCAACAAGGTCGCGAACGCCGAGCAGTACCAGAAGGACTTCAAGGACGACTTCTTGTCCGTCGAACACCTCCTGCTCGCGATGAACGATCGCCTCGACATGGGCTCGGAAGAGGTCATGCAGGCGATGCAGGCAGTGCGCGGTTCGCACCGGGTGACCGACCAGAACCCCGAGGAGAAGTTCGCGGCGCTCGAGAAGTACGGCCAGGACCTCACCGCGCGAGCGATGGAGGGCAAGATCGACCCGGTCATCGGACGCGACGAAGAGATCCGCCGTGCGATCCAGGTGCTGTCGCGTCGCACCAAGAACAACCCGGTCCTGATCGGCGAACCGGGCGTCGGCAAGACGGCGATCGTCGAGGGACTCGCCTCGCGCATCGCGGACGGTGACGTGCCCGAAGGGCTCAAGAACAAGCGGCTGATCGCGCTCGACATCGGCTCGATGCTCGCCGGCGCCAAGTACCGAGGCGAGTTCGAGGAGCGCCTCAAGGCGGTGCTCAAGGAGATCACCGACGCCGAAGGCGAGATCATCACCTTCGTCGACGAACTCCACACCATCGTCGGCGCCGGCGGTGCCGAGGGAGCGATGGACGCCGGCAACATGATCAAGCCGATGCTCGCTCGCGGTGAGCTGCGGATGATCGGTGCCACGACCCTCGACGAGTACCGCAAGTACGTCGAGAAGGACCCCGCCCTCGAGCGTCGGTTCCAGCAGGTCTACGTCGGCGAGCCGTCGGTCGAGGACACGGTGGGCATCCTGCGTGGCCTCAAGGAGAAGTACGAGGTGCACCACGGTGTGCGGATCCAGGACTCGGCGCTGATCAGCGCGGCGGTGCTGTCCGATCGGTACATCACCGCGCGCTTCCTGCCCGACAAGGCGATCGACCTCGTCGACGAGGCGGCATCGAAACTCCGGATCGAGATCGACTCGCTCCCGACCGAGATCGACGTCGTCCAGCGGCGCATCCTCCAGCTCGAGATCGAGCAGGTGGCGTTGGAGAAGGAGACCGACGCCGTGTCGAAGGAACGCCTCGACGCCCTCCATGACGAGTTGGCGACGCTCAACGTCCAGGTCAAGGAGATGAAGGAGCACTGGGAGCAGGAGAAGCAGGCGATCGATGCGATCCGCGCGCTCAAGGAGGAGCTGGAGACGTTGCGCACGCAGGTCGAGCGTGAGACCGACCTGGCGATGGCCGCCGAGATCCGGTACGGCCGCATCCCCGAACTCGAGCGGCGCATCGAAGACGCGACCGCGCACCTCGACGAACTCCAGGCCACCAAGGCGATGCTCAAGGAAGAGGTCGATGCCGAAGACATCGCCGAGGTCGTCGCCAAGGCGACCGGTGTGCCGGTGACCCGGCTCATGGAGTCCGAGACCTCGAAGCTCGTCCACCTCGAGGAGCTGCTCCACCAGCGTGTGATCGGGCAGGACGATGCCGTCACCTCCGTCGCGAACGCGATCCGCCGCAGCCGCGCCGGGCTGTCCGACCCCGACCGCCCGATCGGTTCGTTCATGTTCCTCGGCCCGACCGGCGTGGGCAAGACCGAACTCGCCCGTGCGCTCGCGGAGTTCATGTTCGACGACGAGAAGGCGATGGTCCGGATCGACATGGGTGAGTACATGGAGAAGTTCTCGGTGTCACGCCTCATCGGTGCGCCGCCCGGCTACGTCGGCTACGACGAGGGCGGTCAGCTCACCGAAGCGGTGCGTCGGCGCCCGTACTCGGTGGTGCTGCTCGACGAGATCGAGAAGGCCCACCCCGACGTGTTCAACACGCTCCTGCAGTTGCTCGACGACGGTCGTCTCACCGACGGTCAGGGTCGGACGGTCGATTTCACCAACGTGGTGTTGATCATGACCAGCAACCTGCCGGGTGACCCGCTCGACTTCTTCAAGCCGGAGTTCATCAACCGCGTCGACGACATCATCCGGTTCCGCTCGCTGACCGAGGCCGATCTCGAACACATCGTCGGGATCCAGCTCGAACGACTGCGCAGTCGGCTGGCTGGTCGTCGGATCACGCTCGACGTCGACGACTCCGCGATGGCGCAGCTCGCCCGGGAGGGCTACGACCCGGCGTTCGGCGCACGGCCGTTGAAGCGGATCATCCAACGCGAGATCGGCGATCCGGCGTCGGTGCTGATCCTCGACGGGTCGGTCATCGACGGCGACACGATCGCCGTCACCGCCGGCGACGACGGGCTCGTCGTATCGGCCCGGCCGGTCGTCACGGCGAGCTGACCGCCGACGCGGCGCGTCCTCAGGACGCGCCGCGGCCGAGGTCCCAGATGACCTGGAGGTACTCGACGTCGTTCGACGACGCCTCACCGATCAGCACCTCGCCCGACCAGTCGCCCATCGAGACATCACGCCGGTAGCGGCCATTCGAGATCGGCACGGGTTCGTACTCGAAGCCGGCGCCGAGCAGCGTGCCGGCCTCGAAGTACTCGATCATCCGATCGAGGTCGTCGACCTCGTAGTCGAATCGGACGAACACCCGGCCGTCGAAGCCTTCGGCGCCGAGACCGACCGAGACGTCACCGCGAGCGACGAGCAGCTCACTCGTGACGCCGCCGTCGGGTCGGGGGAGGGCGTCCAACCAGTCGGGTTCGAGCAGGCTCGTGGTGTCCGGCGACCACTCCAGGTTCAGCGGCGGACGGCCGTTTGCCGCGGCGTCGGTGTCGAGCACATGGACGAGGCGCTGGTCCGCCTCGTCGATCAGCAAGCTCGTGTAGAGCGACCCGGACTCGGCGAACGACGGGGCCCGCCAACCGTTGCCGACCCCCTCCTGCCAGGCGAGCAACTCGTCGGGCGTGGTGGCAGCGTCGAGCCCGACCGCGTACTCCAGCCCGTACTCGTCGCGACGGAGGTCGAACTCCGACGTCCACCCGGCGCCGATGATCGTGCCGCCCGGTGTCGGCACCTCGGCCGGCAGGACGACCTCGGGGGCGACGGCCGCAGCCGAGACCGGCTGGCCGAAGCCGACGGCGAGCGCGGCCATCGTCGGCTCGATCGCCTCGTCGAAACGGGGACCGTCCCACGGCGCCGGTTCGGGCAACGTCGGCGGCGGCTCGGTCGTCGGCGCTGTGCTCGCGGGTGGTTCGGTCGGCGGTGGGGCGATGGTTTGGACGGGCTCGTCCGACGAGGTGTCGGCCGTCGCGGTGTCGATGGTCGCGGTGTCGGCTGTCGTCGCGTCCGTGGACCCGCTGTCGGCCGGTGCGGTGGCGGCGGCCGTGGGTGGGCTGGTGTCGGATTCGGTCGAGCTCGAATCGCTGCCACAGGCGGCGAGGCTCACGACGGTGACGATGACCGGCAGGGTGAGAGATCGCATCGCCGAAACGTAGTTGGTGCCATTTTGCGCATGCGGAGAAATCGCCGCGGCCCCCGATCGGCCGCGTCGCCGCCGGTCTTGAGGAGCGAAACGACTTCTTGACGATCTCTTGACCCCTCAAGACCTTGAGTTGTGCTTGAATGAGTCTTCCTTCCGTTGGAGCCCCGGGTCGTCCCCGGGGCTCCTGCAGTTTTCGCCGTCGTTCGCCGCAGGAGGGTGTCAGCGGCCGACCGACGCCACCGCCGCGTCGACGATCTGGTCCTCGCTGACGAGCACGAGATGTGCTGCGGCGCCGAGCGGAACGAACGAATCGACCGCAGCGATCCGGTCGATCGATGCATCGACGTTCCGCTCGACGAGCGCGGCGACGATGCCCTCGCCGACGCCACCCGAGCGCCGGGTCTCGTCCACGACGAGGACGCGACCCGTTGCGTTGGCCGCGTCGACCACGTCGTCGACCGGAAGCGGGGCGATCCAGCGGAGGTCGACGACCAGACAACGGATTCCGTGGTCGGCCTCCAGACGGTGCTGGGCGCGCAGGCTGAGGTACGTACCGTTCGCCCAGGTCACGATCGTGAGGTCGCACGGGGCGATGCCGCTCGGTCGATGATCGTGCGCTCGACCCAGTTCGGCAGTCGTCGTCACTTCGGCGGACGACCAGGCGCCGTCGCCGAGCTCGTGCAGGTCCGGATCGTGGTAGCGCGCGATCGGCTCGAGGTAGACGCAGACCGCGCCGGTCGCTCGGGCGTGCGCAACGCACGCCCGCAGCATCGGTGCGGCGTCGGTCGGATGCGCAGGTGATGCGATCACGAGGCCCGGGATGTCGCGGAGGACGGCGATCGAGTTGTCGTTGTGGAAGTGTCCGCCGAACCCCTTCTGGTAGCCGTATCCGGCGATGCGCACGACCATCGGATTCCGGTACTGACCTCGGGAGAAGAAGCCGAGCGTCGCCGCCTCGCCGCGGAGCTGGTCCTGTGCGTTGTGCAGGTAGGCGAGGTACTGGATTTCCGGGATGGGCAGACGGCCATTGAGCGCCGCGCCCAACGCCATGCCGAGGATCGACTGTTCGTCGAGCAGCATGTCGAACACGCGCTGGTCGCCGAATCGCTTCTGCAAGCCACGGGTCACGCCGTAGGCGCCGCCCTTGCGTCCGACGTCTTCGCCGAACACGACGACGTCGTCGGACTCGTCGAGGAGTTCTGCCAGGCACCGGTTGATCGACTGTGCCATCGTGAGCCGTTCGGTCGGTTTCGACGGTGACTCGCGGTGCGGGGTCGGGAGGGAGCGATGCGTCGCGGTGTGGAACGCTGCGATCGGTGCCGTGACCTCCTCGGCGGTCAGCAGCTCCGGTTCCTCCGACACGGCCGCGACGCTCAGCCGGATCGTGTCGCGGACGTCGAGGTACCAATCCGCGGTGTCGGTCGGGGAGCAGACATCGCAGGCCGCGGCGACCCGAGCTGCGCCGATGATCGGGTCGCGCCGTCGCTCCTCGTTCATCTCGGCGACGCTCCGGTACGCAGACTCGACATCGGTGCCCGCGTGGCCGAGGAAGCGCACCGTCGACAGATGGAGGACACCGGGTCGACCCGTCCGGCGGATCTCGTCGACGAGTCCGACCGTCGTGCGCCACGTGTCGACCGGATCGGCGCCGTCGGCGGCGGCCACCGTGAGGCCGTGGCGACCGGCGAGCGACGCCCGAACCCAACCCGCCGGGGTGGGCACGCTGAGGCCGAGCCCGTTGTCCTCGCACACGAACAGGATGGGGACCCGCTGGCCGCGGTGGGCGGCGTGGCCGGCCCAGTTGAGCGCGCCCTGGGCGGTCGAGTGGTTGAGCGATCCGTCGCCGAAACTGCACACGACCACCATGTCGTCGGGCCACCGAGCCGGCGCGTTCGGTGCGATGCCGCCACTCAGCGCGAGTCCGACCGCGCGCGGGAGGTGCGACGCGATCGTCGACGTCTGCGGGATGATCGACAGTGCGTGGTTGCCGAACACTTTGTGCCGCCCGCCGGCGATCCCGTCGGTCGACCGTGCCAGCATGCCGCGCAGGACGTCGGTGATCGCATCGCCGGCATCGATGCCCGCGGCGGCGGCCATCAACGAACGAGCGACGTAGAACCCGCCCGACCGGTAGTGGAGCAGTGCCGGGTCGTCGATGCGCAACGAGGTGGCGACGACGGCGTTGCTCTCGTGGCCTGCCGAACCGATCGTGTAGTACCCCAGTCCACGCTCGGCCCGCAACCAGCGAGCGGTGTGGTCCAACACGCGACTCGTGATCTCCGCCTCCAGCCAGGTGGCCGCGAGCATGGGGTCGATGTCGTGGACGTCGGTCGACTCGACCTCGCGCTGGGACATGGCGTCGAGCTCGTTCAGCAACGCCGATTCCACCTCGTGGAGGTCGCTGGGACGTGCGGTCATCGGCGTCCTCGTGTCGGTGGCACGCGCCCAGTCTTCCAGAGTCGTCGAGCCGGCGGCCCGACGGCGGCGCGCGGTCAGACGGTGACGGTTGGCGCCGCTGCGGTGGCCGACACGTCGTCGGTGAGATCGTGTGCGGACACGTAGGACAGCCGGAACTGTGCCGGGCGGCGGCGGACCAGCTCCAGCCGACCGCCATCGGACTCGGCGAGGCGACGCGCGAGCGCCAGGCCGCGTCCGTGCGCAGCCCGATGATCGCTCGGCCGCTCGAACAGCGACGAGACGTCGTCGTCGGAGATGCCGCGGCCTTCGTCCTCGATGGTGATGCTGGTGCCCTCGACCAGGACGACGACCGCGCCGGCTCCGTGGTGGAGCGAGTTCTGGAGGAGCACATTGAAGATCTGGCCGATCAGGCCGGGAGTCGCACTCACCGGCACCGTGTGTCCGGTGGTGACGATCAGTTGGCGACGCTGGGCATCGAATCGGGTCCGCCAGTCGTCGAGGTGGTCGTCGACGATGTCGACCATCTCGACCGTGGAGCGTTCGCCGGTGCTGCCCTTGCGGGCGACCGCCAGCAACTCGTCGAGCGTGGCGTTCAACTCATGGGTCTGTTCGAGGACGGCACGAGCCTCGGCGGCGACGGCAGGGTCGGTGTGACGCTCGAGCAACTCCAGCCGGATCGCGATGCCGGTCAACCCCGTGCGCAACTGGTGCGTTGCGTCGGCGGTGAAGCTGCGTTCGGCCTCGAGCATCCGGTCGACACGGTTCGCGCTCAGTCGCAGCGAACGTGCGATGTCGTCGATCTCGTCGATGCCCGACGCCGATGACGGCGCGGTGAAGTCGCCGTCGCCGACACGTCCGGCGCTTCGTGCCAGCCGTTCGAGTGGGCGCGCCAGCTGGCGTGCCTGGATCGCTGCGAGCAACGCCGCGGCGATGATTGCGAACGCGGCGATGAACGCGATGCGCCCATACAGACCGGCCTCGTTCTCGGCAGCGGCAGCGTTGACGACGAGGAACACCGGGGCGAGCAGGACGGCCATGACGACCACGACGACCGCAAGGGTCGACAGGACCAGTCGGCGCCGCATGTCAGCTTCCCGTGGACAACAGCGCGGAGGTCGATGCCTCCGGCTCGAACCGGAAACCGACCCCGCGCACCGTCACGATCTTGGACGGCGGGTCGGTGCGATCGAGGATCTTCTTGCGCAGTGTCGACACGTGGGTGTCGAGCGTGCGCGTCGAACCCCACCAGTTCTCGTCCCACACCGCCGACATGATGTCGTCGCGCTTCAGGGTCGTGCCGGCGCGGCGCATCAGGAACTCGAGCAGATCGAACTCCTTCGAGGTCAGTTCGATCTCGATCGTTCCGTCGTCGGCCGAGACGAAGCAGCGGCGGCTGGCCGGATCGAGTTCGATGCCCGCACCGCTGAGTGGCCCGCTCGCGTTGCCCGCGGATGCGTACTCCGCAACGCGGAGCCGGGCCTTGATGCGCGCGACGAGTTCAGCGAGCCGGAACGGCTTGGCCACGTAGTCGTCGGCGCCGGCACCGAGCCCGACGATCACGTCCATCTCCTCGGCGCGGGCGGTGAGCATGATGATCGGCAGGCCGGGATGATCGGTGCGGAGCCGCCGGCAGACGTCGAGACCGTCGATGTCGGGAAGTGTCAGGTCGAGCAACACCAGTGCGGGGCGTTGACGCTCGACGGCGTCGAGCGCGGGTTGGCCCGCCGCGACGTGGGTGACGTCGAACTGCTCGGCGCGCAGGACGCGGATCAGCGGTTCGCTGATCCGTTCGTCGTCCTCGACGAGAAGTACCGCAGTCTGGTCCACGCCAGGTGATCGGCACGCAACGGCATGATCTTGACCCATTCGATGCGTGTCACGGCGCCGGCTGCGGGTATCGCCGGCTGCGGTCAGCCCTGACGCATCCGCAACGCGGCGGCGTGCGCCGGAAACCCCTCGTGTTCGGCGAGTGCGATCACCGACGGGGCCATCCGGGCGATCGCTCGGGCATCGGCACGGGCGACCGCGGTCCGCTTGAGGAACGTGTCGGCGGTGACCCCGGACGACACGTGCGCGAATCCGCTCGTCGGGAGCGATGCCGGGCACCCGATCACGAAGTTTCCGGCACTGAACGGCGTGTGTTGCCCGACGAGGATCTCACCGGCGTTGACGAGGCCCTCGAGCACCCCGTCGAGTTCCTGGTCGGACACCACGACCTGCAGGTGTTCGGCGGCGAAGTCGTTGGCGATCACCACCGCCGTGTCGAGATCGTTGACGATCACGCACCCGCCGTTCGGTCCGAGTGACGCGCGCGCCGCGTCGGCGCGCACGCCGGGAAGTTCGGCGATCTGGCGGTCCATCTCGACCTCGACGGCCTCGGCCAGGGCGGTCGAGGGGGTGAGGAGCACGACGGAGGAGTCGATGCCGTGTTCGGCCTCGATCAGCAGGTCCGCAGCGAGCAGGCTGGGATCGGCGGAGTCGTCGGCGATCACGAGGCTCTCGGTCGGCCCGAGCAGCATCATCGTCGCCATCCCGTGGCGCTGCATCTCGACCTGTGCGATCGTGACCGCGGGCGACCCGGGGCCGACGACCTTGCGCACTTTCGGGATCGATTCGGTTCCGAAGCCGAGTGCGGCGATGCCGGCCGGGCCGTTGACACGAAACACGCGACGGATCCCGAGTTTGCGACAGACGACGAGCACCGCCGGGTCGACCTCGCCGTTGCCGCCGGGGACGGGCGGGACGACCAGGGTCAGCTCGGGCACACCGGCCACGACCGCCGGTACCGCGAGCTGGTACGCGACGCTCGGATAGCTGGCCTTGCCGGACGGCGTGAACAGCCCGGCCGACGAGATCGGGGTGATCTTCTCTCCGACCGTCAGGCCGGGTTCGGATTCGATGCTCCAGTCGGCGGCTCGCTCCATCTGCGCCTCGTTGAACGCGCGGAGGTGGACGATCGCATCGTCGATCGAACGGTCGACCGCCTCGGACACCTCGGCGGAGTCGAGCTCGTCGTCGGTGATCTGCAGCCCGGTGGGGTCGACGTCGATGTGGTCGAATCGCGCGAGAGCGTCGCACACCGCGGCGTCGCCACGGACACGAACGTCGTCGATCAGTTCGCCGATCGATGTGCGCAGACCCGGCTCGAAGATGTCGTCGAGACCACGATGCATCAACGACGCTCGCGCCTCGGTACTCATCGAAGTCCATCGCTGTCGACGCATCACGCTCACGGTGACGACGCTATCCCTGGCTCGGCGGGCCCCAATCGGTCGACGCCGGGTGCGCGCCGCCATCGCCGCCGGCGGGCGCTGTCTCGGGTGCCGCGCTCGGGGTGATACGCGAGCCGACCACCGCCGCGGCGAGTGCCGTGCTGATCGGAACCGAGGCGACGAGGCCGATCGAGCCGACGAGGGCACGGACGATCTCGACCGCCACCACCTCACGCGTCGCCACCGAGGAGATCGACTGCCCCGCTTCCTGGAACAGCAGGAGCAGGGGCAGGGCGGCACCCGCGTACGCGAGGAACAGGGTGTTGACCGTCGAGGAGATGTGATCGCGCCCGATCCGAACGGCCCGCCGGTACAGGTCGGCCATGTCGGCGTCGGGTCGCGCCCGCTTCAGTTCCCACACCGCAGAGATCTGGGTGACGGTCACGTCGTCGAGCACGCCGAGCGAGCCGATGACCACGCCGGCGAGCAGCAGCCCCTCCGGGTTGAGATCGGTACCGAGGGCCCCGAGGAAGCCGATCGACTCGTTGGCGAGCCCGGTCAGGTTCGCGAAGCCCACGAACGCCGACGCGAGCAGCGCGGTCAACGCAAGGCTCGCGATCGACGAGAGCAGTGCCGCCGCCGTGGCGAGGTGGACCCCGTGGGCGAGGAACAGTGCGAGGAACGCGATTGCGCCGGCCGCCACGAGCGCGACGGCGACGGCGTTCGTCCCCTCGAGAATCGCCGGCAGCACGAACGCGATGATCACGATCAGGCTGGCCGCGAGTCCGGCCAACGCACCGACGCCCTTCCACCGTCCGAGCAGCACGATCGCAGCGACGAAGATCAGCGTCAGGAGCAGGAGCGGCGTCGAACGCTGGAAGTCGTAGAAGAAGACCAGGGCCGACCCGTCGTCGGCGATGCCGATGTCGACGAGGATCGAGTCGCCGTCGCGGATCGGGCTGTCCAGGCCCTGCTCGAACGTCAGTCGCTGTCCGGCTTCGGGTCCCTCCGACGGGACGAGCTCGATCTGGCGGCAGCCGAGCAGGACGTCGTAGCTGCACGGGGCGACCTCGACCGACACCACCTGGGCGCGTACGGGCTCGCCGTCGAGCCCCAGCGGGTCGACACGACTCGACGAAGATCCGGGCCAGAGCGCAACGAGTCCGACGACCACGAGGACGGCACAGCACCCCACGGCAATCCACATCGCCCGTGCGATTCGGGGGTCGACGGGGATGTCGACATGGTCGTGGGAGTGCGCGTGGCTCACGGAGGTCTCCCGGCGCCGAGCCGGTCAGACCGAGCGTAGTGAGCACGTCTGTCCCGGCGAGCGATGGGCACTGGCTGCACGGCTGTCGACGACGACCTACTGTCGGGACATGACCGTCGAGCAGCCATCCCTCGAGCCCGTGCCCGTCCCCGACGAACCGTTCGAGTGGCACCGCGTACTCGACTCCGACGGTCTTCCCGAAGGACGCGTCACCACGGTCACCGTGGGCCGGCGGTCTCTCGCCGTGTCGAATCTCGACGGTGGATACGGGGCGATCGACAACCACTGCCCACATCAGGGCGGCCCGCTCGGCGAGGGCTCGATCGAGAACGGCTGGCTCCGGTGCCCGTGGCACGGCTACGACTACTCGCCGTGCAACGGGCGTTCACCCGGCGCCCACGGTGACGGCGTCGACGGCTTCGCGGTGGAGACGCGCGACGACGGCGTGTACGTCGCGTTGCCGCCCGAGATCGAACGCGAGCGGACGGTGTCGGACGTGCTCGTCGAGACGATGGTCAACTGGGGTGTCACGTCGGTGTTCGGGATGGTCGGCCACTCGAATCTCGGGTTCGCCGACGCGATGCGCGTCGCCGAGGCGCGCGGCGATCTGCGCTTCTTCGGGATCCGTCACGAGGGCGCCGCGGCGTTTGCCGCGACGGCGTACGGCAAGCTCACCGACGACCTCGCTGCGTGTTTCGCCATCGCGGGGCCCGGCTCGACCAACCTGCTCACCGGTCTGTACGACGCGAAGGTCGACCGGGCGCCGGTGCTCGCACTGTCCGGCCAGGTCCCCTCGAAGGTCAAGGGCCGCGGCGCGTTTCAGGACGTCGACCTCGAAGGCGCATTCGCCGATGTGGCCGCCTACTCCGAGACCGTGCACGCAGGATCTGCGCACGCCGAGCTCATGAACATGGCCTGCAAGGCGGCGGTCGTCGGGCGCGATGTCGCCCACCTCGTGCTGCCCGACGAGGTCCAGACCGAGCCGAGCGATGCCGAGCCGGGTGGACCGCTGGGACGCGTCGCCAGCCGCCAGGTGTCGCCGCCGGCCGACGTGGTCGCGGCAGCCGCCGAGATGATCACGGGATCGTCGCGGCCGATGATCATCGTCGGTCACGGCGCGCGCAACGACATGGCGGAGATCATCGAGTTCGCCGAGCACATCGGAGCGCCGGTCGCGACGACGTTCAAGGGCAAGGGAGCGATCTCGGATCAGCACGAACTCGGGTGTGGCGTCCTCGGCCGGAGCGGCACCCCGATCGCGAGTTGGTTCATGAACGAGTCGGACCTCCTGATCGTGTTCGGCGCATCGTTCTCCAACCACACGGGCATCGCGCCGTACAAGCCGATCATCCAGGTCGATCTCGACCCGATGGCGCTCGGTCGCTTCCATGCCGTCGACGTCCCGATGCTCGGCCACGCCGCGGTCACCGCGCGGCTGCTCGTCGATCGTGTCGGTGACGAGCGCGCATGTGTCGATCATCGCGGTGAGGTGGCCGAGCGCTGGTCGATCTGGCGCGCGGAGAAGGCCAGCCGCCGAGCGGACGAAGGCGACGGGATCAATGCCGCCGCGTTGTTCGACTCGTTGAGCCGGACCGCGGATTCCGACGCCGTGCTCTGCGTCGATGTCGGCAACAACACCTACAGCTTCGGCCGCTACTTCGAGGTGGCGAACCAGTCGGTGTTGATGTCGGGGTATCTCGGCTCGATCGGCTTCGGCTTCCCCGCGGCGATGGGCGCGTGGGCCGCTGTCGGCGACACCCGCCAGATCATCGGGGTGTCCGGCGATGCCGGGTTCGGCCAGTACGCCATGGAGGTCACCACCGCGGTGAAGTACGGCATGAACATCACCCACGTGATCATGAACAACGGCGAGTTGGGAAAGATCAGCAAGGAGCAGCGCGCTGCCGAACTCGACGTCTGGCAGACGAGCGTGCACAACCCGTCGTTCGGCGAGTTCGCCCAGTTGTGCGGCGCGTGGGGGCGCGGGTCGGTCGCGTCGAGCAACTCGACGCAGCGCTCTCCGCAGCGCTCGCGCACGACGGCCCCGCGATCGTCGAGGTCATGACCGACGCCCTCCTCGTCTGAGTCCCGTCCTCGCTCCACCCCGCAGGGTCCCGTTTGCGTGTGATTTTCCGCCCGACGTCGGGCGGAAAATCACACGCAAACGAAGAGTTTGGGCAGGACGTGACCACGTCAGGGCGGGAACGGGGTGTCGCCGACGGCGGCTTGCAGGCGGGCGAGTTCCGAGCGCAGATCGGCGGTGATCGCCTCGGTCCCGGGTCGGCCCCAGAGATTGTCGACCTCCAACGGGTCGGCGGCCAGATCGAACAGTTCCCACTCGACGGGGTTCGCCGGCCCCCGTGCACCCGGCTGGTGGAGCGGATCGTTGTAGTAGCAGATCAGCTTGTGGGTCCTCGTCCGAACCCCGTAGTGCGCCGGACAGGCATGTGCGCCGTCGTTGTGCATCCAGTACCGGTAGTACATCGACGTCGGCCAGTCGTCGGGGGTGTCGCCGCGCAGGATCGGTGCGAACGAGCGACCCTGCACGTCGTCGGGGACGTCGAGCCGGCACAGGTCGAGCAGCGTCGGGCCGAAGTCGACGTTGACGACGATCTCGTCGCTCGTCGACCCCGGGGCGATCGCGCGCGGGTACCGGATCAGCAGCGGCATCGACAGCGACTCCTCGTACATCAGTCGCTTGTCGAACCAGCCGTGATCACCGAGGAAGAACCCCTGGTCCGAGGTGTAGACGACGATGGTGTCGTCGGCGAGGCCGTGGTCGTCGAGGTGGTCGAGCAGCCGGCCGATGTTGTCGTCCATCGACGCAACGACGCGGAGGTAGTCCTTGATGTAGCGCTGATATCGCCAGTCGATCTCCTCGTCGAGCGTCAGCCCGTCGGGCACCGGGGCCTTCAGGTCGGTGATCGGATCGAGGTCGAGCATCCGCATCCGCACGGCCTGCACCACCTCGGCGCGACCGGCCAGGTCGTCGCGGAACGTGTCGGGAAACGGGATCTCGACGTCGTCGTACATCGTGAAGTGCTCGGCGTCGGGCTCCCACGTGCGGTGGGGTGCCTTGTGGTGGCAGAAGAGTGCGAACGGTCGGTCGCGGTCGCGTCGGTCGAGCCAGTCGATGCAGTCGTCGGTGATCAGGTCGGTCACATAGCCGCCGCGCTCGACGATGCCCGCCTCCGAGTCCAGGAACACGGGGTTGTGGTAGTGGCCCTGGCCGGGCAGCACCCGCCAGTGGTCGAAGCCCGCCGGGTCGTGGTCCGCACCGTGGCCGAGATGCCACTTGCCGAACAACGCGGTACTCCAGCCGGCGGCCTGCAACGACCGGGGGAACGTCCACAGCGAGTTGTCGAGATGCGTGTCGAGCGTGGTCACGCCGTTGACGTGGTTGTAGGTGCCGGTGAGGACCGCGGCCCGGCTCGGCGCACAGATCGAGTTCGTGCAGAACGCCGCGTCCATGCGGATCCCACCGTCGGCGATCCGATCCAGATGTGGGGTCTCGTTGATGCGGCTCCCGTACGCCGAGATCGCGTGGGCCGCATGATCGTCGCTCATGATGAACAGCACATTCGGCCGGTTGCGCGATGACGTCGCCATTGTCGCTTTCTACTCCGAACGAACCGATCTGCCGGGTGGGGCGCCTGGCAAGTAGGATCTCGTCACGTTCCAGCCAGCGAGTCGCACAGGAGCGTGCATGCCCGTCACCGTCGTCGTCGGAGCCCAGTGGGGCGATGAGGGCAAAGCCAAAGTCATCGACCTCCTTTCCAAGGAGCACACGTTCGTCGTGCGCTACCAGGGCGGGCACAACGCCGGGCACACGGTGGTCGTCGACGGCGAGAAGTACGCCCTGCAGCTCGTGCCGTCGGGCGTGTTGTACGAGCACGTGATCCCGGTGATCGCCAACGGCGTCGTCGTCGATCTGCCAACCCTGTTCGCGGAGGTCGACATGCTCGAATCGCGAGGCAACTCGTGCGCCGAGCTCAAGGTGTCGAGCCGAGCCCATCTCATCTTCCCGTGGCATCAGGCCCACGATGCGATCGCCGAGGCGATGCGTGGCGACGACAAGATCGGCACGACGTTGAAGGGGATCGGCCCCGCGTATGCCGACAAGGCCCGCCGCGTCGGCATCCGTGCCGGTGATGTCCACGATCCCGTGCGCTTCGCCACGTTGATCCGTGAGCGTGCGACCGCGGAGAACAAACTGATCGAAGAAGCCGGCGGTGAGCCGCTCGACGTCGAGGACATGGTCGCGCGCTACGGCGAGATGGGCGCACGGCTCAAGCCGTACGTCTGCGACACGATCAGCCTGCTCCACAACGGCTTGGCCAACGGTGCGCACGTGCTCCTCGAGGGCGCCCAGGCCACCTTCCTCGACCTCGACCACGGCACGTATCCGTACGTCACGTCGTCGAACCCGACGGCCGGTGGTGCGTGTGCCGGGACGGGCCTGGGCCCGCGCGACATCGATCGGGTCGTCGGCATCACGAAGGCGTACACGACCCGTGTCGGCGCAGGTCCGTTCGTCACCGAACTGTTCGACGAAGACGGTGAGACCCTCGGTCGAGTCGGCAAGGAGTTCGGCACGGTGACCGGCCGCGCCCGCCGCTGCGGTTGGCTCGATCTCGTGATGCTGCGCCATGCCGTGCGGCTGAACTCGCTCACCGAACTGTCGCTCACGAAGCTCGACATCCTCGACGGGTTCGAGACGGTGAAGATCTGCACCGGCTATCGGTACCGAGGCGAGGAGATCACCGAGTATCCCGACCGCTACGACGTGCTCGAGGAGATCGAGCCGATCTATCTCGAGCTCCCGGGCTGGGAGCACCGCCCTCAGCGAGAAGCGCGAGCCCGGTGACCTGCCGCCGGAGGCGAGGAACTTCATCCGCGTCGTCGAAGAGCACGTCGGCATCCCGGTCCGCGTCGTCGGTGTCGGTGCCGAACGTGACGACTACCTCGTCTGGGTGTCGGAGTGATTCCGCGCTACTCCACGCCCGAAATGGACGCGGTGTGGTCCGACCCGGTCCGTTTCGGCCGGTGGCTCGAAGTCGAGTTGCTCGCCACCGAGGGTCACGCTGCGGCTGGTGTGGTCCCGCAGGAGGCCGCGGTGATCTGCCGTGCGAAGGCGCCGACCTCTGACGAAGCGTTCGTCGATCGGATCCTCGAACGTGAGCAGGTCACCGATCACGACGTCGCCGCGTTCGTCGACACGGTGCAGGCCGACATCGACGACCCGGCTGCGTCGTGGATCCACTACGGGCTCACGTCGTCCGATGTCGGTGACACGGCGTTGTGCTGGGCGATGCGTGATGCAGCCGACCTGCTGATCGACGCAGCGACTGACCTGCTCCGGACGCTGGTGAGCATGGCGCGGGCGCACGCCGACACCGTGATGATCGGTCGCACGCACGGCATCCACGCCGAGCCCACGACGTTCGGCGCGAAGGTCGCCCTCTGGGCCCTGCAGGTCGATCGAGATCGGGCGCGGCTGCGGTCGGCGCGCGACGCCGTTGCCGTGATGAAGCTCAGCGGTGCGGTCGGCACGTACTCCAACATCCCGCCCGAGGTCGAGGCCTATGTCGGTGAACGGCTCGGGCTCACACCCGTTCCGGCGACGCAGGTCGTCGCCCGAGATCGCCACGCGCAGTTCCTGTACGCGTGTGCGTCGGTCGGGGCGACGTGCGAGATGATGGCGGTCGAACTCCGACACCTGCAACGCACCGAAGTGCGCGAAGTCCAAGAAGGGTTCAAGCCGGGGCAGAAGGGCTCGTCGGCGATGCCGCACAAGCGCAACCCGATTTCTGCGGAGACGATTTCGGGTCTGTCGCGGGTGCTTCGGGGGAATTTGTCGGCCGCTATGCAAAATGTTGCGCTCTGGCATGAGCGGGACATCTCGCACAGTTCTGTCGAGCGTGTGATTCTGCCGGATTCGAGCCAACTGGCCTATTACGTGATGCGGCGGTTGCGTCGTCTGCTCGACGGCCTCGTGGTGATGCCGGAGCGAATGCGGGCGAACCTCGACGCCAGCTACGGCCTCGTCTTCAGCCAACCGGTGCTGCTGTCGCTGGTGCAGGGCGGCAAGACGCGCGACGACGCCTACCGGATCGTGCAGCGCAACGCGATGCGCGCCTGGGACGAAGGGCTCGACTTCCGCACGCTGCTCGAGGCCGATGACGAGGTCGACAACGCGGTGCTCGACGACGCGTTCGACCTGCGCCGGAGCCTGTCGAACCTCGACCGCGTGTTCGCCGAGTTGGACGGGCTCGAGGTCGACTGATCCCGACGTCGCTTCACCGCGACCCGGATTCTCCTCGACGTCGATCGAGGCCGTTGCGCAGCGTCAGCTGGCGCGGGAGATGCCCGCCTGTTTGAGGACGCTGGCCGCGACGCCCACGTCGCGCCAGCTGGCATAGGAGATCTTCTTGCTGTCGCTGTAGCTCTTGGCGACCTCGACGAACGCGGCTTCGAGTGCGTCCATGTCGATGGTGTTCGACATCGCTTCGAGCTCGGCCTCCAAGTCGCGTCGCTCCTGGACCAACAAGAGCTCGTCCATCGGGCTCGCATGTGCGAGCTCGGTCTCGATCGCATCGAGACGATGCTGCACGGTCTCGGGTGTGCGCTTGCGTCCACGCTTGGGCTTCGTTGCGCGTAGACCTTCGAGATAATCGCGCACGATCTTTCCCTCGGTCCGGCCCTTCGCCAGTGCAGCTTTGTGCTCATCCGACATCGTTCTCTTCGTCACCATGACCGCATTGTACGCGATTCGATTGAATGCAATAGCGTCGTAGCCAAATGTTCGAATTGTCAGCCCACGGACCCGACGTACATGTGGGGATCGGCCCGCAATACCCATGGGGCGGCCTGTACGGCGGTCAGATCGTTGCACAGGCATTGCGTGCCGCCACCCTGTCGGTCGACGACGGTCTCGTTCCGCACTCGATTCGTGCCTATTTCATCCGGCGCGGCGATGCCACCGAGCCGGTTCGTTACGAAGTCGATCGGATCCGAAACGGCCGGTCGTTCGCGACGCGACGCGTCGTGGCTCGCCAGGCGGTCGGGGCGATCCTCAACGCGGAGAGTTCGTTCCAACGCCCCGAGTCATCGGTCGAGTTGCAGACCATCGAGATGCCCGATGTGCCACCACCCGAGGTGCTCGAGCACGAGTCGTGGTCGCCGGCGTTCGAGCGAGCGATGGTGCCCAGCGACCGCGTGGTCGACAGTCGCCGCGACGGCGCCGGGCGAGCGGTTGCGTGGATGAGAGTCGTCGAGCCGATCGGCGACGCCGCCGACCCGGCTGCGCAGTTGCTGCACCGGTGTTGGCTCGCCTTCGTCTCCGACGACCTCCCCACCGATGCCGTCCATCGCACCCATCCGATGTCGCACCGCGACCAACCCGCCGAACCCGCCGACGAACCCGGTGACGGCAACCACATGTTCGCGGCGAGCCTCGACCACACCGTCTGGTTCCATCGCGACATTGCCGCCGACCGCTGGCATCTCCACGACTTCTCGTGTCTGCACTTCGTCGGCGGTCGTGGGCTCGCACTCGGATACGTGTTCGCACCGGACGGTGCCCATGTGGCGACGGTCGCGCAGGAGGTGCTGATGCGCGACACTCGCGATCGTGTCTGACATCTCGAACGACCCGATCAGCGTGTTCGACATGCTGAAGATCGGCGTCGGGCCGTCGAGCTCACACACCCTCGGCCCGTGGCGCGCCGCTGAGCACTTCGTGCAGGCGCTGCGCTCGTCCGGGCAACTCGACCGCGTTCGATCGGTTCGCGTGGAGCTCTACGGGTCGCTCGCGAAGACCGGTCGCGGGCACGGCACCGGGATCGCCGTGATGATGGGGCTCTGCGGAAACGACCCGGAGACCTGTGACGTCGAGGAGATCCAACGCCTCGGTCCGCGAACGGTGGCGTCGGGCGAGCTGGCGATCGGCGGTACGGCGCTGGTGCCGTTCGTCCGCGAGCGCGACATCGTGTTCGATGGTGCGGTCAGCCTGGCCACGCATCCCAACGGAATGAGGCTCCGTGCGACGTTGGACGATGGTGAGGTCGTCGAGCAGACGTCGTTCTCGCTCGGCGGCGGATTCGTCTCGCACGAGCACAGCGACGCGGTGGAGCGGGCCGCGGCGGACGACGTCGAACTGCCCTGCCCCATCGAGTCCGCCGATGATCTCCTCCGGTGGTGTGGCGCACGCCGATCGATCGCCGACGTCGTGCGCGAGAACGAGCGACGCTGGCGAACCGACCGGGAGATCGACGCCGGACTGCTCCGGATCCGCGATGCGATGCGGGAGTGCGCCTTTCGCGGGGTGTCGACCACCGGCACCCTGCCCGGCGGTCTCGGCGTCGCTCGGCGCGCCGGCGCGCTGCACCAGTCGTTGCTGGGGCCCGTCGAAGCGCCCGATTCGGCTGCATGGTTGCAGTCCGTGTGTGACGCGGATCTCGAGTTCGGCGACACCGTCCGTCTGGTGAGCTGTCTCGCGCTGGCGGTGAACGAGGAGAACGCCGCGTTCGGGCGAGTCGTCACCGCCCCCACGAACGGCGCGGCGGGCGTGATCCCGGCCGTGCTGTTCCATCACCTGGCGGCGAGCAACTTGGCCGCCGCCGAAGCGGATGCCGTGTCGATCCGGTTCCTGCTGGTTGCTGCCGAGATCGGCGCGATCTTCAAGAAGGGGTCGACGATCTCGGCGGCGATGGGTGGATGCCAGGCCGAGATCGGTGTGTCGTCCGCCATGGCGGCGGCGGCGCTCACCGAGTGTCAGGGCGGCACGGTGGCGCACGCATTGATGGCGGCCGAGATCGCCATGGAGCACCACCTCGGCATGACCTGCGATCCGATCGGGGGGCTGGTCCAGATCCCCTGCATCGAACGGAACGCGATGGGAGCGATGAAGGCGATCTCGGCGTCGCACCTCGCCGCTGGCGAGCTCGCCGGAGCTCGCTCGGGTCTCGCTCGACGACGTGATCGACACGATGTGGTCGACGGCGCAGGACATGAACGTGAAGTACAAGGAGACCGCCGAAGGTGGGCTCGCCGACGCGGATCCCGGTCAGCGTCGTCGAGTGTTAGGCCGGTAGCTTCTCGCTCGTGAGCGAGCTCCCGGCACTGACCCCGACCCTCGACCGGCTGCGCGCCCACGTCCTGGAACACTCGGTGAAGACCGGTGACTTCGTGCTCAAGTCGGGAGCGCGCAGCAGCTGGTTTCTCGACACCAAGCAGACGGCGTGCCGCGCCGACGGGATCATCGCGGTCACCGACGCGATCGTCGAGGTGTTCGGCGACGATCTCGCCACGATCGACGCGATCGGCGGCCTGACCCTCGGAGCGGACCCGATGGCGTACGGCGTCGCGGCGGTGCTCGGGACGCGCGGCGTCGATCTGCGCAGCTTCAGCGTGCGCAAGGAAGCCAAGGCGGGCGGCGTGACCGGTCGGATCGCCGGTGCGCTCCGACCCGGCGACCGGGTGCTCGTCACGGAGGACACGACGACGCGCGGCACGTCGCTCATGGAGGCGGTCGAACAGATCGAGGCGTACGGCGCCCGAGCCGGTGTTCATGAGCGTGATCGTCGACCGTGGCGGCACGTGCGCCGCGATGGCGGAGGCTCGCCGGATCGACTACCGGCCGCTCCTGGTCGCGCCCGACCTCGGCTACGACTACGGCACCTGAACCCGACCGGACGAAAGGTTCGGGCAGACGTTCGTCGGCGTGTGTGTCCAGCGTCTACGGTTCCTGTCGTTCGATGTGACGTCGGACATGTCGGCCCGTCGATTCGCGGGCAGGTGATCGAGGGGAAGCACACAGATGGAACAGTTCTGGCGGAACACGGGCGTCCAGCTCGGGAAGCACTGGAAGGTCGTCGTCGTCGTGATGCTGGCGATCACCGGCGTGCTCGCATTCGGCGCGACTCGGATCGAGTTCGCGACCGGCCAGGACAGCTACCTCAATCCGGACTCCCAGATCGCGATCGACAACGTCGCGTTCCAGGACGACTTCGGCGGCGAGACGATCATCCTGCTGTTCTCCGCCGAGGAGGGCGTCACCGTCGCCGACCTCTTCGAAGGCGAGAACCTCACCAAGCTCCAGGAGATGACCGCCGAGATCGAACAGGTCGACGGGGTGTACTCGGCGATCACGCCGTACACCTCACTCGTGTACAGCTCGGCGCTGGTCGGTGGACCGACCGGTACCCAGGCGCTCACCGGGGCATTGAGCCGCGATGAGGCCGGGACCGAGGTGCGCAGCGAGGACATCTCGATTTCTCTCGCCCGGCGCGGCGCCGTCGGTGCGCAGTCGGAGTGGAACATCGGCAACCCCGCGTGGAACGAGGTGTTGATCTTCGAGAACACGGGCTTCACGATCGACACGTCGAACGAGCCGGTCGCACCGCCGACCGATGAGCTCGTCATCCGCAAGTCGCTCCGCGGTACGTTCCCGAACGTCGAGGGTGGGCCGCTCAACGCCACCGCTGTCGGCGGCATCGTCCTCGACGGCAATGCGAGCCTCGACGAGCAGACCGCAGCGACCGACGAGGTCGTCGCCATTCTCGAGAACCCGGAGTACCAGTTCGAAGGTTTCGAGCTGACGATCACCGGGTCGCCGATCTACCTGAAGGAGATCAACGACTATCTCCAGGGCGGCATGCTGACGCTCGGCGCAGCGGCGCTGTTGGTGATGGCGGTCATCCTCGCGTTCATCTTCAAGGTCCGTTGGCGGCTCCTGCCGCTGCTCGCCGTGTTCGTCGGCGTGCTGTGGGCGTTCTCACTGCTCGGGATGATCGGGATCGACCTGTCGCTCGTCACGATCTCGGGGTTGCCGATCCTGATCGGACTCGGCATCGACTTCGCGATTCAGATCCACAACCGGGTCGAGGAAGAGGTGGTGCTGGACAAGGAGGTCCACCCGATCGCCGAGTCGCTCGCGAACGTCGTGCCGCCCTTGATCGTGGCGACGATCACCGGCGTCCTCGCGTTCCTCGCGCTGCGGATCTCCAAGGTGCCGATGATCCGCGACTTCGGCGTGCTCCTCGCGGTCGGCGTCGTCGTGCTCGTGATCGTCGGCGTGGTCATCCCCGCTTCCGCGCTCGGAATCCGGGAGTGGACCAAGCGCACCGAGGAGCGCAAGGAATCCGCGGTCGAGAAGCTGGTCGTCAAGCTCGGCGGACTTCCCACGAAGGCCGGCATCCCGATCGTGATCCTCGCCACCGTGCTGTTCGTCGGCGGTGTGCTCGTCGAGGGCCGCACGAAGATCCAGTCGGATCCCGTCAAGTGGATCGATCAGGGCAGCCAGACGGTCGCGGACATCGACCGGCTGTCGGACGAGACCGATTTCGCGTCGACGCTCGGGGTGCTCGTCGCCGCCAACAACGTCTTCGATCAGGACGTCGTCGACTTGATCTTCGAGTTCACCGTCGACGCCGAGAACCGCCCGGAGGTGGTGGCGTCCTCGAGTCTCGTCGGCACGCTCGAGAAGATCATCGACATCGACGGTGCCACGCGCATCGTGCCGACGTCGGCCGACATCGCCACCGCCGCGGCCGCCGCCCGCGAGGAGACGCCGGCGATCGCGCAGGCACTGGTCAACGAGGACCAGACCGCCGCGCAGATCAATCTCCGCCTGCGCCCGGGCAGCCTCGAAGAGCGCGCCGAACTCGTGGAAGAGCTCGCCGACGACCTCGATCGGCGGATCGCCGAACTCGACCTGCCCGACGACAGCATCCTGGTCACGGGGTTGTCCGAGGGCCAGGACGCCGTGAAGGCGACGCCGGCCGGCCTCGCGACGGTCGGGATCGGCCTGCTGGAGAACCTGAAGGCCAATCGCGCCAACCTCACCTACCTCGCGCTCGTCGCCGCCGGGCTCTTCCTGGTCCTGCGGTTCCGCAGCCTCAGTCGCGCCGTGCTCGCGCTGGTCCCGGTGCTGATGGCCGTCGGTGCCTCGTCGTTGTTCGTCGGGCTGCTCGGCTTCGAGCTGAGCCCGCTGACGACGGTGTCGGGCCCGCTCGTCATCGCGACCTGTGCCGAGTTCTCGGTCCTGATCATGGGCCGATATCTGGAGGAACGCCAGGCGGGTCGCGCCCCGCGTGACGCAACCGACATGGCGGCGAGTCGTACCGGACGCGCGTTCTTCACGTCGGCGATGACGACGATCGGTGGCTTCGCCGTGCTCATCCTGTCGCCGCTGCCGTTGCTGCGCGATTTCGGCATCATCGTCACGCTCAACGTCGCGATCGCCCTCCTCGCCGCCCTCGTCGCGATGCCGCCGCTGCTGGTGTGGATCGATCAGAAGGGGTTGCTCGGGACGCAGGAGCAAGGCACCGATGCCGGCCACTCGGTTCGGCTCGCGGCGCGTGATGCCCGGCAAGCAGATCGTCCCTGCAGCGATCGGCGCCGTCGTCCTCGTCGCGGCAGCGATCGGCGTGTACGCAACGGCCGACACGTCGAGTGGATCGGCGGAGGAGGTCGCCTTCGCCGCCGTTCCGTTGCCGACCACGACCACGACGACCACCACGACCGTTGCGCCACCGACCACGGTGGCCGGCGACGACACGCCGACCGGTCCGCTGATCGACCCGTCGACGTTCGGCGACGAGCGGCCGGCCTCGATCGTGGGCGGTGTGCTCTTCGACCTGTTGACCGACCCCGAGATCGGCGTCGCTCCGAACGTCGCCAACTGTGCGATCGAGACGCTCGCGACTCGAATCACCGACGAGGAGCTGCTCGCCCTCGGTGCCGCAACGGGTGAGCCGGCGGCGGTCGAACCCGTCGCCCAGGCCGCGCTCGACTGCGGGATCACGCAGAACCAGATCGACCGTGCGGTGGCGAGCCTGCGAAACGAACCGCTCCCGCCGGTCGAGGAGACCGCCGAAGCGCCGGCGCCCGCCGAGAGCGCGCCGCCGGCCGAGCCGGAGATCGACCTGAGCGGCTTCTCCGCGGATCGCCCGACCGATCTCGTGCAGGGCACGGTGTTCGACCTGCTCGTCGGCGGTGGCGACGCCGCCTATGTCGGGCAGGGCGTGGAGCCGATGGCGGCGAACTGCGCGATCGAGACCACGATCGCCGACCACGGGGACACGACGCTCACGCTGCTCGCCGCAGGCGACCCCACGGCGGTGGCCAACGTGAAGTCGTCGGTCGCGAAGTGCGGCCTCGGGCCCGAGGTCGTCGACGGCGCCGCTGCCGAATTCAGCGGCGGCTGACTTCGGCAGCAAGGTGAGATGAACTGCTGACAGGAGTTCAAGGTTCTCGAAGGGGTTGCGTTGGCCGCTCGCAATGCGGATGTCACGGGTTGATCCAGCGTGGCGTCGTCGCCTGTGTTTACGCAGCCGACGTCCGTGTCGACGGTCGTGGGCGCGCCGAAGTCGGGTTGTCCGGGGGCTGGGTGGTGGGTGTTGCGGGCACGACAGGGAAGAGACATCACCCGCACGCGTTGGCGCGTCGGGGTCACGCTCGTAGCAAGCCACGCGTCACCGAGGGTCCGCCCGCTGGACGGTCGGGGTGGCAGGTCAGTTGTTGCACAACCTCGTGCGGTGTGAGCCGGTTCGACAGAGCCAAGACCCCGACCGTCAGAAGTTGTCGGTCAGATCGTGGTGGGCAGGGTCTTGTAGACCTCGCGTGCGATGTAGCGCTTCAGCATGCGGGCGATCTCGCCCATGATCAGCCTTCGACAGCTCCATCGGGCGATGTAGGTGCGGGTGCGTTCGTCGTTGGCCATGCGGGTGAGCATGATCCGGTAGATCGCCGAGTTGGCTAGCCTGGCCGACGACGGAGTATGCACGAACGACGATGCCGGTCGAGATCAGGATGCGGTAGTCGTCGCGACCCGTGATCAAGGTGGGCAGCTCATCGAATCCGATGGCGAACTTCTCCACGATCTCCAGCAGTTCGAACGTCTGGAAGTCACTCGTCGACGGCTCACCGTTCGGCCCCCGCTCACTTGGAAGTTGGCGATCGAGATCGTGGAAGAAGTCAAGCGTCGCGCGCACCTCGCGACGTTCGCCGCTCACCCGAGCTGAGATTCCGATTCCGCGATGCGCTGCGCGACTCCCGTCGCGGGCCGGTCGACGAGCTCGTGCGGCGCGATCTCGTCGAGATTCGGATTTACCGGCGCGATGTCGGGCTTGGCGGTCGGGTCGGTCGACCTCGACGACCGCGATGCCCTTGCCGACCAGATGCCGAGCAACGCCGGCGCCGTAGGAGCCGGTTCCCTCGACTCCGACCAGGCTGATCGTGCCGAAGCCGGCGAGCCACGCGACGAGCTCGCGGTAGCCACGATGTGGTGACGAACGTCTCGACACCGAGCACGCCGCCGTTGGTGTCGAGGCGGCTGCGACGTGGAACTCGGAGTGCGTGTCGACGCCGCCGGTGACGGCGATCGTGGGATTCTCTACGATGGTCATTGCCATCCCTTTCAGTAGCTGTGAATGGGTTGGCACGCACCTGCCGGACGGCGGCAGCACTGCGGGAACTGTTCCAGCAGTTCTCGACACACAGTCGTCGCCCGACCGGTGGGTGCCGTTCCCGAGCACGGCCGACCGTCAGCCTGAGCGAAACGGCAGCCAACGAGCAGTCGGGTCGCGATGACAAACACCCGCCAGGTCGAACGGTCGGCAGTCATCGAGGAGAGCCGATCATGGTGGCGGTGCCATGCGAGGGGATCCCCCCAACGCTGTACACGGTCGAACTCGACGAACCCCTCGGCGATCGACAGATCGTCGGGACCTCTGATCCGGAGCGGGTCTCGACCGTGCTGCCCACCATCACGCTCGGGACGGTCGACACCTCGATTCCGCGATCGAGCCTGTCACCACACGTGAGGTCGAGGGATCGTTCTCTCTGAACCCGCCGTGTGAGATCAACGGCGCCTTCGAGCGCTACATCGAAGCCGCGCTTCCCGAGCCCGTCGATGTGCTCACCGCTGCAGCCATCGCGAACGGCTACTCCTCGCTCGGGTGGCACCAGTTTCGTGAACGGCACTGGAACCAGAACGGAAGCGACCAGTACACATTCGCCCAATACCTCGACGGCCAGCCCGTCAACGTCGTGACCGCCACCGGCTCCACCGTCGGCTGGATCGGACGCGGAGTCGGATGCCCCGACCTCCCCGCGACGTGGACTCCCGATCCCGAGCCACCCGCTGATGGTGGCCGTGACACACGCGGCGGGCCCGGACCGTTGTCGCCGACCCCCTCGACCTCAGAGCCATCGCCGAGGCGACACCGGGCATCTCCGTGCTCTCCGAGGACACAGGGGTGTTCGACAACCCGGAAGCGCCGCGATGCCCGACCTGGGTTGCCCTCGAAGATGCCCTGCTCGAGGCCGACCTCGTCATCGGTGAAACGATCATCGTCGCCGACCCAGTCCCCGACGAAGCCTCCGTCGCCGATGCCCAACACACGACAACCGTTGCCGCGCCCACAGGTGAAGCAATCGCCCTTCGAACTCACGCCGACGGAACGATCGACCTGTTCCCCACGACCACCGCCCGGTTCGGTGATGTCTCCCTCGTCGAGAGCTCGATCAACTGGTGCCGGCTCGACGAACAACTCGCCATCGAACGCAACGGCTGACCGGCCGGACAGTCCGCGTCGGAGACCAGGCAGTCACGACCAAATGAGGATCCAGCAGCCATTGCAGAACCGGCGCACCGTGCGGTTGGCGTGCGCGGGAATGGCGCGGGAGTTTCAGGCGGCGGAGTCCTTGCCGAGATGCACCGGGACCCGTCGATCCTCGTCATCGAACACGGCGACGAGTTCGAGGCGTGCACCGAGGGCTTCGAGGTACTGGCGCAGTGTCGAGACCCGAACATCCTCGGAGTGCTCGAGCTTGGAGATTGCGCCCTGGGTGACGTCGAGTCGACCGGCCAGTTCTGCTTGGCTGATTGCCTCACCGTGACGAAGTTCGTACAACCGGATCTCCTCGAGGGTGTCGCGTCGGAGTCCCGCGAGACGTTCGGGTGCACCAGGTCGGGCGACAACTTGGTCTCGGAGTTCGGAGAATTTGGTCCTGGCCATCAGATCAGTCCTTCGTTTCGGAGTTCATCGAGGTAGTGGTCGTACAGGTCGTCGGCGAGCGGTACCGCCCACACATACCAGTCGTTCCATTCGCCGGTCTTGTCGCCGCCGAACAGCAGAATTGCGTGGCGTCGCGGATCGAAGCTGAACAACACCCGCAGCGCGCCGCCCTTGGCCGCTCGGAGTTCCTTCATCGACTGATGACGCGACGCGTGGATTCTGTCGACGATCGGACGACCGAGATCGGGTCCACGTTCGGCGAGCACGTCGACTCGATCGGTCACTGCTTCTTGTTGCTCGATGGTCAGCGTCGACCACCAATCGACGAACTCGTCGGTGACCTCGACCTCCCACACGCCCACCAGTATGAGTCCAAACTCATCATGAGTCAAGACTCATATATGGGCGCACACTTTGCTCATTCGTCCCCGGTTCGCACCCACCCGGGAACCGGCGAAGTCGGTCGCCCTTTGAGGCCCGCTCGGTAGCTCGTAATGACGCCCGCCATGTCTCCACCGACCCGCTCGCGAACGGCACGTCTTCGCTCGCTCAGGTGGTCGGAAATGCTCGATCGTTCGTCGCCTCCTCTGGGTGGCTCTGGTGTCGCTGTGCGAGGCGAAACGCGTCCGCGGACGCGCTCGGTGCACAGAGCGTGATCCCCGATGCCACTGGCCGTGAGGTCGTCGGTTGCCCACGCAAGGCCACGCGTCTCGACGGTGGCAAACCCGGCCCGAACGCCACGGAACCACCGCAACGTCACCGTCTCGCCGGCGTCGGCCGTGGTCAGCCGTCGGTGACCTCCCACGGAGGGGTCCAGTCGCCGGGCACCCGGAAGTCGATGCCGGCGTCGTCCTCGAGTCGTTTCGCCACGTGGAGTTCGCCGACGTCTCGTCCATAGCGATCGCCGGCGTCGGCGAACACCGATCGAGCGGCGTCGGTCATGACGAACTCGGCGGTCGTCCGTTGCTGGAGTTCCTCGATCAGGCCGAGGTCCTTCAGACAGAGATCGAGGGTGAACGACGGGTCGTAGTGCCCGGCGAAGATCGACGGGGCGTCGTGGCGGACGACGAACGAGTCGCCGACCGAGTCGCAGATCGCCCGATACAGCACGGGGAGCTCGACACCGTTCGCCATCCCGAGTGCGAAGCCCTCGCCCAGCGCTGCGGCCGCCACGAACCACAGTTGGTTGGTGACGAGCTTGACGACGCTGCCGGTACCGAGCGGGCCGCAGGCGATGACCGTGCCGAGGTGCTCGAGGATCGCCGACGCCCGCTCGACGGGTTCGGCATCGCCGCCGACGAACAGGGTCAGGCGCCCGTTGCGGGCGCCGTCGACCGCGCCCGTGACGGGGGAGTCGACGACGCGGACCCCCGCCGGCGCATCGAGTGCCAGTTCCTCGACGAGGTCCTTGCGGTTGGTCGTCACGTCGACCCAGAGCGACCCCGGACGCAGCGCGGCGAGCGCGCCGTCGGCGCGCATCACCGACTCGACGTGGTCGGGCCGGGGGAGCGACGTGAGCAACACGTCGCAGGCTCCGGCGCAGGCCGCTGCGGACTCGGCGGCAGTCGCGCCCGCGTCGACCGCTCGTGCCACGCGGCCGGGATCGAGGTCGTAGGCGACCACGTCGTGGCCGGCCTCGACGAGCCGTACGCACATGGGCATGCCCATGTTGCCCAATCCGATGAATCCGACCGTGTCCATATCACTCCGCTCCGGACCGACGGAGGTCGATCGCCCCGCCCACTGTCGTCGCCCGGGGAACGCGACGCAACGCCGGAAGGGGCCGATCCCCGACGCTTGAACTCGAACGGGCTCCGTTTGCTTGACTGTCGGGATGACCGAAACCGTCTCCGAATCCGTCCGACTCGAACGAGAGGGAGACGTCTCCCTGGTGATCGTCGACAACCCGCCGGTCAACGCGCTCAGTTGGCACGTTCGCCAGGGACTCTTCGACGGGATCACGAAAGCCACCGAGCACGGCGCGAAGGCGATCGTCGTGATCTGCGACGGGCGGACGTTCATCGCCGGCGCCGACATCAGCGAGTTCGGCGGAGGCGCCCCACAGGCCGTGGGTCTCCAAGAAGTCCAGGCGGCGATGGAGGACGCGCCGGTCCCGGTGATCGCGGCGATTCACGGCACGGCACTCGGCGGAGGACTCGAAGTCGCGCTGTGCGCGCACTACCGGGTGGCGGTTGCGTCGGCGAAGTTCGGTCTCCCCGAGGTGAACCTCGGTCTGCTCCCGGGGGCTGGTGGCACTCAGCGCCTCCCGCGCCTCGTCGGGGTGCCCAAGGCGCTCGAGATGATGACGACCGGCCGTCACATCAGCAGCGGCGAGGCACTCGAGGGCGGCCTCATCGACGAGGTCGTCGACGGCGACGTCACCGCGCTGCGTGACGCGGCCGTGGCGTTCGCCAACCGGGCCGTCGCCGACGGTCTCCCGCTGCTGCGAGTACGCGACCGCGACGACAAGGTCGCCGAAGCTCGCGGGAACGAGCAGCTCTTCGCCGACTTTCGTGCGAGCATCGCCCGCAAGACCCGCGGCTTCCTCGCCCCCGAGTACAACGTCCGCTGCATCGAGGCCGCCGCCAACCTGCCCTTCGACGAGGGGCTGAAGGTCGAGGGCAAGCTGTTCATGGAGTTGATGACCGGCCCGCAGTCGGCGGCGCAGCGGTACTACTTCTTCGCCGAACGTGCGGCGAACAAGATCCCCGACATTCCCAAGGACACGCCGATCATCGACGTGCAGAAGGTCGGCGTGCTCGGTGCGGGCACGATGGGCGGCGGCATCGCGATGAACTTCGCGAACGTGGGGATCCCGGTCACGATCGTCGAACGCGACCAGGAGTCGCTGGACCGCGGCCTCGGTGTCGTCCGCAAGAACTACGAGCGGTCGCGTTCGACCACCCCCGAGCAGGTCGAGCAGCGGATGGCGTTGATCACCGGTTCGACCGACAAGGCGGACTTCGCCGACTGCGACATGGTGATCGAAGCGGTCTTCGAGGACATGGCGCTGAAGCAGTCGATCTTCCGTGAACTCGACGAGATCTGCAAGCCGGGCGCACTGCTCGCTTCCAACACCTCGGCGCTCGACGTGAACGAGATCGCTGCGGTCACGTCGCGTCCCGAGAGCGTGATCGGGATGCACTTCTTCTCGCCGGCGAACGTGATGAAGCTGCTCGAGAACGTGCGTGGTGAGAAGTCGAGCGACTCGGTCGTCGCGACGACGATGGCGATCGGCAAGAAGATCGGCAAGGTCTGCGTGATGGTCGGGGTGTGTCCCGGCTTCGTCGGCAACCGGATGCTGTTCATGCGCGGCGCCGAGGCCGAGCGGATGCTCCTCGAGGGAGCGACGCCTGCGCAGATCGACAACGTGCTGTACGAGTTCGGGTTCCCGATGGGCCCGTTCTCGATGAGTGACCTCGCCGGCCTCGACATCGGCTGGAAGGAGGACGAGTCCTCGTCGTCGACGATCCGGGAGATCCTCTGCGAGAACGGTCGGCGCGGCCAGAAGAACGGTCGTGGCTACTACACGTACGACCCCGACACGCGGGCCGCCACTCCCGACCCCGAGGTCGAGCAACTCATCAAGGACTTCGCGATCTCGAAGGGCCACGAGCAGCGCGACGTGAGCGACCAGGAGGTGCTCGAACGGTTGCTGTACCCGATGGTCAACGAAGGGGCGAAGATCCTCGAGGAGAAGATCGCGATTCGCGGGAGCGACATCGACGTGGTGTGGGTGAACGGCTACGGCTGGCCCGTCTACCGCGGCGGACCGATGCACTGGGCCGACTCGATCGGGCTCGCCGAGATCGTCGAGAAGATCGAGGGATACAGCGCGTCGCTCGGAGGCCGCCACTGGGAGCTCAGCCCGCTGCTGAAGTCCCTGGCCGAATCGGGCGGCCAGCTCCAGACCTACTCGGGCTGATCGCCCGCGAGCGACGCGATCAACTGCCAGCCGAAGACGAATGCGAGGAACACGCGCTGCGCGATCCCACGCCGTGCCGAGTTCCGCTGTGTCGTGATGCCGGCCGCGACGAGCCCGACGATGCTCGTGACTGCGAACACGGCGCTGACCCGCCGGAACCAGCGCGGCCCGTCGCCACGTGCTGCAAGGACCGGCCGCGCCGTCCAACCGAGGAACGTGGCGATGCTCGCGACGGTGTGAATCGTGTCGATGCGGGTGGCCTCCGGATCGATCCCGGGTCGAGGGCAGTGCGGTCCGCTCGCCGGCACGAGCCCGGCCGTGAGGACGCCCAAACCGCACGCTCGTGTGAGCAGTGTCGCGCTCGTGCCGCGCATCGGCATCAACAGGCTCGAGGCGGCGAGTGCGACGAATCCCGGCACCATCAGTGCCGACGACCGTTGACCGGCCGCGGCGAGCCCGCTGATGTGATGTGTGCGGTGGGAGTAGCCCGGCTGCAGTGCTGCGGCACCTGCGGTTGCCGCAGCGAAGGCTGCCGGACCCCAGAGGGCAGCACCTCGGCGGACGAACTCCATCTTTCGAGTGTGCACGATCGATCGGGCGATGTCGAGGAGCGGCACGGCCGGCGACGCGAACGCAACGAACCCCCACCGTTCGGCGGGGGTTCGTGATGCGGTGGTCTCGACCGGCGTCGATCCGGTGACCTCTCACTTTTCAGGCGAGCGCTCTGCCAACTGAGCTACGAGACCATCTACCAGGGGATGCTCCCCTGTATGCACAAAAGCCACCCGCCAATCGCTTGGTGAGTGGCCCCTGTTGGCGGTCCCGACGGGATTTGAACCCGCGACCTCCGGCTTGACAGGCCGGCGTGAACTCCTGACTTCACCACGGGACCAGTATGTATTCCGGGCGGATGTCAACCCGCCGTGTTGTTGATGCGTCACCGCATCGCACCCCCAACGGGATTCGAACCCGTGCCGCCACCTTGAAAGGGTGGTGTCCTAGGCCACTAGACGATGGGGGCCTATTCGAGGCGTGGACCTCTTCTCGTTGAGAGCGAGATGAATCTAACAGCGCAGCTCCGACGTTCCACGCGCGCATTCGTGGGGTGGGATCGTTGCGCTGGCGTTTCGATTGGGGGTCTATCGTCCGGCGCATGCAGCTACGCGGCCGTCGCGGCCGGCTCAACCGACTCGGCATCGGACTCGGCGTCGCGTACGCACTCGGCACGATCTCGACGGCCGACATCGTGGCGTCGAAGATGGCACGGCCCGACCTGCGTTCGCAGGGGAGCGGCAATCCGGGAGCGGCGAACGCGATGAAGGTCCTCGGGGCCAAGGCCGGTCTGGTGGTCATGGCGGGCGACATCTCGAAGGGCGTCGTGGCGTGCGCCGTGGGTGGCGCCCTCGGCGGGCCCACCGGTGCGCACCTCGCCGGCACAGCTGCCGTGGCGGGCCACTGCTATCCGGTGACGAACCGTTTTCGCGGTGGCAAGGGCGTCGCAACGAGCGTCGGCCAGTGCTTCGCGACGTTCCCCGCGTACTTTCCGATCGACGTCGGCGTCGCCGCAGCCACGGCCGCGGTGCCGGCGTGGAAGCAACGGGCCTTCGCTGCGACGCTCGTGTCGAGCGCGTTCTGGGTCGTCGGCGGCGTCGTCTGGTGGGCTCGAGGCTGGCGGAACGCCTGGGGGCCCGAACCGACCATCATGTTGCCGGTCGGGGCCTTGCTGTCCAGCGCGATCATCGCCGAGCGTTTCCTCGCTGCCGGGTCGCGGCCTGCGCCCACCGGAGTCGATGCATGATCGGGCTCGTCGTCGACTCGAACAGTCAGCTGCCGATCGATCTCGCCGAGCGATTCTCGATCGAAGTGGTGCCGCTCGCGGTGACCGTCGACGGCGTCGAGCACCGTGAAGGGGTCGACCTCGACGTGGACGACTTCTATGCCGCATGGGACGGCGGCCGCACCCCCGAGATCTCGACCAGCCAGCCTGCACCGGGCGCCTTCGTCGAGGCGTACACCCGGCTCGCCGACCGAGGGGTGACCGAGATCCTCTCGATCCACATCGCCGAGGCGATGAGCGGCACGCTCAACTCCGCCCGGCTCGCCGCTGACATGGTCGATCTCCCGGTCCGCCTCGTCGACACCGGCACGGCGAGTTTCGGCATCTCGTGCTGCGCGTGGGCCGCCGCCGAGGTGGTCGCTGCCGGCGGCTCGCTCGACGACGCGGCGGCGACCGCGTCGTCCCGTGCGGCGTCGCTGCGCACGACGTTCGTCGTCGGCGTCCCGAGCCTCGTCGACCGGTCGGGGCGCGTCGACGTCGACGTCGAGGGTGCCGCATCCGACGGCATCCCCGTCCTCGCGATGACCGGCCCCGACTTCTCGGTGCTCACGACGGCGGCCGATCTGGACGACGCGGTGAGGGCGATGGTCGACGACGCGCTCGCCTGGTCGCCCAGTGACGCGCGCGGCCTGCACGTTGCGATCGGCACGTCCGACGCGTCGAGTCGTCCGATGTCGATCGCGCTCACCGCCGCGCTGGAGGGTCACGCAGCCGTGGCCGAGTTGATCCAGTACCGCATCGGCCCGAGCGTCGGCGCGCACACGGGCCCGGGAACCGCCGGTCTGTTCGTCTTCTGATCGACCGTCGAGCGTGTTCCGAAGCGCCGAGTGTCACACAGACCCGGGATGGGGCGCTGGATGCGGTCAGACCCGCGCGAGCGGGTTGCGCTCGGTGCGGCTCGCACGGGCACGCAGCTCGGCGGGCACGACCGGGAGGAGCATGCCGTAGGGCGCGGCGTTGTACAGATGATGGATCCGGTGGGCGTCGGCGAGTCGATCGAACGCGGCGATCCGGCGGCCGCGGAACCAGCCGAGGCGACCGTGGATGTACACGTCGTGCACGAGTGCGTACATCGCACCGTAGAGCAGTGACGCCGACTGCGGCGGGAACGAGTGCCCCGAACCCGTCGAGGTTGAAGCCGGCGAACAGACCGAGGTTGACGATGGCAGCGAACATCACCGGGTACCAGTCGTTCGCCTCCCACCGGGTCTGGCGCTGCCGATGATGGCTGCGATGGAGGAACTCGCCGATGCCGTGCATGATCCAGCGGTGTGTGGCCGCGGTGATCGGCTCCATCAGCAGGAACGCCACGGCAGCGATCAGGATCCACGACAGATTCACACCTCGAACGATAGACCCTCGCTCGGCCGACCCGGCCGATTCGCCACCGAAGTGACACGATGCCGTCATGGAGGAAGCGAACCCCGAATTCGCCACGATCGAGGTGCGCGTCGACGGCCGGATCGGGCGGCTGACGCTGAACCAGCCCGACAAGCTGAACCCGCTCGGCACCGTCCCGCTCGCGGAGATCGCGGACGCCGCCGCCTGGTTCGACACGACCGATGCGAGCATTGTGATCGTCACCGGCGCGGGCCGCGCCTTCTCGTCCGGCTTCGACCTGCGCGAGTTCGCCGGTGGAGCCGACACCACGCCACAGGACAGTCGCGCCCAGGCCGACCTCGGCCGCCTGATGGCGGAGGCGATGGAACGCATGAGCGCACTCACGATCGCAGCGATCAAGGGGCCGTGTGTCGGCGGCGGAGTCGTGCTCGCCGGCGTGTGTGATCTGCGGATCGCAGCCGACGACACGGTCTTCTCGATCCCCGAGGTCGACCTCGGAATCCCGCTCGCGTGGGGCGGCATCCCACGACTGGTCCGCGAGATTCCGCCGGCGATCGTGCGCGAACTCGTGCTGACCTGTCGGCCCTTCGACGCCCACGAGGCCCGGTCGCTCGGCTTCGTCAATCGAGTCGTCCCGCGGGCGGGTCTCGAGACGGCGGTCGACGAACTCGCAGAGCAACTCGCGCGCAAGGCGCCGTCGGTCGTGCGCGCCACCAAGCGTCAGGTCAACACCGCCATCGAGAACGTCGCGTCCACGGTCGGCGCGTGGGCCGACGCCGATCAGCTCCGAGCAGCGCTCGGCGATCCCGAGGCGCGAGCCGCCGCACAGGACTACCTGGCTCGGCGACGTTGAGCGGCGAGCGTCACCCGTAGGCCGCGAGGGCATCGGCCAGCGACGCCTCGACGACACCGGGCGCGTCGGCGACCGCGGCGAGCCACTTCGGGCGGAAGCTGCTCGCGACGGTGATCGGATTCGGCACGGGTGATCCACCGTTCGCCAGGTTCACGAACGAGACCGCGTAGTCGCCCGGTCGCAGATCCCGGCCGAGCTCGATCAGCGCGTACGGGTCGGGACTGCTGCCGTCGGTGTCGAGGGCGACGACCGATTGCGACGTCGGCCCGGTCGGCCCGCCGGCGAGCCCCGGGCCGTCGGTGAGGATCGCACCGTGGACCTGACTCGCCCGCGCGCCGGCGATCTGCAGCGCGACGTATGCGCCGAGCCCGCGACCGAGCACCGTGATCGATCGCTCCGGATCGCCGTCGGTCAGGTGGGCGAGCGCGTGGTCGACGTCGGCCATCAACAGCTCGGGGGAGTAACCACCGCCGGCGGGGACGGTCGAATCTCCGTGGCCCGTGAAGTCGAGCGCGGCGATCGGCCCGGGCCACGACGCACACCAGTGGGGCACGCTCGTCGGCGACCGGTCGCCGAGCCCGTGGAGCAGCAGCAGCGGACGCGACGGCACCGCTGGATCGAGCGGGTCGACGCGCAGCAGGTGCAGCGCCAGATCGATGCGGTTGTGGCGGAGCATCACGGTGGGCCCGACCGAGGCCGGGGTCATGCCGGTGCTCCGATGAAGTCGAGTACGAGCTCGCTGACCAGATCGGGCTGCTCGATGTGCACGAAGTGGCCGACGTCGTCGAGTACCTCGCAGCGGCCGTCCATCGGCATGTAGGGCAGCACCTTGTGCGGTGGGGTTCCCCAGCCCATCTCCTCCATCTCGGCGCCGAGGATCCCGAGGAACGGCATCGGCAGTCCGGGGAGGCGCAGGAGCATCCACTCCGGCCGCCACGGCCCGAATCCGCCGAATCGCAGCGACGGGTCGATCTTCCAGCGCCAGCCGTCGTCGGACTCGAATCCGCCGGTCGTGACGAGACGCCGGAGCCATGCGTGCGGGAGTCGGGGGTTCATCCGGCCTCGCCGCTGGGCCAGTTCGTCGAGCGTTCCCGGTTTCCGGCTCGCCGTCGACGTGCGGCGACGATGGTCCAGCCACCCGGCGAGATCCTTCGCGAGCATCGTCGTTCGATCGTGTTCGGCGACGTCGGGGATGTTCCGCTTGTAGGGGATGCCGTCCATGTTCACGAGGCATCGGAACCGGTGCGGCTGTGCGTCGGCCAGCTGCGTCATGAGCGCACCGCCCTTCGAATGACCCACGACCGGGATCGGCCGGCCTCCCGCCACGTGATCGAACACGGCGAGCGTGTCGCGCAAGTCGCCGTCCCACGAGTAGAGCGGCGCGTGCTCGCTGTTGCCGTGACCGCGCTGGTCCCACGAGATCACCCGCCAGCCCGCCGCGGCGAGTTTCGGCGCGAAGCCGTCGAACGTGCGGGCGAAGTCGAAACCGCCGTGCATCAGCATCAGCGGCGGGGCGTCGGCGTCGCCCCACTCGTGGACCGCGATCCGCACGCCGTGAGCCGGGAGATCGTACGCACGATCGGGCCGCCGGGCCCCCGGGAACGGCGACTCTCCGTGTTCGTCGAGACCGGGGTCGTCGAGATCGCTCGCCATCGCGCCGACGGTAGCGGAGGGTGTCGGGCTGTCCCCAGGCCGGGCGACGGGTGATCGCTCCCCGAGCGATCAGCGGCATATCATCGGCGTCATGTCGGATCGGTCAGCATCACGTCGGCGTGCCTCGAACGTGCGGCGCATCGCCCTCTTCGCGCTGGTCGCTGCGGCCGGTACCGCGGCGTGCGGCACGACCGACGAGGCGTCACGTCAGACGCTCCCGCCGCTGGAGACCACGACGACCACCACGACCACCACGACCACGGTGCCGGTCGAGCGGTTCTACACCGTGCAGCGTGGCGACATCCTCGCGGTGATCGCCCTCGAGCGCGGGGTGACCGTCGAGGCAATCGTCGAGTTGAACGACCTGGCCAGCCCTGACGCCATTCAGGCCGGGCAGGTCCTCGAGATCCCGGCGAACGTTCGCGAGTGATCCGGGTCGCAGCCGGGCGGAGCGGCCTGGTGACCAATGGCCCTTTCGACCACCACTGGCGTTCCTAGACTCGGCTCCATGAGCTTTTGGCCGAACGCTGATCACTGGAGCGTCAAGATTCCGCTCGATACCCCGCACCCGCGGCTCGACGTGCTCGCCGACACCGGCGTCGCGATGTTGACCGACGCGCCCTTCGAGGTACCGGCGTCGGAGTACGAGGCGCTCGAGTACATGGACTGGAAGTCTGGTGGCGACACCAACTTCGCACCGATCGCGACAGCGGACGGCGAACTCGACTGTCGCGGCTTCTGGGACAAGGGCAAGACCGACAAGGACGCCGAGTGGACGTCCAACGCCGACATCGCGCCGAGCATCAAGAACTACGTCGATGGTGTCGGCGCCAATTTCGGCCGGGTGCGCACGATCAAGCTCGAGCCGCAGGATCGGGAAGCGGCCATCCGGAGTCTGCACCGTGACGACAACAACCGGTTCAACCCGGACGACGAGGGGTGGGTCGTGCGGTCATGGGTCGAGTTGACCGACAACCCGGACAGCTACATGCTGCTCTTCGACAACGACGAGCACGGATTGCCCGACCGGGCCACCGAGCGCCGGGTACCGCTCCACAAGGGTGCTCGGTTCGTCGTCGACACGCAGCGGCTCTGGCACGTCGTGGTCCACAACGGCGATGCCCCGCGATACGCGTTGATCACGAGCTTCGAGTCCGGTCCCGCGCTCGACGCCTTCATCGCCGCCAACACCCCCGTCCCCGCCACCACCTGATCCCTGACGACTACCGGTGAGCGGCCGCGATGTCGGCGATGTCGCGCATGATCTTGGCGATCTCGAAGTCCTTCGGCGTGTACACCCGGGCGATGCCGAGCTCGGCGAGGCGAGGGCGATCGTCTTCGGGGATGATGCCGCCGACGACCACGGGGATGTCGACGCCCATCTCGGCCAGATGGTGCAGCACGTCGGGAACCAGCTCCAGGTGTGACCCCGACAGGATCGACAGCCCGATCACGTCCGGGTCCTCGTCTCGAGCCGACGCTGCGATCTGCTCGGGCGTGAGCCGGATCCCGGAATAGACGACTTCCATCCCCGAGTCACGAGCCGCGACGGCGATCTGCTCGGCCCCCGACGAGTGCCCGTCGAGGCCCGGCTTCGCGACCAGGAACTTCGGTGGGCCGCCCGGGATCGACTTCACGTACTCGGCGACCTCGCTCAGGCCGGTTGCCGGTGCCGTGGCACCGCCGACGCCGGTCGGTGCGCGGTACTCGCCGAACACCTCGCGCATCACGGTGCCCCATTCGCCGGTCGTGCCGCCCGCCTTCGCCAGCGCGATCGATGCCGGCATCACGTTGTCACCGCCGGTCGCGACGCGTCGGAGCTCGTCGAGTGCGGCGTCGACGGCGGCCTGATCACGATTCGACCGCCAGACGGTCAGCTCGTCGATCGCCTGCTGTTCGACCGCATGGTCGACCTTCAAGATGTTGTTCTCCCCGCTGAGCGGTGACTCCGCGGTCTCGACGAACTCGTTGACGCCGATCACCTTCTGCTCACCCGATTCGATCCGCCGGGTCCGCGCCGCCATCGACGACACGAGCCTCGACTTGAGCGTCTCCACGGCTTCGAATGCGCCGCCGAGCGACAGCACGTCGTCGAGTTCGGCCTGCGCGGCGGACCGCAGTTCGGCGGTGCGGCCTTCGATGACCACCGATCCTTCGAACAGGTCGTCGTACTCGAGCAGGTCGGTCTCGAACGCGAGCACCTGCTGCATCCGCAGCGACCACTGCTGGTCCCACGGGCGCGGGAGACCGAGCGCCTCGTTCCACGCGGGGAGCTGCACCGACCGGGCGCGTGCATCCTTCGAGAGCGTGACGGCGAGCATCTCGAGCACGATCCGCTGGATGTTGTTCTCGGGCTGCGCCTCGGTCAACCCGAGCGAGTTCACCTGCACGCCGTAGCGGAAGCGCAGCGCCTTCGGATCGGTCACGCCGTAGCGTTCGCGGCCGATCTCGGCCCACATGTCGGTCATCGCGCGCAGCTTGCAGATTTCCTCGACGAACCGGATCCCGGCGTTGACGAAGAACGAGATCGACCCGAAGACCTGCGAGAACTTCTCGTCGCTGACCTGGCCCGATTCCTTGACGGCGTCGAGCACTCCGATCGCCGTCGCGAACGAGTAGGCGATCTCCTGCACCGGCGTGGCCCCGACCTCTTGGAGGTGATACGAGCAGACGTTCATCGGGTTCCACTTCGGAGCGTGCTCGGCACACCAGGCGACCATGTCGACGATCAGCCGTCGCGACTCGGCCGGCGGGAAGATGTACGTGCCGCGCGAGAGGTACTCCTTGACGATGTCGTTCTGGGTCGTACCGCGCAGCTCGTCCGACGCGATCCCCTGTTCCTCGGCATTCGCGACGTACAGCGCGAGCAGCCACGCCGCCGTGGCGTTGATCGTCATCGACGTGTTCATCTGCCCGGGTGGGATCTGGTCGAGCAGCGTCCGCATGTCGCCGAGGTGCGCCACGGGTACGCCGACCTTGCCGACCTCGCCCTTGGACATCGGGTCATCCGGGTCGTACCCCGTCTGGGTCGGGAGGTCGAACGCGATCGACAGGCCGGTCTGGCCCTTCGCCAGGTTGGTGCGGTAGAGCTCGTTCGAGGCAGCTGCGGTCGAGTGACCCGAGTACGTCCGCATCATCCACGGGCGGTCGCGTTCACGCGGTGGGAGGCTGTCGGTGGGCGTCTCGGTCGCCTGATCGGTCATGGTGAAAGTCTCGTCGGCCACGCGGCGAACACCAAACGCGACGCGTCACACGATGGCCCCGTCCGCCGGCAGCGCTGGAAGGAAATGTTCAAGTCGGCCCGGGATCCAGCCGAAGCATTGACTGTCCCTCGGTACACACGAGGAACACGATCTCCCGAGAGCGGCTGGGCTTCCCCCTCGCCCAGCCGGTCTTCGGGACACGGTTTCCCTTGGCGGGAACCACGCCGGTCGGATGGCGGATCCGACCGGCGCAGGACGAGAAGGAGCGGTGGGTCACGGACCCGCCGCTCCTTCAGTCGTTTTCGACTCGAATTCGCCCGTCGATCGCGATGCCCGCCGTGGCGGCGTCGAGGCGTCGCAGATACTCCGGGCGTGGGATCTCGACGACGCCGAGCGACGCGAGGTGCGGTGTCGCCCATTGCACGTCGAGCAGCGTCACACCCTCCCGCGTCAGCCAGTCGACGAGCGCGACCAGCGCGACCTTGGATGCGTCGGTGGCGCGATGGAACATGGCCTCGCCGGCGAACAACCCGCCGATGCGTACCCCGTAGAGCCCGCCGACCAGCTCACCGTCCGCAACGGTCTCGACCGAATGCGCCCAGCCGAGCTCGAACAACCGCACGTACGCGTCGATGAAGTCGTCGGTGATCCATCGGCCGTCACGTTCGGGATCGGCACAGGCGCGCATCACGGGCTCGAATGCCGTGTCGATGCGCGTCTCGAAGCGTCGGCAACTGCGCCGCAACGACCGGCTCACGTGCAGCCCGTCGAGCGGCAGGATGCCGCGGGGGTCGGGTGAATACCAGGCGATCTTGCTGCGGCGTCGCTCGGGATGCACCGGCATCGGGAACAAACCGGCGCGGTACGCCGCCAGCAGCGTGCCGGGCTCGAGGTCGGCGCCGATCGCGATGACGTCGTTGCCCGGCTCGGCCTCCGCCGGGTCGGGCATGACGAACCGGGACGGGGCCGGACGGACGAGGGGACGCGTCACGGCCATGGCGCTCACCTCACCAGAGTCGGTCACCGGTTGTCGAACCGGACTGCCGCGAGAATCGCCCCTCGTCAGTACTCGAGGAAGCCGCGACCGGACTTCCGTCCGAGCTGCCCGGCTGCCACCTTGCGCTTCAACGACGTCGCTGCCATGAAGTTCGCATCGCCGAACTCCTCGTGCAGTGCGTCGAGGATGGCCAGCGACGTGTCGAGCCCGACGAGATCGAGGAGTGCGAACGGTCCCATCGGGAAGTTGCAGCCACCCTGCATCGCGGTGTCGATGTCGGCGATCGTGGCGGTGCCCTGCTCCCACATCTTGATGGCGTTGTTCAGGTACGGGAACAGCAGCGCGTTGACGATGAAGCCGGCTCGGTCGACGACCTCGACCGCATCCTTGTCGCACGATGTCGCGAAGTCGAGGGCGGTGGCGATCGTGTCGTCGGAGGCGGTCAGCGGTCGGATGACCTCGACCAGCTTCATCATCGGTGCAGGGTTGAAGAAGTGGATGCCGCACACGCGATCGGGGCGACCGGTCGTCATGGCGAGTTCGACGACGGGCAGCGTGGAGGTGTTGGTCGCCAGGATCGCGTGCGGACCGACGACGGTGTCGAGCACGGCGAACACGGCCTTCTTGATGTCGATGTCCTCGATCACCGATTCGATGACCAGGTCGCAGTGTGCGAAGTCGGCGAGCTCGGCGGTGCCGGAGATCCGGCCGAGAATCGCATCTCGTTCGTCGGCCTCGAGGCGTCCCTTGTCGACCTGTCGTTCCAGGCCCGAAGCGACCTTCGCGATTGCGGCATCGGCGGTCGCCTGCGTGCGCGAGCGCAGGATCGCCGTGCGCCCCGATCGCGCCACGACCTCGACGAGGCCGGCGCCCATGATCCCGGATCCGACGATGCCCACGGTCTCGATCGTGTGGACGGTCGGTGGCGTCGAGTTGTCGTCATTGCTCATCCCACCACGTTAGTTACCGTCCGGTAGCTTGCGCCAAAAGCGCTGCGGGCGGCGAGGTGAAACTCGGTCGGTCGAGTCGCCACGTCGTATCGTGAGGAACTTCGTCTGCCATGTTCCTGCTGCTCCTCATCCACCTGCTGATCGGCAGCGCAATCCTGCTGTCGGGCGACCGGCTCGGACGCCGCGCGTTCCTCGTCGCGGCGATCGCGCCGCTGGTCACCGTGGTGTGGGCGGCGACGCAGTGGTCGGTCGTCGTGGGCAATCCGAGCGACACCGACGCGGCGGGTCATGCGTCGGCAGGGGCCGCCCAGTTCGAGTCGATCACGTGGATCAGCGACCTCGATCTCGACCTGTGGTTCCGCTTCGACGCGTTCGCGCTGGTGATGACGCTGCTCGTCTCGGGCATCGGTTTCCTGGTGTGCATCTACGCCGTCGGCTACTTCGCGCACATCGAGCCGGGTCAGAGTCGCCTCGCCGGGTTGATGACGTTGTTCGCCGCCGCCATGTTGGGTGTGGTCTGGGCCGACAACCTGGTTGCGCTGTTCATCGCCTGGGAGCTGACGTCGATCACCAGCTACCTCCTGATCGGCAACGACGATCGCAACCCCCGCGCCCGCGCCGCGGCGTTGCAGGCGATCTTCATCACCGGTGGCGGTGGCCTCGCGTTGCTCCTCGGCCTGATCATCATCGGCCAGAGCGCCGGGACGTATCGCCTCTCGGAGATGATCGACTCGCCACCGTCGGGTGGCGCCGTCGCTGCGGCCATCGTGTGCGTGCTGCTCGGTGCGTTCACCAAGTCGGCGCAGGCTCCGTTCAGCAGTTGGTTGCCGGGTGCGATGGTCGCTCCGACACCGATCAGCGCCTACCTGCACTCCGCGACGATGGTCAAGGCGGGTGTGTACCTCGTGGCGCGGCTCTCCCCGATCCTGGCCACGACCGGCCGGTGGCAGGTGCTCGTGCTGGTCGTCGGCTCTGCGACGATGTTGATCGGCGGGCTCCGTGCGATGCGTCAGCGCGACCTCAAGCTGCTCCTCGCGTACGGCACCGTCAGCCAGCTCGGGTTCATGATGCTGCTCCTCGGAACCGGCGAGTACAAGATCGCCCAGGCCGGCATCGTGCTCCTGCTCGCGCACGGCGCGTTCAAGGCGACACTGTTCATGCTCGTCGGGGTCATCGATCACCAGGTCGGGACGCGACACATCCGGGAGCTGCACGGCTTCGGCGCCGGATGGATGCCGGTGAAGGTGATGGCCGTCGTCGGCGGCGGCTTCGATGGCCGGGCTGCCTCCGCTGTTCGGATTCGTCGCCAAGGAGAAGGGCATCGACACGTACCTCGAGTACGGCGACTTCACCGGCGCAACGGCGACGCTCGTCGTGATCGTCGTCGGCTCGGTGCTCACGTTCGCGTACTCGGCACGGTTCGTGCTCGGTGTGTTCGGCGCCTACGGCCAAGACGAATCCGAGGTTCGCAGCCGCACCGCGCCGGCTCCACCGACGATCTTCATCGCCCCGGCGGCCGTGCTGACCGCCTGCACGCTGATCGTGGGGCTGTTCCCCGGCCTGATCAGCAACCTGACCGAGTCGGCGCTGCTCGGTCTCGACCCCGAGTCGACCCCGTCCACGGTCAAGCTGTGGGCCGGTTTCAACACGGCGTTCATGATCTCGCTCGGCATCATCGCAACGGGCACGTTGCTCGCGGTGTTCCGGCGACCGGTCGCTCGCTTCCAGACCGCCGTCGCGCGACGGCTCCGCCGGCTGCCTTCGAGCGGCGACGTCTACGGCGGGACCATCCGTGCGATCGACTGGACGGCGCGGCGGGTCACGCGGACCGTGCAGAGCGGATCGCTGCCGACCTACCTGCTCGTGATCCTGACCACGGTCGTCGTGCTCCCCGTGATTCCGATGCTGGCAGAGTTCGGAGAACTCCCGCAGTGGGTGGAGCACCCGATCCAGCTCCCGATCGTCGCGATCATCATCGGGTCGGCGATCGGGGCTGCGCTGATCCGTCGGCGCATTGCCGCGGTCGTGATGCTGGGCGCCGTCGGGTTCGCGATGGCCGCGCTCTACGAGACGCAGGGCGCGCCCGATCTGGCGCTCACGCAATTCGCGATCGAGACGCTCGGCACCGTGCTGTTCGTGCTGGTGCTGCGCTTCTTGCCGACCCGGTTCGTCGATCTCGCTCCCGCGGTCGTGCGCCCGCTCCGCATGGCCGTCTCGCTCGCCGTGGGCGCCGCGATCTTCGTCTTCGCGATTGCGTCCACCAACGCACGCGACGACGTGGCCGAGGAATCGATCTCGGTCGAGATGATCGAGCGGTCGAAGCCCGACGGGGAGGGCAAGAACGTGGTCAACGTGATCCTCGTCGACTTCCGTGGTGTCGACACCATGGGCGAGATCACCGTGCTCGTCGTCGCCGCGGTCGGTGCGGTGGCGCTCGCTCGCGGGAGCCGGCAGCACGACGACGAGCCCGTCGATCGCGAACGCACCGAGGAGCCGATCACGTGAGGCGCTCGCTGATCCTCGACGTCTCGGTGCGGCTGCTCTACCCGTCGATCATCGTCTTGTCGTTGTACTTCCTGTTCTCCGGACACAACCAGCCCGGTGGTGGGTTCGTCGGCGGGCTGGCCGCGTCGGCCGCGATCTCGCTGCGGTACGTCACCGGCGGTCTCGACGCGGTCCGGCGTTCATTCCGATCGCAGCCGTGGTCGATCCTCGGGACCGGGCTCGCGATTTCGGTGGGGACGGCGATCTTCCCGATACTGCTGGGCGGCACGATTCTCGAACACGGCACGTTGAAGCTGCATCCTCCCGTGCTCGGCGAGGTCAAGGTGACCTCGGCGTTGCCGTTCGACATCGGGGTGTACCTCGTGGTGATCGGGCTCGTGCTGATGATCTTCGAGGCGTTCGGTGACGATCGCGATCGGGAGATGGCGATGGTCGAGGCGCCCACTCGGCCCGCCGATTCGGCACGCGAGGAGTATCGGCCGCTCGCGACCGACGGTCCGACCATGGGGCAGCACGCGACACCGAGCGTGTGGCTCGACGAGGGGGAGTCGTCGTGAGCGTGCTCCTCGCGTTCACCGCGGCGGCGCTGTTCTCGCTCGGCACCTGGCTGCTCCTCCAGCGTCGGCTCACCCGCATCGTCATCGGGATCGGCTTGATCGGTCACGGCACCAACATCTTGCTGCTCACGTCGGGCGGGGGCGGCGGGATACCACCGGTCATCGGGAAGGGAGACAAGGAGGACTTCGCCGATCCGCTCCCGCAGGCGCTCGCGCTCACGGCCATCGTGATCACGTTCGGCGTCACCGCGTTCCTCCTCGCGATGGCGTACCGCAGTTGGCAGCTCACGCACGACGACGTGGTCGCCGACGACCTCGAGGACCGCCTGATCGCCGCCAACCGCCGCACCGACAGCGACGTTGCCGACGTGGCCGTCGCCGAGCGGGACCACATCACGGACTCGGCGGGCGACGACGAGGACGAGGAGCAGCCGTGAACAGCGCCCTCGTCCCGCTGCCGATCGTCATCCCGCTCTTCGCAACGGCGCTGACGGTGATGTTCGGGCGTCTCCGCCTCGTGCAGCGCTGGATCACGCTGACCGCGCTCACGGCCTCGGTCGGGGTCTCGGTCGCACTCCTCGTCCAGGTCGACGAACACGACGTCGTGAAGATGGACGCCGGCGGGTGGGCGGCGCCGCTCGGCATCACGTACGTGGTCGATCGTCTGTCGGCGATCATGCTGGTCACCTCGTCGCTGATGCTGCTCATCGTGATGATCTACGCGATCGGCCAACACGGCGTGGAGGAGCATCACGTCGGGTTCGATCCGATCTACCTCGTCCTCGCCGCCGGCGTGTCGGCGAGCTTCGTGACCGGCGACATGTTCAACCTGTTCGTCGCGTTCGAGATGATGCTGGCGGCGAGCTATGTGCTGTTGACCCTCGGGGGCCGTGCGGATCAGGTGCGCAGCGGGATGACCTACGTCGTGATCAGCCTGGTTGCGTCGACGATGTTCATCACGGCGCTCGCGCTGCTCTACGCGGCGACCGGCACGGTCAACATGGCCGATCTCGCACTGCGGATTCCCGAACTCTCGCCCGGGGTCCGGACGGGGTTCTCGATGCTGCTGATCCTCGTGTTCGGGGTCAAGGCCGGCCTGTTCCCGCTGTTCTTCTGGCTGCCCGACAGCTACCCGACGGCGCCGGGGCCCGTCACCGCGATCTTCGCCGGGCTGCTCACGAAGGTCGGCGTCTACGCGATCATCCGCACCCAGACCCTGCTGTTTCCGCCGGAGTCGCAGCAGGGCACGATGTTGCTGATCATCGGTGGGCTGACCATGGTGGTCGGGGTGCTCGGTGCGCTCGCACAGGACGATCTCAAGCGACTGCTGTCGTTCCACATCGTGGGGCAGATCGGCTACATGATCTTCGGCCTCGGGCTGTTCACGGTCGCCGGCGTGAGCGCGGTCGTCTTCTACATCGTGCAGACGATTCTGGTGAAGACGAACCTGTTCCTGGTGGCCGGGCTCATCGATCGACACACCGGCACGAGCCGGATCTCCCGGGTGGGTGGGGTGGTGCGCAGCGCGCCGATCATCGCGTGCTTCTTCGCCGTGCCGGCGTTGTCGCTGGCCGGGCTGCCACCGTCGTCCGGCTTCGCGGGCAAGTTCGCGCTGCTCGACGCCGGCGTGGCCTCGTCGGCATGGGTGATCACGACGGTGGCACTGGTCGTCAGCCTGCTCACGCTGTTCTCGATGACCAAGATCTGGGCCGGCGTGTTCTGGGGAGATCCGGAGTCGGCGCCGCCGCTCAACGAGGGTCGGACCAACGGGGGGCCATCGCTGATGGTGCTCGCAACCGGATTGACCGTCGCGCTGTCGATCGCGTTCGTGGTGTTCGCCGGACCGATCTTCGAGTTGGCCGAGCGAGCCGGCAACGACCTGATGAACCCGGCGTCCTACATCGACGCGGTGCTCGGAGGTGGCCGGTGAGCGCTCGCCTTCGGATCCCGGCGATCATGTCGTGGCTCACGGTGTTGTGGGTCATGCTGTGGGGCGATCTCAGCTGGGCGAACGTGCTCGGCGGCGTGCTGATCGCCGGTGTCGTCGTGATCGTGGCCCGCCTCGACGCCGCATCGCTGCGCCCGACCTACTTCCATCCGCACTGGGCGGTCGCCTACGTCGTCGTGCTGATGTGGCAGCTCCTGCTGTCCAACCTCCGCCTCGCCGTGGAGATCCTCACGCCCGGCGACGGCACGCACACCGCGATCATCGCGGTCCCGATCCGCGGCGGTTCCGACGCGGTCGTCAACCTCGTGGCCAACTCGATCACGCTCACCCCGGGGACGATGACGATCGACGTTCGCCGCCACGAGCGCAACGAGTTCGACTACGACGGCGACGGCATCATCGACGAGATGACGGCGGGTGCCACGCTCTACGTCCACTGCATCTACGGCGCCGACGTCGACGCCGTGCGCCTCGGCATCCTCCGTCTCGAGGAACTGGCGCTGCGTGCGTTCGGGTCCGACCGCGATCGTGCGCTCGCCCACGCGGACGTGCTCGCCTACGAGGCCAAGGTGCTTCCGGCGGCGGATGACGCCGACCCCGAGACGCCGGAGGAGTCGTCGTGATCGATGTCGCACTGATCATCACCTCGTTGGCGGCGGTGCTGTTCGTGGCCCGCATGCTGCGCGGTCCGGTGCTCGCCGACCGCGTGATCTCGGTCGACGGCTTCGTCTCGACGATCGTGATCGGTGTGACGATCGCGTCGGTGCGACCGGGGAGCGGCGTCGTCGAGAGCACCGTGTTGGTCGTCGCGCTCGGCGGGTTCGTCGGGACGGCGATCCTCGCTCGCTTCATCGAACGGCGGGGGAGCTGACGTGGGCGACGTCCTCGACTTCGTGGGCGGGGTGGCGCTCGTCCTCGGCGCGTCGTTCGCCTTGCTCGCTGCGATCGGCGTCCACAAGTTCCGCGACCCGTTCTCGCGGATGCATGCGGCGGCGAAGAGTCCGACGCTCGGACTCGTGCTGGTCACGATCGGCGCTGCGCTGCGGATCCGGACGTTCGGAGCGATCGCCACGCTGACCCTCGTCGCGATCCTGCAGCTGTTGACATCGCCGGTCGGAACCCACCTGGTGGCGCGTGCGGTGCATCTGCGAGTGAAGGTGCCCCAGGACGGCGTCGACGAGTTGGAGCGAGACGACGCCGCCTGACATGCCGTGATCGATCCTGGATCGATGACTGCTCGGGGGTCAGTCGGCGAGGGAGTCGATCAGGTCGCCCACGGAGTGGTTCGCTTCGAGCGGGTGGCGCAGTGTGACCGACCGGTTGATCTGGTAGCGGTTGCGCCGACCGATCCGTTCGGAGGTGACGTAGCCGTTCTCCTCGAGGTCGTGCAGGATCCGCACGACGGCACCCGGGGTGATCCCGACGACGTGGGCGATGTCGCGTTGGCGGAGTTCGGGATCGCGTGCGATCGCGATCAGCACGTGCGCGTGGTTGGTCAGGAAGGTCCACGCCGGCACGTCGAGTTGAGGATCGGACAACATGTCACGCACATCGTATCCAACGCGGGACATCTGTTTCGTGTTCATGCCGCACGGGGTGCTGACCACAGCGCAGCGATGTCGTTCAGGTCGCGTTCGCAACGTTGGGCGGCAGGGAGCAGGTCCCGGTCGTCCGGCTCGGCCACGCTCTTGAGGATGAGGCCGACGATGCGGTGCTCGACGTCGGCGAGTTGCGCGAGCGCGGTCTCGCGGTGAGTCGGTGAGTGCGGTTCGGCGGACCACAATTCGGCGCACTGGCGTTCGAGGATCTCGAGTCCGGCGCGGAGTGCCGGGAGGTCGAGTGGGGAGGTGATGAGCGGTGCGGAGGGACTCATGACTTCACGGTAACAGCTATGATTGGAAATAGCTATCTTGACGCATGAATCCGGGTCGTGACGGCAGGTCCGCCCGGTCGACGGCGATTCGTGAACGCCCGATTAATACATACTTTTCAATACAGCTATCAGGTTGTAGAAGTACGAGCGCTCAGCCTACAGTCCGGGGCGTGCTTCTCTGGTTGACACTCGGCCTCCACGTGGCCGGGATCCTCACCATTCTGCTGGTGGGCCGCGCCGTCGGTGGCGGCGGGCGAGCCGTGTTCGCGATCGCGGCGATTCCCGCGGTCGTGGCGACGCTGGTGTCGATCGGCGGTCTGCTCGGCGACGACCCGATCACGACGCAGGTCGAATGGGTCGAGCGGGCTCGACCTGGTGATCGCGTTCCGCCTCGATGCGTTCTCGTCCGTTGCTCGGCGTGATCGTGGCCGGAATCGGCGCGCTGGTGTTCCTCTACTCGGCCGGCTACTTCACGGCGACCTCGCCCGGCACGGCCCGCTTCGCCGCGACGCTGTCGGCGTTCTCGGTGTCGATGCTCGGCCTCGTCTGGGCCGACTCGATCTGGACGTTGTTCATCTTCTGGGAGCTGACCTCGATCACGTCGTTCCTGCTGGTCGGACACAAGTACACCGACCCGGCGACGCAGATCGCCGCCCGCCGGGCGCTGTTGATCACTGCGTCGGGCGGGCTCGCGCTGCTGGCCGGACTGGTGCTCCTCGGCGACGGCAACCTGGCCGTCGGTCTGCGCGATCTCCAGCCGCTCACCGGAACCGCCGGCACCGTGGCCGGCGTGCTGGTCCTCATCGGCGCCGCAACCAAGTCGGCGCAGGTCCCGTTCCACGTCTGGCTCCCGGGAGCGATGTCGGCGCCGACTCCCGTCAGCGCCTATCTGCACTCGGCGACGATGGTCAAGGCCGGCGTGATCGCGGTCGCACTCTTCGGCCCGTCGCTCGGCGAAACCGCCGCGTGGACGCCGCTGGGCGTGACGTTCGGACTCGTGTCGATGGCGTGGGGAGCGATCGGCGCGCTCCGCCAGGTCGACGCCAAACTGATCCTGGCGTGGGGCACGATCTCCCAGCTCGGCCTGATGATCGCCCTGCTGTCCTACGGTTCGCCGAAGGCGATCTTCGCCGCGCTCTCGATCCTCGTGGCGCACGCCGTCTTCAAGGCTGCGCTGTTCATGGTCGTCGGCGAGATCGACGTCCGCACGGGCACCCGCGACGTTCGCGAGCTCGCGGGTCTCTGGCGCTCGATGCCGATCGCGTTCGCCGTGGCGCTCGTCTCGTCGCTGTCGATGGCCGGCGTGCCGCCGCTGCTCGGGTTCCCGGCCAAGGAGGCCGCGATCGAAGCCGCGCTCGGCGCAGCCGGGTGGGAGCGGGCCGTGCTGCTCGGTGGGATCGTCGGCGGGTCGGTCCTCACCGTCGCCTACACGACCCGGTTCATGATCACCGCCTTCGGTCCGGGTCCGGCTCCGACGGTCGTGGCGCCGCGCCGCCCGGCGATCACGATCGCGACGACCGTGCTCGGCCTCGGCAGTGTGGTGGGGTTCATCGCACTCGGCGGTGTGACCACGATCGTGCGCGATGCCGCGGTGCTGCTCGACCCGAAGGCCGAGGTCTACTCGCTGATCCGGTGGCCCGGGCTGAAGACCGCGTTCGTGATCTCGATCGCGATCGTCGTCGCCGGCGGCGTCGCCGGCGCGGTCCTCGCTCGCCGCTCGATCCGCGTCGCCGCAACCGTCGGCGCCGACGCTGCCGACGCCGCGGTCGACGGCGTGCTCGCGCTCTCCCGCCGCATCGCCGCCCGGGTGCAGCACGGTTCGCTGCCGGTGTACATGGTGACCAGCGCGGTCGTCGCCGATCCTCGCGGCGGTTCCCTTCGTCACGTCGATCGACCTCGACGACCTCGAGTGGTGGGACCAGCCGCTGCAGGCGGCGCTCGGTGTCCTGATCGTCGTCGGGGCGATCGGCACGATCCGGATCCACGGTCGACTCGGGGCGGCACTGGGCCTCGGCTCGGTCGGCTTCGGCATGGCCGGCATCTTCGCGGTCCACGGTGCGCCCGACCTCGCGCTGACCCAGCTGCTCGTCGAGACCGTCGTGGTCGTCGGCTTCGTGATCGGACTCGGTCATCTGAGTCGCGAGTTCCCGCCGGTCGGCCACGCGTGGCGCACCGTGCGCATCATCGTCTCGATCGGCGTCGGGGCCGCGGTGTCGATCGGGCTCGCGGCGAGCGCCTCCTCGCCCACCGGCATTCCGCCACTCGCAGAGTTGACCGACCAGGCCGCCGACATCGGTGGCGGCAACAACGTCGTCAACGTCATCCTCACCGACATTCGCGCGCTCGACACGTTCGGCGAGGTGATCGTGCTGGTCGCGGTCGCGATGGGCATCTTGACGCTCGCCCGAGTCCGTGACCGCGAACGCGAGACGGAGGTCGGCTCGTGATCGCCGGTCGCTCACTGGTCGTCCGCGACGGCATCCGCCTGGCCAGCCCGCTCGCGGCGGTCGTCGGCACGATGCTGTTCTTCGCCGGGCACAATCAGCCGGGTGGCGGCTTCGCCGCGGGGCTCGTGTTCGGCTCGATCTGTGCGTTGCGCAGCGTCGTCGGGCTGTCCGTGCCGCGCCACCCGATCCGGCTGATGGCGCTCGGTGGCACGCTCATCGGCGTCGTCGCGATCGCGCCACTCTTCGTCGGTGACGTCGGTCTCGACCAGTACGTCTGGGAGACGACGCTGCCGGTCCTCGGCAAGGTCAAGGCCGGCACGGCGCTGATCTTCGATCTCGGTGTGACCGTGATCGTGCTCGGCCTCATCGTCGCCGTGCTCGACGGCCTCGGAGCCGACGAGCTGCCCGGCTCCGACGGCCCCGATCTGCCCGACCTCCACGCCGGCCAGGAGCAGGCGTCGTGAGCGCATCGCTGATCGTCGTCGTCGGCTGCCTGACCGCGGTCGGGGTGTACCTCGCGACCTCCCGGGTGCTGAGCCGGATCGTGCTCGGCTTCGCCGTGCTCGGCCACGCTGCCGTCCTCGCCTTGCTCACGGCCGGCGGCCCCGCCGGCGACCCGCCGCTCGCCGATCGCACGACACCGGCCGAGTCGTCCAACCCGCTGCCGCAGGCGCTCTCGCTCACCGCGATCGTCATCTCGTTCGGGCTCACCCTGTTCCTGCTCGCGCTGGCACGCCGACAGCAGGACCTCAGCGGAGACGATCTCGTCGAAGACGACCTCGAGGATCGCCGGATCGCCGACACGTTCGACCGACGAGGTCGCGCCGTGAGCGTGGTCCTCGCGCTCGCGGTCATCCTGCCGCTGCTCGCCTCGATGGTGGCGCTCGGCGTGCGGCACCGTGACGGTCTGCGCGACTTCGTCACGCTCGGCGCGCTCGGCGTCGTGCAGCGTGCTGTCGTTCGTGCTGCTCGTCCACGTCGAGGCCAATGGCACCGTCGTGGTGCGCCTCGGCGGCTGGGATCCCGAACTCGGCATCGTGCTCGTCGCCGACATGTTCGCCGTGCTCGTCCTCGCCGTCGCGATGGTCACGATCCTGCTGGTCGAGGTGTTCGCGATCGGTCAGCGCGGCACCGCGTCGGGCGCGGAACCGAACGTCGTCGGCCCGATGCTGCTCGTGCTGACCGGCGGCGTCGCGCTCTCGATTCTCACCGGCGACCTGTTCACGCTGTTCGTCGCGTTCGAGTTGATGCTGGTCGCGAGCTACGTGCTGCTCACCCACCAGGGTCGCGCCGGCCAGGTCCGCTCCGGCATGACCTACGTCGTGATCAACCTGTTCGCCTCGACGCTGTTCCTCTTCGGCGTGGCGTTCGTCTACGCGTCGACGGGCACGGTGAACCTGGCCCTGCTCGCCGAACGGGTCCCCGAACTCGGCGACGGCGTGCGGTGGGGGATCGGGCTGTGGTTCCTCGTCGTGTTCGGCACCAAGGCCGCCATGTTCCCGCTGTTCTCGTGGCTGCCCGACAGCTACCCGACCGCGCCGACCACGATCACGGCCGTGTTCGCCGGGCTGCTGACCAAGATCGGCGTCTACTCGATGATCCGGTTCCACACGCTCACCGGCATGGACGACCTCGGCCCGATCATCCTCGTCATCGCCGGGATCACGATGATCGTCGGTGTCGCCGGTGCGCTCGCCCAGGACGACATGAAGCGGATCCTGTCGTTCCACATCGTCAGCCAGATCGGCTACATGCTGATGGGGCTCGGCCTGTTCACCGTCGTCGGTGTGGCGGGGGCGATCATCTTCATCGTGCACCAGATCCCGGTGAAGACCGTGCTGTTCCTCGCCGGGGCGATGGTCGAATCGGATCGCGGGACCTCGGCGCTCGGACGGGTCGGCGGCCTGATCGCGACGCGGCCGTGGCTCGCCACCCTGTTCGCGCTCCCGGCGCTGAGCCTCGCCGGGCTCCCGCCGTTCTCCGGGTTCGTCGCGAAGCTCGCGCTGATCGATGCCGGCGTCGCCTCGACGTCGACCGTCATCGTCGTCGTGGCGCTCGTCGGCAGCGCGCTCACCCTGCTGTCGATGGTCAAGATCTGGTCGGGCGTGTTCTGGGGTACCGAACCGGACCGGGAGTCGGTCGGCTCACCGATCGACCCCGGTCTGACCCCTCGACGGTGGCGGACGATGTCGTCGGCGACCTCGGCGATGATGGCGATCACGCTGGCGATCGCGCTGTTCGCCGGACCGATCTGGAACATGAGCGAACGAGCCGCGACCGAACTGCTCGACGGCGAGCCGTACATCGCCGCGGTGCTCGACGAGGGGGCCGACCGATGAGCGTCGTCGCCCGAGCTCCGTCGACAGCTCACGTTCCGACGAGCGGTGTCGGTGACGTTGCGCTCACGGCTGCATGGTGCGCCCTGTGGGGCTCGCCGAGCGCCGCGAACATCCTGTCCGGGCTGGTCGTGTCAGCGGTCGCAACCACCCTCGGGATGCCGCCGCGCCGGGCGGTGTGCGGCTCGTACCGCTGGCGCAACTGATCTGGCTCGTCGCGGTCGACCTCGTGGTCTCGACGGCGGTGGTCGTGCGCGAGGTGCTGACCCCGACCGACTTCACCGACGAGGCGATCATCGCGATTCCGATTCCGCCGGGCGGCCGGGTGCACCTCTTCCTGTCCTACGTGGCGATCACGATCACGCCGGGCACCGCGGTCGTCGCCGCCGAGGCCGATGCGTCGGTGATCTACCTGCACGTGCTGCACGCCGACCGTCGTGACGATGTCGAGGCGCACGTTCTCGATCTCTTCGACCTCGCCGAGCGTGCCCTGCCCCTTCCGGTTCCGACGGAGACCGTGACATGACCGTTGTGATCATCGCCTACCTCGGCCTGCTCGTCGGTGCCGCGGCGGCCGTCTACCGTCTCGTCGTCGGACCGACCCTCGCCGACCGGGTGATCGCGCTCGACCTCCTGCTGGTCGCCCTGATGACCGGGCATCGTCGTCGACGCCGCTCATCGGGATTCGACCACCTGGCTGAACCTGCTCGTCGTCATCGCGATCATCGGCTTCACGGCGACCGTCGCCGTGTCACGATTCATGGAGGAGCGGCGATGATCGCGCTGCACCCGGTGTCCTCGGTGTTCCTGCTCGCCGGCGTGGCGATCGTCGTGCTGGCGGGCGTCGGGCTGTTCAAGCTGCAAGCACGCCGTACGCGCGGATCCATGCTGCCGGCAAGGCGAGCCCGGTCGCGTTCCTGATCGCCGGGATCGGGGCATCGATCGAACTCGGGTGGGGTGGCGCGGCACGGCTCGTGTTGGCCGGGGCAGCGCTCGTGCTCACGCTGCCGCTGGCCGTCCATCTGCTGTTCCGTGCACTCCACCGCACCGAGCCGGGTTTCGATCCGCCGGTCGACGAGATGGCCGGCACCGACGCCGACGTCGCGCGGCGAGATGAGCTGACCGTCCCGACACTGCGAGGTGTGACCGATCACCGGCGGTCGTTCACGCGGTGTTCAGACGTCGGCAGCAAACCGTCGGTACGTTTCGCCCGCATGGTTGCCACCGCCCAGACCGATCTGACGTCGATCGTCGACGATCCCCGCCGCCTCGTCCATCTCGACGCCGTCCACAACTTCCGCGATCTCGGTGGCTATCGAACCGATGACGGCCGCATGATCGGCTGGGGCCGACTGTTCCGCGCCGACGGGCTGTACCGCCTGACGGCCGACGACCTCGACGTGCTCGACGCACTCGGCATCCGCACGGTCGTCGACCTGCGCTCCGCGCCCGAGTTCGAGCAGCACGGGCGCTTTCCGCTCGAGCGCTACCCGGTCTCCTTCCACCATCTTGCGATCATCGACTCGACGTGGCAGGCGTCGGAGATCCCCGACGTCGACGACACCGACGAGGGAGCGATCGAGTTCCTCACCTGGGCGTACGGCGACATGCTCGCCCGCGGGGCGGATCGTTTCGCCCACGCCTTCGGCGTCCTCGCCGTCCCCGGTGCCGCCCCGGCCGTCTTCCACTGCGCCGCCGGCAAGGACCGTACGGGCGTCCTCGCGGCGCTCGTCCTCGGTGGGCTCGGTGTGGACATCGAGACGATCGTGGCCGACTACGCGCTGACACAGGCCGCGATGCTGCGGATGCGCACGTGGGTGCTCACCAACCATCCCGAGATGGCCGAGCGGATGGGAGAGACCCCGGCGTTCATGCTCGCCGCGAACCCGCAGGCGATGCGCAACGTGCTCGATCAGATGGTCGCGGACCACGGCTCGATCCGCGGGTACCTGTCGACGATCGGAGTCGGCGACGCACTGCTCGCCGAGATGGCCGACGCGGTCACCGTCGGGCCCTGAGCGGTGCCGGCGCCGGGGATCAGGTCTGGGTGATCGTGACGTCGAGGATGCGGATCTCCTCGGTCGGGACACCGCTCCCGTCGGCGGAGCCGAGCGCGTTCATGTCGGCGACCACGCCGAGGTCGTCCTCGGGCACCTGACCGAAGTGGCTGTAGAGCGGGGGGAGTGCCACGCCGTTCGGACCGCTGATGATGAAGAACTGGCTGCCGTTCGTGTCGGGACCGCTGTTCGCCATGGCGATCGACCCCAGCTCGTACGCGCCGGCCTCGGGGAGCTCGTCGGCGAAGCGATAGCCGGGGCCACCGGTGCCGGTTGCGGTCGGGTCGCCGCACTGGACGACGAACTCCTGGATGACGCGATGGCAGATCGTGTCGTCGAAGTAGTTGTTGCGCGCGAGGAAGACGAAGCTGTTGACGGCCTCGGGTGCGGCGGCCTGGTCGAGGTCGATCGTGATGTCGCCGGCGCTGGTCTCGACGAGCGCGGAATAGCTGCGCATCGGGATCGAGGCAGAACGGCGGGGGCGCGGGGAACTGCTGGGTCACTCCGTCGGTGCCGGTTTCGGGCGGACACGCCGGTGTCGCGACGTGTCGGAGGTCGCTGCGGCGTCGGTGCCGTCGTGTCGTCGTTCGCCGAATCCACCGGCTCGTCGAAGGGGCTCGACACGACGATGTCGTCCGACCCGGAGCAGGCGCCGGCGATCAGGGCTGCCGAGACGACCGCGGCGCCGGCTGACCGCTCGGGTGCGCGATCAGACTCGATGATCTCGACGTCGAGGATGCGGACCTCCTCGGTGGGCGACGCCGCTCTGGTCGAGCGAGCCGCGAGCGTCGAATTCGCTCGACGACGTCGAGGTCGGCCTCGACGACTGCGCCGAACAGGCTGTACAGCGGGCGGCAGGGCGGCGCCGTCGTCACCGCTGATGATGAAGAACTGGCTGCCGTTGGTGTCGGGGCCGCTGTTGGCCATGGCGAGCGAGCCGATCTCGTACGTCCCGTCTTCGGGCAGTTCGTCGTCGAACTGGTAGCCGGGGCCGCCGGTGCCGGTGGCCGTCGGGTCGCCGCACTGGGCGACGAAGCCCTGGATGACCCGGTGGCACTCGGTGTCGTCGAAGTAGTTGTACCGAGCGAGGAACACGAAGTTGTTGACGGTGTTCGGCGCCTGCTCCTGGTCGAGGTCGATCGTGATCTCGCCGATGTTCGTCGTGATCTTCGCCGAGTAGGTCGACGTCGGGATCGAGACACATCGGCGGTGGACCGTCGAAGGTCTGGATCTGCTCGTCGGACGCCCTCGACGGGCGGGCACCCGACGGAGGCCACGGCCGCAGCGTCGTCCGTCGCGGTGTCCTGGTCGCGCGTCGTCGGTCGGTCGCGTCGTCGCGGTCGGTCGTCGATCGCGGCGTCGGTGACAGCGGGCTCTTCGGAGGTCACCAACGTGTCGTCGGTGTCGTCGTCGTCGTCGATGAATCGGCCGGCGACGAACACCAGCACGAACACCGCCACGATTCCACCGCCGACGAGGAGCGCCGATCCGCGTCGTGCGCGATCTCGCCTGGCGCCGGGCGACCTCCTGCTCGCGCATCGCCTTGTTGGCCTTCTGACGTTCTCGTTTCGCGGTTCCCACAGTGTCGGCACGATATCGCCGCCGTGTCCTCCGGCCGGGTCACACCGGCATCGCGCTTCCAGGTCGGAGCCAGTCGCTCGGAAACACGGCGGTCGCAGTAGATTGACCGGCGTGGCACGAGTGCGACTCTTTGCGTCGGCCCGCGAGGCTGCGGGGACGGGCAGTGACGTGATCGACGGTGCCACGGTGGCCGATGTGCTCCGTTCGGCCGAAGGCCGATACGGAGCGCGGTTCGCCGACGTTCTGGCAACATGCCGGGTGTGGGTCAATGGTGATGATGTGGAACCCGACACTTCGATCGGGCCCGACGACGAGCTGGCGGTTCTGCCGCCGGTCTCGGGAGGAGCGACATGAGCAGCGACGAGAACCAGACTGGTGGAGGTCCGATCGATCCGGCGGCGCTGTCGTTGTCCGAGCTTCGTGAGCTGCGCAGCGAGCTGCAGCAACGTGACGACGTCGTGTCCTACGCGCGTCGAGTCGCCCAGGCCCGACTCGACCTCGTCAACTCCGAATTGGCCCGCCGTTCGTCGACCGACGAACTGACCGACGACGTGACGAACGTGCTGTCTCAGCACCTCACCGGTGGGCCGGCGCGCCCGCCCCGCCCGGCCGAGGACCTGAGCGACGATGCGCTGTCGGTCGAGCTCGACGCCATCTGCGCCGAGCACCACTACGGCCGAGTCGACGAGCTCGACGAGGCGGAGCTGCGAATCGCTCGCCGACGCGATCTCGGAGTTCGAGCAGCGGGTCTCGCAGGACCGGCGGGCGCGGTTCGACCAGCTCGATGCGCTCAGTGCCGAGCTGGTCCGCCGCTACCGCGACGGCGAGGCGAGCGTCGACTCGCTGTTGGCCGACTGATCCGCGCCGTGACGGAAGCGAACCAACGTCGCGTCCGACGCGTTGCGGTCATCTCCCTCCACACCTCGCCGCTGCTGCAGCCCGGATCGGGCGACAGCGGCGGGATGAACGTGTACGTACGTGAGCTCGTCTCCTCGCTGTCGCAGACGGGCGTCGAGTGCATCACGTTCACCCGCGCCGATCGGGAGGGCCTCGCACCCGAGGTCCGGGTCGAGCCGAACCACCGGGTCGTGCACATCGAGGCCGGCCCGCACCACCTGCCGAAAGAGGCGTTGGCCGACGTGTCGGATCAGTTCTGCCACGGCGTGATGGAGTGGTTCCGCGCCAACGGCGCCCCCGACATCATCCACGGCAACTACTGGTTGAGCGGCGTCGTCGGACACCACCTCAAGCACGAGCTCGGGCGTGCCGTTCGTGTCGACGTTCCACACGCTCGCTCGGGTCAAGGCCGAGGGTGGTGACCCCGAGCCGGGATGGCGCGACCGTGCCGAGGCCGAGATCATCCAGTGCTCCGATGCGATCTGCGTCAGTTGCGTCGAGGAGGAAGAGCAGTTCCGACGGCTGTACGGAAACCCGCACGGCCGCATCGAGATCATCGCGCCGGGCGTCGAGCACGCGTTCTTCGCTCCCGGTGATCAGCCGGCGCCCGCCGGGCCATCGGCGCCGATCCCGACGTTCCGCTCGTGGTGTTCGTCGGGCGGATCCAGCCGCTGAAGGGACCCGACGTCGCGATCCAGGCGCTGGCCGATCTCCAACGTCGCGGACATCCCGATGCACGGCTGATCATCATCGGCGGAGCGAGCGGCCAGGGCGGCGGATGACGAGACCCAGCGCGCCCACGACCTCGTCGACGAGCTCGACCTGCACGACGACGTGCTGTTCGTGCCGCCGCAGCCGCACCACGTCCTGTCGAGCTACTACCGCGCCGCTGACATCGTGATCGTGCCGAGTCGCTCCGAGAGCTTCGGGCTCGTCGCGCTCGAGGCGGCCGCATGCGGCACACCCGTCGTGGCGAGCGCCGTGGGTGGACTGCTCAGCCTCGTCGACGATCGGCGGACCGGGCGTTTGATCCCCGGGCGCAATCCGAGCGACTATGGCGCTGCGATGGCCGAGATTCTCGACGACCCCGATCTCCGAGCGGCGATGAGCCGAGCGGCGCAGCGAACGAGCGTCGTCGTACACGTGGCACGCAGCCGCAGCGAGTCTGCGCGCGTCTGTACGACGACCTGGCCGCGACGCCGTTGGTGAGCTGCGAAGACCCACCGGTCCTCGGCGACGTGCTCGTGGGGCGAGAGACCGGATGAGCGCCGCCTACGACGCGTCGCAGCTCGCGGCGCTGGAACGCCGGATCGACGAGTGGATCGGCGAGCTCGACGCCGAGCACGATCACATCGTGGCGGTCGACCGTGCCGAGGACGACGTCATCCGCTGGTACGTCCGAATGCGCGGCGAGGAGAAGGAGTTCACGACGGTGTGGCTCACGCTCGGCCAACGGACGTTCCGCTACGAGACCTACGTGATGCCGGCGCCGGAGGAGAACGCACAGCAGCTGTACGAGAACCTCCTGCGTCGCAACGACCGCCTCGTCGGCGCCCACTTCTCGATCGGCGCCGAGGACGCGGTCTATCTCCGTGGTGAGCTGCCCACTGCGGTCGTCGACAAGGACGACGTCGATCGGATCCTCGGCACGCTGTACGCGACGGTCGAGCAGACGTTCAAGCCGCTGCTGCGGATCGGCTACGCCAGCCGCTTCGCCGACGACGACTGACTCACGCCCCCGACTCCTCGCATCTCCGGGTCGGCGCTCGCGAATTCGATTTCCCGTTCGGCGATCCCACGACCCCCTGATGGGTGCCCGGGCGGGTGCATCTCGGGGGAGTCGGTTCCCCGCACCCGCTCGGGCGGACCACGTCGCCACCGCACTACGGTCCCGGACATGAGTCGAGATCGGCGTGGCGATGATCGGTGGCGGCAACATGGGCGCTGCGCTGTTGGGCGGGATGATCGCATCGGGGGACTTCGAGCCGTCGACGCTCGCGGTCGTGGAACAGCTCGAGCTCGCGACGTGCCGAGTTGGTCGAGATGTTCCCCGGTGTCGACGTCGCGGCCGCCGTGCCGCCGTGCGCTGCGGCGGTCATCGCCGTGAAGCCCGATGGCGTTGCCGGGGCCGTGCGCGACGCCGTCGCTGCGGGTGCCGGACGCGATCCTGTCGATCGCCGCCGGCGTCACGATCGAAACGCTCGAAGCGGCGTCCGGGCCGCACGTCGCGGTCGTGCGTGCGATGCCCAACACGCCGGCCCTGGTCGGGCTCGGCGCGGCCGCCATCGCCGGCGGAACGACCGCGACCGACGACGACCTCGCCTGGGCCGAGTCGATCCTCGGCTCCGTCGGCATCGTCGAACGTCTCGACGAGTCGTTGCTCGATGCGTTCACCGGTGTGGCGGGGTCCGGGCCCGCGTACGTGTTCCTGTTCGCCGAGGCGCTGATCGATGCGGCAGTCGCCGAGGGGATCGACCGCGACGTCGCCGAGCGGGTGGTCGCGCAGCTCCTGCTCGGCGCCTCGACGCTGCTCCACCGCGACGGCGACCCCGCGCAGTTGCGTCGCAACGTCACCTCGCCCGGCGGCACCACCGCTGCAGGGCTCGCCCGATTCGACGCGCACGATCTGCGCGGGGTCGTCGCCGATGTCGTCGCAGCGGCCACCGCACGCAGCCGCGAACTGGGCTGACGCGCGATGGTTCGACGCCCGCGATGCGGGCGAGCGCGCCCGACCGGGAGTCGGCATCTCCAAACTTTTTCGGTGTGGCCCTTTTCACATCGACCAATCGGGCGTATCGTGACCGGCGTGGAGACGCGTTCATCCGAACCGTCGTGGTGACACGACGGATCGGACGAGCAGCGCCGACAGGGCTGGTGCCATCGGGGGGTTGGCATCAGCCCTCGTCGCGTCCAGGGCCGGAACACGATTCGTCTGGCGGGTAGCGTCGGCGCGGACATGGGCCGCCGTTACGACACGATCTCCTTTCTCTCCGACTACGGCACCGACGACGAGTTCGTCGGCGTCGTCACGTCGGTGATCCGTGAGCTCGCCCCGCACGCGACGGTCATCGACTTGACCCACGGCATCGCCCCGTTCGACGTGCGCGCCGGATCGCTGGCGCTCGCCCGCTCGATCAGCTACGTCGCCTCGGGCGTCGTCATGGCGGTCGTCGATCCCGGCGTCGGCAGCGCGCGGCGGGCGATCGCCGTGGAGGTCGCCGACGGCGAGGGCGTCCTCATCGGACCCGACAACGGGCTCCTGGCCCCCGCGGTCGCCATGGCGGGTGGAGCCGGCCGCGCGGTCGAGCTGAACAACCCCGAGCACCGCCTCGAAGCACCCGGTGCCACCTTCGACGGCCGCGACGTCTTCGCCCCCGCCGCCGCTGCACTCTGCAACGGTGTCGATCTCCTCGAGTTGGGCGACGAGGTCGACGCCGACCTGCTCGTCCCCGGCGTGGTCCCGCTCCCGCAGATCGACGATTCGACCGTCATCGCTCAGGCCCTCTGGACCGACCGTTTCGGCAACGTCCAGCTCAACGTCGGGCCCGACGACATCCCCACCGGATTCGCCGACGTCGTCGAGGTGCGCTGCAGCGCCCCGACCGACCCGACCGGCGGCACGACCCGTGCCGCGCGGCGAGTCGGGTCGTTCTCGGAGGTCGCGAGCGGCGCCGTCGGGTTGGTCGTCGACTCGAACGGCATGCTCGCGTTGGTCATGGACCAACGCTCCGCCGCCGAGGAACTGGGTCTCGCCGACGGGGACCAGGTCGTGATCACCCCACTCGCCGACGACGGCGACGACGGGGTCACCGTCAAGGTCGACCTCACGACCCGTTAGCGTTCGTGACCCATGCGTCCAGCAACCACACTCGCCCTCGGCATCCTGCTCGCCGCGATCCTGATCGCCGGGATCGTGTCACTGGTCCAACTCTGACGTCATCGCGGAGGCCTCAGGTGAATCTCGCCAGCATCATCGACGACCATCCCGACGACGCGATCGCGCTGATCCATCGTGGGCGACCGACGACCTACGGTCGACTCCGTGAGCAGGTCGACCGCCTGCGCGGTGGGCTGGCATCGCTCGGCGTTCGTGACGGCGATCGTGTGGCGCTGCTGTGCAGCAACTCGGATCACTTCGTGATCGCCTACTACGCCGCACTCGGGCTCGGCGCGGTCGCCGTCCCGTTGAACCCGCTCAGCCCCGCACCGGAGCTCGAGCCGGAGATCGCGAACGTCGGCGCGTCGGTGGTCGTGATCGAGAAGTTGAGCGCGGCGACATGGGCCAACGTCGATCGCTCCGCGGTCCCGTCGGTCACGACCGTCATCACCTGTGATCGCGATCATGCGGCCGATGGCGAGGTGCTCATCGATGATCTGCTGACCGCGGAACCGGTCGAACGTGTCGACGTCGACCCCGATCATCTGTCGACGCTGATGTTCACGAGCGGGACGGCCGGCAAGCCGCGTGCGGCGATGCTCACGCACGGCAATCTGCTCGCGAACATCGAGCAGAGCATGACCGCGGACGGGCCATGTGGTCGCCGACGACGTGATCTACACGGTGCTGCCGCTGTTCCACATCTTCGGCTTGAACGTCTCGCTCAACCTCGGGCTGTCCGTCGGTGCCACCGTGTTGCTCGTGCAGCGCTTCGACCCGGTCACCGCGGTCGACACGATCGCCGACCGCGGTGTCACGGTGCTGCCCGGTTCGCCGTCGATGTGGTCCGCGTTCGCGTACTTCGACGAGCTGCAGGGCAGCGAGTTCGCGAACATCCGCCTCGGGTTGTCGGGTGCCGCGAAGCTGCCGATCGCAACGTCGCAGTTGATGCGCGACCGTTTCGGCGTCGAGGTCCGCGAGGGGTACGGCCTCACCGAGGCGTCGCCGATCGTCACGTCGTCGCTCGGCGCACCGGTGCGTTTCGGATCGGTCGGTCGGGTACTCGACGGGGTCGAGGTGCGTCTCGTCAACGCCGACGGCGACATCCCCGCCGGCGACGTGGGTGAGATCTGGGTGCGCGGCCCGAACGTCTTCGCCGGGTACTACCGAGACGCGGACGCGACCGATGCGGTGCTCACCGAGGACGGGTGGCTGCGTACCGGCGACATGGCGACCGTCGACGACGACGGCTACATCTGGATCGTCGATCGTGCGAAGGACCTCGTGATCGTTTCGGGGTTCAACGTGTACCCGGCCGAGGTCGAAGACGTCCTCGCGAGTCACCCCGATGTCGAGGAGGTCGGTGTGGTCGGGGTTCCGCACCCGCACACCGGCGAGGCCGTCAAGGCGTTCGTCGTGGCGGCCGATGGCTCCGACATCGACGAGGAGACCCTCATCGAGTTCTGTCTCGACCATCTGGCCCGGTACAAGTGCCCGAACAAGGTCTTGTTCGTCGACGAGCTCCCGCGGAACGCGAGCGGCAAGCTCGTCCGGCGCCAACTTCTCGACTGACCGGGCAGTCGGGCGTCGGGGTGAGACATCGGTTACAGGTTGCGAAATGCCCGAGCACAGCTTTGTGAAACTGTGCACAAGCGTCCTAGGTTAGGGACGTGGCTGGCCAGCGGACTCGACGTCGGATTCCCGAAGCGACCGTCGCGCGGCTGCCCGTCTACCTCAAGTTGCTGTCCGACCAGTTCGAGCTCGGGACCACCAACATCTCGTCGGAGGAGCTGGCCGAACTCGGTGGCGTGAACGCCGCCAAGGTCCGCAAGGACCTGTCCTACCTCGGCAGCTACGGCACCCGCGGCGTCGGCTACGACGTCGAGTTCCTGGTGTTCCAGATCAAGCGTGAGTTGGGCCTGACCCACGAGTGGCACGTCGTGATCGTCGGCGCCGGCCACCTCGGCAAAGCGCTCGCCGGGTACGGCGGTTTCGGCGAACGCGGGTTCCCGGTCGGTGGCGTCGTCGACGTCGACCCGAAGAAGGTCGGCACCGTCGTCGGTGGTGTACGCGTCCGCCAGGTCGACGAACTCGCTGCGATCGTGCAGGCCCAGGAGATCTCGATCGGCGTGATCGCGACGCCCGGCGCCGCTGCGCAGGATGCCGCCGATTCGCTCGTCGCAGCCGGGCATCACCAGCATCTTGAACTTCGCGCCGACGATCATCAACGTGCCGCACGGCATCAGCGTCCGCAAGGTCGACCTCGCCGTCGAGTTGCAGATTCTGAGCTACCACGAGCAGCGCCGGGCGAACGTCCGCCAGGCGACCAAGCTGAAGGCGGTTCCCGGCAATGGTCGACGCGGGGCGTCGGCCTAGGCTGGTCGCGACATGTCCATCCTCGTCGTCGGCGTCAACCATCGCAGCGGTCCGCTGCCGTTGCTCGAGCGACTCACGATCGCGCCCGACGACCTGCCCAAGCGAGTCTCGGGACTGGCGCAGCGTGACAACATTCGCGAAGCGGTCGTGCTGTCGACGTGCAATCGCACCGAGGTGTACGTCATCGCCGAGCGGTTCCACGGCGCGTACGCCGACATCCGCGACTTCCTCTGCGAGCTCGGCGAGCTCGACGTCGACGAACTCGGCCCGCACCTGTTCAGCGAGCACGGCAGCTCGGCGGTCGGACATCTGTTCGAAGTGGCGGCCGGTCTCGACTCCGCCGTGCTCGGCGAGGGTGAGATCCTCGGCCAGATCCGTTCCGCCTGGCAGGTCGCACTCGACGAATCCGCCGCCCGATCCGGGCTGAATCTGCTCATGCGCACGGCCGTCGAAACCGGTAAGCGGGCGCGAAGCGAAACGGCGATCGGGCGGGGAACGGCATCGGTCAGTCACGCCGCAGTCGAGATGCTCGCCGATGTCGCCGGTGACCTGTCCGATCGGCGTGTCGCCGTGGTCGGTGCCGGATCGATGGGCGAGGGCGTGGCGGTCGCACTGCACAAGGCCGGCGGCGCCGACATCTGCGTGGTCAACCGGTCGCCCGAGCGGGGCGCGGCGTTGGCCCAGCGGGTCGGTGCCGATGCCATGGGCTTCGATCGTCTCGACGAGGCGCTCGCCGCCGCCGATGTGGTGGTCGCCTCCACGGGCTCGGGCGAGCCGGTCATCACCGTCGAGGCCATCGAACGGGCGCGGGCTGGTGTGGATCGTCCGCTCCTCGTCGTCGACATCGCCGTCCCGCGTGACGTCGAACCGGGCGTCGCCGATCTCGACGGGGTCACCGTGTTCGATCTCGACGACCTGCGCGACTGGGCCGATCGAGGTCGCGCCCAGCGCGCCAAAGAGGCCGACATGGTGCGGCGGATCGTCGCCGAGGAGGTCGAGAACTTCAACGTCGAGCAGACCGCACGTCAGGCTGCGCCGCTCGTCGCATCGATGCGGCAGGCCGCCGACGCCGTCCGAGCCGCCGAACTCGAGCGCTTCTCGAGTCGTCTCTCGGATCTGTCCGACGCCGACCGAGCGGCCGTCGAGGCACTGACGAAGGCGATCGTGTCCAAGCTGCTGCACGAACCGTCGGTCCGTTTGAAGACCGGCGCCGGAACGCCGCAGGGCGACCGAAACGCCGCGGCCGTGCGCGACTTGTTCGATCTCGGCTGAGCGACCGCTGGCTCGTGCCGACCACCACCGCTCCACTCCGTCTCGCAACGCGCGGTTCGCGCCAGGCGCTGTGCCCAGGCCGAGGTGGTTGCCGCGTCGGTCGCGGCCGCCGGCGGGCGTGATGGTCGAGCTCGTCCTGATCGAGACCACCGGCGACCGGCGCCAGGACGTGCCGCTCCACTCGATCGGTGGGCAGGGGGTGTTCGTGAAGGAGGTCCAGCGGGCGGTCCTCGACGGTCGCGCCGATCTCGCGGTCCACTCCGCCAAGGACCTGCCGTCCGAGCCGGCTCCCGGGCTGGTCATCGCTGCGTTCACGGAGCGTCGGAGCCCACACGACGTGCTGATCGGTTCGACGCTGGACGGCCTCGCGGTCGGAGCGACCGTTGCGTCGGGGTCGGTGCGCCGCCGCGCCCAGCTCTCGGCGGTGCGACCGGATCTCCGTTTCGTCGAGCTGCGCGGCAACATCGAGACGCGGTTGGGCAAGATCCCCGACGGTGGCGCGATCGTGATGGCCCGCGCCGCGCTCGAGATTCTCGACCTGACCGATCGCATCGACGAGGTGATGGATGCCCAGCGCTTCGTGCCCGCCGTCGGCCAGGGATGTGTGGCCGTCGAGTGCCGCGTCGACGACGCCGCGACCATCGAGGCGTTGACGACGGTCGATCACGGTCCGACACGCCGTCGGGTCGAGGTCGAGCGGGCATTCCTCGCAGAGCTCGGCAGCGGGTGCTCCCTCCCGGTGGCCGGGCACGTCGCCCGCGAGCGAGTTGCACGTGTTTCTCGCCGACCCGGAGCGGGCGACGTCGGTCGGTGACGTCATCGCGCTGTCTCCCGGCGGCGCCGATCACCTCGGCGACCTCGACGTCGCACGAGCGGCCGCTCGACGGTTGCAGGAGCGCCTGGGGTGAACCGGCCGCTCAGTGGGTGCACCGTCGTGGTGACCCGTGAGCAGCGCGGCGAGCTGGGACGGCTCCTCGACGACGCGGGGGCCGACGTCATCCATGCGCCGTTGATCGAGGTGGTCGACGCCGACCCGGCGGCGCTGGTCCAGGGTTGGCGCAGCGACCCCGATTGGGTCGTCGTCACATCGGCGGCGGGAGTCGACCGAATCGCCGGGGAGGTCGCCGCGCGTCCCGAGCTCCGTGTGGCCGCGGTCGGCACGGCGACCGCGCAACGGGTGATCGACCGATGTGGGCGCCAGGTCGACCTCGTGCCGACGCGACAGTTGGCCACCGAACTCGTCGAGGAGTTCGTCCGACGGAATCCGGCGCCGTGCCGGGTGTTGGTCGCGCAGGCGGATCGTGCGGCGGCCACGTTGGTCGACGGTCTGAACGAGGCGGGTCACGACGTCACTGCGGTCGTCGCCTATCGCACCGTGCTGCGCCGGCCGGACGCCGCCGACCTCGATGCGATCTCGCGGGCCGACGCGGTCGTCTTCACCAGCGGATCGGCGGCGCAGGCGTGGGTCGATGCGGTCGGCGGCGGGGCGTTCGAACTCCCGCGGATCGTGCTGGCGATCGGGCCGACGACCGCGTCGGTTGCGGCCGAATCAGGGCTCAAGGTCACCCACATCGCTGCCGATCACTCACTTGCAGGAGTCGTCGCCGAACTGATCGAGGCCTGGGGTTCACCCCGGGCGACGTGAAGTTTGGCACCGGTTCCTGGCAGACTTTCCGCCAAGACGTCGGATCGAGGACCGAATCGCCCTCGCAACCGACGACCGACCAGATGAGGAGCAACGTGGCAGACGACCGCCGCAGTGAGCGCAATCGGCGCCGGACACTCGCCGGATCCGCCGCGCTCCTCGCCGGATTGTTGATGTCGTCGAGTACCGGCGGCGTGGGGGCCAGCCCCCAGTTCGTGCTGACGCAGGCCGAGGCCGCACCCGCCGATGTCGACACCGCAGCGGTCGGCACGGCGATCGGTGCCAACCCGTCGGTCTCCGGCGATGGCCGCTACGTGGTGTTCCAGGGCGCGCCGTTGTCGCCCGAGGATCCGCGCACGTCCACCATCTTCCTCACCGACCGTGGCACCGGTGAGACCACGGAGTTGAGCCCGGTGCCCGAAGCGCTGCGCTCCGGCGACACCGTGCACCCCATCATCTCGGGCAACGGTTGCGCGGTCGTCGCCGTCACCCAGATGGCGCTCGACGTGTTCCGTGACGACGACACGGGCGAGCGCTGGGACGTGTATCGCTCGACGCTGCCGCACTGCGACGGCGCCATCGGCGACTGGGAGCTCGTCTCGAGCCGAACGGGATCGGGTGGTATCGCCCGCGACGACGTCGTCGTGGCACCGCCGACGATCTCGCGCAGTGGGACGTTGATCGCCTACACGCATCCTGCCGACCATCTGTTCGATGCCGAGGGCATCACCACCATCTCGCTGGTCGATGCCACCGTGCCGATCGACGATGTGACGCGTTCACGCTTCGTCGCCGGGTCGCCCGCCGACTCGCCGACCGACACGTTCATCCATTTCGGTCTCGACCAGCCGGTGCTGTCGGACAACGGCGCGCACCTCGTCTACCGCTCCGACGCCACGTCGTCCGAAGCGGTGCCGGGCTGGTCGCCGGGTCTCGTCGATGGCGGCCCTGCAACCGCACAGGTGTACTCGTGGACGATCGCCGAGGCCGACCCGTTCGAGGCCGTGACGCTGATCAGCGCGCTGCCCGACGGCACGCCGTCGATCGCCGGAGCATCCGAGCCAGACGTCTCGCGGAACGGCCATTCGATCACGTTCGTCTCGTCGGACACGGGCCTCGCCTCGGCCGAATACCCCGACTGCGCCGCCGGCTGCCCCAGCCAGATCTTCGTCGTCGATCGCGACAGCGACGACGACGGCGAGATCGGCGTCGACGAGGTTGCCTCGATCGACATCGTCAGCGTCCGCAACGACGCCACGAGCGACGAGCTGCCCGTCGCCGGGACGTCGCCGTCGACACAGCCGTCGATCTCCGGCGATGGACAACTCGTCGCCTTCGTCACACGCGCTCCGAACCTGCAGCTGATCGAGGTTCCCGGCGTCGGCAGTGGCGACGACGGCGATCTGCTCCTCGCCGAGGTCCGCAACGGTCACCTCACACGCCTCACCAACGCCGTCGGCACCGTCTTGCCGACGCCCGGTGTCCACGCGCATCCCGACCTCAGCGACACGGGCCGCACCGCCGTGTTCGACACCGCCGCCGCCGCCGATCTCCTCGCCGACGGTGCGCTCGCCGGTCGCCAGGTCGTTGCCCGTTCGTCCGATCCGCTGCTGTCGCTGCCCGACGCCGACATGGGCACCACCCTCGTCGGCCTCGCGAGTGACGAGTGGTACGTCGCTGTCATCAACGACGGTCCGTCGTCGTTCCGCCCGACGTCGGTGACCGTGTCGGATCCCCGTTTCGAGATCAACCCCGAGAAGAGCACCTGCCTGTTCGACATCTCGGTACCGGCCGGCGGCGACTGCACCGTGGCGCTGACGTTCACACCGTCGGCTCCGGGGGCGTCGAGCGCCGTCCTGACCGTCGCCGAAGAAGGCTTCGGTGCCGTCTCCGTGTCGGCGACGCTCGAAGGTGCCGGCGGCAACCCGGCGCTGCGGATCGAGCCGGCGAGCATCGACATCGGCACCGTCGTCGTCGGCGAGCCGAGCGTCGAGTTCCAGTTCGACCTGAACAACATCGGCTTCAGCCCGACCGAGATCACCTCGTTCGAGATCTCGGGTGCGCACGCAGCGGACTTCGAGTTCGCCACCAACAACTGCGTGTTCCGGCCGCTCAACCCGCGTGCGGCGTGCAGTGTGGGGGTCATCTTCACGCCCTCCGATGCCGGTCGGCGCACGGCGCTCGTCGAACTGGCCACACGCGACGACCAGTACACGACGATGGTGCTCGCCGGCGACGGTGAGTACCAGCCGGTCGTCGAGATCGACACCGAGTCGGTCGAGGCCGGTCGGGACTTCCTCGCTGCGGGCAGTCAGTATCCGCCCAACACCGAGGTGACGATCGTGTTCGGCGACGGTCCGAACTCATCGGTCACCGCCGTCACCGATGCCGAGGGCAGCTTCCTGGTCCGGGTGCCGGTCGATCCGAACGAGCGCGGCGGCGATCGCCGCATCGTCGTGCAGTCCGACTCCGGCGCCGCAGCCAGCGCACCGGTCGAGGTGGTCGAGGAGAACCAGACCTACATCGGTCTCCCCGGCTTCGGCCTCGGCTGACGCCAACTCGCCGTTTGCGCCCCGCGTCGTCGAGGCGGCGGCGACCGACTCGGGTGGTGTCAGATCTCGTCGATCTCGATGGAGCGTCCGCCGATGTTGACGGCGTTGAAGCAGGTGGCGAGTGCAGGGTCACCGACGACGTCGCAGCGCACGCTGAACGTGAGGTTGTCGCCGGGCTCGAGTCGGATCTGCGTGATGTTCGGCTCGAACAGCGAGCCGCGGATGTTCTCGAGCGACCACACGAACGCCTCCTCGCCGTTGACGAGCAGGGCTGCACGCCCGGTATCGCCGTTGGCGTTCTCGACGCGGAGGTCGGTCAGATCGAACAGCATCCCGTCTTCGACGGTGAAGACGGCGTCGGCGATCTCCAGGGCCGGCGGAGTGACACTCAAGCGGAAGAAGGCCGGCTCGCCCTCGTCGGTGCTCGGACGCCCGCTGTCCGGGTCGACGATCGTCGTGACCGGCACCACGACGTCGTTGCCCTCGGCGATCTCGTTGACCGCCTGGTTGAACTGAGCCAACTGCTCGTCCACCGCGTCGGTCGCGGCGTCGTCGATCGCCGGCTGGATCACGCCGAACCATGCGGCCACCGCCGCACCCACGAGGACGAGCACTGCCAACACCCGGCCGATCACCGCACCGGGCACCGTCGGCGGCTGCACCAGCGACAGGTCGGTGGCCGACGGATCGTGCCCCGGCTGTTCGGCCTCGACTTCGAAGTCGAGCGTGCGAGTCGCGCGACGGAACACACCGCGCTTGGCCTTCGCCTTGAGCCGAACGAGGCTGGCACCCCCGGGTGGTACGCCGACGGCGGGCGGATCGAAGTTGCCGTCGACGCGGTCGGACGGATCGATCAGCCGGATCCGGCAGCTCGCCAGTCCGTTGCCGTGGTTCTCGACCATGAACTCGTAGTTCGCCCGATGTCGCGCCCGGATCACCGGCTGCAGTGCGACGATCCGGCGGTCGTCGAAGGGTCGGACGTTCAACGTCGTCTCGGCGACCACGGTCTCGTCGGGGTCGTTCGAGGGGATGATTCGCACGCCGACCACGGTGGGCCCGGCGGTCGTCGAGGGCAGCTTCGGCGGCGAGATCTCGACGTCGACGACGTCCAGCGAGCCGCCGAACAGCGTGATGTTGCCCCGCTCGACCGTCACCCAGTCGGCGGTGAGCCCACTCGGCACGATCGTGTAGCTCTCGGTGGCATCGCCGAGATTCTGTACCGACAGCTTGAGGGTGAGCGACGATCCCGGATCGATGTCGACGTCGTCATTGGAGAACCAGGCCTGTACGGACACGCTCCGACGCTACTTGCCGGTGTTGCGTTCCTGCTGGCAATCGCCCCGCCGACCTGCGGTGGGTTCGAGCGATGCCCGGCGATCTGGGTGGTCATGCAGCCCCGCTCGTAGGCTGTGCGTGTGAACGGCCACTCCTCCGACCGGCCGAGCGTGCGACCGCGACGTCTCCGACGAAGCGCTGCGCTCCGCGATCTCGTCGCCGATGTGCACGTGCGGGTCGACGACCTCGTCGCTCCGCTGTTCGTCCGCGAAGGCATCGACGAACCGCAGCCGATCGAGTCCTTGCCCGGGGTCGTCCAGCACACCCTGGCGTCACTGCGCGCCGAGGTCGGTGAGCTGATCGGTCTCGGGATCAAGGCCGTCATCCTGTTCGGCGTCCCGGCGCACAAGGACGCGGTCGGGAGCGGCGCGTGCGACCCGGACGGAATCGTGCAGGTCGCGCTCCGCGAGTTGCGGGCCGAGTTCGGTGACTCGATCGTGCTGATGGCCGATCTGTGCGTCGATGAGTACACCGACCACGGCCACTGCGGGATCGTCGATCAGCACGGCGTGGTCGACAACGACGCAACGCTGGAGATCTATGCGAACGCGGCGATCGCGCAGGCGACCGCGGGCGCCCACGTCGTGGCGCCGAGCGGGATGATGGACGGCCAGGTCGGGGTGATCCGGGACGCGCTCGATGACGCCGGATTCCATGCGGTCTCGATCCTCGCGTACTCCGCGAAGTACGCGAGCGCCCTCTACGGGCCGTTCCGTGACGCGGTCGACGTCTCGATCGCCGACGGCGGCGACCGCAAGGGATACCAGCAGGACTTCCGCAACGCTCGCGAGGCGATGCGCGAGGTCGACCTCGACATCGCCGAGGGCGCTGACATGGTGATGATCAAGCCGGCGCTCGCCTACCTCGATGTCATCGCCGAGGTGGCCGCACACGTCGACGTTCCCGTCGCGGCGTACCACGTCAGTGGCGAGTACGCGATGATCCATGCGGCCGGCGAACGCGGTTGGGTCGATGCCGATGCCGTGGCGTTGGAGCATCTCACCGCGATCAAGCGCGCCGGCGCCACGATCATCTTGACCTACTTCGCCCGCTGGTTCGCCGAACGCGCAGCCCGCCCGGGCGCCACCGGTCCCTGAGGAGCCCCGATGAACCACACGATTCCGTACTGCGATCCCGAGGCGTGTGTCGCTGCCGGGTGTTCCCCGACCGTGTGCACCGGCGCGGGGGTGCCGTCGAATCACGCGCTGTTCGAGCGCAGTCGCGCAGCGATACCCGGCGGGGTCAACTCGTCGATTCGTGCGTTCCGATCGGTCGGCGGTGAGCCCTATGTGGTCGCCCGAGCCGAGGGAGCCACGATCACCGACGTCGAGGGCACGACCTATCTCGACCTCGTGCAGAGCTATGGCGCGGTGATCCTCGGCCACGCACACCCGGCGATCACGGCGGCGGTGTCGGCGGCGGTGGGCGACGGGACGTCGTACGGGGCCCCGACTCCCCGTGAGATGAAGCTCGCCGAGGCGATTTCCGAGCGCGTGCCCAGCTGTGAACGGGTGCGGTTGATGAACTCGGGCACCGAGGCGACGAGCACGGCGATCCGACTCGCGCGCGGTGTCACCGGTCGCGATCGCATCGTCACCTTCGCCGGCAACTTCCACGGGGCCACCGACGCACTGCTCGTCGCCGGTGGGAGCGGCATCGCCACCCTCGGTTTGCCGGGAACGGCCGGTGTTCCGAACGCAGCCGTGGCCGAGACGATGGTCGCGCCGTACAACGTCGTGCCGGCCCTCACCGACGAGGTGGCGGCCGTCATCGTGGAGCCGGTCGCAGCGAACATGGGTGTCGTGGCGCCCGAGCCGGGATTCCTGCAGGGTCTGCGTGACGAGTGCGATCGCGTGGGCGCGTTGCTGATCTTCGACGAGGTCATCACGGGGTTCCGCCTGTCGTCGGGTGGCGCCCAGGAGAAGTACGACATCGTGCCCGACATCACCTGCTTCGGCAAGGTCATCGGCGGCGGGTTGCCGATCGGCTCGATCGGTGGGAGGGCCGACGTGATGGAGCAACTCTCTCCCCTCGGCCCGGTGTTCCACGCGGGAACCCTCTCGGGGAACCCGCTCGCGACGGCTGCAGGCCTCGCGGCACTCGATCAGCTGACGCCCGATGTGTACATCGAGCTGTTGGCGCGTGCCCGACGCCTGGCGGCGCTGATGCGCGACGCGTGCGCGAGTGCCGGCTTTGCGGCACGGTTCCCGGTCGTCGGCACGCTCGTCGGCATCGTGTGCGGCGCCGAGGCGGCCAATCCGGTCCGGAACTTCGATGACGCGAAGACGACCGACGAGGCCGCGTACGCCGCATTCTTCCGGGCGATGCTCACCGAAGGCGTCGCGATGGCGCCCGGTGCGTACGAGGCGATCTTCGTCGGCCTCGCCCACACCGACGACGTGATCGAGCGCATCGGCGACGCCACGGCACGCGCCGCCGCGGTCGCTGCAGCGCGCTGACGTCCGTCACGTCGAGGGTGCCGCTTGCCGACCCGACGGCTTCGGTACCGTTGCCTCGGTGAGACAGTTGTTCACGTGGCGGTTCTTCGCCGCCATCGGTGCCCTCGTGCTCTTGGCGATCGGTGTCGACACCGCGATCGCCCGTGAGGTGAAGCAGGGGGAGATCGCGGTCGTCGCACCGGCAACGTTCGACGAGGACGGCAACTTGATCGCACGCCGGGTCGACTTGATCGAGCCGGTCGCGTTCGTCGTGGCCTCACCCGACTTCGAGGTCGGCGAGGACGGGTTGTCGGTCGGCGTGCTCGACCTGGTCCTCGACGCCGACCGGACGGCGCGGGTCGCCCCGGGGACACCCGGCGAGGTCACGTGTGCGAATGTCGACGACCCGAACCGGTGTGTGCTCGTCGCCGATGTACTCGGCAACGCGGTGGTCTGGTTCTCGCTGATGCCGAGGGGCCCGAGCGACACGGTCGAGCTGCCCCCGATCGTCGACCTCCAGGACGGCTATGCCATGTTCGTCAACGGGTGGGAGGTGCTCTATGCGCCGGTCATCGAACGTGACGAGGCGACGTGTGGTGACGACGTCGTGAACTTCAGTGATTTCCTGCGCCGGTTCGGGCCGGGGAGTACGACGGTCGTCGATCTCGAGACCCGCCAGGTGACCGCGGTGATCTGTGGCGAGGAGTTCGTCGAGCCGCCGACGACGACGGGGTACGACGGATCGCTCGACGGCTCGATCGTCACCCCGACGTCCAGCACCCTGCCGGTGCTCGACCCCGACGTCGCCCCGCCCGACTCCTGACGCTCTCCATCACGGGGCCCGTCCCGCCCCCCGGGCCCAGCCGGGTCTGTGTGACCGAATGTGTCGCCGGGTGTCGCATTCGGTCACACGAACCGAGGTGCGGGCGTGTTCTCCCGGCGGCCGACGGGGCCGGATCAGCCGAGCAGGGCGTGTGCGGCGGCGAGGCCGGAGTTGTGGGCGCCCTCGACCTTCGGGCCGGCGAAGGCGTCGCCGGCCAGCACGATCGTGCCGTCGCCGGTGGTCCAGCACGGATCGGGCCAGATCGACCGTGGCGTGGCGAGGCGCCACTTCTTGATCTGAGCTTCGAGAATCGAGGCGCTGCCGAGCCATGGCGTGGCGGCTGCGCTCAGCTGGTCGAGGAGGTCGGCGTCGTCCCAGTGTGCCTCGCTCCACTCGGGGTTGGCGTGGAACGTGACCGCCGGCGCGTCGCTGATGCCCTTCGACGCGTTGTCGCCGATGAAGCTGAACACCTCGTCGCCGTGCTGCACGCCCCCTGCGGCCGGCAACGCCGCCGGACCGTCCAGCGTGGCGAGGAGGCCGATCGTGCGGTCGTACGGCGTGCGCACGAGCGTGCCCTCGAGCTCGACGCCACAGTCGACGAGCAGCGCGGTGGCCTGCGGGATCGGGCAGGTCAGGATCACGGCGTCGGCGGCTCGCGACGTCCCGTCGTCGATGACGAGCTCCCAGCGGGTCTCGTCGACCGATTCCCGAACGGTGAAGGCCATCGTCGATGTTTCGACGTCGACCCCCACGGCGAGGTCCTTCGCGATCGAGTTCATCCCGGCCGAGCCGACATAGCGCGGATGCTCGTCGCCGTCGTCGAACCCGTGGTTCCAGACGTGGACGACCCCGCGCTCGACCCAGTCGTCGACGCGCGTCTGAAACGCCGGCGTCCGCACCGTGAAGAACTGCGCCCCGTGATCGAGCCGGGCGTCACCGATCCGCCGCGTCGCCAGACGGCCGCCGACGGAACGTCCTTTGTCGACGACGCGCACGTCGACGTCGTGTGCCGCGAGCTCGCGGGCAGCGACCAGCCCGGCGATCCCCGCGCCGACGATCACGACCTTCATGCGCTCTGGGGTGTCGATCGTTGCGAGGCGTCGCCGCGCTCGGTCCAGGCCCGCTCCGCGCGGCCGAGGAACTCGAGGAACACGTTGTTGAACGTCGATGCGTGTTCGACCATGAAGCCGTGTGCTGCGCCGCTGATCACGACCAACTCGGCGGTCGGAATCCGCTCGGCCAACTCCTCGCTGTCACCGCGCGGCGTCAGGATGTCCTGATTGCCCGCCATGACGAGCACCGGCACGTCGATGTTCTCGAGTTCGTCGACCATCGACATGTCGACGTCGAGGATCGCCTCGACCTGGTTGGCGAAGGCGTGCGACGGGCGACCCAGCGCGAGTGGTCCCAGCCAGGTCATCGCCGGGAGGAACCGGCGGAACGACCGTGGGCCGATGACCCAACGGAACGCCTCGCGGCTCATCATGCCCATCCCGCCCTCGAGCGCGTTGTCCCGCCACTCCCTCAACAGCTCCTCGCGCCACGGGTGGTTCTGACCTGCGGTGCAGGCGAGCGTGATCGAACGAGTGCGCTCCGGGTACTTCACGGCGATGATCTGGCTGATCGCCCCGCCCATCGACGCGCCGACGACGTGTGCGGTCTCGATGCCGGCGTGGTCGAGCACGGCGATCGCATCGTCGGCCATCTGTTCGAGGCTGTACGGAGTGTGTGGCTTGTCGCTGCGTCCCGCGCCCCGATTGTCGAGCGCGATGCCCTGGTACCACGGAGCGGTCGCGAGACGCTGCAGCGCCCAACCGGTCTTGCCGGCACCGAGGCCCTGGATGAACAGCACCGGGGGGCCACCCGGGCGGCCCGTCTTCGAGTAGTGGATGCGTGTCCCGTCGCTCGCTCGGACGTAGGTCATCAGCGCCCTCCGATTCCCGTGATCGGCAGCCAGTCGAAGGGGGTGCCGGTGTTCAGTTCGCCCATCTCCATCAGCAGGGCATGGACGTCGTCGCGGACGCGGTCGGCCAGCTCCAGTTCGGTGAGCGGCCCGCGCCGCTTGCGCGGTGGGCGAGACGCCGGGCCGATCTCGACACGCGCGCCGCGTGCGAACGGACTCGACGTCGTCGCTGCGGGAAAGACCCGCGTCGCGGTGGCCAATGCGGCGCCGATGATCGTGTGATCGACGGGGCCGACCGAGCGCAGCCCGGGTGCCGTGCTCGCGCCCAGGACCACGATCTCGTCGAGCGCGTAATGCACCGGCGATCTCGTCGGGATCGTCGAGCAGCCCGCCGATTCGTCGATCGAACGCGTCCAGCGGCGCCAGGTTGCGGCGGCCGACGAAGCGCACCGGCCGGTCGACCGCTTCGCTGATCGCGAACGCGGTGAACACGGCGCTGTTCGACAGCCGCGGCGCGTTGACGACCACGAGCGCGCCCCGCCGTTTCGGAAGATGCTGATCGCCACCGGTGGACACGGTCCATCGCAGTTGTGCCAGGAACATCATGTTGCGGACGAGCATCGGATCGCGACCCCAGTCATCGGTGGCCCCGGACGGCTCCTCGGTGAGTCGGCGACTGGCGGCGCGGACGCCTTCGGTCGCAGCGTTGGTCAACGACTCGATCGCACTGCTCACGCGGCGGTTGGTGTGCGACACGGTCCGCCCGATGGTCCGCACGGGTGGGGTCGCCTTGGTGGCGGCGCGGGTGGGCAAGTGGACCACGTCGGCGAGTGGGGCCATCAGGCGACCTGCTTCCGGGCGGGTTGGCGGATGACGCTCGGCCACCCGAAGAGATCGTCGATCACGTCGGCGGTGGTCTGTTCCGGCACCACGCCGATCAGTTCGCGCATCCGGCCGTTGTCGGCCAAGCGCCCGTGCTGCAGCAGCTCGGCGACGTGGTCGGGAATGGGCGCACCGGCGAGATGGGTCATGCGCCGCACGACCGACCATTGCAGACCCATGGTCGGCACCGGAATGCGCCCCCCGCGCCGAGCCGCCTGCAGCGCGGTGATCGATCCCGGGGCGACGACGTTCACCGGCTCGGCGAGCCGTTCTCGGGCGGCGGCGACGATCGCCCGGGCCGCGTCGCTCTGGCGGATCACGGCGAACGACGGGTCGCTGACGGCGTTGAACGGGACGGCCGGGAGCCGGAGGAGCCGGCCGAGCGGTGAGGGGACGTGGGGGCCGATCACCGACGCGAGGCGAACGGCGCCGACCGTGACCCCGACGCGGGCCGCGACACTCGCGGCGGTCCGCTCGATGTCGGCGACGGTGTGGCCGTACTCCGACGTCGGCCGGATCGGTGCGAACTCGTCGGGCCGGGTGAGTGTGCCGCGGCCTGCGCCGTACACCTCGATGCCGCTGCGGAGTATCACGTGCTCGAGCGACGGACACTCGGCTGCAGCACCGAGGATCGAAATCGCCGCGTTGTCGGTGAGCCGAGCGGCCGCGCTCGGATTGGCGCGCGCATCGGGTTCCCACACGCCGAGATGGACCAGCATGTGCGGATCGAAGTCGAGCACGGTCTCGACGATCCGATCGTGTTCGTCGGGGTGGATCCGGTGGAACGCCGTACGCTTGAACCTGCTCCGCGGCGGATCGGCATCGATACCCGAACAGGATTCGACCCACGGTTCGGCTTCGAGCAGACTGGCGACCTGGGTGCCGAGTTCGCCGCCGACGCCGCTCACGAACACCCGCTGACCTGCCATGACACACCACGCTAGTACGACCCGTCGCCAATTCTTCGGTTCGCTCGGTGCCGTCGCGATCACCGGTGTGGCGGCCGCCACAGTCCTTCGTGGTGGTCGCCTGGCCGCCGACGGTGGGTTGCTCCTCGTCGATGATCCGGCGTCGGCGATCGAGCCCGCAGTGCGCACACGCGTCGGTCAGCAGCTGACCTTTCCCGTCCTGCCCGGCCCCGGCATCGTCGTGCTCGACAACTTCGGCGGGTTCAGCGTCTCGCGGGGGTCGTGCGCACACCGGGGCATCGACGTCTTTCCGACCGACGACGAAGTGCCGAGGGTGCTCGTCTCGTGTATCGACGGGGTGATCGAGGGGCAACGATTCCTCGCCGGGTCACAGGGCAACGCGTGGATCCTCGAGGACGGCGCCGGGGTGTCGTACCGCTACCACCACGTCGACGAATTCGAGCCGGGGCTCGAAGTGGGCTCGGCCGTGCGGCGCGGCGACGTGTTGGGCACCATGGGCAAGACGGGCAACGCCAACTACCCCCATCTCCACTTCGAGGTCCGCCTGGACGGTGCGTCGTCGGCGTCGGCGGTCGACCCGCTGCCGCTCCTGGCGATCCCGTCGCTCGACACGACCGTCGGGCCCCGCGACGGATGTGGTGCCTGACCCCACGACTGCGCCGGGTCGAAATCGCGACAAATATGTCGATCTGATGTCGTTGTCGTCATCATGCTGTCATAGATTGGGGAGAATTCGATCAAGTCGTCGAGCGGTTGGGCCGATGACATGACCATTCCCGAGGTCGCGGCGCGGCCCGGGTACTCCACCGATGACCACCGACTCCACGACCCCCGCTTCATCCGGCAGGCATCAGCCGCGCCTGACGCGACGGCGAGCGCTCCTCGGTGGCGGGATCGGTGCAGCTGCACTCACGCTCGGTCGAATCGGTTCTGGTTCGGCGGGGGCGGCGTCGGTGGCCGGACAGCTCAACGAACCGGGTTCTGCGCTCGAGACGGCCACTCGTGTGACGACCACGACGACCACGACGACCACGACGACGGTCCCACCGACGGTCACCGAACTCGACGACGGCGCGATCCTGTTCCCGATCGTCGTGGGGCCGGATGACTCGTGCTTCCTCAACGACAACTTCGGGGCGTGTCGCTCCGGGTGCAGCCGTCGCCACGAGGGCACCGACATCATGGCCGACCACCTGTTGCCGATTCGTGCCGTCGTGACGGGGGTGCTGACGAAGAAGTACGTCGACTCGGGGTTGACCTACGGCGCCGGCAACGGCTGGACGCTCTACGAGGCGTCGACGAATGTGACCTACAAGTTCTTCCACATGGACCACCATGCGGAGGGCCTCGAAGTCGGCGACACCGTCGAGATGGGCCAGATCATCGGTGCGGTCGGCAACACCGGGACCTCGGGCATCAACAGCGACACCAACCATCACCTGCACTTCGAGTACCGCCCCGACAACATCGCCCGGAACTCATATCTCCTGCTGGAGCGCGATCCGAACGTCACGTTCGCGTGAGTCGTCGATGCACGATCCCAACTGTCCACATGGTCCAGCGTCGCCTGGGCTCTCGCGTCGCCGTCTGCTGACCGGCGCGGCGGTCGGTGCCGGGCTCCTCGCAACGTGGCGGGCGAGCACGACGTTGGCCGAGGTCGGCCGACTCGGCGACGCCGCCAACGCGGTCGTCCCGGCCGAACGCATCGAGGTGCCGCCTTTCGTGCCCGCGCCGTCGACGACCCTCCCGTTCGAGCCGCCCGCCGAGGGTGAGATCCTGTTTCCCCTCATCCTCACCGCCGAGTCGACGTGCTACGTCCTCGACAACTTCGGCGACACCCGGGGCCGCTGCTGCGGCTACTACCACCGGGCCGTCGACATCATGGTCGACCTCGACACGCCCCAGTTGGCGGTCGTCTCCGGGGTGCTGTCGCGTCGACACGAGCGGAGCATGTACGGCTGGACGCTCGACGGTGACGACGGCAGTCGCTACCGCTACTTCCACAACACGAGCGATCCGGCGGGCTGGGTGGAAGGCGATCGCGTGGAGCAGGGCGACGTCATCGGGTTCGTGGGTGACTCGGGGACCGCTGCAGGCAACTACCACCTGCACTTCGAGTACTACCCGGCCGGCCAACGCGACACGCCCGTCGACCCGTTCGACCTGTTGCAGCGCGTTCCCGGCGCGATCTTCGCGAGCTGATCGTTCAGCGCAGCGTGTGGGCGCGCATGATGATTTCGCGCGCGAACGGGTCGAGCTGGCGTCCTGCGATGCGCTCGGTCACCTGGATCGCCTGCGTCGGGTCTTCGACCAGTCCCGACCAGCGGATGTAGCCGCCCATCACGCCGATCAGCCGATCGCCGAGTTCTTCGGCGTGCACCATCAGCTTCGTGTCGTGACGGAGCAGCTCACGGATCTCGGTGTACAGCGACTTGAGGTACGGGTCCGGGTGTTCGACGTTGAACGGGCGGTGCCGGTACGGCAACTGCAGCTCGTCGTAGTTGTGCAGGTTGTGCGGTGCGGCGATGATCGAGATCACGCACCCGAACCCGTTCTCGCGCAACCAGATGATCTCTTCCTGGCGTCGAACACGACGATGGTTGTCGCCGACGCCTCCGGGGCGTTCGCAGATCGCCATCTTGTCCTTGAGCACCCACGTGAAGTTCCGCGGGGTGATCCCCAGCGCCCACTTGCCGCGTAGACGGGGAGCCATCAGTGGCGTCCGATCGTGGACCGGAGACGAGTCGCTGCTGTGTTCATGACGGCTGATCACGCTACCGCGTCGGACCGGCGGAGGGAAAATGCGGCTCGTCGGATGGGGTGGCCTCGATCGACAGCCGCTGGTGGGACCGCCGGATCCGTCCGACTCCGGCGACCTCGCAGGCGGCGACCACGCCGGTGGCGACGTCGAGGACCCGGGTGACGGCTGCGGCATCGGGCGGGTACCCGTCGACGCTCAGCCAGGCCCGGATCGCCCGGCGCGCCAACGGGAGCGGCGCGGCGGCCACGGCGAGGGCGTCGGTCGGGTCGACGTCCGCGGCCAGCTCGTCGAGCAGCCGGTCGTCGTCGCGGAGCAACGCTGCGGAACGCGTGAGGAGCGCGATGACGTCGCGTTCGGCGATCGAGTCGAGCAGGGGGAGGAGTTCGTGGCGCACACGATTGCGCCGGAAGCGACGGTCGGTGTTGGTCGGGTCGTCGACGGTGTCGAGTCGGAGTGCGTCGCACAGGGCGCGGGTCTCGTGGCGGCGCACGGCCAGCAGCGGATGGCGCAGGTCGGGCCGCATCCCGGACAGGCCGGTCGCGCCGCTCCCGCGCAACAGTGCCAGGAGGACGGTCTCCCCCTGGTCGTCGGCGGTGTGCCCGGTCAGTGCGTCCGGTCCGATCAGCGCACGTCGGGCCGCTCGCGCCCTGGCCTCGAAGTTCGGCCCGTCATCGAGCATCGCGCGTTCGCAACGAAACGCCACGCCGAGCCGATCGGCAATCCGTTCCGCAACGGCCGCCTCGTCGTCTGCGTTGGTGCGCACGCCGTGATGAACGTGTACGGCCGTGACGTCGAGGTCGGCGGCGACGGCAAGCGCGAGCAGGGCGCTCGAGTCCGGTCCGCCGGAGAACGCGCAGGTGACCGTCGAGGTCGGCGGTGGGAACGTGCAGCGGACGAGGAGCTCGTCCGTGAGCCGGGTCGGGTCGGAAGTCAGAGGTCCTGGTGGCGGCGCTGCCGCTTGCCACTCGGGTGCTTCTGGGCCTCGACGCTGTACATGTAGTAGCCGAGCAGCCCGCCCAACGCCATCAGCACGGCAACCACCAAAACCACGCCGATCCAAATGTGCCAGACCATTCCGAGCATGCGATGAGACTACCGCCCGGACGCTCGTCGCCACCGGTCCGCTGCGACATGACCGGACCCCGCGAGCTGGCCGAACCCTGACGATGTGTTCCACCTGGTGTCGGGCACCAGATGGAACACCACCGGGTCGGTCAGCTGGTCACCGCGGCGAACGCGATGGCGGCGACGACGAGGCCCCGGCTCGTCCACGCCACCGTGCGCACCCAGTTCGTCGCGACGAGGCGCCGATGCGCGTCGTCGTCGAATCGCTCCGTCAGGCGTGCATGGAGCGGAACGGAGACCAGTGCGGTCGTCCCGTACGCAACCGCCATCAAGGCGAGCGCGATGGTCGGCAGGAGTCGGCCGACGTCGCCGGGCGGGTCGGCCACGAGCCAGAGCCCGGTCACACCCTCGGCGAGCATGAACGGCCCGACGACGTAGGAGATGCCGTTTCGATGGCGGTTGCCGAAGCGTCGCCACGCCTCGTCGTCGACACCTCGCTCGACCGCATCGAAGAGCGGATAGTGGACGACCTGGATGACCCAGATCAGCCCGGTCATCGCCCACACCGAGGCCATGGCCACGATCACGACGATGGCGTCGCCGTTGGAGATCATCGATCTCGCCGGCGCGTCGGCCTCAGCCGATCTGGCCGTCGCCGTCGAAGTCGGTGGCGAAACACCGCTCGATGCGTGCCAGCAGATCGGTCGGCATCTCTTCGTTGCGACACTTCTCGCCGATCACCTGTTTCAGCTCGGCATGGAAATCGAAGGCGCCGTGACAGTCGGGACAGCCTTCGAGATGGTGGGTGATCGAGTGGCGAGCCTCGTCGGACAACTCGTTGTCGAGGAAGACGTCGAGCTCCTTGAGCGTTGCTGCGCAATCCGGTTCGTCACATGCGTCCATCATCGGTCCTGCTTCGTGGTCTCGTCCGCACCGGCGGTGCGCCGCAGCCCGCGTTCGACTGCATAGTCGTGCAACGTCTTCTGCATCGCCTTTCTTCCCCGATGCAGCCGCGACATCACCGTGCCGATCGGAATGTCGAGCATCTCGGCGATCTCCTTGTACGCGAAGCCCTCCACGTCGGCGAGGATCACGGGGAGCCGGAAGTTCTCGGGCAGGTTCTCGAGCGCCTGTTTGACCTCGTCGTCGGGGAGCATCGTCATCAGCGATTCCTCGGCCGACCGGCCGATCGTTGCGTCTTCGAAGGTGCCCATCCGCTTGTACAGATACAGGTCCTCGATGTCGCCGAGATCGCTTTCGTCGAAGCTGCGCTGCTTCTTGCGGTACTTGTTGATGTAGGTGTTCGTCAGGATGCGGAACAACCACGCGCGCAGGTTCGTGCCCTCGTTGAAGGTGTGGAAGCTGCGGAACCCCTTGAGGTACGTCTCTTGGACGAGGTCCTCGGCATCGGCCTTGTTGCGGGTCATGCGCATCGCGGCCGCGTACAACTGCGGTGCGTACTCCATCGCCTGTTCTGCGAACACCGCCTGGTCTGCCATCGTCAGGAACCTACCGACTGCGGAGTCGCGAGGCCAGCCGGCCCGTCCGCTTCGAGTCGTACGAAGTGCATGCGGCTCAGTTCAGCCGGTCGACCGAATCGTCCAGCGCTTGCACGAATCGATCGAGCAGACCGGCCAGGTCGGCGCGCTCGTCGACGGTGAACTCGCTCAGGATCTGGGCCATCGCGTGGGCGCGGCGGGAGTCGACGGAGGCGTGTCGCAGGCGACCGGCTTCGGAGATCCGCACCATCACGACGCGTCGGTCGTCGTCGGCGGCGTACCGCTCGGCGAGACCGTCGGCCACGAGGCGCTGGACGGCACGCGTCGCGCTCGACGGGTCGATGCGGAGCCGCTCGGCGAGGTGCTTCATCGTGCGATCCCGGCGGGCGAGCAGGTCGAGCGCGTCCATCTGGCCGGGTTCGAGCGGATTCTCGTCGCCGAACAGGTAGGCGCGGAAGTGTTGCGTCCATGCGCCTCGCCGCAGCTCGATCCAGGCGCGACCGATGCGGATGGCATGTTCGACGTCGATCGGATTCGTGAAGTCGACGGGATCTGAAGTGCGCAGCATGGCGTTGTCGAAGTTACCGGCGCGTGCTCGGAGCGGTCGGACCGGAGGCCGAGCGCGAGCGAGCGCCCGACCGGGGGTGGACGGGCGCTCACCGCAAGGGTCGATGGAGATCAGCTCAGCTTGTCGTCTCGTCGACTCCCGACGAACTCGATCGAGGTGAGAGCTGCTTGACTGAGCAGCGATGAGTCGAGCCGAAACCGATCAGCGCGCGATCGACCGGCTGCACGGCCTCCTCGGCATCCCTCCGACCTCCGGCAACGAGGTCCGGGTCCTGCGCAACGGCGACGAGATCTTTCCGGCCATGCTCGACGCGATTCGTGGGGCGCAGCGCACGGTCGACTTCGTGACCTTCGTGTACTGGTCCGGCGAGATCGCCGTCACATTCGCCGACGCGCTCCAGGGCGCGGCGCAGCGAGGGTGTCAGCGTGCGCGTGTTGCTGGACGCAGTCGGTGCACGCAAGATCGACGAGGCGTTGATCGAGAAGATGACCGACGCAGGATGCGACGTGCGGTGGTTCCGACCGTTCTTCGACAAGAAGGTTCCGAAGATCGCGGAGGCCAACCGTCGCACCCACCGCAAGATCCTGGTGTGCGACAACTCGATCGCTTTCTGCGGGGGCGTGGGCATCGCGGCAGAGTGGACGGGCGACGCCCGCAATGAGGAAGAGTGGCGCGACACACACCTCGCCGTCAGGGGGCCGGCGGTCGCCGGGCTGCTGAGCGCGTTCCTCGACAACTGGGCCGACCAACACGAGGATGGCTACGACGCTCGCCGCGAGCACGACGTCGACTTCACCGAACACGGATCGACGACGATGTTCGTCGTGCGCGGTTCGTCGGAGACCGGAGCGAGCGACGTGTGGCGGATGATCATGACGCTGGTGTCGATGGCCGAGAAGCGGCTGCGCATCGCGACGGCCTACTTCAATCCCGACCGGTTCGTCATCGACGCGCTCGTGGCCGCGGTCGATCGGGGCGTGCACGTCACGCTCCTGGTGCCGGGCGAGTACCACGACAAACGCTTCATCCAGATCGCCGGCGAGGAGGCGTATCAGGAGCTGCTCGACGCCGGCGTCGACATCCGCACCTACGAGGTCTCGATGATGCACGCGAAGGTGATGACCGTCGACGGCCGGATCGCCACGGTCGGTTCGACGAACTTCAACCGGCGATCGATGCAACACGACGAAGAAGCGAACGTCGTGCTCGTCGACGAAGACGTGGTCGGCGTGCTCGATCGGCACCTCGACGACGATCTCACGAAGTCGATCGAGCTCGATCCGTCCCGTTGGGCCGATCGCGGGCTGCCCCAGAAGATGGCGGAGAAGGTCACGACCGTCGTCGAGAAGTGGCTCTGATGCAGACGTGTCGGAGGTCGCAGCACCGTTGCGTTTCGGAGGTGCGAGGATCGGGAAGTACTTCACCATGATGAACACGATCGAACGCACGCTCACCTCCGCCAACGATGCCGTCACGGACCGGCTCGACTCGCTCGAACAGTCGCTGCCCGGTATTCCCGCCAAGGCCGTTGCCGCGACTCGTGCATCGGTGCGACGCGTGAACCACGCCGTCGGCGCGGCCGCATCCTCGATGTGGTCGCGAGCCGATGATGTCGGCGAGGTGGCGGGCGCAGCCGTCGCCACGACGTCCGGCCAGGCTCGTTCGAACGCCACGAAGGCCAGTGAGGCGGTCCGACGCGGCGCGGCCGAGACCACGGGCCAGGCGCGTGCGCAGACTCGCCGCACGGTGGAGGCGGTTGCCGACAAGGTGGAGGGCGCCCTCGACGACGCCACGGTGGCTGCCGTTCCCAGCGATCTGTCGCAATGGTCGAAATCGGATCTGTACGAGCGCGCGCAGGCGCTCGACATCGACGGACGCAGCAGCATGTCGAAGGCTGAACTCATCCGCGCGATCCAGCGATCATGAGTCGCACCGTCGTCGATGGCGTCCTGGTCGTCGGGGGCGGATACGCCGGAGTCCACTCGGCGCGTTCGGTCATCCGAGCGGGTCGTCGTGCGTTCATCGTCGACCCCACCGGGCGCCACGACTTCGTGACTCGACTCGCCGCCGTCGCCGGCGGGACCGCCGCTCGGAGCGACGCGTCCGCCCCGCTCTCCGAATTCAGCGATGACGTGATCGTGGGCTCGATGACGGCGGTCGGCGACGGCGAGGTGACCCTCGACGACGGCCGGGTGCTCGCCGCCGATGCCGTCATCGTGACCGCCGGTGCCGTGCCGATTCAGGCCCCGGTTCCCGGGCTGGAGCATGCGTTCGTTCTGCGAACCGCCGAGGACGCATTGGTGCTTCGCAGCGAGATCGAGAACGCATCGAGCGTGGTGATCGTCGGCGGCGGCGCAACCGGCGTGCAACTCGCGGGCGCGGTCGCCTCGCGACATCCCGAAGCGGACGTCACGTTGATCGATGCGGCAGATTCGCTCCTCGCAGGGATGAGCGAGGCGATCGGTGCCGATGCGGCTCGAATCCTGCGCGACCGCGGCGTCGACGTCCGGCTCGGCGTGCAGGCAGAGGAGATCGGCGAAGACTGGATCACTGCGGGGGGCACCACGATCGAGGGCCTGCCGATCTGGGCGGCCGGATACACCGCTCGCGCCGCAGACCTGGGTCTCCCCGTCGACGCCGCGACCGGGCGCGTCGACATCGACGAGCACCTCCGAGTGCGTGGCTGGGAGCGTACGTTCGCCGCGGGAGACATCGCATCACACCGCGACGGCAGCGGTGCGGAGCTGGCGATGTCGGCCCAGATCGCCGTCCAGGCGGGCGATGTCGCAGGACGCAACGCGCTGCGACTGCTGCGCGGCGACCGCCTCGATCGCGCGCGCCTGGCGCATCGCGGCTGGGTGTTGGACCTCGGAGGGTTTCGTGGACTTGCCGAGTTCGGACCGGTCGCACTGTCGGCGCCGTTCCTCGATCTGGTCCCACCGGTGTTGCACTGGGCGATCGACCTCAAGCACCTCGTCGAAACCCGCGGGCTCGCCGGGTTGTCCGACCTCCCCCGCTGACGACCCGTTCGCGATGCCGGGGTCGCTACTCGCGACCGAGCTCCGCCTCGCCCGCGGCTTCGTGGTCGACCTCCTGGTCGTCGTCGAGTTCGATCGTCACGTCGACCAACGAGCCGGTGAACGAGAACGGGCCGAGATGGCGGCCGGACCCGTCGTAGTCGCCGACGGTCGTCCCACGATCGAGCCCGATGTCGAGCCCCGACCACGAGATCATCAGCCAGAAGATCTGGTCGGTCTCCATTCGGCCGGCCTCCACGCCGTCGACGAGCAGCGTGCCGACACCGTGCGGAAACGGGCCCGGACCGGGGCTGCGCGCCATCCGGAACCCGAGCTCGGTGGTGCCCGTCGGGATCGGCGTGGTGCTCGAGACGATCTGATGCGTGCCACCGATGTTCAGGTCGTGCACGAGGTGTCCGTTGCGGACGAAGAGTGAGTAGCCACACGTCGCGTCGCCGTGCGCGATGAGCACGCCCTCCGCTGCGGCGGTGAGCGGTTGCACCCGGGCCGTGATCGTGTAGCTGCGGCTGCGGAGGTCGGGCGCAACGTCGGACGGGAGGTGGCCCATCCCGGCGGTGAAGACGTAGCGGCGCCGCGCGCCGTGGAAGCGCTCTGCGTTCTCGGCGAACCGTTCGCCGAACCGATCGTCGAGCGGCAACACCTGGTTGGCCCTGGCCTCGCTCCACCACAGCTCGACGAGCGCCGTCAAGCGTTCGGGTTCGGCCTCGGCGAGATCGTGGCACTCGTTGAAGTCGGTCGTCAGGTCGAACAACTCCCAGCGGTCGTCGTCGAACGCGCTGCCCGGGCGGTGCCAGGCCACGGCCTTCCAACCGTTGTGCCAGATCCCGCGGTGGCCGAACATCTCGAAGTACTGCACCGACTTGCCCGTATCGGCCTCGGGATCCGCGAGCGCCGCGGCGAAGCTCACGCCGGTCATCGGTGACCCATCGCTCGGCGGGTCGATGCCGAGGAGCTCGAGCACGGTCGGCGCGAGGTCGGACGCATGGCAGAACTGGTGTCGGAGCTCACCGGCCGCGGCGTGGAGCGTCTCGGCCGAGCGGACGATGAGCGGGTCGCGGATCCCCCCGCCGTGGGTGTTCTGCTTGTACATCCGCAGTGGCGTGTTGGCCGCCATCGCCCAGCCGTGCGGGAAGTTGGAGTGGGTGTCGGGACCGCCGATGTCGTCGAGTCGGGCGAGCTTGTCGTCGAGGGACTCCGGGACCATGTTGAACGGCGCCATCGCGTTGACGAAACCGAGTGGGCCGCCCTCCTGGCTGGCACCGTTGTCGGACAGGACCATCACGATCGTGTCGTCCAGCTGGCCGGTGTGCTCGAGCGTGGCGATCACGCGGCCGAGATGGTGATCGAAGTGATGGAGCATCGCGGCGTACGCACCCGCCAGCCGGCTGAACAGCCGCTGCTCGTCAGCTGAGTGTTCGTTCCAGGCGCGAACACCGAGGTTGCGGGTCGGCAGTTCGGTGCCGGCCGGGACGATGCCGAGCTCGATCTGCCGCGCCAGGCGCCGGTCGCGTTCCACATCCCAACCGTGGGCGAACGATTCGGCGTAGCGATCGATCAGCTCGCGCGGTGCCTGGTGGGGGGCGTGGCATGCGCCGGGTGAGAGCTGCAGGTACCACGGGGCGTCCGGTGTCGCCGCATGGTGGTCGGTGAGGTTGCGGATCGCCTCGTCCACGAGGTCTTCGGTGAGGTGGTAGCCGGTGGAGTGGTCGCCCGGTTGCGGTGACGTGCGTGTTGTCGCGCACCAGCTCCGGCGAGTACTGGTCGGTTTCGGCGTCGAGGAAGCCGTAGAACCGGTCGAAGCCTCGGCCGAGTGGCCAGCCGTCGAACGGGCCGGTCGGGCCGGTCTCGGTCGTGCGCGTGGCGTGCCACTTGCCGATCATGTAGCTGCGGTAGCCGTGCGGGGCGAGCGTCTCGGCGAGTGTCGGCGCATCGGCGGCGATCTTGCCGCGATACCCCGGGAACCCGCTGTCGAAGTTCGCGAGGCACCCCATGCCGACCGCGTGGTGATTGCGCCCCGTCAACAATGATGCGCGGGTGGTCGAGCACATCGCGGTGGTGTGGAAGCCCGTGGCCCTGATGCCGTTGGCGGCGAGCGCGTCGATCGTGGGAGTCTCGATCGAGGAGCCGTAGCACCCGAAGTCGGCGAACCCGACGTCGTCGAGCAGGACGATGAGCACGTTGCGACGGTGGGACGCGTCGCCTGATGCCGGCCACCACGGTGTGGAATCGGCGATGGTCGTCCCGATCGTGGCGCCGTCTGGCTGGTCGGTGCCGCCCTCGCTCATTCCGTGACCGTAGCCACTGCGTACGCTGGGCTGACCACCCGCACGCGAATCGAGGTCTCGACCATGCCCCCCGTCTCCGAACAACTCGTCGTCGATCGCTTGTCGGGATCGCTGGGTGCCGAGATCCGTGGGCTTCGCCTGGCCGAGGCCACCTCGGCCGACGCCGAGCGGATCCACGACCTGTTGATGGAACACCAGGTGCTGTTCTTCCCCGACCAGCACCCGACACCCGACGAGCATCTGGCCTTCGGCCGGCTGTTCGGCGAGCTCGAGTCGCACCCGAACCTCGACTTCGAACGCGAGCGTCCCGAGTTCTTCGAGCTGCGGGCAAATGACGGTGCGGGCGGCGTCGCCGACGAGTGGCACAGCGACATCACGTTCGAAGCAGAGCCGTCGAAGTTCGCGATTCTGCACATGAAGGTGTGTCCCGAGGTCGGCGGCGACACGCTGTGGGCCAACGCCTACAAGGCGTACGACGAGCTGTCTGCCCCGATGCAGGCGCTGTGCGACGGCCTCACGGCCCTCCACGACGCAAGCCCGCATCTCGTGCCCGACAAGATGCACATCCACCCGGTCGTGCGCGTGCACCCCGAGACCGGCAAGCGCTCGCTGTTCGTCAACGAGCACTTCACCCGACGCATCGTCGAGCTCAGCGACGCCGAGTCGCACATGTTGCTGACGTACCTGTCGCAGTGGATCCATCAACCGCGGTTCACGGTTCGCTACCGGTGGCACGCGGGGACCGTTGCGATGTGGGACAACCGCTGCACGCAGCATCACGTGCTCAACGACTTCGTCGGCGAGCGGGTCATCCAACGGGTCACGGTGATGGGCGACGACCCGCAGCCGGCGATGCCCTCGCCATGGGAGCCCTACGGCTCCCGGACCGCGTCGTTCTGGCGTGACACGAAGATGCGCGAGCAGCTCAAGCGGCAGGGCTGATCGTTCCGGAGCCGCCGACATCCGCGAGACTCGGCCCATGGCTGAGCTGTACGACGTGATGAGCACGCTGCGCGCGGTGCGCAAACTGCGACCCGATCCGATCCCACCCGAGGTGCTCGACCGGGTGCTGCAGGCCGCGTGCTGGGCGCCGACGGGCGGGAACACCCAGCCGTGGCGTGTCGTCGTCGCGACCAGCGCAGAGACGAAGCAGGCGCTCCAGGCCATCTACGAACCGGAGTGGGAGCGGTACTCGGCCGGCTTCATGAAGATGATGGCGGGGCTGCCGCCCGAGCAGTTGGCGAAGTGGGAGCGGATCGTCGCGGCCGGCGACCACCTGGCGCAGCATCTCGCCGCGGCGCCGGCGATCCTGGTGTTCTGTGCCAACCCGGCGATGATGGCGATCACCGACGCGAAGCTCGACCGCGTGAGCATGGTCGGTGGTGGCTCGGTCTACCCCGCCGTGCAGAACGCGATGCTCGCGTGTGTGCAGGAGGGGCTCGGCTGCACGCTGACCACGCTGCACTGTCTCCGGGAGGACGCGGTCAAGGACGCGCTGGGGATTCCCGAGGAGTGGGCGACGGTCGCGATGGTGCCGATCGGCTACCCGGTCGGGAAGGGACACGGGCCGATCACCCGCCAGCCCCCGTCTGCACTGGCGTACCGGGATCGCTTCGGCGACGCCTGGGTCTGATTCCCGGCGGCAGTCGTCCCCGCACGGACGTGGTCAATCGCCGCCGAGGGCGGCGGCCGGGTTCGCCGGTTGCCTGGTTGACGTGACCATCAGGCCGCCGATCAGGCCGAACGCGGCCACGACCGCGCCGAACCCGAACACCGTTGCGAAGTCGTCGGGCGAGCGGCCGTCGCCGAGCACCACGAACATCGTCTGGATGCCGGCGAGCATGCCGATGTTCATCATGGTCGTGCCCATCGCGTTCGCGATGCCGAGGTCGCCGTCATCGACAGCACCCGCCAGCAGGGTGGCGTAGGACGGCGAGGCAAGGCCCATCGCCAGGCCCGACAGCACGAGTCCGACGAGGATCATCGGCACGCTGATCCAGTGGGCGCCGAAGACCCAGGCGACCATCGACAGCACCATGAGCACCGACCCGGTGATGACCATCGGACGTTCGCCGACCGTCGTGGCGAGGCGCCCGCCGATCGGCGACGAGACGCTGTACACGAGTGGGCGGGCGAGGAGCACGAGGGCGATGATTCCGACCGAGTAGCCGAACAACTCGTCGAGCAGCAGCGGAGCGATGAGGAATGCGCCCATGTACGCGAACTGGCTGAGCGGTTGCGCGATCAGCGGCCCGGTGAAGTTCGGGCGACGAAAGTAGTCGAGGCGCAGCATCGGGTTGGGCGCGCGGCGCTCCGTGGCGATGAAGGCGGCGAGCCCGGCGACGCTGGCTGTGAGCAGCCCGAGAGCGAGCGGGTCGCTGAACCCGGCCGATGCGCCGCGTTCGAGGAACAGCAGGAAGCCCAGTGTGGCAATGGCGAGGAACGCAGCGCCCCACCAGTCGATCGAGACGCGTTCGCCCGGTTCCGAGGGGCGGATGACCTTCCAGGCGGCGGCGAACCCGGCGAGCGAGATCGGGGCGAGGATCGCGAAGACCGCTCGCCAGCCGAACAGATCGATCAGCGGGCCGCCGATCACGAGACCGAGCACCGGCGCGCCGGTCATCGCCATCTGGAACCAGCCCATCGCCTCGGAGCGGCGGGCGGGTGGGTACGCCGCCATGATCAGCGCCATCGCGTTCGGCATCGTGGCTGCGATGCCGAGCCCGACGACCATTCGTGCGCCCACGAACGCGAACGCCGTGGGGGCCACGCCGCACATCACCGTGCCGAGGCTGAGCACGAGCGAGCCGGCGAGGAACACCTTGCGGTGGCCGTGGATGTCACCCAACCGTCCGAGGACCGGTGTGCCGACGGCCATCACGAGGAACAGTCCGCTGACCGCCCAACTGAGGAACGACTCGGTCGAGTCGAGGTCGTCGGCCATGGTCGGCAGCGAAGCGGACACGATCGTCATCGACGACGAGAACACGATCAGGCCGGCGATGACGGTGATCAGCAGACGGCGCGGGTAGCCGTCGTCCTCGTCGCCGACGGAACCGGCGATCTCGGTGGGTGACGCAACCGACATCGATCCCGACGCTACGCAATCGGCGCCGAACCCCTGCCCTCGAATGCGGGTGACGTGTGTCCAGCCGTTTCGGACGGTGGACCGGCGTGCGCAGTCGCGTACGGTCGGAATCGGTCCGGCAACCGGCAGGGAGAGGCAACGATGCGTGACATGACGAAGTCCCCGATCGGTGGTGCGACACGATGACCGACGCGGCACCCGCGCCGACTCCGGATCCGGCCCAAATTCTCCGCAGCCCCGCATACGTCGGGTTGCTCGTGCTCGGAGCGATCGTCGGCGTCCCCGTCGCACTCGTGGCGTACTTCTTCCTGGGCGCGATCGCCGAGGTGCAGGAGTACGTCTTCACGACGCTCCCGGACCAACTCGGATTCGATGCCCAGCCGGCGTGGTGGCCGATCCTTCCGTTGACGCTGGCCGGCCTCCTCGTCGCATTGGCCATCCAGTATCTGCCGGGCGACGCCGGCAACAAGCCGGCCGAGGGGTTCAAGTCGGACGGCGCCGTTCCGCCGATCAACCTGTTCGGGATCTTCGCTGCGTCCTTCGCAACGCTGAGCCTCGGGGTCGTGCTGGGACCGGAGGCACCCTTGATCGCCATCGGCAGCGGCATGGGGGTGCTCGCCGTGCGCCTGCTCAAGCGTGATGCCCCCGACATGGCGGTCATGGTCATCGCCGGGGCCGGCAGCTTCGCCGCAATCGCCACGCTCCTGGGGTCGCCGCTCGCCGGCGCGTTCCTGCTCATGGAGGCAGCCGGGCTCGGCGGCGCGATGATGGGGGTCGTTCTGGTGCCGGGCCTCGTGGCCGCCGGCGTCGGGTCGCTCATCTTCGTCGGTCTCGACACCTGGACGGGTCTCGGCACGTTCTCGCTGGCGATCTCCGACATCCCCACGGCCGGGACTCCGACGCTGTCACAGTTCCTGTGGGCGATCGCGATCGGCGTGCTCGCGGCGGTGGTCGGGACCGCGATCACCCGCTTCGCCCTGTTCCTCCAGGGCGTCGTCGAGCGACGGATGCTGGTGTTGATGCCCGTCGTTGGTGCCGGTATCGGCCTCGCCTCCCTCGTGTTCGTCACGGTGACCGACAAGCCTTCCTCCAACGTCTTGTTCTCCGGGCAGGATCAGCTCGGGCCGCTGATCAACGACGCTGCGTCATGGTCCGTCGGCGCCCTGCTCCTGTTGATCCTGTGCAAGTCGCTGGCCTACGGGTTGGCGCTGAGCAGTTTCCGCGGCGGGCCGACGTTCCCCGGCATGTTCATCGGGGCGGCCGGCGGCATGGCGCTCTCGCACCTGCCCGGCTTGCCGATGATCGCCGGCGTCGCGATGGGGATCGGGGCGATGTGCGCAGTGATGCTCCGGCTGCCCCTCGTCTCCGTGCTGCTCGTCGTGATCTTCTTGCAGGCTGACGGACTGCAGCTGACGCCCGTCGTGATCGTGGCGGTCGCCGTGGCGTACGTTGCGTCGGCTCGCCTCGCACCGGCACCAGCACCGACCGAAGCAACCCCGGCTCGCGCCACGACCTGAGGGTCCGACGCGTCGTCGCCGGCTGCGAGCAGCGTGAGTGCATCCGGCCCTTCGGCCCTGGTGCGGGCGCGCGCTCGGCGCGATCGTGGAGATGAAGCTGAACGGAGGTGTGATGCGCATCCTGCGAATGGGCCTGGTCCTCGGAACGCTCGCCGTCGTGTCGGCCTGTGGGAGCGGCGGCGACACGGCCACGAGCACGCCCGACCCGACCACGCCGATTTCGACGACGAGCACGACCGAACCGCGCCTCACGACCGTGCCGAGCACCGAGTCGGTTCCGTCCGCCACGACCGAGGTACCCGACACCCAGCCCGCGGTGACCACCGGTCCCGACCCGACCACACCGGTGTCGACACCGGCTGCACCAACCACCGGCACCGATCTCGTCGACGTTCGGATCTACCTGCTTCGAGACGAACGACTCGCGGTCACCCATCGACAGGTCGAAGGCCCTGGGGTCTTGCGCAATGCTCTGGTCGAACTCGTGGAGGGGCCCACCGCGAGCGAGCTCGCCGCCGGGCTCCACACCGAGATCCCGGATGGTACGACGCTGCTCGACGTGAAGCTCGCGGATGGGCTCGCCACGGTCGATCTGAGCAGCGAGTTCGAACTCGGCGGTGGCTCACTCTCGATGACCGCACGGGTGGCACAGGTGATCTTCACCGCCACCCAGTTCGACAACGTCGATGAGGTGTTGTTCTGGCTGGACGGCGCGCCGGTCGAGTTCCTCGGCGGCGAGGGCATCGTGCTCGGCGATCCCCAGCAACGCCGAGACGTCGACTGGGCGTTCACGAAGGGGATCATCATCGACTCGCCGCGTCCGGGAGCCACGGTGACCACGCCGATCGCCGTCACGGGAGAGGGAGACGTGTTCGAAGGAGACTTCCCGATGGAGGTCAGGCGCGATGGCGAGCGGATCAGCGACGTCGTGATCGTCTTCGCCGGTGCCTGGGGAGCGTGGGCCGATTTCGAGACGATGATCCCGGTCGACGCGCCTGCGGGTCCGATCGAACTCGTCGCCATCAGCCCGGTCGGTTGTACCCCGGACAGCGAACCCAACTGTCCGGTCGACCTCGAGACCGTCGTCCCGCTCATCCTGTCGGACGACTCGTCGTCGAGTGACTGAGTGTCGTTGCGGACGGGAGACCGGCGTGGCCGGGCACGACGGCGGTCGTGGTGAACACGAACCTGCCGGGTGTTTCTCAGAGCCCAAACCGAGAGTCGAACTCGGGACCTACGCATTACGAGTGCGTTGCTCTACCAACTGAGCTATCTGGGCAACCCGTCGCACCCGAAGATGCGACGCCGAAATGATATCGCCGGTCCGCAGGAGTGGCAGCCCCCAGTTTCGCACGTGTCACGCCGGTGAGGCCCGGGCGTGGCAGGCTGAGGGCGTGTCGCGTCGCCGCCTCAGTCGCCTGCTTCGAGCGGAGGGCCGATGAGCTCGTCCGCTGATCCGGCACCCGATCGCGACGCGGCGTGGGCCCTGTGGGAAGCCGTGGCCCATCTGCGTGTGCGCGACGGTGCCGTGGTTCACGTGAGTCGTGCGGCGACGGCGGAGCTGGAATGCGACGCATCAGCGATGATCGGGCCGCTGGCCGCACTCGGGACAAGCCTCGAGGGCGTGGAGTGGGACGACGTGCTCGCGGGGAACGCCGTTGCAACCGTTCGGCTCGGCTCCGAACTGTCTCACCACACGGTCCGGTTGCGCCACCTGGGCTGCGTCGGCGACGAGACGTGGATCGAACTCCGCTCGATCGAGGGGTCGAGCGATGTCGAGGCCACCGACGAGTTCGCCGAATCCGACGAACAGGCCGCGCTCCGGGGCGATCTGCGCCTCGCGATCGCACGCGGTGACCTCACCCTCCACTATCAACCGATCGTCCCGCTCCGCGAAGGCCTCGAACGCGGGTACGAGAGCCTGGCCCGCTGGGACCACCCGACGCGCGGGATGATCAACGCCAAGGAGTTCCTCGACCTCGCCGAGTTCTCCGGGCTGACCGTCGAACTCGGTCATGAACTGCTCCGGCTGGCCTGCGACGACCAGCGCACGTGGATCGCAGACGACGATGCGTTCGTGAGCGTCAACGTCTCGGCCAGCCAGCTGGACGATCGCGCCGCCGCCTCGTCGTTCATGGAGCGGATGCGCCGCCGCGGCGTGTCCACCAGGCAGATCGCGATCGAAGTGCCCGAGGCCGCGTTCGCCGACGGGTCCGTCGTGCAGCACAACCTCGGCGTCTTTCGCGACGCGGGCGTGCGGATCTTCCTGGACGACGTCGGTGTCCACGATCCAACGCTGAGCGACCTCGACGAGGTCCCCGTCGACGGCTTCAAGATCGATGTGACGGTGGTGAGCCCCGAGGTCGACGAAGAGCTGGTCGGACGCATCGTCGAGATCGCTCGGCGGTCGCGGATTCGCACGGTCGCCGTTGGCGTGGAGACCGCTGCGCAACTCGACGCGCTCACCCGGCTCGGCGTCGACTACGCCCAGGGGTATCTCCTCGGTCGGCCGATGCGCACCCCGACCTCGACCACGCTCCCGTGATCGTCCGACGCTGACCCCGGCCTCGCGCGTCGACGACGCGGTCAGCCCAGCGCGACCGCCAGCGGGTCGCGACCGCCCCACGTGCCCGATGAGCCATACGGCTCGAATCGGGCGAACAGCTCCTCGGTGTACCAGTTCCCGTCGCGGGTCTCCTGGATCACCTGCTGGTGTCGCGGCATCCGGTAGGCGAACTCGCGGAGCTCGGCCATCGAGCTCCAGAGACTGAACGTCGCCAGCCGACCGATCGGTGCCTCACCGATCCCCACGACATCGATCAGTCCGGGGGCGGTGTGCAGCTCCGCGTCGACCTCCTTGCCGGCGCGTCCGAACGCCCGCGACGAGGACAGGCGGACGTCGGCGCGGGTGATCACCGCGACGACCCCGTCGCGGCGACCGTGCTCCATCCCGTCGAGCGGGTCGATGCCGCGCCACTGCCCGTGTCCGCCGAGCGCTCGGAGCCGAACGTGCCAGGCTTCGTCCGCGTCCGCCCATCGGCGGCTGATCGGGTGGTCGGTGACGAACCGATCGAGGTCGGCCTCGTCCTCCCACACGGCGAACAGGGCGGTGCGCCGCAGATCGGCGCCCGGGCCGGTGTCGTCTCCGCGTCCGGTACCCATCACCCGCCAGAAGTGGAGTCCCTCCACGCGGGCGAGGCGCGGTCGGTCGAGGCCGAGTCGTGCGAGTGCGAGCGGCGCCTTCCAGGTCGGCTCGGAGATCAGGTGGAAGGACGCGATGCGAGCCATGTATCCGACATGCTGTCACCAATGGACGCGATCGGCGACTTCACCTCGACGCCGGTGGACGTCGTGGTCGCCATCGTCGTGGGGTACCTGCTCGGCTCGATTCCGATCGCCAACCTCGTCGCGGCGCGCCGGGCAGAGGTCGACCTGCGTGAGGTCGGCGATCGGAACCCGGGATTCTGGAACGCTCGCGAGACGCTGGGCCGGATGGCGGCGGTGCCCGTCTTCGTCGGCGATGTGGCCAAGGGAGCCGCTGCGGCTGGCATCGGTGTGTTGCTCGCGGACGGCGCGATCTGGTGGCTCGCATACGTCGGTGGGGGAGCGGCCATGGTCGGCCACGCGTTCCCCGTGTTCGCGGGGTTCGTCGGCGGCCGGAGCATCTTGACCTTCGTCGGGACGGTATTGGTCGCAACGCCCGTCGCCACGTTGATCTCCATCGGGATCCTGTTGCTCGTGTTCGCCGCGACCAGGTCGTTCGCCTGGGGGGCGCGCGTCGGAATGGTCGCCTTGCCGTTCGTGCAACTCGTCGTCGACGGGCCGTATCGCACGGCTGCGACCGGGGTGCTGATGACGTTCATCGGCGTGCGGTTCGCGATGGCCGCGTGGGACGATCGGAAGCGGCGGGTCACCGAGGCTCGATCGATTCGTGATCAGCCGTAGGTGCGTCCGCGCCAGGTCTGACGGCCCCGCCGGGTGATGCCACGCGCGATCGCCGTCACCGAGGCGAGATCGGCGAGCGGACTCAGCCAGTAGGCGGCGTCGGTGCGGTCGTACGCCGAACGCGTCCCGACGAGCGTGCCGAGCCGGTTGGCGAGGAGCACGACGTCGACGACATCGCCTCTCCCGAGGAGGAGGCGCGGGAGCGGAAGCGCTTGGGCGAGCAGGACCACGGCAAGATCGAACACTTGGCGACCGGCGGGTTCGACGCCGGGGAGGGCGAGCGAGCGGCCCCACCCGGTCCAGACGTCGGCGAGCGACTCGAACATGCGCACGGTCAGCAGGTCGGCCGCGTCGAGGAAGCCGACCCGCCAGCCATCGCCGGCGAGTCGGCGGGCGAGCGCGATGTCCTCGACGACTTCACCGGCGACGAGCGCCATGCCGCCGGCCGCCAGGAACCGGTCCCGATGCAGCGTCATGCACTGTCCGTTCGCCATCGTCCGGTCGGGTCGCGTGGTCGTGCCGGGTGGCCCGAACCGGTACACGAGCGAGGTCAACATCGACGCGTGGAGCCATCGGGTCCCCGGCGTCGGGCACTCGAAACGCCCGCCCACCGTGAGGAAGTCCTGTCCGTCGTCCCGGGCGCGGGCGACCACGGCGGTCGGGAGTCCGGGGTCGGGTCGGGCGTCGGCGTCGAGCGTGACCACCCACTCTGTGCTCGCGGCATCGATCCCCTGTTGCAGTGCCCAGGCCTTGCCGGCCCATCCGTCGGGGAGGGGTTGTCCGACGATGACCGACGCGCCGGCGTCGGCTGCGATCGACGCGGTCGCATCGCTCGACTGATCGTCGACGACGATCACTTCGGCGACGCCCGGTGCCGCGACGATCCGGGCGAGGAGGGGCCCGATCCGCTCGGCCTCGTCGCGTGCGGGGATCACGACGCTGATGGTCGCGTCGACGTCGGCGGCGGGCGAGATCGGCGGCGCAGCTCGCGCAGCACGGGCGAGTCGGCGAATCGCAACCGCTCCCGCCACCGTCCTGATCGCGATCGATGTCCAGCGGAACGTCGAGCGTGACGTCATGCGAAGTCGTCGGCGATCATGTCGGCCACGATGCGGGCGCTCGTCGTGACGAGTGGCAGCCCACCTCCGGGGTGGCTCGACCCGCCGACGAGATACAGCCCGGCTCTGGCGCCGCGATTGGCCGGACGGGCGAACGCGGCCCGCTTGCCGTTCGACGATGTGCCGTAGATCGCACCACCGGGCGAGCGGTAGTTGTGCTCGATGTCCGCCGGCGTCATGTGCGCGCAGAACCGCATCCGCCGGCGCAGGTCGACCCCGTGCGACGCGAGCCGTTCGAGTACGAGGTCGCGGTACCCGACTGCATCGACGTCGATTCCCGGTGGCGTGTTGACGAGCAGGAACCAGTTCTCGTCGCCGTCGGGGGCCTGCGACGGATCGGTCGTCGACGAGACGCATCCGTAGATCGTCGGGTCGTCGGCCAGCCGTCCGGCGTCGAGCTCGCGAAACTCCTGGTAGCCGTTGTCGGAGAACCAGACGTTGTGGTGGCCGATCCCGTCCGTCGTCCCACGCGCGCCGATGCACAGGACGAAGCCGCTGGTGGAGCGACGCGCCTTGCGCACCCGCTTGGACGCGCGGGGGTCGGGAAGGAGATCGTCGTAGAGGTGTCGGGCGTCGACGTTCGCCACCACGATCGGGGCGGCGAGGCGGCTCCCGTCATCGAGCACGACGCCGGTGACAGAATCCGGGGTGGAGGTGATCGACATCACCTCGGTCGACGTGACGATCTCGACCCCGACGTCGCGGGCGACCCGCTCGATCGCAGCACGGAGTGATCCGAGCCCGCCCATCGGATACCAGCAGCCGAACCGTGATTCGATGTGCGGGATGCACGACAGCGTCGCGGGTGCCTGGGCCGGAGAGGAGCCCGAATAGGTGGCGTAGCGACCGGCCCACTGGCGGAGGTGGTCGTGGCCGAACGTGTCGCGTGCCGCGCGTCGGAGCGTCCGCAGCGCGTCGATGTCGAGCAAGTCGCGCGGCGACTCCATCCGTTGCAGGAGCGAACGCGGGCTGGACATCGGACCGGCGAAGAACGTCCGCTCCGACACGTCCCAGATGGTGCGGCCGTTGTCGTCCCAGGCGCGCCATTGATCGCCTGCACCCGGCGCGAACGATTCGAACGCCGCCGCTGTCGCGTCGGGGTCGTCGGGAACGGTGAGCTTCGATCCGTCGCGCCACCAGTATCGGAATTGCGGGTCGAGCCGGACCATCGTCATCTGCTCGTCGAGCGAAGTCCCGGCGAGGCGGAACACCTCGTCGAACACGTGCGGCAGCGTGACCAGTGAGGGGCCGACATCGAAGAGGAACCCGTCGCGTTCGAACACGGCGAGCTTGCCGCCGACCGCGTGGTTGCGTTCCACCACGGTGACGTGATGCCCGGCGACGCGGAGGCGGATCGCCGCGGTCAAGCCGCCGACGCCACCGCCGATGACGACGGCGCTCGTCGGGCGCGAGGTCATGGCGATCTCCGGACGAGTTGTGTCGCGGCGGTGGCGGCGATCGGCAACATGGCGATGCCACCGACCGCGGCGACGAGCGGGTCACGGAAGTACCGGGCGAATCCGAGGGTCTGCATGACCGACATGTACCCGTACTGGCCGACGAGTCGAACATCGTGACGGTCGGTTCCGCTGCGGTCCGGTGGGAGGAGGGCCTCGAACAGCGCCATGATCCCGAGCCCGGTCAGGAACCATCCGGCGAAGTTGGAGAGGGGGATGCCGCGATACAGCCCGCGGCGCGCCCACGCCCAGTACCCCTCGCTGACCATCTGCGGGTCGAGGAACAGGTCCCAGGCGGTCATCGCCGCCGAACCCAACACGACACGAGTGGCCGGGGTCGAGTGCCGTCCGAGCGCCGCGTGTGCCGCTTCCCGCGCCGGAAGCCCCATGCCGAACCAGGCGAGCGGCACGATCACGGGGACGTGGGCCACCTGTGGTTGGAGTGCGTTCGTGTAGGCGTAACGACCGAACGGCATGCCGGTCTGGGTTCCGACCCGCTCGACGACGCCGGTCGCAACCGCAGTCGTCGCGCTCGCGGCCCCGGCCCGCGCCGCACCCCATCGGCGAACCGCATTCGCTGTCGTGGTCGTCCACATCCCGCCGACGACGACGGACGACAGGATCTTGCGACCCCGCCCGCCCTGTGGCAGCAGCGGCGTCGCGATCATCCCGGCGATCGTCGCGACTCCCGCCACGGCAGCGACCCGGTCCACACCCCGCATCACGCCCTCACCCCCGCCCCCGCCACTGCCACTGCCGTTTGTGTGACCGAATGCGACGCCGATCGTCGGTTTCGGTCACACAAACCCGGAGTGGCGCGCCGGAACGCCGAGTGGGGTACGGCCGGTCGAGTCATCGCAGGAGGGAGGCGACGAGGCGAGCCTTTTCGAGGGTCGAGACCGACGCCCGCGTCGAGAAGACGTCGTAGTCCTGGGCCTCGATCTTGTCGAGGATGCGCCCGTAGAGCGTGTGGGCGGCGCCGACGCATTTCGCCGAGCGGTCGGGGAGCATGGCGATGCCGACCTCGGCCGATCGGTACAGCGCGCGGCACCGCTCGATCTCGAATCGCATCAACTCGACGAACTCGGGAGAGACGCGGCGCTCGGTCAGGTCGACGTCGAACGATCGGGAGTCCTCCAGCGGGACGTACTGACGGCCCCGGTCGAGGTCCTCGTCGATGTCGCGGAGGAAGTTCGTGAGCTGGAATGCATTGCCCAAGTCGCGGGCGTGGGGCAGCGCGACGTCGTAGTCGGACGGCTCGAGGATCGGCAACATCATCTCGCCGATGACGGCGGCAGAGCCGTCCATGTAGACGAGGAGGTCGTCCCAGGTTTCGTACGACTCGACGGTCAGGTCCATCGTCATCGAACGCAGGAACCGGTGGAACGCATCGGTGTCGATGTCGAACGCCCGGACCGTGTGGACGACCGCCTTCAGCACCGGATCGTCGGAGCGGCCCGCATCGAGATCGGCGAAGAAGCGGTCGCCGAAATCAGCGAGTGCGGCGGCGCGCTCCTCGACCGGGACGTCTCGACCGCCCTGGGAGGGGATCTCGTCGACGATGTCGTCGGCGTACCGGGCGAATGCATACAACGCGTGGACGTGATGCTGTTTGACCCTCGGAAGCACCTTCGTCGACCAGTAGTAGGTCGTGCCGTGGCGCTTGTTGAAGTCCTTGCAGAGCGCGTAGCTCTCGTCGAGGGTGACCGGCCCGTCGGGCAACAGGTGCGTCGTCGGCACGGGTGGCCGACGGCGGATCATCTGAGGGAGACGCATCGACCCCATCGTACGGCCACCCCTGCGTTCCGGTGAGCGTCGCACCCGAGGGACCGTCCGCGTAGCGGAGTGGGTCTGACCCACTCCGCTACGCGGCGTCGGTGCTGGGGATCAGCGGGCGGCGAACTCGGCGACGCGTTGTGCGGCGAGCTTGCCGGAGACGAGCACCATCGGGACGCCGACGCCCGGCAGCGTGGACGATCCGGTGAAGACGAGGCCGGGGACCCGCTTGTCGACGTTGTTCGGTCGGAACGGGCCGGTCTGGAAGAACGTGTGGGCAAGCGCGAAGGGCGTGCCCTGCTCCATGCCCATCCGCTCCCAGTCCTGCGGATCGTAGATCTCTTCGACGACGACGTCGGTGGGGTAGCCGAGCGACGCCACCTTGTTGCGCAACGAGCCCATGATCCGGTCGCGCTCGCGCGACCAGTCGATCGTGCCGCTCAGATTCGGCGTCGGTTCGAGCACGTAGATGCTCGACGAGCCCTCGGGGGCGAGCGACGGGTCGTCGAGGCTGTGCAGCGTGACCAGGATCGACGGGTCAGGCATCCGCACGCCGTCTTCGATCAACGCCTTGAACGAGCCGTCCCAGTCCTTGCCGAAGTGGATGTTGTGGTGCGAGGCCTCGGCGGGCGGCAACCCGTTGACCCCGGCGACCCACAGCAGGCACGACGGCGAGTACTTGCCGGTGCGCGCCTTCTTCGGTGCCTCGACGTCGCCGAGCAGCTCGCGATAGGCGACGGGGAGGTCCGGGTTGCAGACCACCGCATCGGCTTCGACCAGCTCGGACCCCTCTCCGGTGCCGAGCCGGACGCCGCGGATCGATCCGTTCGAGTGACGCACGATGTGGGACACCGGTGACGAGTAGCGGATCGTCACGCCGGCCTGCTCGACCGCTTCGGCCAACCCGGCCGCCATCTGGTGCATGCCGCCCTCGGGAACGAAGACGCCCTGCACCGAATCCATGTAGGTGATCACCGCGTAGATCGCGAGGGCCTCGTACGGCGCGAGCCCTGCGTACATCGACTGGAAGCTGAAGATCTGCTGGAGCCGCTGGTCGTCGAAGAACGAGGCGACCTTCTTGTCGAGCTTGCCGAAGCCGCCCATCTTGAGGATGGCCAATCCATCGCGCCACGGCTTGATCAGATCGAGCGGTGAGTTGATGTTCGTGTCGATGTACGACCGCATCTCGGCGGTGTAGAGCTGTTCGAGCCAGTCGGAGAACCGACCGAAGGCCTCGGCCTCCTTGTCGTTCGCGAACCGCCGGATCTCCTCGGTCATCGCCTCGCGGCCGTGGCGAACGAAGAGGGTCGAACCGTCGGCGTAGCAGGCGCGGTACATCGGATCGACCGGCTTGATCGTGACGTGGTCGGCCATGTTCGCGCCGGCGGCGATGAACGCCTCCTCGAGCAGGTCCGGCATGGTGAGCACCGTGGGGCCGTTGTCGAGGCTGAATCCGTGCGAGCGGATCATCCCGGCACGCCCTCCCGGGATCGCTTCGCGCTCGACGATCGTGACCTCGTGGTCGGCCTTGCTCAGGTGTGCCGCTGCGGACAGCCCACCCAGCCCGGCACCGATGACGACGACCTTCATCCTGTTTGCTCCGACCAACGATGTGCGTTGGCGCCTGGCGCCGATGAGCATTCAGACATTGCGCTGGCTGACGTATTCGGCGAGTTCCACGAGTTCAGTCTTGGCGAGATCGGTGATCGGTGCGTCGTCGAGCGATGTGACAGCCGACTCGGTGAGCGCCGAGATGTGGGCCTCGAGCTCGTCGAGGGCACCCGTGTCGACGATCACCTGCTGGATGCGGGCGACGGTGTCGGCGGACATGTTCGGATCGCCGACGAGTTCGAGCACCGCCAGCTGTTGGGGCGTGGCACGACGCGTCGCCCGCGCCAGCAGCGGCGTCGGCTTGCCCTCGATGAGGTCGCCACCCACCGGCTTGCCGGTGACCGTTTCGTCGCCGAAGGCCCCCATCACGTCGTCGCGCATCTGGAAGGCGTCGCCGAGCGGCAGGCCATAGTTGCTGAGGTGGGGCAGCAGCTCGTCGGCACGCTCGGGTGCGGCGAGGACCGCACCGAGGTGGAGCGGTCGTTCGATCGTGTACTTGCCCGACTTGTAGCGACAGATCCGCTCCGCGGCGACGATGTCGCGCGTGCGGCTGACCCCGCCGAGAATGTCGAGGTACTGACCGATGTTCAGCTCGATCCGCAGTTCGTTCCAGATCCGTGCCGCAGCCGGAGTCGCCTCTTCGAGCAGTTGGTCGGCGTACACGAACGCGAGGTCGCCGACGAGGATCGCAACACCCTCGCCGTACCGTCGGGACTCGCCGGCCCAGCCGTGCTCGGCGTGCTCGGCGGCGGCGACGACATGCGTGGTCGGCTGGTTCCGCCGGGAGTCGGCGTCGTCCATGACGTCGTCGTGGAACAGCGCGAAGGCGTGCATCAGCTCGAATGCCGCGCCCGCATCGATGTCGATCTGGTCGTCGTCGGCGCCGCCTGCGCCGACGTAGCCCCAGTGGCAGAAGGCCGGGCGCAGACGCTTGCCGCCCGACAGGACGAGGCGGCGGATCTCGTCGATCGGCTGGGCGAGTTCCGGGGTGAACGCCGACCACCGGTCACGTTCCGCGGCGAGGAACTCGTCGAGGCGGTTGGTGACCCGTTCGGCGAGGTGGAGCAGTGAGGCGGGGGCGCTGCCGGGCATGATCTCGAAGGCTACTCACGCGTCGACCGGACATGGCCGTGGACGGTGCGCGGTCGCGTGATCAGGCGTGCGGGTCAGGATGCGTGGTCGACGTCGGCCGCCGCGTCGAGGTCGGCGGCGACTTGGCGGATCTGGAGATCGGCCGTGGTGATCTTGTCCCGGCACAGGGCGATCAACTCCGATGCGCGGGCGACGCGCTCGGCCAACCGGTCGACGTCGACGTCGGACCCTTCGAGCTCGCGCAGAATCGCGTCGAGCTCCTGCAGCGCGTCGGCGTAGCCGGGGGTGTCACTCGGGTCGGCGGTGTCGGTCATGCGTGTGGATCGCTTTCGGTGTGGTCGGCGGCGGCCGGTGCCGGCTCGGGGATGGGATGGGAGTCGACGGCATCGACCGTGCTCGTCGCACGCCCGTCGAGGAAATCGGTCGTGACACGCTGGCCTGGCGCGAGGTCGGCCGCGTGCCGAACGATCCGCCCGTCGGCGTCGCGGGTGATGGTCCACCCGCGAGCCAACTGCACGGCGGGGTCGACGGCACCGAGGCGGGCGTCGAGCACGTCGAGCCGGTTCCGTTCCCGCTCGGTGGTGTTGCGGGCACGTTCGAGGAGGCGAGTGGTCGATGTGTCGAGGCGGGTGGTCGCCCGTTCGAGTGCGGCGGGTGCCAGCGTTGCGAGCCGCGCCTGGCGCATCGTCAATCGCTCGTCGGCTCGCTCGACGGCCGCGTTGGTACGACCGGCGATCCGACGTGCCACGTCGTGCAGGCGACGGTCGCCGGCGTCGACCGTCGCCAACGACCGGCGCATGATCGACTCGAAGGCCAGCTCGCAGGCCGCGGTGTACGCGGCGACCCGCTCGATCAGGGCACCGGCGCACGCGGTCGGGGTCTTGAGCGCCGTGTGTGCCACCTCGTCGGCGATGCTGCGATCGATCTCGTGGCCGAGCCCGGTGAGGACCGGGACGGGGACGGCGGCGATCGTGTGGGCGATGTGCGCGCTGTCGAACACCGCCAACTCGTTGCGGGCGCCGCCGCCGCGGATGACGACGATCACGTCGAGCACCCCCTTGCGCGCCCCGCGGGCCAGCGTCCCGATCGCACCCGCGACCATCCGATCCGCTCCCTCGCCCTGCACGCGGGTGTCGACCACCGTCAGTTCGAAGCCGAACGCGCTGGACTCCAGTTCGTGGCGGAAGTCGGCCCACGCGGCCGAGTCGATGCTGGTGGCGACACCGACGCGCAGCGGGATCGGCGACAGCTGGCGACGCTTGTTGAGATCGATCAGCCCGCTCGCCACCAGCCGCCGCAGCACCTCGTCGCGGGACTGGGCGATCTCACCGAGCGTGTAGCGGGGGTCGATCTCGACCATCTTGAGGCCGACGGAGCCGCCCTGCGCCCAATAGTCGAGGAACCCGCGGATGCGGACCTTCATCCCGTCGCGCAGATCGAGGTTCGCCCGCTTGAGGATCGGCGTCAGCCGACGCTTGGCCGGGGCGAAGAGCTGGACGCGCAGCACGCCCTTGCCGTCGTCGCCGTCCTCGACGAGCGAGAAGTACGTGTGCGGTCCGCGGTGCTGCAGCCCGTTGATCTCGCCGCGTACCCACACCCCGTCGCGGAAGCCGCGGCGGAACTGGTCGTTGATCGCTTCGGCGAGCTCACAGACCGAGAAGGTGGGATCGCCGCCGTCGTCCAATTCGGCGTCGTCGAAGTCGAAGGCGGGTTGCGACACGAGCCTCAGCCTGCCACCGGATCGAGCGACAGTGTTCGTCCAGCGGTCTGAATGGCCGAACGCGGAGCCGGATGATCAGACACCGAGCACCTCCGGCAACCACTCGTCGAGCCGTGCGGTGATCGCGGCATCGCTCTTGCCCAACCCGTGGCCGTCGCCCGGAAGCAGCACGACCTCGCCCGAGCCGGCGATCATCTGCACCATCTGGCTGGAATCCGGCGGCAGGAGTTCGTCACGGTCGCCGTGGAAGAGCAGCAGCGGGCGACCGTCGAGTGCCCCGGCGACCTCACAGCCCGCCGACTGCGTTGCGAACGTCACGACACCGACCACCGATGCCGGCATGACCACAGCGGTACGGATCGCAACGGCGCCGCCGAAGCTGTGGCCCATCACCACGACGCGTGCCGCCCCGGCGTCTCGCGCCCACTCGACCCCGCACGCGAGGTCGTGCGCGCAACGGTCGAGGTCGTTCGGCGAGCGGTATCCGATGCGCACCGAGCGAACGCCGCGGCCCGCCCAGCGTTCGCCGAGGACGTGATAGAGGCCATGACCCGGGCCGAGCAACCCACCCATCGCACCGCCACACATCACGATCGCTACCGGAAGTGGATCGACGTCGACCGGCTCGTGCACCAGCGCGGTGAGCAGCCCGCGGGCGGTGTAGACCTCGCGATGGGTGAGCGAGTCGTTGACAGCCACCTCGCTCGCGGCCAGCGGGTGGAGTGCCTCGAGTGCCGAGGGATCGGACGGATCGAGTTGCTCGGACACGGTCATCAGTGTCGCACCTCGGTCGTCCCGTCGCCGCCTCGTCGCACCCCGGGGTCAGGCTCCCAGATGCCGCACGTTGCCGCTCGGTGGGGTGTCGTCGTCAGGATCGGCCTCGAGTGCGAACAGTTCGCCGTCGACCGGCAGGTTGCGCTGCTGGCGGATCGCCTCGAGCTCACGCAACGGTCGCTCGAGCGCGCGGCGGCGCGTGCCGGCGAGTGCCTCGAAATCCTTCTCGACACCTTCGAAGCGGCGCTTGATCTTGTCGATCTGGTCCGCGTACTTCGCCCACTGCGTGCCGAACTTGCCGATCAGTTGCAGGATCTCGTCGCTGGTCTGCTCGATCATGAAGTTGTCGTGGGCCTGGCGGATCACGCCGAGGAACGCGAACAGCGTCAGCGGCGAACACATCACGATCTGCTGCCCCATGGCGTCCTCGATCAATGCAGGGTCGTGTTCGTGGATGAACCCCGTGATCTGTTCGTTGGGGATGAACAGCAGCACGTTGTCCATCGCGGAGCCCCCGCCTTCGATCGCGTACTCCCGCTTGGACAGCTCCTTCACCCGCGCTCGGACATCGGTCAGGAACCGCTTCAGGTGCGCCTCGCGCTCGGCGTCGGTGTCGGCCTCGAGGTACCGGAGGTACGCCGCCATCGGGAACTTCACGTCCATGAACAGCGTCTGGCCCTTGGGCATGCGGAACGTGTAGTCCGGCCGGCCGGAGCCGCCGTCGATCTGGGTCTGCTTGACGTAGTTGACGTTCTCGACGAAGCCGGCGAGGCGCAGCACGTCCTCGGCCATCCGCTCGCCCCACTGGCCGCGCGCTTGCGGGTTGGCGAGTGCGGATCGCAACGCCTGCGTCGACTCCGACAGCGTGTTGGCGATCTCCATGTGCGCCTTGAGCGACGACTCGACCTCGCCGAACTTCTGGGCGCTGGTCTGGCCGAGGGTCGTGAGCATCTCGGTCACCTTGGACAGTTCGGTGCGCATCTCGGCGTGAACCTGATCGAGCCGGGCGTCGATGACGTCCTTCTTCGCGCCGAGGTCGGCCGAGGTCTGCTCCTTCATCTGCATGCTCGCCGCATCGAGATGGGCCTTGACCTGGGTCGTCGTGGACACGAGCTGTTCGCTCTGGCGTTCCATCGAGGCCTGGAACTGCTCACGCTGGAGGAGCGCGGCCTGTTCCAGCGCGGCCTGGACCGCGGCGTCGCGCTCGGCCGACGCCTGCTGGCGCGTGTCGGCGACCGCACGGCTCACCGCGGCATCGACGGCGGCCTGGACCGACTCGGTCGTCTCGGCCCGGCTCGCCTCGCGCACGGCGGCGGCCTGGTCGGCGCGACGGGTGGCGAACACGAACGCGGCGGCGGCGGCCACGAGCGCCAACAGCACGGCGACGATCATCACGAGGATCAACATGGGTCCCATCATGACGTGGGGGTACTCCAGAGTTCGCGGACCCTCCCGGCGATGACTCTGAACTGGTGGTTTGCGACCGGGGATGGGCTAGGCGGGGGAAACGGTGATCTCGGTCGCCTTGACGGCCGCCCAGATCGGGCTCGCCGGCTGCAACCCGAGCGAGGCGACTGCGCCGGGGGTGACGTCGACCGCCATCGGGACCGGGCCGGCGAGCGTGATGCGAACGATGTCGCCGAGCGGTTCGATCAGCTCGACCCGCGTGGGCCACGTGTTGCGCTGGCTCCCGCTCGGGCGGTCCGGATGCAGCGAAACGGCCGTCGGATGCACCGTGACGAGCACCGGACCCGCAAGGGAGTGATCGGTGATCGTGAACGTGTGGTCGTGGTCGCTGAGCAGGACCGATCCGTCGGCTGCGGCACCCGCGTAGAGGTTGGTGCCGGCGAGCGCGGCCACGTAGGGCGTCGCCGGCGCCCGGCGGATCTCGTCGGGCGCACCCGATTGCGTGATCCGGCCGTCCTCGACGACGAACAACCGGTCGGCCAGCAAGAACGCGTCCGACGGGTCGTGGGTGACCAGCAGGCGCGGACCGGCGAACGAGTCGAGCTGGTCGCGCAGCACACGGCGGACGTCGGATCGCGTGGTCACGTCGAGCGCCGCGAGCGGCTCGTCGAGCAGCAACACGCTCGGTTCTGCGGCCAGGGTGCGCGCGATCGCGACTTTCTGCGCCTCGCCACCCGACAGTTCGTCGGGTCGCCGCCCCGACAGCGCCGACACGCCGAGCAACTCGATCCAATGTCCGGCCGCCCGCCGCGCCTGTGACCGCGACTTCCCGGCGCTGCGCGGCCCGAACGCAACGTTGTCGAGCACGCTCATGTGGCCGAACAGGCGGTGCTCCTGGAACACGACCCCGACGCGTCGCTCCTCGGGAGCGGTCCAGACGCGCGACTCGGTGTCCTCGAGCACGCGCTCACCGAGCCGCACCGAGACATCGGAGCCGGCCGGCACCTCGACCAGTCCAGCGATCGCACCGAGCACCGTCGACTTCCCGGCGCCGTTGGGGCCGAGCAGCGCCGCCGTCGAGCCCGCTTCGACCTCGACCGAGGCATCGATCGAGAACCCGGGCCGGGCGAGGCGAACCCGTGCGGACAGCCTCACGACGCGTTCCGTTCCCACCAGCGCCCACGGAGCGCGACCAACACGACGACCGACACGACGACCATGAGCAGGCTGATCGCGATCGCGGCGTCACGGTCGGCGTCGAGCGAGACGAACACCGCCAGCGGCAGGGTCTGGGTTCGCCCCTGCAGGTTGCCGGCGAAGGTCACGGTCGCGCCGAACTCGCCGAGTGCTCGCGCGCCCAGGCGAGCACGATGCCCGCGCGCAGCGACGGGCCGATCATCGGCAGGGTCACCCGCCGGAACACGGTGAGCGGTGATGCGCCCAGGCTCGCCGCCGCGGCCTCGTGTCGTCGGTCGACCGACGAGAGCGCACCCTCGACGGTGATCACGAGGAACGGCATGGCCACGAACGTGTTCGCCAGGACCACTCCCCAGGTCGAGAAGGGCAGGACGAACCCCGTCGCGTCGGCGAGCGGCTCGCCGACCACGCCCGCGACGTCCCAGGGCGAACAGCAGCGCCGCACCGCCGACCACCGGGGGGAGCACCATCGGCAGCGTGACGATCGCGCGCAGCAGCGTGCGGCCGCGGAAGTCGACGCGGCTCAGTACCCACGCGAGTGGCACGCCGAGGATGGTCGCGCACAGCGCGCTGCCGCGACCGACGTGATGAGCGACAGCCGGAGTGCGTCGACGACGACCTCGTCGGTGAGCAGCGTCGGAGATCCGTCCACGGGGTGACACCCAGCAACCCGATCAGTGGGAGGATGAACAGCGATGCACCGAGGACGGCGAGCACGACGAGGAGTGCTGGCGGGCGACGCATCGGATCAGACCCCGCCGAATCCGGCGTCGACGAGGATCGCCTGGCCCTCCGGCGATTCGACGAACGTCGACGAAGCGGCGCGCGCTCGTCGAGATCGTCGGTGTCGCTGACGACCGCGATCGGATACTCCGCACGGACGTCGACGCCGGCCGGCAGCGGGACGACCCGCAGCCGATCCGGCATCGCCCGGGCATCGGTGGCGTACACGAGACCGGCGTCGAGTTCACCGGCGGCGAGCTTCCCGGCGAGTGAGCGGACGTCGGGTTCTTCGGTGTCGATCGACGCCTCGACTCCGGCTTCGTCGAGCACCTGGCGGGCGTATCGCCCACACGGAACCTGCGGCGCACACACCCCGACGAGGAGGGCGGGGTCGGCGAGCGCCTCGAGGCCGTCGACGTCGCCGGGATCGTCGTGGGGACCGCGAGCACCATCGAGTTCGTGGCGAATCGCATCGGTGTTCGACGAGGCCCGCATCGAGCAGTGCGTCCATCGGCACCGTCGCGGCGAGCGCGACGACATCGGCGGGGGCGCCCTGCTCGATCTGGACGCTGAGCGCACTGCTGCCGGCGACGCTGATCTCGACGTCGACGTCCGGGTTCGCCTCCTCGAACGCGACTTCCATCGACTCGAAGGTGTCGGTGAGCGACGCCGCGGCCAGCACGAGGAGCGAGTCCGGGTCGTCATCCGATCCGCATCCGGCCACGGCCCACGTCGTCACCGGGACGAGGACGCAGGCGATCCGGAACATGCGGGGCCGAACCTAGTGGAGCGGCGTCCACGATCGGTGCACGCCGGTCGATCGATCCCACCGGGGTCGACACGACCGCCACGGATGTGGCAGCACCGATGGCGAAATACACGGTGCGTGGTCGACTTGGGTGATTTCGTCAAGATCCCTGACCACTGGTCAAGCTGGCATCGACGCTGCCCGAAGTCCTCCTCGTGAAAGCGAACCTGTGGAAGATCTATTTGGCGGGCGTCGTGCTCGTCGCAGCCTGTTACTTCGTGTACGGCTCACCCGGTGTGTCGAAGCTGGTGCTGTACAACGGTATCGGCCTGTCAGCGGTCGTCGCGGTGCTCTACGGCATCCGTCGCAACAAGCCGACGAACCGGCGCGCGCCTGGTTCTTCATCGCCGGCGCGTTGGGGTCGTTCCTGACTGCCGACGTCGCCTACTACGTCCTCGAACTCGACGTCGCCGATCGGCGAGGCGCCGTTCCCATCGATCGCGGACGGCTTCTACCTCGGGATGTACCCGTTGATGATCGTCGGCCTGATGATGTTGCTCCGCTCGATCGCTCCGGGGCGTGACATCGCCAGCGTCGTCGACGCCGGACTGGTCGCCGTCGCGACGTTCGCCGTGCTCGGCATCCTCTACATGGACACCTACCTGACGACCGACGGCCACCTCACCGGTCGCCTGATCTCGATCGCCTACCCCGTCATGGGCGTCTGTCTGCTCGCCGTGGCGTCGCGGTTGGTCGCTGCGGCGCAGCTCCGCCAGCCGACGTTCATCCTGATGTGCACCGGCCTCGTCAGCCTCATCATCGCAGACGTCATCTACGGCATCCTCTCGGCCGCCGAGACCTTCCAGACCGGTGGCTTCGCCGACGCCTTCTGGCTCGGCTTCTACGCACTCATCGGCGGCCAGTGCGCTCCACCCCTCCATGGCAGAAGAGATCGAAGCCTGCTTCAACCCGGGCGGCACGATCACCCGAGCTCGCCTCGCCGTGCTCTTCCTCGTCGTGCTCACCGTGCCGATCATCGATCTGCTGTGGGGGGAGCCCTTCGACAAGGTGTTCATCTCACTGGCGTCGATGATCATGTTCACCCTCGTGCTCGCTCGCCTCATGGGCCTCATGACGGTCGTGCAGCACAAGGAGCAGCAGGCTCGCCACGACGCGATGCACGATTCGCTGACCGGGCTCGCCAACCGTGCACTCTTCGGTGAGCGTGTGGAGAACTTCGTCGCCCAACGCAAGGACGGCGTCGTGTCCGTGCTCTTCGTCGATCTCGACCGGTTCAAGCTGGTCAACGACGCCTACGGCCACCAGGTCGGCGACGAACTGCTGCGTCGCCGCGGCCGAACGTCTGCGAGAGCCACCGTCGGGCAACGGCCATGTCGTGTCGCGCCTCTCCGGTGACGAGTTCTTGTCGTGCTGCTCCGACGCTGCCGACCGCTCAGGACGCGGTCGCCGTGGCTCCGCGAGTCCAGGACGGCGTTCGAGCGAGCCGTTCGAACTGATCGGCGACGGTGTACGATCTCGGCGAGCGTCGGCGTCGTGGTTCGAAGGCTCGAGGATCTCGCCGATGCGACGAGCACTGATCCGCGACGCCGACACCGCGATGTACCGGGCGAAGGGCGCCGGGCAGGGCGACTACGTGCTGTTCGACCCGTCGATGCATGCCGAGTCGGATCACAAGCTCGAGATGTAAGACGGCCTCCACCTGGCGATCGAACGCGACGAGTTCGAGGTCCACTACCAGGTCATCGTCGCCATGGCGGCGGAACGCCGTGCAAGGCGTCGAGGCGCTCGTCCGATGGTACATCCGCCGCAGGGCATGATCCCGCCCGATCGCTTCATCGCGCTCGCCGAAGCAGACCGGCCAGATCTCCGAGATCGGCGGCTTCGTGCTGAGGAGGCCTGCATCCAGGTCACCCGATGGCGCACGGAGCTACCCGGCTGCGGCGATCTGACCGTTCGGTCAACGTCAGCGCACGCCAACTCGTCGAATCCGACTGGTCGAAGTCGTCGCGACGCCCTGCTCGAGTCAGGGCTCCCGGCCGACGCACTCTGGCTGGAGATCACCGAATCGGTGATGATGAGCGACACGCTCGAAACCCTCGCCAGCCTCACCGGCCTGCGAGGGCTCGGCGTGCACCTGTCGGTCGACGACTTCGGCACCGGGTACTCGTCGCTGTCGTATCTCCAGCGCTACCCGGTCGAACAGGTCAAGATCGACAAGTCGTTCGTCGCCGAGATGGAGACCTCCGCCACCTCTGCGGCGCTCGTGAAGGCGGTGGTCGACCTCGCCCACAACCTCGGCGTCGCCACCGTCGCCGAAGGCGTCGAGAACGCCGATCAGAAGGCGAAGATCCAGGACCTCGGTTGCACGTACGGGCAGGGCTACCTCTTCGCTCGTCCGCTTTACCGCCTCCGAGATCGAGGAGAAGCTCGACGCCGCTCGCCAGTCGGCGAAAGCCCGTCGTCACGCGCCGCTGATGTCGACGTCATCGAGTCGATTACCGACCTCGGCAAGGTCGTGCACCAGATCGGTGCACTGCACTCCGACCTCGGAAGTGCCGGTCATGGCCCGGACCCGCTGGATGGAGACCTGGGCCGACGTCTACGACGAGTGGACGCCGATGACGGTGCTCGTGCGTGACGGAGCGACCGGCCAGGTCGAGGCGGCGGCGCTGCTCGCCAAACGCCCCACCGACGACGGCCACGAAGTCGTCGCGATGGGGCATGGCACGGTTGCCTGCACCCGTTTCCCGTCCCGCAGCGAGCGCGCGGCGTCCAAGTCGCTGACCAAGGGCATCAAGGACGAGCTCGCGAAGCTCGGCCTGGTGGACGCTGGAGTTCCAGCAGCTCCCCGAAGGCGACGCGGTCGCCAAGCTGCTCGCTCAGCAGCTGTCCAACGTCGAGATGGCACCGGGATCCTGCGCAATCCCGCAGGTCGTGTTCGGCGACGAGCCCGAGATCGGTGATTTCCTGTCACGGAACATGCGGCGCCAGATCAAGAAGGCGCTGATCGGCATCTACGTCGCACGGTCGAGCTGAACGTCGCCCGCTCCGAGTACGAGATCATCGAGGTGCTCCCCCAGCTCGAAGCGATTCACGTGGAGCGTGACCATGACACGGGCCCGCTAGTCGGACCTCCACGACCCGAAGGTCAACGAGCTGCTGGTGTTCGCTTCGGTGCTCTCCCACGCCGCCACCGGTCAGATCGAGATCTCGTCGATGATCATCGACGGGGAGATCGCCGGCTTCGGCGATCGGCATCATCGACGACGACGCCTATCGAGTGTTCGACGGCCACTTCAACAGCGAATTCCACCGGTACTCGCCGGGTCGCCTGATCGAGTCGGCCGTGTTGGAACGGGCGATGGTCGATGCCCGCTTCGACGGCCTCGACTGGATGGCCGGCGTCGCGGCCGAGAAGATCCTCACGTCGAACCACAACGAAGGCCGGATGCAGCTCGTGGCGTCGTCGAAGGCGACCCGGAAGCCGGAGCCGAAGCCGATCCCGGCTGACGCCGTGAACGGCGACAAGCCGGACATGACCGTCGAAGAGGCCGGGGCCCAGGGGTTCCGGTCGGCCAGCGCAAGCGCAGCCGCAAGAAGGCGACGAGCGAGGATCTGTTCGAGTCGGTCTGACCCTCCCGAACAGACGCATCGATCCCGCCGGTGTCGATCCTCTTCGCTCTCGCCGCCGCCGTCGGCTGGGGTTCATCCGACTTCGCCGTGGGCCACGCCAGTCGACGCTCGTCGGCGGTGTCGGTCGTCATCCTCACGCACTTCGCGGCGGTCATCGCGCCGGCTCATGGTGACGGTCGTGCCCGGTCAGGGAGGCATCCACCTGCCCCGGCTGATATCGCGTGGGGGACTCGCTGCCGGGTTGGGCGGTGGGTTCGGCGCAATGCTGCTGTTCCGGGGTTGGCAAGGGATCGATGGCGGTCGTCGCGCCGATCACCGCAACGGGCGTGGTGATGATTCCCGTGTTCGCCGGGTTGCTCCAGGGCGAGTCGATCAGCAAGTTCGGCGCCCTCGGCGTCGTGCTCGCGTTGGCCGCCATCGTGATGGTGTCGCTGTCGGCCGGCGGCGAGGAGATCGAGCTCGACCCCGGCGATGTCACCGAGGTGGGAGCCGTCGACGACCATCGGTCCGTCGAACGGTGGCTGGCACCTCGGGGGGTTCCGGTTCTGACGTCACCCCCGAGGTCGACGTTCGTGTCGACGCCACTGCCACCGCCGCCGCCACCGCTCCCTTCGGGCCTGACCTACGCCCAGGTGTTCGGCCCGCCCGCGGCCCCGGCTGCGCCACCCCGAACGCCACCCCCGGCTGCACCGCCGGCGCCACTCGCCGTACCGTCCGTCGCTGCGGCGGAACCGCCCATTTGTTCAGCGCGTCGCCGGCGTCGCATCCTCTACGGCACCATCATCTTCGGTCGCGCTGCTCGAGGCGCCGGTCGTTCCCGACGCATCTCGTCGCTGGTGCCGCAACCGGCGCCGCCGAGCGACGTCGGCCGTGGGGGACTCCTCGGTCGTCTGCGCAGCGTCATCCGGCGACCCGGCATCGTCGACGCCTTCGCCTTCCGGTGTCGGCTTCGGGCTGTTCTTCGTCTTCATCGCTCGGACGTCGGGAAGAGGCCGGACACTGGCCACTGGTCAGCGCTCGCCTGATCTCGGTGCTGATGTTCCTGGGCATCGTGCTCGATCACGGCGGGTGCCGTCCTCCCGGAGCAGCAGTCGCGAGGCGCGGTCGTCCTGGCCGGCGTGCTCGACGCGGTCGCAGCCCTGTTCTTCGTGCTGTCGACCCGGTCCGGGCTCCTCGAGCGCGGGTGCCTGGTGCTCGCCTCGATGTATCCGGCGGTGACGATCGTGTTGGCTCGGTTCATCTCCCAGAAGCGCATCGCTCGGCGACAGGTCATCGGGCTGGTCCTCGCAGCTGCTGCCGTCAGCCTGCTCGCGTACTGTGACCGTTGCGGAGTGGGTCAGACCCACCGCTACGCCAGCGGAGTGGGTCTGACCCACCCCGCAACGCTGACCGCGAACGTCGGAATGACCAGGCAGCGATCGGCAAGGGTGCCCAGCGTGTAGGCCTCGTAGTCGATGTCGAAGTCGGCGTACAGGCCGCGAACATGATTCGCTCCAGGCCAGCGCCGCCGGCGAGGACATCCGGCGGACGATCCGCACGTACCGCATCGTCGTGAACCCGGTACTCCGCCCACGTGCCCGGGGAAGTCCTTGGTGCAGCCGATCTCGATGCCGCACGCCCTACCGGGTCATCGTGCGGACCCGGATGGCGATGGGCGCGCCCTGGCACGCGTACGCGATGATCGACGGGTGTCGCGGACACACCTCGTCGAGGCGGTCGCTGCCGTCGGGATGCAACCCGAAGTAGTCGTCGCTGCGCTTCGCCTCGCCGGACTCGGCGTCGGGGGTCTGCGATCCACTGCTGGTGGTGGCCCATCGCGAAATGATCGGCTGGGTCAGCTGGCGGCGAGCGTGTCGAGCCAGTCGGCCTGTTCAGCGGTCACATCGCCCGTGGTCGCGCCCGGAATGGCCGTGTCGAGCAGTGCGACGGTGACCCCGCGGTAGTCGACGCGCTGGTCGCCGGCGATCGTCTGGTATCGATAGGCGTCGTGGTTGCCGCGGACGACGTGTAGACGATCGCCGAACGGATTCCGGTAGCACCGTTCGAACGCTGCCCACTCCTCGGGCGCCCCGTCGAGTGACAGATCGCCCTTGACCACCACGGCGTCGGGTCGGATCGCTGCGATCTCGTCGACGGCGGCCCGGTTCATCACCTCCGGATAGACGGGTCGTCGCCGGGTGCGGGACGCCGGATCGGTCCGATCGTGAGGTCGTCGATCTGCCCTGCGGCGAGCTCGCCGAAGTGGACGTCGTTCACCGTGGCGAACACCGACCGCACGGGCTCCGGCCGGCGCCTGCTGAGTGTGCGAGTGGTGATGGGATCGTCGCCGGATCGTTCGGGTCGGGGACGTCGAGCACGACTGTGGTGTCGGGCGCAAGCCCGTCGAAGCGGTGGACGACGACCTCGAGGTGCTGGTCGTGCCATGTGGACCACGGCCTGGCGTCGGTGACGGTCGTGACGTCGATCATCCTGTTTCCGTTTGGGACCCGGCGAATCGTTCAGCGGTACGGCCGGGCGCGGCGGGCGGGCAGGGGGCGCTCCACCAGCGTCCGGAGAGTGTCAGCGTGCGACTCCTCGACGGTGTCGGCTGCGACCAACATCACGGGCTTCGGCGACAACGCCTGCGGCGGCGATGATCGCCACGGCCTCCTCGGCGGACGGCGTCGGCGACATCACGACGCCCGACGGCGGTGGAGCTCGTTCAGCGACACGACAGCGAGGGTA
>CAVOHA010000003.1:0-289755 GCA_963695475.1 Ilumatobacteraceae bacterium
CACCGACCCCGATGACGCGCGGTGGCTCGAGGCGTGCTGTTGGCCCGACCAGGCCGACCGGTTTCACCGGCTTCGGCACGCAATCGAGTTGGCACGCCGTTCCCCGCCCGAACTCCTGGCCGGTGACGCCGTCGATGCGCTCGAGCCTGCGATCGAGCGCATCTCGGCGACATCGCACCCCGTCGTCACCACCTCCTGGGCGCTGAGCTACCTGAGCCCCGCGCGCCGACGGCAGTTCGTCGACACGATCGACGAGATCGGTCGTCGCACCGACCTGTCATGGGTGATCGCCGAATCCCCTGCGCAGACCCCCGAGCTCCCCCATCCGAGCGATCTCGTCGGCGACGAGGTCCACATCACCGCACTCACGCTGGTCACCTGGCGCGCCGGCGAACGGACCGTCCGCAACCTCGCCACGTGCCACCCCCACGGCTACTGGATCCACTGGCGACAGACCGACATGTCGTGAGCACCGGGCTCACGGGAAACAGCCGAGCAATCGCCGTGTCGCCGACCAGCCGCCGATCACGCACACGTCGGCGGTCGGCGGCAGCGGCTGCATCACCGAGGCGGCGAGTCGAAAGCGCCCGGACTGGTCCGCCTCGACACACCCGGCGGTGGCCACCGCAACTCGCGTCTCGTCGATGAAGACCTCGATGGTCTGCTCGGTCCGGGCGAAGGTCCCCGTGACCGTGACCCGGCCCTCGGCCACCGTCATGGTCGCGAGATGCCCGTACTCACTCGTGTCGATGAGCGACGCAACTCCGACGTACACGAACTCCCAGGGCTCCGGTCGCGGACCCTGCGGCCCGGCGCCCGGCGGATAGCTCGGCACGAATCCGTGACGTTTCGCCTCCGCGAAGTTGTCGGCCGCCATCCAGCGATACGCCGCCGTCCGCCCGAAGGCGTTGATGCCGCCGCCTGCCGAAAGGTCGATCGCGGCGCCCGTGTGATGCCGGGAATAGCCGGGGATGGAGGAGAACTGGAGAATCGAGTCGATCGCGGCATCGGCCCGACCCGATCGCACGCTCGCCGCGGAGATTCCTCGGGCCTGCAGCTTGGAGACGAAGATCGCCCGCTGTCGGGTCACCGAGCGGTAGGCCGAGCCGATCTGGATCGAGTAGCCGGCAGCGCGTGCCGAGCGTTGCAGCGCCCGAAACGCCGCGGCGGTCTCCGCTCCGACTCGCTGACCATCCACGGCGACGAGACCGGCCGAGCCGACATCGACGCGCTGTCGATACCCGCGCGCTTCGGCAAGTGCACGGATGCGGGCGTCAGCCACCGGGTCGCCCGTGATGCTCGGGGGTGTGCCGCTGCGGATCCCTGCTGCGCTCGTCAAGTCGACGAGCCGCTGGAACTCGTCATCGCTGAGTTCGCGCAGCTGCCCGCTCGACACGGCGCCGCGTTCGAGGTCGAGCGGTGACGTGCAGGTGGAACTGGTCGGGCGGGTGTCGGCCAACCGCTGGGGTGCGATCGGTCGGACGCCCTCGGCCGACACCGCTCCGACGAGATCGAGCACCACGTGATGGGTGGACACGGCCGCGTCGTAGCAGATCGCTCCGTCCTGACCGACGATGGCGACCGAGAGATTCGGATCGGGTGGCATCCCGTTCGCGAAGTTGACCGACGAGAACCGCTCGGCAGCGGTGACGCCACCGACCGGGCGCCAGTCGGACGAGCGGAGTGCTCCGTAGCCACGACCCGCCGCCCGCACCGGGGTGATGTTGACGATCGCCAGGTCGCCGGGTGCGATCGACGGGCCGTCACCGCCGACCTCGACCTGGTCGAGTGCGACGCACCGGGACGACTCGGGTTCGAGCGCAACATCGCCACGCGTGTCGAGGACGCGGATCGGGTCGACGCGCACGCGTCGATCCGCGAGGATTCCGGCTACCAGATCGAGGGCGACATGGTGAGTCGATACCGATGCGTCGTAGCAGATCGCGCTGTCCGAGCCGACCGTCGCAACGGCCAGGTTGGGATTCGGGGCGGTCTCCGACGCAAAGTTCACCGACGAGAATCGATCCCGCTCCGCTCGTTGCGGAATCGGCATGTCGTCCGACGCCCGCAACGAGCCGTAGCCGCGGCCGGTTGCCCGGATCGGTGTGATGTTGACGACGGCGAGATCGCCGGGGTCCAGTTCGCTCACCGCTGCGCACGCGGAATCCCCGTCGGCGAGTGGTGAGCCGGCACGGGTGTCGAGCAGTCGGCGGGGTGCGAACTCGACCGACGCCTCCGCGGCCAGCACCCCGAGCCGGTCGAGGATCATGTCGTGCGCTGCAACCGCGCCGTCGTAACAGATGCGCCCATCGGGCCCCACCACGACCGGCGCGAGATTCGGGTTCGGTGGGGTACCCGCTGCGAAGTTCACAGCGGAGACGCGATCCGAGTCGGACCGGTCGGCCAACGGGACCGCGTCGGAGGGACGCAGCGTCCCGAAGCCTCGGCCGGCTGCGTTCGCATTGGTGATGTTCACGAACAGGAGATCACCCGGATCGACCTGGACCGGCGTCGACACACCGACTCGCCCCCGCATCGACCTGTCCTGCGCTGACCAGGGCGGGATCGATCCAGAGCGCCGAGACCAGAAGCACCAGGCCGACCGCTCGGCGTCGGGTGCGCGATGCGGCAATCGTCGACCGGCGCGACCGACCGTCGATCTCCGCTCCTGTCGGTCGAGCGCGCTGGTGAGTCATGGTTGTCGTCGGCTGTCCGGGTTGTCGAAGCGACGTGCGTCTCGTGCACGCTGGGCACAGTCTTCCATCCACGGACCTGCCGAACGGAGTCCTCGGACCGCAGGTGAACGACGTGAGGGCACCCCGGTTCGGGGGCCGATGCACGGCGTCGGTACCGTCGACCACGTGACGATCGACGAGCTGAGCTTCGACCCCCACGCCCTCCGCGAGAAATACCGAATCGAGCGGGACAAGCGTGTCCGCGAGGACGGCAACGACCAGTACACCGAGGTCGCCGGCGAGTTCTCGAACTTCGTCGACGACCCGTATCTCGACGAGCGGATCGAGCGCGAGCCGCTCACCGACGACACCGACGTGATCGTCATCGGCGGCGGCTTCGGTGGCCTGCTCGCGGGCGCCCGGCTCCGCGAACGCGGCGTCGCCGACATCCGCCTCGTCGAGAAGGGCGGCGACTTCGGCGGCACGTGGTACTGGAACCGGTATCCCGGCGCGATGTGCGACGTCGAGTCGTACGTGTACCTGCCCCTGCTCGAAGAGCTCGGGTACGTCCCGAAGGAGAAGTACGCGAGCGCCGGCGAGATCCTCGCCCACAGCCGGGCGATCGCCGAGCACTACGACCTCTACGACAACGCCTGCCTCCAGACCGAGGTCACGGCTGTCGACTGGAGCGCCGACGAGCAGCGCTGGATCGTGTCGACCAATCGCGGTGACCGGATGCGGGCCCGGTTCGTGACGATGGCGAACGGACCGCTCCATCGCCCCAAGCTCCCCGGTATCGAGGGCATCAACGACTTCGCCGGCCATACGTTCCACACGAGTCGTTGGGACTACGACTACACCGGCGGCGGACCCGACGGCGGCCTCGACAGGCTCGCCGGCAAGCGGGTGGGGATCATCGGCACGGGCGCGACGGCGGTGCAGTGCGTACCGCACCTCGGTGCCGGTGCGGAGCAGCTGTACGTGTTCCAACGGACACCGTCCTCGATCGACGTGCGCAACAACCGCCCGACCGATCCGGACTGGGCGGCCTCGCTCGAGCCCGGCTGGCAGACCGAGCGGATGCAGAACTTCAACGCGCTCGTCTCGGGCGTGCCCCAGGCGACCGACCTCGTCGACGACGGGTGGACCGACATCATCGGCAAGCTGCTCGTGCGAATCCAACGTGAGGGCCAGGACGCCGATCTCTCCCCCGACGGCATCGCGCAGTCGATGGAGCTCGCCGACTTCGAGAAGATGGAGGAGATCCGGCGCCGCGCCCAGGAGATCGTCGACGACCCCGAGACCGCCGAGGCGCTGAAGCCGTGGTATCGACAGTTCTGCAAGCGGCCGTGCTTCCACGACGACTACCTGCCCGCCTTCAACCGCGCCGAACGTGACCCTCGTCGACACCGACGGCAAGGGCATCGACCGGATCACCGAGCGCGGCATCGTGGCGAACGGTGAGGAGTACGAACTCGACTGCATCGTGTTCGCGACCGGATTCGAGGTCGGGACGGACTACTCCCGGCGTTCCGGCTACGAGGTCACGGGGCGCACCGGCGAGACGCTCACCGAGAAGTGGGCCGGCGGGATGGAGACCCTGCACGGCATCTTCAGCCACGGGTTCCCGAACCTGTGCATCATCAGCCCCGGCCAGGCGGGCTTCACGGTGAACTATCCGCACCTCATCGACGAGCAGGCAACGCACATCGCCCACGTCGTCCAGCATGCGCTCGACGCCGACCTCACGACCGTGGAAGTGACGGGCGAGGCCGAGCAGGAGTGGGTCGCCACCGTGATCGACAAGGCACGGATCTCACTGCCGTTCCTCGAGTCGTGCACGCCGGGCTACTACAACAACGAGGGCCAGCCGGAGAAGCGGGCTGCGCAGAACTCGACGTATGGCGGCGGCTCGATCGAGTACTTCCGGATTCTCGCCGACTGGCGCGACGCCGGAACGTTCCCCGGGCTGGACATGGCGTGAGCTGGATCGACGGTCTGGACGACCTGACAGCGATTCGAGTCGCGGACGCCGACGACGGCATCGCGCTGGTCACCCTCGACCGGCCGGAGCGCCTCAATGCGATCACTGCCGCGATGATCGGCGAGCTCGACCGGGTGGTCACCGCCGTCGACCTCGACCCGACGCTGCGCGCCGTCGTCGTGACGGGTGCCGGACGCGGGTTCTGTGCCGGCCTCGACCTCCAGTCGCAGGGCGTGACCCCCGGCGCCGAGGCGGTCCGCCCCACGGTGGCCGGGTTCATGTGGCAGGACCACCTCGCGACGCTGCACGAACGCATCCACCGGTCGCGCAAGCCGTGGATCGCGGCCGTGAACGGTGCGTGCGTCGGCGGCGGCTTCGCCCTGGCCCTCGCCTGTGACATCCGTACCGCATCGCCGGTGGCCACGTTCGGGGCCGTCTTCCTCAAGATCGGCGTGTCGAACTGCGACATGGGGACGAGCTACTTCCTCCCGCGGCTCGTCGGCGCCTCGCGCTCCGCCGAGCTCCTGCTCACCGCCCGGATCTTCGATGCGGACGAGGCCGACCGAATCGGGTTGCTGAGCGCACTCGACGACGATCCGGTCGCTCGCGCGCTCGACACGGCACGTCTGATCCGGGCGAACGCGCCGTTCGGCACGTGGATGACGAAGGAGACGATGTGGCAGACCATCGATGCACCCTCCCTGCGTCACGCCCTCGACATCGAGAATCGCACCCAGATCATGTGCGGCGCGAACGGCGACATCGTCGAGGCCCGCACGGCGTTCGCCGAGAAGCGCCCGCCCGAATGGCAGGCCCTCTGAGGTTCAGTCGGGGTTCATCGCTTCGGCGGCGCCGCGCAGTTCACCGAAGATCATCTCGCCGAAGCCGGCGTCGTAGGCGGCTTCGGGGTCGGCCCGAACCGCCGCGTCGAGCTTGTGGGCGTCGTCACCGACGAGGATCCGCCAGCGGTCGGCGCGCACACCGTCGAGGATGATCGTGGCCGCTTCCGCAGCGCTCGTCGGGGCCATGTCGTGGAACATCTGGTCGGCGATCCTGCCCAACTCGCGTTCTTCCTCGGTGAGGTCGCGCGAGCCGTAGTTCATCGAGCTGGCCACGATGTTCGTCCCGATGTGACCCGGCATGACGACCGAGGCACGGACGTGCGGCGCGTTCACCGCCAAGTCGGTGATCAGCGCCTCGGTGAAGCCCTTCACGGCGAACTTCGCCGCCGAGTACGCAGTGTGTGGCCGCTCGCCGCCGATCGACGCCCAGAACCCGTTGACGCTCGAGGTGTTGACGATGTGGCCCTCGTCGGACTGCACGAGCGCGTCGAGGAAGGCCAGCGTGCCCCACCGGACACCGTTGAAACAGACGTTGAAGCAGCGGTCCCACGCTTCACGCGTGTCCGGTGAAGATCGATCCACCGCCGCTCAGGCCCGCGTTGTTGAAGAGCAGATTGACGTGATCGGCGTCGTGTGCTGCGAGCACTTCGTCACGGAAGACGAGCATCGCCGCCTCGTCGCTGACGTCGGCGGTGTGGGTCGAGACGCGGACGTCGGAGGCCGGCGCAGCGGCGCGCGCTCGCGTGGCGGTCTCGGCCATGTTCTCCTCGGAGAGGTCGCACATCGACACGTGGGCGCCTTCGGCCGCGAGTTGGATCGCCAGCTCGCGACCCATTCCGGTGCCGCCACCCGTGATGACGGCGATCTTGCCTGCGAAGTCCTGCACGTGGCGAAGCTAGGCCATCGAGACGGGGTGCGACGAAGCGCCGGTACGGTCGGCCCCGATGAGCGCCAGCACCCGATCGAAGCTCGTCGTCGGATCCTGCTCGGTCACCTTTCTGTCGTTCGCCATGCCCGTGTCGATGCTCGGTGTCATGTGGCCGGACGTTCGCGAGCGCTTCGGACAGTCGCTCGGCACATTGGGCGTCGTCTCGCTCGTGTACGGCCTGTCGCGGATGTCGACGTCGGGATCGGGACGGCTCGCCACACGACGATTCGGCATCGGGGCATGCTTCCTCGCGGCGCTGGTCGGGCTGGTCGCCGCCGATCTGGTCGTGGCGAGCGCCGGCTCGTGGGCGATGTTCCTGCTCGGTGTCGCCGGCATCGGCGTGGTCTCGGGACTGCTCGACTCGGTGGGCGCCGGCGTGGTGGCCACGCTCGGCAACGTCGGCGACGCCGGCCTCATCCACGGGTTCTACGGGGTGGGGGCGACGATCGGCCCGTTGGTCGTCGCACTGGTCCCCGACTGGCGATGGTCGCTGGTCGTCGCGGCCGGGTTCGCCGTCGTCGCAATCGCCGTCGCACTCCGCGCCCGCACCACGTGGCCCGCCCCACCGCCCGACGTCGAGCATGCCGAGCGCGGTCGGCCGCCCGCTCGGGCAACCGTGGTCTCACTCGCGGTGTTCGGTGCGTTCGTCGCGCTCGAGGTCACCATCGGGAGCTGGATGTTCACCTACCTCGACGAGGGGCGGTCGATCTCGGCAGGCATCGCGGCCGTCGCCGTCTCCGGGTTCTGGGGTGGAACGACGACCGGCCGACTCCTGCTCGGATCGCCTCGGGTCCGCGAGGCCATCGACCGGGTCGGGTTGATCCCGTGTGCCGTCGTTTCGGCAACCGGCATTGCGCTCGTGACGGTCGCCCCGTCGCTGCTCGTCATCGCCGCAACGGCGCTCGCCGGGCTGGCCCTCGCTCCGCTGATCCCCACGCTGTCGGCACGTACGGCCCAGCGCGTCGGTGTCGCTCACGCCCAGCGCGTCGCCGGGTGGCAGCTCCTCGCAGCCAACGCCGGCGCGATCAGCATTCCGGCGCTGACGGGGCTGGTGGTCGACCAGACCGGACCCGGTGCGGTGATCGTCATCGTGCTGGCCGTGTTCATCGCCGGCATCCCGGCGCTGTTCGCCGCACGACGGCTGACCACGATCGGCCCACCACCGGATTGAGTCGAGCCACCGAGAGTCCGCCGCGCCCCGCCTCGACCGAAGGCGGCCGACGGCCTCACTCATGCAGCGTCAGACAACGTGCCGGGTGTCCCCGATCGGCACTTCGAGGATGCCCGTGGTCGCCGACGGGCCGAACACTATGGAGCGGTCCGCGCATGTTGCCGGATCTTTCGCTGACTGTGAAGCGCTGCGGTGGTGTCGATATCGATCAGGTCGAGGGACCGACCGCTACCGGTCGAGTTCGGTGTCGATGTCGAGCTGCGACCACCGAGGAAGGTCTTCGTGGCGTTCGCGTTGGGCGGTGCGAACGAAATCGCCCGCTTCGCAGTCGTGCGTCGTGGCGCAGCGGTCGTGGTGCTGACCGTGACGGTGTTGCGGTTGTGTGTGGCAGGATCGGGTCAAGGCCAGCTGCTGGGCTCAATCACATCGTCCAACGCGGCGCGAACAGTGCGGGGATCGTCGGCAGCGTCGGGCCGAGCGGCGGAAGCTCAGGGTGGGGCTCCGGTCGGAACTCGAGGCCCCAGTCCGACGGGCACATGCCCGGGTTCTCGAGCACCACGGTGGGATCACCTTCGAGTTCCCACAGCACGATCTCGACCACCCAGCTGCAGCTCGACCACACGGGGTGCGTCACGTAGGGGACGCCGAGCGATGTTGCATGGGCGATGCGATCGCTCCACGCCCAATCCCAGAACCCGAGCACTCCGTCACCCGAATGCACCCAGTAGTAGACCTGTTGGCGGCAGACGTCGAGCTTCTCGCCGCTGTTGTCGTAGTTCAGCTCGAGGCGGATGTTCGTGCCACCGTCGTGCGAGGCGGACGCACTGAAGTTGTCCATGTCGAACGGAGCACAGTCGTCGGGACCACCCTTCGCGAGGGCGGCCGTGTCGACCACCGGAGCGACGAGTGCCGCGCCGGACAGCACGACGCCGAGGCCGAGTCGCGTGAGTCGTCGGCGAAGCCCGCCGGAGTCGTGTCGTGTCGTGTCGGGTCGGGTGCAGGTGTCGTTCATACAGGTCCAGAGTCGGACCGGCGACCGATCTTGCAGAAAATCCGACCAGGTCAGTCGTTTTCCGGGTGGCGGGAGCTCGCCGCCCGGTGTCGAAGTACATCTTGCCCATCGGATCGTTCGGACCGTGGACCTGTCCACCGAGCGAGGGCGCAGCCATTGGCGAATGGTGAAGCGTGCACGGTCGGTGCCGAACAACACGACTTGCTGTGTTGATTGACCGGGCACCACACTTCTGGGCGGCTCGAACCAGTCCGGCACCACGCGATGGGGCAGTGCCCCGTGGGGTGCTGGGGCTCGTCGGGCGGTGTGGTCACGTTCGACGCTGCACGCTCGAAGAAGCTCACGATCCCAGCCGAGATCGGGAGCAGTCTGTGGTGAGCGTCGGTCTTCGGCGTGAGGGCATCTGTGCAACGTCGTCACGCGGCGCATATCCACACGCCAGACCGGCGCCCCAGGACGAGCAGTACGGCACGACTGCGAGCGATCGGGCGCTCGGAAACCTGCGGGTGCGGGCCGTCGACGGGGCGTCGGATGCGTTCTGTTGCGTGAACTGTCACCCGATGTCGACGATGACGGCGAGCGTTTCTCGAATCTGCGAGAGATTCAGCGGCCCGACGTTGCCTCGGGTCACGACGATCCTCTGCGGAGAAACGGCTCGAAGGTGCTGGCACTGTGCATACGCCCGCGCTGACCCGCTCGAGCACGCCCTCGCGGCGCTGTTGGCCGAGCGCTTGGGCATCCGCCCCGTCTGTCCGGCTGCTGGGTCGAACGGGCGCTCTCTGACCCGGTCTTCGCAAACCATGCACATCAACCGCAACGGGTCGACCAGTCCCCCGAGCGAGAACGGCGCCTTCCTGGTGGCGACCCGCCCGAGATGGGGCGGATTCGCGCCCAGACTCTCGACGAACATCGAGGCTGAGACAATCTGGGGGCGCATTGGATGCCCGATTCCACTCTGTCGAGACGGCGGAGTGGCCGGAGGCGCAACGTTGGAGTTAGGTGCCCCCGAGTGGATCGAGGCCCAGTGCCAATCGACCGGTGAAGCGTTCTTGGCGGGTCGCCGACAATGGGTGGTAGAGCGCCCCGTGGACATCTCGGAAGAGTTGCTCGATGCCGTTGGGTCGTGCAAAGGCGCCGCCGCCGCCGACTTCGAGCGCCAGGCGCACAGTCTCGATGCACGCTTCGGTGGCGTTGGTCTTGCGGGTGAGCGCAACCGCGGCGGCCTCGCGGGTGTTGTCGAAGTGGAGATTCTCGCTGGAGTCGATCATGGCTCGCACGGTGTCGCGACCAACTGTGAGGCGATTGAGCATTCGCCCTGCGAGTTGCTCGATGTCGGGGCGTTCGGCCTGAGGCTCCGCTCGTTCGATCGCCCGCTCGGCGGCCGATTCGGCGATGCCGACGTACGTCGACATGATGAGTGGAAGCGCGGTGACGAGCACGACATTCCACACCGGATGCCACACGCCCGCCGGCCGAATCAAGGCAACCGATTCGTCCGGCACGAAGACATCGTCGAGCACGACGGTGTCCGAACCCGAACCCCGCATCCCCATCGCGTCCCATGTCGGCTCGATGCTGACGCCATCGGCAGCAAATGGAATCGAGCAGTGGATGATCTGCTGTCCTTCCGGCCCACCGCCCCAGCAGATGCTGGTGACCAACACGTCGCCTCCGGGGCTTCCGCTCGCGGGCATCTTGCGAGCCGAGACGCGAAAGCCTCCATCGACCTGGACTGCAGTTCCGCTGGACTCGATCCAGTCGGATGCCCCGGTCGAGATCAAGGTCAAGTGGCTGGCGGCGACCTTGCCCAGCACGGGCGCAGGCAAGTGGTGATGGTGGCGCCACACCTGTGCGCCGACCACGTGGGAATGCATCGAAAGCGCGAGCGAGGTCGACGGGACACCCGCGAGCGAGTTCGCTGAGGACTGCGCACGCCTCGGCATGACTGGCCCCACCGCCGCCGAGTTCGGTGGGAACCAGGAGTGACATGAACCCTTGCGTGCGGAGTTCATCGAAGCAATCGGCAACGAATGTCCCGTCGTGATCGTGCAGCACCGCACGCTCGGCGAACTGTGGAACGAGTTGGCGTGCCGCAGAGAGCCATCGGCTGTCGGGATCAGCGCCGGTCCAATGAGGGGACGACGCTGGTGCCGAGCCACCCTCCGGCTCCGTGGCCCCTGTGCCGGTGCGGAGCTTGCTCGGAGACGAACTGAGGAGAGTCATGTCGAATTCCTTCTTCGAAGTGCGGGTGCGGGCCGTGCGGCGATGTCAACGAAGCTAGGGATCGGCCGACCCCACGACCAGTACACGTTCTGGACCTCCCGCTGCCACCCGCTGGCCGAGAGTCGTGTCGACGACTCTCGGCCACCCTGGATGAGTTCCACCGAAATTGGTGTCTCAGGTACTCGGAGCTTCGAAGATCGCAGCTTGGTAGAGGAGGCACGTGTTCGGACCTGGAGTTCCATCGGCGAGTGCGCTCGCCGGGAAGAACGGCGGGAACGGACTCGTGTCGGCACATCCGGCGCGATAGGTGCGAAGCATCTCGCTCTTCATGCCGTCGATGACCGGGCCGTGGTCGTTCACGATGAGGTGGATCTCGGCACCCATCGGGTCATCGAGACCCTGCACCTGCAGCCAGCCATCGAGCAACGGTCCGGCTTCGATCCGCGAGCGGAAGCGCGCGGTCCCGTCGTTTCGTCCGACCTCGCCATCGCGACCCCAGTGAGACCTGGCCGTCGACCGCGGGGTCGCCGATGATCTGGGGGGGCGTGCAGGGAGTCGCATCGCAGGCAGACGGATCGTTCACCACCACGATCCACATCGTGTAGGCGTTGCCGGGGACGAGACCGGTGGTGTCGAATTTGTACCGGATGCCGTTCCGACTGCGGACGAGCGATGCCTCGACGCCCTCGCCGACTGCTCCGGCATTGCCGGACTGTGGGTGCCAGTTGACCGGCGCCTCCTGGGTGACTCGGTTGTGTGATGCCTCGCCAGGGGTTCCGACGGTGATCGTGGCGAGTCCGGCGAGAGCGGCGATTGCCACCACGGCCGATCGTTTGGTCAGGTTTCTCATTACTGGGTACTCCTCTGGGTTGGGTGTTGCGGATGCGAACTCAGTGGTGCGGGCGAACGACATAGCTCGGAGTTGTCGTTCATCTCCTGGGCGTGTCGAGCGAGGTCGACTCGATCCTCCTCGGCGGTCATCGTCGTTGGTGGCCAGCCCCATGCTTCGCCGTAGATCGACCAGAGACGTTCCCGCGAACCCACCACGGCGACCATGTCGAGTTCGGTGTCGTCGGAGTGGATCGGCCGGAGGTGGTGACCTGCCTCGCCAACGGGAGTGATCGTCGGGTTGACGAAGTCTCGTTGGGGCCAGCTCATGTCGTCGACCGTACGGATGGGCGGTTCGGTCGCCCAGTACAGACTCTGGACTCAACCGGTACAACAACTGGACCTCCCGCCGTGGGCAGACCACCTAGGGTGGAGACCAGTCACAGAGGGGGATGACATGAAGGCTTCTGCAAAGGCCGACGGGTACGGGCAGTACTGCCCGATCACGCGTGCCGTCGAAGTGCTCGGGGAGAAGTGGTCGGTGTTGATCGTGCGCGACCTCCTGTGCGGAGCGACACGATTCAACGACATCGCCCGCGGCAACCCGCGCCTATCACGAACGCTGTTGTCAACGCGGCTGCGACAGCTCGAGCGGGCCGGGATCCTCGATCACATCGGAGAGGACTACCTCCTCACTCCGGCCGGCAAGGATCTCCATGACGTCGTCTTTGGCTTGGGCACGTGGGGTGCGAAGTGGCAGTTCGACGAACCACGGGAGAGCGAACTCGATCCAGAGCTGCTGATGTGGTGGGTACACAACCGCATCGACTTCACCCAGTTGCCGGAACGTCGAATCGTGCTTCAGTTCACCTTCAGCGATCATCCCCAGTGGTTCTGGATCCTGAGGGACTCCCAAGGTCCGTCCGTGTGCCTACAAGATCCCGGTTTCGACGTCGATGCGAGCATCGAGACCGATCTGTCCACGATGTATCAGGTGTGGCTCGGCAAACTCCCCCTCCGCGATGCAATGAGGGACGGGAGGATCGCAATGCACGGCGAACCCGGAATCATTCGCCGATTGCCAGCAGTCCTCGAACTCAGCCAAATCGCCGGCGTGGTGGCAGCGGCACGTCGTTGACCGACCGACCCGGTGGGTCACCGAACTCTCAAACTCACGGCCAGCCCAGAACAACGCCCGCTCCGGCCTTGTCGTACTGCGCGAGATCGGCACGTCGGTGCTCGGGTGAACGCTCGAGATCGCTCGGGGAACCGAGCGAGAATGCTCTGAAAGAACCCGACCCAGGATGCGGTAGCTGCGTCGTGGCAGTCTTCGTGCGTGGACCACCCGCTCTCGTTGACGATCGGATCCCTCGCCGACTGCCCTGAAGTTGCCTCGACGTTGGCGAGTTGGCACTGGAATGCTTGGGGCGCCGGAGCCCACGCCAGCACTGAGAGCGACTGGTTGGCGATCGTTCAGCGCCGCGCCGGCGACGAGGTGCCCTTCACCCTCGTTGCCTGGACCCACGGCGAACCCGTCGGTGCCGTGTCCGTTTGCTGGGATGACATCGACGACCGATACCCCGACGAGGGTCCCTGGATCTCGGGGATGGTCGTGCGAAGCAACGCAAGAAACCTCGGAGTCGGCCGAGCGCTCCTTGCCGCTGCGGAACGTCGGTGCGTCGAACAAGGCCACCGCTCGCTCTGGCTGCACACCTCGGAAGCCAGACGCTTCTACCAGCGCTGCGATTGGCAGCTGGAGGCTGACAAGCCTGGACTCGGCAGGGACGCCGTCCTCAGCAAGCGATTCCCCGCCGCCGAATCGGGCTAGCAGCGCACACGAGGGAGCCTGCCGCAAGGCACGCATGTCAACAGAGATCAACTGCCTTGCGTCCGCTCGCGAACGGCCACATGACGGTGCGGCCGACCGTCCCGTATTGCTCAACCGGCTGAGCGTCGAAGGGTGCCACCTATCGCCGGATCGGTGTCGCTCCGCAGACCGGGCAGACGTCTCCTGACGCAGCACTAGCATGCGACGGGACGACACCGGGGAGGTAGGGCGTGACCGACGATCACATGAGCGGCATGGAAGCCATGATGTGGAACGTCGAACGCGACCCGTGGCTCGATCCCGAACGGCGGCGGAATCGCGATCTACGACCGACCGCTCGACATCGACCTCTTCCGCCGGAACGTCAAGCGGGCCGTCGCCGAGGTGCCCCGGCTCCGTCAACGGGTCGCGCCCGGGCTCGGACCGCTCTCGGCGCCACGGTGGGTCCACGACCACGAGTTCGATCTCGATTGGCACGTCCGCCGGATCGGTGCCCCAGGATCGGGCTCGCTCCGCGAGTTGCTCGACTACTTCACACCGTGGTTGCAGGATTCCTACGACGTCACGCGTCCCCTCTGGATGTACATCGTGGTCGACGGGCTGGCCGACGGACACGGCGCGCTGCTGTCGAAGATCCACCACACCGTCGGCGACGGAGAGACCCTGGTCAAGATGTCGCTCGCCTACACGACGGCCGAACGCAACGCCGCCCCGCCCGACGACGTCGACCTCGATGCCGTGATCGCCGCCGATCCGGTCGAGGACACCGGCCTGGTCGCGACGGCACGTGACACGATCGGTCAGGGCCTCAAGGTCCCGGTCGACCTCGGTCGGCGCGTGCTGCGCAACGTGTTGGACCCCTCGTCGATCGGACGCACCCGGACCGAGGCCACCGACCTGGTGAAGACCGCGAACGAGCAGTTGCACCCCGCCGGGTCCGATCTGTGGCGACCGCGCTCGCGCCGCCGCCACGTCGAAGCCTTCAGCCTCCTGTTCGACGAAGTCCACGACGCCGCGCACGCGCTCGGCGGCACGATCAACGACTTCTTCCTCACCGGTGCCGTCGAGGCCAGCGTTCGCTACCACGATCACTTCGGGCACTCGCCCGAGAAGTTCCACATGACGCTGGTCGTCAACACCCGCGCAGGCGACGACGAGGGCTCGAATGCGTTCAGCCCGGTCCCGGTGGAGGTCAGCGGCGGCGTGATGCCGCTCGACGAACGCTTCGCAGAGGTGCACGCGCTCGTCCGCGCCAAACGCGCCGAGGTCCACGGCGCCGGCCCACTCGCCGCCATGGCGACGGTCGCCAACCTCCTCCCGATTCCACTGATGACCGGGTTGGCGCGCGACCAGGCGGCGCACATCGACTTCGCCACGAGCAACCTCCCCGGGTATCGCGGCGAGACCTACGTCGCCGGCGCCAAGACGTTGCATTCGTATCCGTTCGGCCCCGTCGCCGGCACCGGGTTCAACCTCACGATGATGTCGACCGACGATCAACTCGATCTCGGTCTCAACATCGACCCGGCGGCGGTCACCGAGCCCGAGCTCCTGGCGACGTTCCTGCAGGCCGCCTACGCCGATCTGCTGGCGCTCAGCTGACGGGAACCCGGAACCGCAGCGGTGCGTCGACGGCCTTGCTGATGCCGACCCGGGCGCCCACGACCGGTTCGGCCGGGGGTGCGGTGCCGTCGTCGACGATCGAGATGTGCGACGCACCGAGCAGGTCGGATGCCGTCGTCGACGAGGTCGATGCCGAGCGCCTGGCACAGCTTTCCGGGGCCATCACACAGTTCACGGTCCGGTCGGTCACGGCGTGCCCGCATCAGCGCGATGCCCGCGACGGGTCGGACCGCCCGAATCAGGACCGCCTGGCCGCTGCCCACGTCACCGGTGACCACGTTGGCGCATCGGTGGATGCCGTAGCTGAGGTACACGTACAGGTGCCCGGCCGGCCCGAACATCACCCGGTTGCGTTCGGTCGGACCGTTGAAGGTGTGACTCGCCGGGTCGTCGGGCAGGTAGGCCTCGGTCTCGACGATTCGGCCCGCCACCGTGCTCTCGCCGATGGCGACGGACAACACCTTGTTGAGCAGTTCGGGGGCGACGACGTCGGCGTCACGGGCGAACCAGTCGCGCTCCAGCACCGCTCAGCCGAATGACGCGAGCGCTCGGATCGACAGCATCTCGGAGCGCAGCATCTCGCGGTACGACTCGACCTGCTCGTCTCGGGCATCGGGACCGGCGGCACCGCGGCTCGAGCGCATCTTCACGCCGACCCCCGGTTGGACCAGCGCGGCACCTTCGTCACCCAGCCGCGGATCCGCGGCGACGAGTTCGGCCAGCGATCCCTGACCGGCGAGGCACGCCTGGACGTGCGCCCCGACGACGGCATGCGCCTCGCGGAATGGCATCCCGCCCCGCACCAGGAATTCGGCGAGATCGGTTGCTGCCATGGTCTCTTCGTCGGCAGCGGCCTGCATCCGTTCGGTGTCGAAGGTTGCCGTCGCGATCATGCCCGTGAGCGCCGCCACGGCAAGGGTGACCTGCTCGACCGAGTCGAACAGGGGCTCCTTGTCCTCCTGGAGATCCCGGTTGTAGGCCATGGGCAGCCCCTTGAGCGTCGCGAGGAGACCGGTGAGGTTGCCGATCAGGCGCCCGCTCTTGCCGCGGGCGAGCTCGGCGATGTCGGGGTTCTTCTTCTGCGGCAACATCGACGAGCCCGTCGCGTAGCCGTCGTCGAGGCGGGCGAAGCCGAACTCGCCCGAGGTCCACAGCACCCACTCCTCACCGATCCGCGCGAGGTGGATGCCGACCATCGCCAGGTCGAAGACGGCCTCGGCGACGAAGTCGCGATCGCTGACCGCGTCGAGGCTGTTGTCGAACGCCTTCGCGAAACCGAGGTCGGCTGCGTTGCCGACGGGATCGAGCGGAAGCGACGATCCGGCGAGCGCGCCGGCACCGAGCGGCGAGACATCGAGACGGTCGATCGTGTCGAGCAGCCGACTGACATCGCGCCCGAGCGCCCAACCGTGCGCCATCAGGTGGTGCGACAGCAGGACGGGCTGGGCTCGCTGCAGGTGGGTGTACCCCGGGAGGTAGGCGTCACCGGCTTCGAGGGCCTGTTCGAGCAGCGCCTCTTGCATCTCGACGAGGCGCAACGCAACATCACGCAGCTCACGCTTGCACCACAGCCGGAGGTCGGTGGCGACCTGATCGTTGCGCGATCGCCCGGTGTGGAGCTTGCCGCCCGCCGGTGCGAGCTCGGTGACCCGCCGCTCGATCGCGGTGTGGATGTCCTCGTCGCTGTCGGCGAACACGAACAGCCCGGTGTCCATCTCGATGCCGACGTCGTCCAGCGCCTCGAGCACGCTGTCGCGCTCTTCCTCGCTGAGGAGTCCGACGCGAGCGAGGCCGCGGACGTGGGCTTTCGACCCGGCGATGTCGTCGCGCCACATCCGCTGGTCGTACGGCAGGCTGACCGTGTAGGCGAGCAGCGACTCCGACGGCCCGCCGGTGAAGCGGCCGTGCCAGAGGGTCCTCGCCTGGAGGGGCAGCTCGGCGTCGCGTGCGAATTCGTGTTGGTCGTCGAGATCCATGGCGGTCCTGTCAGTCGATGCCGGCGAGCAGGCGGAGGTGGTCGGCGAGGGCCGATCCGTCGAGATCGGCAGAGATGCACATCAGGGTGTCGTCGCCGGCGACGGTGCCGAGCATCCCGTCGACACGGCTGCGATCGAGGGCCGACGCCACCACGTGCGCACACCCCGGTGGGGTTCGCAGCACGACGATGTTGCCCGATTGGGCGACTTCGGCGACCCACTCCCCCATCACCCGTCGGAGCTGGTCGAGCGGGGCGAGTCGGTCGGGTTCGAACTGCGGGATGGCGTAGACGGTGTTGCCGCTCGCGACGCGGACCTTGACGGCACCGATGTCGTCGAGGTCGCGCGACACCGTCGCCTGCGTCGCCTCGATGCCCTGGGTGGCGAGCAGGTCGATGAGTTCGGGTTGGCTCGTCACCTCGTGCTCGCCGACGAGTCGGGCGATCGCCGCCTGGCGTTGCACCTTGGTCGTCATCGGCGGACTCCCGACAGGACGAAGGCCAGCGCCGCACGTGCCGCGTGCATCCGGTTGTGGCCCTGCTGGAACACCGCCGAACGGGGGCCGTCGATCACGTCGGCGGTCACCTCGAAGCCCCGATACGCGGGCAGGCAGTGCATGAAGATGGCGTCGGGCGCCGCAGCGGTCATGAGCTCGTCGTCGACCGTGTACCCCTCGAACGCCCGTCGACGCGCCGCCTTCTCGTTCTCCTGACCCATCGACACCCACGTGTCGGTGTGGACGGCGTGCGCTCCTTCGACCGCGTCGGCCGCTCTGGTCACCTGGACGATCGTGCCGGTCCCGATCATCGAGAGCCGTTCGAGCTCGGCATCGTCGGCGTCGAAACCTCGCGGGCAGCCGAGGCGAACGTGCATGCCGAGGAGCAGCGAGATCTCCGCGAGCGACCTGGCGACGTTTGCGTAGTCGCCGACGTAGGCGACCGTCAGGCCGGTGAGCACGCCGAGGCGTTGGCGCATCGTGAGCGCATCGGCGAACGCCTGCAGCGGGTGTGACAGGTCCGACAGCATGTTGACGATCGGGACCTCGGTGCCGTCGGCGTCGAGGGCCGCCGCCGCACGCGTGACGCGTCGCATGGTCGAAGACGCGCGCTGCGATGATCGAGTGGTACCCGGCCATGATGCGGACGACGTCCTCGACCGGCTCCCGGGTGTCGAACCCGACCTCTTCGCCCCGTGTGTAGACCGGATGCCCACCCAGTTGGACGACCGCCATCTCCATCGAGTGACGCGTCCGGTTGGACGGCTTCTCGAAGATCAGCGCGGCCCCCTGCCCGGCGAGCGGTCGGTCCAGCGACTCGATCGGCTGCTCCGCCAGATCGAGGATCGTCGCGACTTCCGCAGCCGAGAAATCGGTGACATCGAGCAGGTGCCGGGTCACGCGCCGGCCTCGTGGAGTTGGACGTTGAGCGCATCGTCGATCATCGCGATCGCTTCGTCGACCTCTTCGTCGGTCACGGTCAACGGCGGGATCAGGCGAATCGTGGTCGGGTTCACGGCGTTGACGATCAGCCCGGCGTCGAGCAGGTCGCCATAGGCCCGCTTGGCGTCGAGACCGTCGACCAACTGCACGCCGAGCATGAGCCCGGCGCCGCGCACCCCGGACACGCCCCGGAGCGCGCTGAGCCCGTCGACGAGTCGAGCCCCCTGACGCTCGGCCATCGCCGGGGCGTCGAGGCGTTGCATCTCGTCGATGACGGCGTTGACGGCCGAGCAGGCGATCGCCGTCCCGGAGTAGGTGCTGCCGTGATCGCCCGGCTCGAACGCAGCGGCGACCTCGGTGCGCGCCCAGCAGGCACCGACCGGCATCCCGTTGCCCATCGCCTTCGCCAACGTCACCACGTCCGGCGCCACACCGAAGTGCTCGAATCCGAACCACCGGCCGGTCCGGGCGAACCCGGTCTGGATCTCGTCGACCATCATCAGCGCGCCGACGTCGTCGCACATCTCGCGCACGGCTCGGAAGTACTCCTCGGTGGCCGGGTTGACGCCACCCTCGCCCTGGATCGGCTCGATCAGCACCGCCGCGACCGAGCCGTCGACCGCCGCGCGCATCGCGTCGACGTCGCCCCAGGCGACGTGTCGGAAACCCTCCGGCATCGGCTGGAACGGTTCGTGCTTGGTCGGCTGACCGGTCGCGGCCAGCGTGGCGAGGGTCCGCCCGTGGAAACTCCCCAGCGTGCTCACGACCGTGTGGCGGCCGCGTCCGCCGTGCTTGCGGGCGAGCTTGATGGCGCACTCGTTCGACTCGGCACCGGAGTTCGTGAAGAACAGTTGCCCGCTGTGGCCGGTCGCATCACGCAGCAGCGAGTTGACCTTCACCGCCGCCTCGGTGGCGACGGGGTTGGCGAAGAAGTTCGACACGTGGAGCAGTTGCTCGGCCTGATCGGCGATCGCCTCGGCGACGACGGCGTTCGAGTGACCGAGCGACACGACCGCGATACCGGCGAGGAAGTCGAGGTACCGCTTGCCGTCGGAGTCCCAGAGTTCGGTGCCCCGGCCGCGGTCGAACATGATCGCGGGTGGGCCGAACACGGGCATGAACGGGCAGGCGTCCATGGGTGCGTGGTGGAAGGCGTGGGAGTTCATGCGGGCATCACCATGGTTCCGATTCCGTCGTCGGTGAACAGTTCGAGCAGGAGGACGTGGGCGATTCGCCCGTCGAGAATGTGGGCGCGTTGGACGCCGTTGCGGACCGCCTGTTGGCAGCTGGCGACCTTCGGGATCATTCCACCGGCGATGATCCCGTCGGAGATGTGCTGGTCGAGTTCGGCCACCGTGATCTGCCGGATCAGGGTCGCCGGGTCGGCCGGATCCTCCATCAGCCCGTCGATGTCGGTCATGTAGATCAGCTTCTCGGCACGGAGCGCTTCGGCGATCTCACCGGCGACGGTGTCGGCGTTGATGTTGAATGCCTGACCGGTCTCGTCGGAGCCGATCGTGGCGACCACGGGGATGAAGTCGTCGTCGAGCAGCCGTTCGACCACTTCCGGGTTGACGGCGGTGACGTCACCGACGAATCCGAGCCGCTCGTCCCGCTTCGTCGCGCGGATCAGACCACCGTCGACTCCGGACACGCCGACCGCGTAGTTGCCGTGCACGTTGATCGCCGCCACGACCTGTGGGTTGACCTGGCCCTTGAGCACCATGCGGGCGATGTCGACGGTTTCGGCGTCGGTCACGCGCAACCCGTCGACGAACTCGGCTTCCTTGCCGAGACGGTCCATCATCGCGGAGATCTGCGGACCGCCGCCGTGGACGACCACGGGGCGCATCCCGACGAGGCGCATCATCACGATGTCCTCGGCGAAGAGCGCGAGGGCGTCGTGTTCGGACGTGCCGGCGAGCGCGTTGCCGCCGTACTTGACGACGATCGTCTTGCCGGAAAAGCGCCGGATGTACGGCAGCGCCTCGACGAGCGTGTCGGCCCGGAACGCTGCGGGATCGAGTTCGGTCATGGTGCGAGTCCGATCGTTGCGAGCCCGGCGGTCTCGTCGAGACCGAGCGCGACGTTTGCCGCCTGGAGCGCCCCGCCCGAGGCCCCCTTGGTCAGGTTGTCGATGGCGCACATCGTGATCACGGTCTGGGTTCGCTCGTCGAAGCGCGCCGTCACGTGCGCGGCGTTCGAGCCGAGTACCGACTTGGTCGCGGGTGGACCGTCGATCACGGTGGTGAACGGCTCACCCTCGTAGGCGGTCCGCAGTGCACCGATCACCCGCTCGGGAGAGCAGTCGGCCGCAGGACGGGCGTAGCAGGTGGCGAGGATGCCACGGCTCATCGGGACGAGGTGCGGGGTGAAGGTGACCTGGGCACCGATCTCCTGCTCCATCTCGGGAGTGTGTCGGTGGTGCAGCAGGCCGTAGGCGACCACGTTCGAGTCGATGTTGGTGAACACGTTCGTCTCCGTCGGGGTGCGCCCGGCGCCGGTGATGCCGGTGACGTTGTTGACCACGATCCCGTGGGGCTCGACCAGGCCGGCCGCCACCAGCGGTTGGAGCGCGAGCGTTGCAGCGGTCACGTGGCAACCCGGCGTCGCCACCAGCCGGGCGCTGCGCAGCGCGTCACGGTGCAGTTCGGGCAGGCCGAACACCGCCTCGGCGAGCAGCTCGGGCTCGGTGTGCTCGAAGCCGTAGAACTCGGGGTACTTCGACGCGTCCTTGATCCGGAAGGCGGCCGAGAGGTCGACCACGCAACCGACGTCGCCCACGAGCCGTGGCGCGAGCTCCATCGAGGCGCCGTGGGGCAGGCCGAGGAAGACGAGGTCGAGCCCCGACGTCACCGTCGGGTCGAACTCGCTGAACACGAGGTCCGGATAGGCGGTGGCGAGCGACGGGTACAGGTCGGCGGCGCGACGGCCCGCCATCGAGTCGCCGGTTGCCACCGCGAGTTCGAGCTGCGGATGCGCCGCGATGAGACGCAGGAGCTCGACCCCGGTGTATCCGGACGCACCGATGATGCCGACTTGAAGAGCGCTGGCTCCGCCATAGCTTGCATGATCATACAGGCAGGTGGATGATCATGCAACGACCGTCGGGTGCCCGGTGTCAGGTGACCGACGGTCGCTCGAACACGACATCGACGTCTTCCACGCCGACACCGACGAGCAGCGCGGTCAACATCTTCTCGGTATTCTCCTCGGCCCGCTGCAGCAGATCGCTGGCGGGCACCGCGGCGACCATCTTGTCGGTCGCGGCGACGATCAGCTTCTCCTCGCTGGTCGGATTGTCGGAGAACACGCCGCCGAGCCGATCGAGGACGCCGCGATCTCGGTTCATCACGCCGCTGTTCTCGAAGTCGATCACCGGATCGCCGATCGTCGGCTCGGGCAGGATCATCGACGACCTTGCCGGTGTCCTCGTCGAAGATCACCGAATCCTCGTCGAGCCCGGAGAAGTCGACGACCGCGTCGACACTGCCGACGGCCACGTACTGCACGCGTTCACCGGCGATGAAGTCGGGGACGAACGCGATGTCGTCCTCCTGGTCGACGATCACCTCGAACTGCGCCTCGGCGGCTCGGAACTCGGCGAGGTCGTTGATCTCGGTGAGCACGACCGGGGGTGTCCGGTCGATCTGCTCCTTCGTGAAGGGCACGGAGAAGTCGAACACACGCGGGAGGACGATGCCGACGAGCAGGACGACGGCGACGACCGCACCGAACCCGAAGAGGAGCGCCCGTCCACCGGACTTGAGCGTTTGGAAAGCCATGGCTCGTACAACGTACCGAGCGGCACGGTCATCCCCGTTCGGCGCGTTTCACCCGAAGTGGTGAGTGCTCCGAGCGGAAACGGGCCAGACTGAGCGGGTGTTCCTCACGTCACCGCAGACGAAGGGTCGACTCCTGCTGGCCACACCGCCGCTGACCGACCCGAACTTCGACCGGGCGGTCGTCTACATGCTCGAACACCACGAGGACGGGGCGATCGGCCTCATCCTGAACCGGCCGACCGACGAGGCGCTCGCCGAACCACTCGATCGCTGGATCGATCTGCAATCCGCTCCGTCGTCGGTGTTCGCCGGCGGGCCGGTCGACACGAGCGCGATGATCGCGATGGCCACCACCAAGCAACTGCTCAGCGAGCCGACCGAGCTGCTCACCCCGATCAGCGGGTTGATCGCATCGACCGACCTGTCTGCCGATCCGGCGATCGTCGCAGCGCACGTCGAGACGGTCCGCGTGTTCCGTGGCTACGCGGGCTGGGGTGCCGGCCAGCTCGAAATGGAGATCGACGAAGGCGCCTGGCTCGTGCTCGACGCCGAGATCGGCGACGTGTTCTCGGAACGGCCCGACGATCTGTGGCACGACGTGCTGCGTCGCCAACCCGGACGGCTGCGCTGGTTGGCGCTCGCCCCCGACGACCTCAGCTTGAACTGACGCGCAGCGCGGCGATCGCGTCGTCGACCCGCTCGACGGGCACGAGCAGGTGGTCGTGGTGATAGCCGGCGAGCACGTTGCACGAGATGTCCTCGTCGGCAAGAAGCCGCGAGAACGCTGCCGTCAGCCCCACCGCGTCGAGACTCGACTGGACGGTCAGCGACAGCCACGCCATCTCGGTCACGACCGGGAGCCCGGCGCGTCTCGCCGATTCGACGGGAAGCACCAGCGTCGTCGACGTGCCCTCCTTGACCATGCCGTGGGCAGCCGCGAGCAGCCCGGGCGTCGGGACCTCGACCGCGACGAAGGTGAACACTCCCGGTCGTCGCTGGACATCGAGCGAGGCGAGCATCGCCTCCAGGTCCGTTTCTCCCGGTGCGGTCACCAGCTCAGCTTCGCAGCTCGGCACCCAACTTTGTCGCCGCGGCCTCGATTCCGCGCCGAATCTCTGCGATGTCGGCATCGGTGAGGCTCCGGTCAGCCGCCTGGAGGCGGAGGCGATAGCCGAGCGAGCGGGATCCGGTCACGTCGGGGTTCCGGTAGTTGTCGAACAGGTCGAGGTCGACGAGATAGTTGCCGGCACCCTGGCGGACCGCCTTCTCGAGCTTCTCTGCTGCGACCGAGTCGTCGAGGCGGAACGAGAGGTCGAGGTCGCTCGACGGGTACCGGCTCGTCGGCTTCCACTGTGCGGGTTTCGGCTCGCGGGCCAGGAACTGGTCGAGGTCGAGCTCGAGGATCGCAACCCGCTCGGTCGACGCCGAACGCGGCGAGCACATCGGGCGCGATCTCGCCCACCGCGCCGAGCGGCTCCTTGCCCGCCTGCAGCGTGGCCGACCGCGTGGCGTGCAGCCCGGCCGGCACCCGGCCCTGGTCGATCCGGGCGCCACCACCGAGCACGGCGGTGATCTCGCGCCAGACCGCCATCGCGTCCGGGGCCTCGCTCCCGGCGAGCACGACGGTCAGCGCCTCGTACTCGGCGGGAAGGTCGCCGTCGCCCGGCGGGTAGACGTGGCCGATCTCGAAGAGCCGTGCACCGATGCGCCGATGCGATTCGTTGAAGGCGATGGCTCCGAGCAGGCCGGGACGCAGCGATGTGCGCAGCACGCTCTCGTCGGACACCAGCGGGTTGGTGATCGCGATCGACGCTCCGTCGAGCCCCGCTTTGGCGAGCGTGTCGGGTGCGAGGAACGGGTTCGGCATCGCCTCGGAGATGCCGAGCCCGAGCAGCACGTCGCGCAGGATCCTCCGGCGCTGCTGGCGCACCGTCAGGCCCCCGTGGTCGGACGAGGTCGGCACCCGCGAGCCGAGCCGGTCGTAGCCGTAGTGGCGGGCGACCTCCTCGATCACGTCGATCTCGGCGGTCGAGTCGAGACGCCAGGTCGGCAGGGCGACGGTTCGGGTGTCGCCCGCGCCGGTGACGGTGTAGCCGATCGGGTCGAGCAGCTTCGGCAGGTCGTCGGCGTCGAGGTCGGTGCCGAGGATCCGATTGACGTTGGCGATGCGCACCTCGACGGTGCGGTGCTCGGCCGGGAGGTGCTCACTGCGGGCGTCGACCGCGCCGGCGTGGACGACGAGGTTCGGGCAGGTTTCGGCGAGCAGTTCGGCAAACCGGGCGATCGCCGTCGGCATGCCGTACGGGTCGACGCCGCGCTCGAACCGCTGTGAGGCCTCGGATCGCAGCCCGGTCCGCGCCACGGTCTGGCCGATGCCGACCAGCTCGAACCATGCCATCTCCAGCGCCACGCGTGGTCGTCGACTCGGAGATCTCCGAGTCGAGGCCGCCCATGATCCCACCGACGCCGATCGGGACGTCGTTCGCGTCGCAGATCAGCAGGTCGTTCGCCGAGAAGACGCGGTCTTCACCGTCGAGGGTCACCAGGTGCTCGCCGTCGGCCGCGCAACGCACCCGGAACCCGCCGCCGCCCAGCGTGTCGAGGTCGTAGGCGTGGTTCGGCTGGTTGAGCTCGAGCATCACGTAGTTGCTCACGTCGACGACGTTGCTGATCGGCCGCATGCCGGCGGCGGTGAGGCGGCGCTGCATCCATTCGGCCGACTCGCCGACCTCGACGCCGGAGATCACCGTCGAGGTGAACCGGGCGCAGCGATCGCCGTCGACGAGCTCGACCGGCGCCGAACGGACGGCGCCGGTGACGTCGAGCACCGGAGTCGGCGGCCGGAATTCGACCTCCATCTTCGCTGCGAGGTCGCGGGCGATGCCCACGTAGCCCCAGCAGTCGGGGCGATTGCGGGTGACGTCGGCGTCGATCAGCACGTCGGGGCGGATCCCGAGCGCGTCGCCGTACGGGACGCCGACCGGGGTGTCGCTCGACAGGATCCGGATACCGGAGTGGTCCTCGCCGAGCCCGAGCTCCTGCGCCGAGCACAACATGCCCTCGGAGTCGATGCCGAGGATGCCGCGCCGCTCGATCGTCATGCCGTTGGGCATCGTGGTGCCGAGCGTGGCGAGCGGGACGATGTCGCCGGCGGAGATGTTGTTCGCACCGCACCACACGTGGCGTTCGGCGCCGTCGCCGGCGTCGACGTACACCCGCTGCACCTTCGCGGCGTCCGGATGGGCTTCGAGCCGCAGAATGCGGGCCGTGATCACTCCGTCGACGGTCTCGCCGACGGCGTCGATCGAGTCGACCTCGAGGCCGAGCGACGTGAGCGCGTCGGCGACGCGTTGGACGGCGTCCGCATCGGTCGGGTCGCCGAAATCGCCGTATTCGTTGAGCCAGGACAGGAGGATCTTCATCGGAATTGCGCTCCCTCAGAACTGTTCGATGAATCGGAGGTCGTCGGCGAACATCTCGCGGATGTCGACGACGCCGTGGCGCATGATCGCCATCCGATCGATGCCGAAGCCGAACGCGAAGCCGCTCCACTCCTCGGGATCGATCCCTCCGGCGCGCAGCACGTTCGGATGCACCATGCCGCAGCCGCCGAGCTCGATCCACGATCCGTCGGGTCGCTGGATGTCGAACTCGGCCGACGGTTCGGTGAACGGGAAGTAGCTCGGGCGCAGGCGCGAGCTCCAGCCCTTGCCGAAGAAGGCCTTCGTGAAGGCGTCGATCGTGCCGGCCAGGTCGGCCATCGAGATGTCCCGGTCGATCACGAGCCCTTCGATCTGGTGGAACACGGGCATGTGCGTGGCATCGGGGGTGTCACGGCGAAACACGCGCCCGGGAGCGACGATGCGAATCGGCGGCTCTTCGTCGAGCATCGTGCGGATCTGGACCGGCGAGGTGTGCGTGCGCAGCACCGTCGATCCGGGCCGCCCGCCGGGCGGGACATGATCGACGAACAGCGTGTCCCATTCGCCGCGGGCCGGGTGGCCGCTCGCCCATGTTGAGCGCTTCGAAGTTGTGCCAGTCGGTCTCGACCTCGGGCCCCTCCGCGACCCGGAAGCCGAGGCCGACGAACACGTCTTCGAGGCGCTCCCAGGCCTGGGTGACCAGGTGGGCGTGGCCGCGCGTCGGGCTTGCCGACGTACTCGGTGAGGTCGATCCGCTCGGGCTCGACCTGCTGCGCGCATCGCGTCGGCCGCGACCGCCCGACGGCGATCGTCGAGTGCGGCGTCGACCGCGGCCATCGCCTCGTTGATCGCCGCGCCGGCCGCCTTCTTCTCGTCGATCGACTCGAGCGCTGCCGAGCTGCTTCTTCAAGCCGGCGAGCTCGCCCTTCTTGCCGGCGTAGCGGGTGGTCATCGCCGCCACGGCGTCGGGGCTGTCGGCCTGCGCGATGTCGGCGAGCGCCGCGTCGCGTGCGGCGGTGATGTCGGAAATCAAGAGGTGTCCTTTCGAAGGAACGATGTGAGCAGGAGCGTTCGGAGTCCCCGGGGTCAGCCGGGGTACGGAAATCGCTGCGACTCGCTCACGGGATCAGCGTAGCTGCCGGTCGGACCGGACACATGGACCGATTCAGGCCGGAGGTGGCGGTTTCGCCAGCTCGTCGACCACTTCGGCGCCGAGCGCGATGAGAATCTGCGGGGCGGCGAGCACCTTGCGGCTCCGGTCGCCTCCACCGAGCACGATGCGTTCGCGTTCCATGACGCGGGCGTCGACCCAGATCGGGAGGTCGGTCGGGCAGCCCGAACGGCGTCACGCCGCCGATCTCCATTCCCGTCAACTCGACCGTCGTCTCACCGCTCGCGAACGACGCCTTCTTGACGCCGAGCCGCTTGCGGACGACCTTGTTCACGTCGAGCCGGGTGTCGGCGAGGACGATGCAGGCCGCGTGAACCGGCGGATCGGACTTGCCGATCACCACGATCGTGTTCGCCGACTCGTCGAGCGAGAACCCGTACGCCGCGCAGAACTCGGCCGTGTCGGCGAGCTCGGGATCGCACTCGAAGATCTCGTACTCGACCCCGGTCGCGTCGAGCACGTCGTTCAGTTCAGCACCCATCGAACCCGACCGTACCTTCCCCCGGCAGCGACGCCCTGCGGGTGAGCTGTGAGACGCACCGTGGGTCTCACATCTCATCGGAGCGTTGGCGGGCGGCTTCGAATGCGAGGACGGTGGCGGCCATCGCGACGTTCAGCGACTCGCTGCGACCGCGGTGACGGATGGTCAGCCAGAGGTCGATCGGGCCGACCTCGTCGTCCCATTCGTCGGGGAGCCCGGCCGCCTCGTTGCCCATCACGATGGCAAGCCGGCCGGTCAGGTCGGCGGCCGTGTGCTCGAGGACCGTTCGACCCGGAAACCCGTGACTGCTCGTTCCGGCGAGGACGAAACCGGCGGCGGCCACCTCGTCGAGCGACGCGACGATCACCGGCACGTGGAACAGCGCGCCCGCCGACGCACGGACGACCTTCGGGTTGTACGCGTCGACGCTTCCCGGCGTGAGGACCACCAGATCGGCACCGGCGGCCTCGGCCGATCGGAGAATCGTGCCGAGGTTTCCGGGATCACCGACCCGATCGAGCACGACGACGAAGTCGGCCCCGGCGAGCAGCGCATCGACGTCGCGGTCGGGCAGCTCGACCAGCGCCAAGCGGCGGCCTGCGGGATGCTGCGGTCGTCGCGACCTTCTCGAGCACGCCCGCGGCGAGTTCGATGGACCGCGCCGGCTCCGTCGAGCACGCATGCCGGTTGCCCGCCGGGCCGTACTGCGGCGACGCAGGTACCAGCCGGCGCGCACCGCTTCGGCGGCGAAGCACCGGACCCTCGACGACGAAGCGAGCCCTCGTCATGGCGTGCGCGCCGCTCCCGAGGAGTCGCCGCAGCTGCTGCACGCGCTGATTCGTGAGCTTCAGGCCGCCCATCGACCCATTCTGCCGGGGATCCCGACCGGTCGTGGTCCGGTCCAGGACCGGCATCGGCGCGGACACCATCGGCGCTGGAATGTCGACGACCGGAATGGAAACGACAACGGGACCGTGCGCTCGGCACGGCCCCGTCGAGATTCGGTTGTTCAGTTGTTCAGAGCGCGGCTTTGGCGTTGTTCACCAGCTTGGTGAACGCCGCTGCGTCGGTGACAGCGATCTCGGCCAGGATCTTGCGATCGACCTCGATCCCCGCGGCGTTCAGCCCGGCGATGAACCGGCTGTAGCTCATGTCGTTCTGGCGGCAGGCGGCGTTGATCCGCTGGATCCACAGCCGACGCATCTCGCCCTTGCGGGCGCGGCGGTCGCGGAAGGCGTAGTTGCCCGACCGCATGACCTGCTCGTTGGCGGCGCGGAACGAACGGCTCTTGTTGCCGTAGTAGCCCTTGGCCTGCTTCAGGACCTTCTTGTGACGGTTCGTCTTGGTGACGCCGCGTTTGACTCGTGCCATTGATCTTCTCCTTGTCCTACTTCAGCGTCTCGGCTCAGCGCTCGGCGAGCAGCCGCTTGATCTTCTTCGCGTCGCCGGGGTGGACGTCCTGGTCCTGCTCCAGGCGACGCTTGCGCCGCGACGACTTCTTCTCGAACAGGTGCTGGTTGTTCGCCTGCTCGCGACGGAGCTTGCCCGTCCCGGTCTTCTTGAACCGCTTCGCTGCGGTCTTCGATGTCTTCATCTTCGGCATCTCAATCTCCTTCTGATTCCGCCGTATCGCCTGCCGCTGCGGCTGCTTCCTCCGCCTCGGCGTCGGCTGCCTGCTTGGCCGCCTCGGCTGCTGCCTTCTTGATCGCTTCTTGCGCTTGCTTGTCGGGTGACAGCACCATCGACATGGCTCGGCCTTCGAGCCGCGATCGGCTGTCGAGCTTGGCGGCGGGCCCCACGGCTTCGATGACCTCGTCGAGGATCTTTGCGCCGAGTTCGGGGTGCGCCATCTCTCGACCGCGGAACTGCAGCGTCACCTTGACCTTGTGGCCTTCGTCGATGAAACGAATGACGTTGCGGGTCTTGGTGTCGAAGTCGCCCTTGCCGATCTTGGGTCGGTACTTGACTTCCTTCACCGAGACGTTCGTCGACTTCTTGCGGGCTTCTTTGGCCTTCTGGTCCTCTTCGTACTTGAACTTGCCGTAGTCCATGATGCGACACACGGGCGGATTCGCCTGTGGCGCGACTTCGACGAGATCGAGGTCGAGACCTCTGGCCATGCGCAGCGCCTCGGGGACCGCCTTGATTCCGAGCTGGTCGCCGCTGGGTCCGATCAAACGGACTTCACGGCTGCGGATACGGTCGTTGACGCGGTGCTGATCGCCACGCGGTTCTGGTCGTCGCGGTGCTATGAGACTTCACTCCTGTGCAATGGGCCTCCCCATGATGAATGTTGGTGCTCGACGCGAAGTCCGCGGAGCGACCGACACCCAGCCGACCGGAGTCGGCGTGGCGGCTGTCTCAGCCTCAGTACCCGTGTCACTGTGCCGGTCGCCCGAAGGCGCCGAGGTCGTGGACAGGTGGGGACTCGCGTCCCACTTCGCCTCAGTTGTGCCCCGGTAGGGTACCGCGCGTGAGTGACGAAACCTCTGACAGCGACACCGGCGACGACGGCGGCACCTTCGAGATCCCAGGTCTGGACGACTTCCAGGCCGAGTTCGAGCAGCTGAGCCCCGAGGAGCAGCAGCAGATCCGCGAGGCCGAAGAGGCGATGGCCGAGGCCCGCGAACGGCTGTCGTCGGTTCCCGCCGAGGTCGTGATCACCAACCACGTGATGGGCCTCTACGAGTTGGCCGCGATCCACCTGTCGGCCGACGAGCCCGACCTCGACAGGCCGCACTCGCGATCGATGCACTCGCCTGCCTGGTCGACGGGCTCGGCGATCGTCTCGGGCCCGAAGCACCCACGATGCAGGGCGCCCTCCAGAACATTCGCCTGGCCTTCGTGCAGATCAAGGGCCAGACCGCCACCTGAGAGCTGTTCGTTGGTGCCTGGCACCGACGAAGATCTCTCAGCGATCGTCGCGGCGGAAGCGGCCGACCGGGGCGTCGAGCACCCGACCGCCCGCGACGAGCACGTCCTCTTCGGCGAGGAGTTCGGCCTGCAACGCCGGATTGCCGGTCCGAATCCGGCCCTGTGCGTTCACGACGCGCCACCACGGCACCTCGACCGTCGTGTCGCGCAGGATGCGGCCGACCAGTCGAGATTGCTTCGGATAGCCGGCGACCTCGGCGACGTCGCCGTACGTGGTGACCTCGCCTTCGCCGAGCGCGAGGAGCACCTCGATGATCCGACGCTCGCGAATCGCCCGGTCGTCACCCACCGACGCAACTCCTCAGCCGATCGAGGCGGCCTCGTAGCGGCCGAACTTGGCGAGCACCTCGAAGCTCACCTCGGCACCGACGGCGATGTCACGAGAACCGTCGGCGATCTCGATGCAGTGAAACGGATACCCGACGCCGTCTGCCTCGATGACGCCCAGGCCCGCCATCGCATCGAACTCGACGACGGTGCCGGTCAGCATCTCGTTCTCCTCGTCCTCACGGGACGATCTTGGAGATCGGCATCTCGACGAGATCGGTGGCACCGGCCTCACGCAGGTCGGGAATGACGAGGTTGATCGTGCGCTTCTCGACCACCGACTCGACGGCGTAGCCCCCGTCGGAGAGCGGCGACACCGTCGGCGACTTCATCGACGGCACCTTTGCGAGGACCGCGTCCTTGTGCTCCTCACTCACGTTCAACTTCAACAGCACCCGGCCACGAGCGTCGAGCACACCGTTGAGCAGCGTCATCACCTGATCCATCGCCTTGCGCTTGTCCGGGTCGGCGTAGGAAGCGGGGTTGGCGACGACCTCGGTGTAGCTCGTCAGGATCGTGTCGATGACCTTCAGACCGGCGGCGCGCAGCGCTCGACCGGTTTCGGTGATCTCGACCACGCAGTCGGCGATGTCGGGGATCTTCGCCTCGGTGGCCCCGTACGACAGGCGAATGTTGGCCTCGACGCCGTTCGCCTCGAAGAAGCGGCGGGTCGACTCCAGGTACTCGGTCTGCACGCGCACGCCGTCCGGCAGGTCCTTGACCGACTCGGCGGGCGAGTCACCGGCCACGGCGACGACCATGCGGATCGGCTTGCTGGTGTTCTTGGAGTACTTCAGCTCGCCGAGGCTCTCGACCACGCTGCCGGTCTCTTCGACCCAGTCGCGGCCGGTGATCCCGAGGTCGAACAGGCCCTCGGCCACGTAGGTCGGGATCTCCTGCGGGCGCAGGATCCGCACCGAGTCGATGCGCGGGTCGTCGATCGTCGCCTGGTAGTCGACCGCCGACGACCGCTGCACCGGCAGGTCGGCCGCCTCGAAGAGCTCCAACGTCGCCCGTTCCAACGAACCCTTCGGCAAGACCAGTTTCAGCACCCGAGCGAGGCTACCGGCCCCGTCGCTCTCCGTTTGCGTGTGGTTTTCCGCCCGCCGGCGGGCGGAAACCATCACGCAAACGAGTGGGCGGGTGGGGAGGCTGAGGGCTGGGGGCTGGGGCGCCGGCCTCAGTGGGATGTGTCGGTGTCGTGGAGCAGGCGCAGGGCGTGGGGCAACACGTCGATGATCGCGTCGAGTTGTTCGACGCATCCCTTGGTGGAACCCGGCGTGTTGACGATGATCGTCGCGCCGCGGACGCCGGCGACGCCCCGCGACAGGCGACCCAGCGGGTTGCACAGCCGCATCGCCTCGGCCAGACCGGGGGCCTCGCGCTCGATGACGGCTCGTGTGCCCTCGGGGGTCTGGTCCCGTGGCGCGAAACCGGTGCCGCCGGTCGAGGCGATGAGACCGGCGAAGCCGTCCGACATCTCGGTCAGTGCCGTCGCAACGTTGTCCGTCCCGTCGGCCGTCACCCGCCGTTCGACGACGTCGAAGCCGTTCGCCTCCAGGTAGTCGGCCAGCGCGGCACCGCTCTTGTCCTCACGCGTTCCGTGGATCACGCCGTCGGAACAGGTCAGCACCTTGGCCAGCGGTTTCGCTTCGTCGCTCATGTGGAGCGACGGTACCGAATCATCACCATGCCGTCGGTGTCGGCATCCTGCGGCAGCACCCGCCAACCCTGCCGATGACGTCGCCATCGACCCGACGGCGGCTCGGTGTCGTCGACCTCGAATCCCGCCGGCGTCGCGTGGTCGACCGACTCGGCGTCGAGCAGCGTGCACACGCTGTAGACGAGTCGTCCGCCGGGCCGCACGAGCGCTGCCGCCGACGTCAGCAGTTGCGCCTGGAGCCGAGCGAGCTCGCGGACGTCGTTCGGCTCGATGCGCCACCGGGCGTCGGCCCGCCGGCGCAGCGCGCCGAGGCCCGAACACGGCGCGTCGAGCAGGACGGCATCGAACGACTCCGGCCGGAACGGGGGCCGGGTCCCGTCGGCGATGAGCACCGGGAGGTCGAGTTCGAGCCGCTCGACGTTCTCGCGCGACGAGCGCGGCGCGGTGCTCCTGTCGGTCCGCGGCGATCACCGTCGCACCCGAACCCGCCATCGCCGTCGCCTTGCCGCCCGGCGCCGAGCACATGTCGAACACCGCTCGCCGGCCTTCGCCTCGACCGCGTAGGCGACCCAGAGCGACGAGAAGTCCTGGACGTAGCCGTCGGGCCGCTCGGTGACCGGTCGGCGCCTGGTTCATCCGCTCGAGCGCGGCGACGGCGTCGGCATCGCCGAGATCGGCGTGGAGGGCGTCCGCGATCCATTCGGGATAGCTGAGTCGAGCCGCCTCGTGACGGCCACGCCATGTCGTCGAGATCGGCTTCGGAGACGCGGCGCAGCACCGCATTGATGAACCCGCGGGTCTTCGTCGGTGCGAGATCGACGGTTGCGCTGACGGCAGCGTGGGCCGGCACGCCCATGAAGGCGAGCTGATACGTCCCGAGGCGAAGGATCGAGCGGGTCTGGTCGTCGGGTGGCTGGCTGGCGAACCGATCGATGATCGCATCACACGCACGGCGCATCCGCGTCGAGCCGTAGACGAGTTCGGTGGCGAACTTGCGATCCTGTTCGGACAGATCGGAGGCCGCCAGCATCGGGCCGAGCACGAGGTTGGCGTACGCGCCGTCGTTCTCGATCCGGCGGAGCACGTCGAGCGCGACGCCGCGCGCCTTGCGCCGCGCCGCCGAGCGCGACGACGGCTTCGGCGTCGTGGTGCCCACATCGGTCTTCGCTGCGTTCTGGAGCGCCGCGCGGCGTTGCTTGCGGTTCAGCGGCTTGCCGGTCGGCGGCGGGAAGTCGCTCACAGGTCGCCGAACAGTTCGTCCGCGGTCGGTTGCGCACCGTTGCGCCATGCATCGAACGGCATCGGCCCCTTGCCCTCCGGCTGCACGATGCGCGGCACGAGGCGATCGTCGAGGAGATCCGCCTCGAGGATCTTCAGCCGCTTCCCACGGAACGTCGTCCACGCGCCGCCGATGCGAATCAGCCGGTGGGTGTCGACGGCGGGCCGAGACCAGTCGATCTCGAACTCCGACTTGTCGAGCTTGGCGGCGTACACGGTGTCGCCGGTCTGTGGCGCCGCGGTCGTCGATCCATTCCGCCAGCGGCCGATCGAGGACGTCGACGAGGAGTCGGCAGCCGACATCGGTGAGCGTCGCACGCAGTTCGTCCGCGGTCGTGTCCCGCCCGATCGGCACCCGTTCCTCGGCATAGATGCCGCCCGTGTCGAGGCCCTCCTCGAGGCGCATCACGTCGACCCCGGTTTCGGCGTCGCCCGCGAGGATCGCCCGCTCGACCGGGGCCGCACCGCGCCACCGTGGCAGCAGCGAGTAGTGCAGGTTGACCATCGGCAGCGCCGCGAGCAGATGCGGCTTGATGATGCGTCCGTACGCCACCACGACACCGAGCTCGGCACCGTCGTCGACGGCCGCCAGCACGTCGTCGGGATCGTGGGAGACCGTGAGGCCGAGCTCGAGCGCCGCGGCCTTGACCGGGCTCGGCGACAGCGCACCGCCTCTCCCCCGCTTCTTGTCGACCCGGGTGATCACGCGGACGACGTCGTGGCCGGCGTCGACGAGCGCTCGCAGCGGCGGGACCGCCATGTCCGGCGTGCCGAGGTAGACCAGCTTCACGCCATCAGCTCAAGCGGAGGCGGCGCATGATGCCGTTGCGCGACGCTTCCGCGCGACCGGCCTCGGCCTGTTCTTCGATGCGCCGGTACTCCGCCAGCGCACCTTTGCGTTGATCGCCTTCGAGCCGGTCGAACATCAGCACACCGTTGAGGTGGTCGATCTCGTGTTGGAACATGCGCGCTTCGAGTTCGTCGGCCTCGATCTCGATGACCTCACCGTCGAGGCTCACCCCGCGGACGAGCACCTGCTTCGGGCGCAGCATCTCGACGTACAGCCCGGGGATCGACAGGCATCCTTCGTCGAACACCCACTCGCCGTCGGACTCGATGATCTCGGGATTGATGATCGCGAGCGGCTCGTCGCCGAAGTCCCACACCACGACCTGCTTCTGCACGCCGATCTGCGGGGCGGCGAGCGCGAGCCCGTTGCCGGAGTCGACCAGCGTGTCGAACATGTCGTCGACGAGGCGGATGACCTTGCCGTCGACGTCGGTCACCTTGGCCGCCTGGCTCTTCAGCACTGGATCGCCGTATGTCCTGATCTTGTACGACATTGCTGTCAGGCTACGGGGGATGACCGCCACCCCCATCCCCGATCCGACACCGGATGACACGGGGTCCCACTACTTCGAGGACCCGAGCGTCGCGTCGGACCCCGTGATCGTCGACGTGACCCTGCCCGACACCGCTTTCACGATGGAGACCGACACCGGGGTGTTCAGCCGAGGTCATCTCGATGCCGGGACCTCGTTGCTCCTGCGCTCGGATGCCGACCCTCGCATCGAGCGGGCACCTCCTCGACCTGGGGGCCGGTTCGGGCGCGATGGCGATGACCATGGCCCGCCGTTCCCCCGACGCGACGGTGTGGGCGGTCGACGTCAACGCGCGGGCGCGTGACCTGTGCCGCCGCAACGCCGCCCGCAACAACCTCACCAACATTCGGGTGGCCGCCCCCGACGAGGTGCCCGACGACCTGCGGTTCTCGACGATCTGGTCGAACCCGCCGATTCGCATCGGCAAGCCCGCCCTGCGCGAATTGCTGCTCACCTGGCTGGCCCGGTTGACCGACGACGGCACGGCCACGCTGGTCGTCCAGAAGCACCTCGGCGCCGACTCGCTGCAGCGCTGGCTGACGTTCGAGGGCCACCCGACGGAACGGATCGCCTCGAAGTCCGGGTTCCGACTCCTGTCGGTTCGTGCTGGTCTCAGAGCGCCCAGGTGAGCGGTGCCGTGGGATCTGGGGTGTACACGCAGTAGGTCCCGGTGTGCACGCTCTGGCCGAGGTGAACGGCGAGCGCCGGGTGGTGCTTCGACAAGCGGTCCAACGAGTACCGCAGCGAGCGCGTCACGCTGGTCCGAGCGCGTTCACTGGTGCCTCCGACCGTGCGGGAACGGAATCCGAGCCCAGCAGCGCTGGACAGCTCCGCGATCAGATACTCACGGTCACGTGCGCCGAGTTCGGCGCGACCGATGTCGTTCTTGAGCACCGCATCCTCGATGTCATCATCCACATCGGCCAACCGTCGGCGATAGGCCTCGCGTGCTTGCTCGTCGAGGACCGGAAGTCCAGAGTCTCCCGACCCAGCCGCGAGACCATCCTCTCGAGCGACGGTGCCGACGGTCGGGAGCGCGCCGCCTTCGACCGCGACGAGATCGAGCACGTGGAATTCGCGACCGGGGTCGGCGAGCAATCGAGCGATGTACCTGAAACCCTTCAGATCTCGCATCATCGCCGTGGTGCCGGCGAACTCGATCATCCGGGTGTCGCCATCGCAGCGGAACGTCACGGTCGTCGAGGGAACCGCCGGCTCCGACCGGTCGACGGAGGTTGATCCGGTTTCGAGACGAGCCGCCTGCTCGGCCCAGCGAACGGCACCGAACCGGTCGAAGGCCGACCGGGCCGAAGCGCGCTCCATCCGAGAGCCCGCCGCGTCACCCGCGAGTTCTCGTGCGTCGGCAAGCACCATCCGGGAGACGGCGGCCTCGAACGGGGCACCGATGTCGGCCCAGGCTGCCGTCGCGGCCTTCGCAGCATGGATCGCTCGATCCGGCTCACCCTCGAGCAGGGCGAGTCGAGCGCTCGCCACGCCGGCACCGGCCGCAAGCGAGCGGCTCGGGTACGACTCGGCGATCGCCTGCAGCGCGTCGGCGGCTTGTCGAAGGGTGGCCGCGTCACCGGCCGCGGCAGCGATTGCAGCTTGTGCGTCGAGCAGCGGCGCCATACGGAGATCGCCAACCGGCGGGCGCTCCTTGGACGGAATGTCGAAGGGGTGTGCGATCGCGTCCGCGATCATGATCGAGGCCGTCTCGATCTCGCCCTGCGCCAGACGCAGCAACGCCAACCCGGGGTGAGGTGACCAAGCATGATCGTGCGCCGCCAGGAACGCCTCCTCGGCGCCGGCCAGATCGCCCTTGCGGAGACGAATGTTGCCGAGTTCGACCAGCGGCCAGCCGAACTCGCGGCGCATCCATGGGCGCAGCTCCTCGCACGCACCGAGCGCCTCCTGTTCCGCTTCGTCGCACGGCCCGGATATTCGGAGGATCTCTGCGCGATGGACCCGGCATCGCCCACTCACGGAGCCGATCGCTGCGCCGCGCTGCCAGCGATCCATCACCTCGGTCCACTCGATGACCCGGGCCTGGAGCGCCATGCCCTGCGCGGCACAGATCAGTTCGCAGTACATCATTCCGGTCGTGAGCGGATCGGCGGAACCGGACATCAGGTCCATGGCGATCTCATCGAGCAGGTCGAGTCCTTCGTCGATGCGACCTTCGTACATCGTGACCCGAGCGGCACACACCCGCCCGATCACCAGGGCCGGGGACACATCGAGCCGAGCACCGAGGTCGATCGCAATCGACGAGTTCAGCCGGGCGGCGGCCATGTCGCCACACATGAAACGCTCGTAGCCCCGAACGACCGCGATCATGGCGTGAGCCGGCTCTTCGGCGGAGCCGTCGAGGAGCCGTTCAGCACGACGAAGCCACCCGCGGACTGCGGCCATCAGGCCCGTGTCGATCAAGAGGAACAACGCCACCGTGGCAGCAGCCATGGCTGCTGCAGGCAGATCACCGTTGGCGACGTGCAACGTGTGCAGATCTTCCCTCGCCGCGATCGACCCCTCGAGATCACCGACTCCGTAGAGCGCCCGAGCACGAAGTTCGATGCCCTCGGCAGTCAGCGCAGCCTGGCCGCGTGCGTCGAGCAGATCGAGCGCCGCAGCCCACTTGCCGCTGTCCACCGCCGTCGCAATCTCGCCGAGCCCTCCCATTGTCGCATTGTGACACCGATTGTCACGCCTGTTCGGCATCGCATCGGACCACCGAGGCGAAGACCCAACCGGGTACCGCATCACACCAGGAGACATGCAATGCAACCCATCGAACAGCTCGACTACATCCTGCCGACACTCAGTGCCACGGTCGATCGCATCCAGACCATGCAGATGAACGACCCCACACCGTGTAGTGAGTTCGCCGTGCACGATGTGCTCGATCACATGATGACCCTGGGCGGGACCTTCGCCTACTGGTTCCGCGGTGAAGCCGCTCCCGAGGCGACTGCCACCGGGTGTGTACGGCTGGGTGCCGGCCGCCGAGTTCCGCGAGGTCATGGCCGAGCTACTGGATGCGGTGAAGTCGGAGGGAGCCATGGGGCGGACGCTGTCGACGCCGATGGGCGAGATGCCTGGAGAAACCTTCGCCCGGCTCGTCGCCTTCGACGGATTGATGCACGGCTGGGATCTCGCATCGTCGACCGGCCAGACGTTCGACGTCCCGCCAGCGGTGGTCGCGTCGATCGACGAATTCGCCCGGGGCGCGCTGACCCCCGAGATGCGTGACGGCGACACCTTCAAGGAGGCCACGGTCGCCCCCGACGACGCGACTCAGCTCGAGCGGCTCGTCGCGTTCAGCGGACGCTCCCTCTGACCGCAGATCCCAACCAAACCAACCACCAACACAACCAACAGACAGGACACCACCATGCACACTCCGACGACCGACCTCCCCGTCAAGATCGACGCGCCCGGTGCTCACGCACGCCAGCTCCCCGACTTCGGTACCGCGACCGCCACGCTCGCGGCGGAGTACTTCACCCTGGGAGCCGGTGCCGACCTCGCTCCCCTGCTCGAAGGGCTCGAGCACGACGCCTGCCAGTCCGCTCACTGGGGCTACGTCGTCACCGGTGCCGTCGTCGTCACGTACACCGACGGCACCGATGAAGCGTGCTCGAAGGGCGACGTCTTCCACTGGCCTCCCGGACACAGTGTGCGAGTCACGGACGACGCCGAGCTGGTGATGTTCAGCCCCCAGAACGACCATGTACCCGTGCTCGATCACATCCTCACCAAGATGTCCGGCAGCTGAACGGAACGAGCATCGGCACACCTGCAGCGTCTCGGCGACGCGTACGCTGGAGGTGTGCCGATGCTCGCTGCAGACCTGCGCGTCGCGATGATCATCATCGACGCGATGCCGCACAGGTATGTCGACCCGGTCCGCACCCCCCGCCTGTGGGAACAGGTCGCCACCGGTGGACGCGCTCCCGAGGGCGGGATGTCCCTCCCGATGTCGGTCACCTACGCGAACCACGCGGCCTTCGTGACCGGCGTCGACCCGGTCACCACCGGCGTCTACGGCAACCACACCTGGATCGACGGTGAGGGCTGGGTCAAGCGCCCCTCCAGCCGGGCCGAGGGCACGCACTCTGTTCGATCGGGTTGCGGACGGCGGGAGGCCGCTCGATCACCGTGGTGGGCGACCACAAGCTGATCGCCCAGATGGGCGGCGCGCGAGCCGACCAGCACTGGCCGCCAGACGGCTGGATTCCGGACGGCACGCCGCGCTGCGAGTTCGGCTACCTCGCCGATGCGGCCGTCGTGCACGGCCACCAGCCGCGCTCGATCTCGACGCCGACCTCGTCGTGCTCCACCTCAACCAACCCGATACGACCTCGCACCTCCACGGTCCGGAGTCCGTGCAGGCCCTCGATCGGTATGCGTCGACCGACGCTGCCTACGGAGAACTCATCGACATGCTCGCCGACGGGTGGGAACGAACCGTCGTCATCACGCTCTCCGACCACGACCAGGAAACCGTTCGCAACGCGACCCCGGTACCGCTCGTGGAGTCGCTCGCCGCGTTCAGCGATCTCAGTGTCGTGACCGAGGGAACCGGTGCGCTCGTTCACGGACCGGTCGATCAGCGAGCACTCGACTCGCTGCTCTCCGTCGACGGTGTCGGCGGAGCGGAACAGCTCAGCGACGAGGTGTGGATGGTGTGGACCGAACCCGGGCGCGCCTTCGGCGATCCCCCGATCCCCATTCTCGGCCAGCACGGCAGCCCGCGTTGTCGCACGCAGATGGCCATCGTGTCAGGCGGAGACCCTCGTGCCGCGGCACTCGCGCGACGGATCGAACATTCCCGGCCGACCGCTCTCGACTGGGCGCCCACCATCACGCATCTCCTCGGGATCGACGACGCATGATCGACGTCGGGTTCTTCAGGGAACACGGCTGGCTCGTGGTGCAGGACGCGTTCGACGCCGAGCGGCTCGCCGCGTTCGACGCTGCGGTCGTCGAAGTCGCCGGATGGGCTTCGAACGGCGGTCCGGGCCTGCACCACTTCGAGCAGACCGACGCCGGCGCCGTCCTCGCTCGGAGCGAGGACTTCGTCCCGCATCACGAACTGCTCCGACGCGAGATCTGTGACGGGTTGATCATCGACGTGCTGACCGACCTGTTCGGGGAGCCGGCCGTGTTGTTCAAGGAGAAGATCAACTACAAGTTCCCAGGGGGCGGCGGCTTCGCCCCGCACCAGGACGCGACCGCCTACCGTTTCGTCGATCACCACATCTCGTGCATGGTGCCACTCGATCCGTCCACACCGGAGAGCGGATGTCTGCACGTCGCTCCCGGCTTCCAGGGCGGACACATGCCGACCGACGAGCGCGGCCGGATCGAGGCCGGGCACGCCGCGACACTCGACTGGGCTCCGGTGCCGCTGCAGCCCGGCGATCTGCTGTTCTTCGACTCCTACACCCCGCACTACAGCGACACGAACACCACGGCCCGGCCACGACGTGCGATGTACCTGACGTACAACGCCGCGTCACGTGGGGATTTCCGGGATCGCTACTACGCCGACAAGCGGGCCGAGTTCGAGGCGACGGGTAGTGATTTCGGTGGCGAGCGCGTGCGCATCAGCATCAGCGACGACTTCCTCGGCCGTCCGGTTCAGGAACCGAGGACGTGAACGTCGTCGACGATCTCGTGGCGTTGTATGCGAGCCCCATCGCGCACCAGCTGTACGACGAGGTGGTCACCGAGCTCGAGCACGCGCTGCAGTGCGCCGCGCTCGCGGTGGACGCCGGTGCGCCCGATCATCTGACCGCGGCGGCACTCCTCCACGACGTCGGACACGTGCTCCTCGACGACAATGTCGCGCTCACCGAGGCGCTCACCGTCGATCACGGCCACGAAGCCGCCGGCGCTCGGTACCTCGCCGGCGCGGGTTTCCGCCGAGCGTGACCGGCCCGGTCGCGCTGCACGTCGAGGCGAAGCGGTACCTCTGTGCCACCGAACCCGACTACCTGGCGGCGCTGTCACCATCGTCGGCGCGCAGCCTGTCACTCCAGGGCGGCCCGATGGACGAGGACGAGGCCGCATTCTTCCGTCGCCGTCCCGGCGCCGACGATGCGATCGCCGTGCGACGCTGGGACGACCGCGGCAAGGTCGACGGGCTCGATGTCGGCCACTTCGAGCGTCACGTCCCGATGCTGCGCGCGCTCGTCAGCCGCTGAGGACCTCGGGGGCCGGCGCGTCGGTCACGAACGTCAGGCACTGGACCGCACGCGTCATCGCCACGTAGAGGAGGCGAGCCCCGAGCGCCGTCTCACCGAGGATGTCGTGCGGGTTGACGACGATCACGCCATCGAACTCGAGACCCTTCACGGCGTGTGCGCCGAATACGGGAACCTCGTCGGCGGCCAGCTCGTGGACGTGGTCGACGGCGACGAGTCCGACGGTGGACAACGCATCGACGACAGCACCGTTTAGATCCGGCGGGGTCACCACGCCGGTGAGCCTGTGGAGCCGCTTCATCTCTGCGGTCGCAGATGCGACTCGGCTCACGAGGTCAGCGGTCGTGCCGATGTCCCAGCTCGGAACTGCACCGTTCGACCGGACGCTGCGGCTCTCGGTCGCATCGACCTCGGTCAGCGGCAGCAGGCGATTGGCCACGCGCAGGATCGGCTCCGGGACCCGATAGCCGATGGTCAGGTCCGCGATCGTTCCGCTCGACCCGGTCGGCGACAGGTGTGCGAAGACGTCGGTCCACCGCTCCTGCCCCGCCGGCGCCGTCGACTGTGCGACGTCGCCGACCAGGGTCATCGACCCGTTCGGGCTCCGGCGTCCGATCACCCGCAGCGCAACATCGGAGTGGTCCTGCGCCTCGTCGACCACGACGTGTCCGTAGGTGAAGGGCGAGCCGTTGAGCAGCGAGTTGGCCTCGTCGACGAGCAACTGGTCGGCCCGGGTCCACTGCCGGCGTTTACCGGACGCACCCGGCAGCATGGAATCCACGAGCTTGACCGGCTTCTGCGTCGGCCACGCCTTGGTGATCGCCGCCTTGAGCGGCCCCGCCTTGGACCAGAGTGCGTCGTCGCCGGTTCGGCGCATCAGCTCACGGCGGGCGATCGCCGTCAGGCGCTCTCGACGCTGGTTGATCGGTGCGACCCCGCTGGTCGCGGTCGCCACCCATTCGGCGAACTCGTCGCGACTGATCACGTGGTTGCGGACCCCGATCGGGACGACGATGTCGTCGACCGGCGGCCGGATGGCGGCGAGCGCCCGATCCTCGAGCTCGACCAACCGATCGGCGGATCCCTTCCAGCGGGCGAGCTCGTCGTCGTCCGAGCCGGTGACCTCGACGCGTGGGATGCACAGGTCGTCGACGGTGCCCTGTCTGACGGTGCGCTCACCGAGGGACGGCAGGACGTTGGAGATGTAGTCGAGGAACGCTCGGTTCGGACCGATGACGAGGACGCCATCGCGGGCGAGCCGAGTGCGGTGCTCGAACAGGAGGAACGCCGCTCGGTGGAGCGCAACGGCGGTCTTGCCGGTGCCCGGGCCGCCTTGGACGATCAGGACCTGGTCGATGTCGGAACGGATCACGACGTCCTGCTCGCCCTGGATCGTCGCGACGATCTCGCGCATCTCGCCGGACCGTTCCGCTCCGATCTCGGCCAGAACAGGGTCGGGGATCCCGGCCGCCGAACCGCCGGCGTCGGGATCGTCGAGATGCTCGTCGAGGTAGGCCACGATCTCCCCCTCGTCCAGCGTGAAACGACGCCGGAACTCCAGGCCCAGCGGGTCGATGCCCGTCGCCCGGTAGAACGGTGCCGCGATCGGCGCCCGCCAGTCGACGACCACCGGATCGTGCCGATCGTCCTCGATGTGACGCCGCCCCACGTACCAACGTCCGTCCTCGTCGTCGATGCGACCGAAGAAGTCGCCGGCCCCGGGCCCTCGCAGATCCTCGAGTGCTTCGGCGACCGTGACCTCGATGTAGTCCTTCGTGATCTCGTCGGCCGCACCATCGGGGTCGACGGCCTCCAACCGGGAGATCATCCGGTCTCGGGACGCACGCGAGTGCGCCAGATGCGCTTGCTCCGCGGCAAGGTCGGGAAAGAGGTCGGCGTTCACGGGACGTGCGAGGCTACTGGGCGTGAAGATCCGAGGTGCCGAGATCGCAGTCGACCACACCGGAACCGGGCTCGACCTGGTCTGGGGCCACGGGCTGACGCAGAGCCGGGAGTTGGAGGACCGACGTCCACTCATCGATGTCACGGCGCTCGACGCGCGGGTGGTGCGATACGACGCTCGGGGCCATGGCGAATCCGAATCGACGCCGGACCTCGACGGCTACGGCTGGGACCAGCTGGCGCTCGATCAACTCGAACTGGCGACGTCACTGGGCATCGATCGATACGTCGCGGGCGGCGCCTCGATGGGCGCAGCGACCGCACTGCACGCTGCCGTGATCGCCCCCGACCGGATTCGCGCACTGGTCCTCGTCATTCCCCCGACCGGTTGGGAGACGCGAGCAGAACAGGCCGGGGTGTACGAGCAGGGCGCCGCGCTGATCGAGGCAGGTGGCCTCGAACGAGTCATCGCGGCGGGAGCGCTCCTGGCACCACCCGACCCACTCGTCGACGATCCCGACTTCCACACCCGTCGTGCGGACGGCATGCGCTCGTGGGACGCGCAGCGGCTCGCCCACGCGATGCGCGGCACGACACGCGCCCAGTTGCCACCACGCGAACAGATCGCAACCATCTCGTGCCCCACGCTGGTCCTCGCGTGGACCGGCGACCCCGGGCATCCCGTGAGCACAGCCGACGAACTGGCTCGCCTCATCCCCCATGCGACCGTGCACGTCGACTCGACGGCTGAGTCCGTCGGCGAGTGGACGGCGCTCGTCGCTTCGTTCCTGGCCGGGATCGACCGCCCGGGATAGGCGCTGCCGCCGCCCGCCGACGGTGATCGGCAACGAGGTCGAGGAGCCACACCTGATGCATCAGACCCGTGGCGGGTCGACCACCACGCGCACGCGGGCTCCCGAGGGGCGCGACGTCTCGTTGAGCGCCCTCCCCAGCGTGATCCAATCGTCGGCACGCACGAGGTAGCGGTCCTCACCGTCTCGCCCGACCCGCACGACCGCTCGATCGAGCTCGGCGATCACCTCGTCGCTGTATCCCCCCGTCACCGACGCCAGCGCGCCGTACGGCGGCAGCCCGAGCATCTGACGCCGCTCGCGTTCGGCCGCCACCACGATGTCCGGGTCCGCTGCCTGCGCTGCGCGGACGACCTCGTGGTCGGGGTTGAACGTCTGGATCATCACCGTCGGCGCCAGTCGCCCGGCCCGAACGAGCAGCGCCATCGCCTGCTCCGACGCGCGGAACCGCGGGGCGAGCATCTCGGAGTCGAACTCGAGGAACGCGACGACGTCGACCGGTTCGACCCGGTACAGCGCGGCCTCGGTCCCCACGTACAGATCGGCACGCGGCGGCGGGGCGTCGTCGTCGCCGGTCACCACGACGGCGCGCCGGTTCGCGGCGGCCTCGAGCTCCTCACCGATTCGGGTCACGCCGGGGCGCAGGTTGGCGAACGTGCCCGCGCCGCACTCCTGACAGACGGGCGGGCGCTCGGTCCCGCAGCGCCGGCACATGAGCTGGCCGTCGTCCGCGAGCCCCACGGCGGCGTCGCAGTGCTCGCATCGCACCAGCGCCCGACAGGTTCGACAGGCCAGCACCCGCGCCCGTCCGGTCGTGTTGCTGATGCAGAGCACCCGCTGGAGCGGATCGCGGATGCGCTCGATCAACTCGGACGTCACCAGCGACTTCTTCCAGGGTTCTTCGTCTGACCGGTCGACGACCTGGACGTGCGGCCAGTGGAGCCGCTCACGCTCACGAGTCGGATGGACCGGGCCGTCGGGACCTGCGAGATCCTCGATCGCCACGAGCGTCGGAATCGGCGAGAGGTAGACCACCGGCACGGCGGCCCGGAAGCACCGCTCCGCAATGACGTCGCGGGCGTGCCACGTGGGCGCGCGCTCCTCTTGCAGCGCCTCGTCGTGTTCGTCGATCACGATCGCCGCCGCCAGACCGGCACACGGCATCCAGGCGGCGGACCGCGTGCCCACCACGACGTCGACCCCGCCCGCGGCCGCCGCCCAGTCGTCGGGGACGAACGCAACGGTGGCGCCCGCCCGCCGCAGCCGCGAGGTCATCAACGCCGCATCGGAGACCGTCGGCACCACGACCAGGGTGGGGCCGACGGCGATCGCCGAAAGCACCGACGGCAGCACATCGCTGCGCGGCGGCAGCCGCAGGACACCACCACCGGCAGCGAGCAGTTGCGTCGTGGCAGGCGACGACGGTGCCGGCGACTGGGCGCGACGATGCGGGAGTGGCAGCGCCGTGACCGCGCGCTTGGGTGATGCTGCGACGAGGAAGGGTCGGATCCGTCGAGCCGCCCACCGAACATGGGCCCACTCGGCGAGCTCGATGAGCTCGTCGGAGGGTCCGTAGCCGGTCACCTTCGCGATCGGCTTCAGGCCGGCGGGCTCGACCTCGGATTCGTGGAGCAGTTCGACGACCCATCCGCCGATGCGCCGACCGTGCAGGTCGACACGCACGATCGTTCCGATTCGGACCTGCTCACGCATGTCCTCCGGAATCGCATAGTCGAACGACTTGTCGAGCCCGGTGACATCGGGCAGCACCCGAGCCACCGACATCGGCGAGCCAGGCTCCGACACGGCGCTGTGTCGCTCGCCGGTCGGCTCGGTCAGGCGCCGAGCGCGGACTTCAGGTCGTCGAGCTTGCCGAGCTGCTCCCACGGGAACTCGTCACGACCGAAGTGCCCGTACGCCGCCGACTTCTTGTAGATCGGACGCTTGAGGTCGAGGTCACGGACGATCGCGCCGGGCCGGAGATCGAACGTGGAGCGCACCGCCGCTTCGATCTTGGCCGGATCTTCGTTGGCGGTCCCGAAGGTCTCGACCAGGATGCTCATCGGCTGGGCCATCCCGATCGCGTAGGCGAGCTGGATCTCACAGCGGTCGGCGGCACCGGACGCGACGACGTGCTTGGCAACCCAGCGGCCGGCGTACGCGGCCGAGCGGTCGACCTTCGACGGGTCCTTGCCCGAGAAGGCGCCGCCACCGTGGCGACCCATCCCGCCGTACGTGTCGACGATGATCTTGCGTCCGGTGAGGCCACAATCGGCGTAGGGGCCGCCGAGCACGAACTTGCCGGTCGGGTTGATGTAGATCTCGTAGTCGTCGTCGGCGAACTGCTCGGGAATCGTGGGCCGGATGACCTGGTCGATCAGGTCGGGGCGAATCACCGTGTCGCGATCGATGCCCTCCTGGTGCTGCGTCGAGATCAGCACGCCCTTGAGTGCGACCGGCTTGCCGGATTCGTCGTACTCGAAGGTCACCTGGGTCTTGCCGTCGGGGCGCAAGTACGGAATCTGACCGGACTTGCGGACGTCGGCGAGGCGCTCGGCGAGGCGGTGGGCCGTGTTGATCGGCAGCGGCATCAGCGCGTCGGTCTCGTTGCAGGCGTAGCCGAACATCATGCCCTGGTCGCCGGCACCCTGCAGGTTGAGCCGATCTTCGCCCGACGTACCGCTGCGCACTTCTTCGGACGTGTCGACGCCCTGGGCGATGTCGGGGCTCTGCGGGTCGAGCGCCACCATCACGCCGCACGTGTTGCCGTCGAAGCCGTACAACGCGTTGTCGTAGCCGATGCCGTTGATCGTGTCGCGGGCGATCTTCGGGATCTCGACGTATGCGGTGGTGCTGACCTCGCCGGCGACGACGCACAATCCGGTCGTGATCATGGTCTCGCATGCGACGCGGGCGTCGGGGTCCTCGGTGAGGATCGCGTCGAGGATCGAGTCGGAGATCTGGTCGGCCATCTTGTCCGGATGGCCCTCCGTGACGCTCTCGGACGTGAAGGTGTAATTGGCCATGGTTCAGTTCTTTCCTGTCTGAGTCGCTGCTCGGATCTCGACGATCGTGTTGATGACGGCCCGGGCGACGTCTCGCTTGGCGGCGAGGTCGATCTCGACAGGCTCCGCGTCGGGCCGGAGCAGCGTAACCGCATTCGTGTCGTGAGCGAACCCCACCTCGGGAGCACTCACGTCGTTCGCGACGATCAGGTCGAGGTTCTTCTTGGTGAGCTTGGCGTGCGCGTTTGCCAACAGGTCATCGGTTTCGGCCGCAAACCCCACGAGCACCTGGCCGTCCGGCTTGCTCGCGCCGAGCGCCGCGAGGATGTCGGGCGTGGGCTCGAGGACGATCTCGGGGACCCCGTCGTGCTTCTTGATCTTGCCGGCCGCCGCCGCAGCGGGTCGGAAGTCGGCGACCGCTGCCGCCATCACGATCACGTCGCTCGACGTGGCTCGCTCCTCGATGGCCGCCTGCATCTCGGCCGCTGTCTCGACCGCCACGACCGTCACGCCGATCGGAGCCGGCAACCCGACGGTCGACACCAGCGTCACATCGGCACCCCGGGCGGCCGCTTCCGACGCGACCGCATACCCCTGCTTCCCCGAGCTGCGATTGGCGATGACGCGCACGGCGTCGATCGGCTCGCGGGTCCCCCCGGCGGACACGACGACGCGGACACCGTCGAGATCCTGTGGGCCGAGGACGCGCTCGGCGGCCGCCACGATCGATTCCGGCGAGGCGAGGCGACCCGCCCCTTCGTCGCCCCCGGCCAACCGCCCCGATTCCGGCTCGACGACGTGCACGCCGCGCCGGCGCAGCGTGTCGATGTTGTCGACGACGCTCGGGTGCTCCCACATCTCGGTGTGCATCGCCGGACAGACGATGACGGGGGCGCGTGTTGCGATCAGCGTGTTGGTGAGCAGGTCGTGGCTGTACCCCATCCGATAGGCGGCCAGCAGCTTCGCGGTCGCCGGTGCGACCAGGATCAGGTCGGCCCCCTGACCCACCTTGGTGTGCGGGATCGGTGTGGTCGGGTTGTGCCAGAGCTCGGTCTGCACGGGCTCGGACGCGAGTGCGCTGAGCGTGGTCGTGCCGACGAAGTGCTGCGCGGCCTCGGTCATGATCGGCACCACATGGGCGCCGGCGTCGACCAGGCGGCGCGAGATCTCGATGGCCTTGTATGCGGCGATGCCGCCGGTGACACCGAGAACGATGCGTTTGCCCGCGAGGGGGCTCACCGTGTGCTCAGTCGTCGCTCTCGGCGGCAGCGGCGTCGGCTGCAGCCTGCGCTTCGGCATCGGGATCGACCTCGGGCTCCGGCTCGGGTGCCTCGGTCCAGACGATCTTCCCTTCGGCGATCTCCTGGAAGGCGATCGACAACGGCTTGCGTGCGGTCGAAGACACCTGCGGCGGGATCATCCCTCCGAGACCGTCACCGAGCTGGTTGAAGTACGAGTTGATGTTGCGCGCCCGGCGGGCGGCCAGCGTCACCAGCGTGAACTTGGAGTCGACCGTGTCGAGCAAGTCCTCGATGGGCGGGTTGATCATCGTGTCGTGGTCCAGCGCCATAGTGCACCGAGCCTACCGGGTGATTGCGGAGCCGCCGCCGATCCCCGCCGCAGGTGCGTGGCGACCACGACGACCCCCACGCGCCGTTCAGCCGCGTGCGGCGTGGATGATCGCGAGCATCTCGTCGATGGTCTCGTCGAGGTCGTCGTTCACGACGACGTGGTCGGCGAGCTGGCGACCGATCGGTTCTTCCTCTTCGGCCTTCTTCAGCCGGGCGAGCACCTTGTGGTCCAGGTCGCCCCGCCCGCGGAGGCGACGCTCCTGCTCGTCGCGTGACGGTGGGAGCACGAAGATCAACATGGCGTCGGGCGCAATGCGTTTCACCTGCTGAGCGCCGTCGACCTCGATCTCGAGCACGATGTCACGGTCGTCGCCCGCCTCGGGCGTCGGCGTGCCGTAGTAGTTCCCGAGGAACTCGGTCCATTCGAGGAACCCACCGTCGGAGATCCGGTCCTCGAAATCCTCGGAGGTGGTGAACACGTAGGCATCTTCGGACTCGGAGGGCCGCCGTTCACGAGTGGTCCACGATCGGCTGAGCCACAGCTGCGGGTCGCGCTTGACGAGCGCGTCGACGATCGTGCCCTTGCCGACCCCACCGGGTCCGGAGACGACGATGATCATGCGATCGACGTGGATCGCAGCGTTGCGGCGCCGAGACGAGTCAACTGAGTTCGTCCAGCAGCGCCTTGCGCTGCTGAGCGCCGAGGCCCTGCACCCGACGGTTGTCGGCGATCCCGATGTCTTCCATCAGGCGACGAGCCTTGACCTTGCCGACGCCGGGAAGCGACTCCAGCATGGAGACGACCTTCAGTTTGCCGACGTTTGGATCTTCGGAATCGAGCGCCTCGGTCAGCGACATCGAACCCATCTTCAGGCGGGCCTTGATCTCGGCACGGGCCGTGCGAGCCTCCGCGGCCTTCTGGAGTGCAGCCGCCCGCTGCTCCGGGGTCAACTGTGGTGGTGTTGCCATGGATTCACGTTAGTGCAGCGACGTCGCTCGTTCGTGCGATCCCACGCGCACGCGCCCACGTCGAGCAGCTCGCGTTGGACCGTGAGCGGCGCAGCGGGGTCGGCGAACGTGGCGGTGCCGACCTGCACTGCGCTCGCTCCGGCGAGCAGCAGCTCGACCGCATCCCACCCCGCGGCCACTCCCCCGACACCGACGATCGGCAGGTCGGGCAGCACGGCGTGCACGTCGTGAACTGCCCGCACGGCCACCGGATGGATGGCCCGACCCGACAATCCCCCACCGCCGGCGCCGAGCACCGGGCGCAGCGTGTCGGGGTCGTAGCCGAGCCCGAGCAGCGTGTTGATGCAGGTCACGGCCTCGGCTCCCGCCTGGTGCACTGCGGCGGCCACCTCGATGATGCGATCGGTGTTCGCGCTCAGCTTGGCCCATCGCGGTCGACCACAGGCCGCCGTGGCCTCGATCACCGCAGCGGACAGCTCGACGTCGTGGGCGAAGATGGCACCACGCCCTTCGAGATTCGGACACGAGAGATTCACCTCGACGGCGACGACCTCGTCGGGCGCATCGGCCAGCATCTCGGCGGCTCGACGGTAGTCCTCGAGCGATCGTCCCCAGATCGACGCCACGACGGTCGCACCGGTCGCCAGCAATCCGGGCAGGACGTGCTCGAGCCAGTACTCGATGCCCGGTCCCTGCAGGCCGACTGCGTTCATCATCCCCTGCGGTGTGGGATGCACTCGCGGGGCGGGATTTCCGGACCACTCGTAGGGGGCGAGCGACTTGGTGACCACCGCACCCAGCTCGGCGAGGTCCATGAACGGCGCGAGTTCGTCGCCGTAGCCGGCCGTTCCCGATGCCGTCATCACCGGCCCCGGCAACGTCACCGACCCGATCACCGTCTCCATCAGCCGCCCACCTCGACCCGCGCCGCCCCACGACCCGCTTCCGGTGAGATGTGAGACCGACGGGTCGTCTCACATCTCACCGTCGGGGCGGGACCGCAGATCAGCGGTGAGACGTGCGCCCGACATGTCGTCTCACATCTCACCGGTGGGAGCGGTCGGTGTTCCGGCGGCGTGGTACTCCTGGAGCGAGCGGACCGTGGGGGCGCCGTCGGTGCGCTCACGCAGACCCTGCGCCGCTGCCGAGCGCGGCGGCGACCGTGGTCACGCAGCTGACCCGGTGCAGGCTCGCCGCCTTCCGGATCGTCTCGCCGTCGGTCCGCCCGGCGCGTCCTCGCGGGGTGTTCACCACGAAGCCGATCTTGCCGGCGGCGATCAGCTCGGGCGCCGTCGGCCACTCGGGATCCTCGTCGCTGCGGTTGCCGTCGTTGTGCACCTTGGCGACGATCTGATCGACCGGGAGGTCGAACTTGGCGAGGTACTCGGCGGTGCCCGCGGTCGCCGCAATGCCCAACCCGAGTGTCTTCAGCCGCTGGGCGACCACCAGACCAGCGGGCTTGTCGGGGTCGGCGAGCGACAGGAACACCATTCCGTGGGATTCCATCGTCGGCAGGACGGTGCCGGCCGCCAGCTCGGCCTTGTAGAACGCCCGCCCGAACGTCGTGTCGATGCCCATCACCTCGCCGGTCGAACGCATCTCCGGACCCAGTGCGGGATCGACCTCGGGGAATCGCGTGAACGGCAGCACCGCCTCCTTGACGGCGACGTGACCGGGGTGGTTGTCGACGCCACCACCGATCCCGTGGTGGCCACCGCCGACCGGCGGCTTGAGCAGCCCCTCGGCGCGGAGTTCGGCGAGGGTTGCACCGAGCATCACCCGGGTTGCGACCTTGGCCAGCGGCACGCCGGTCGCCTTTGCGACGAAGGGCACGGTGCGGCTCGCACGCGGGTTGGCCTCGATCACGTAGACCGTGGTGCCGGCCACCGCGAACTGCACGTTGATCAGGCCGCGGACGTCGAGCCGCTTCGCGATCGCCGCCGCATACGACTCGAGCACCTCGACCACCCACGCCGGCAGCGTCTGCGGCGGAATCGCGCACGCCGAGTCGCCCGAGTGCACACCGGCCTCCTCGACGTGCTCCATCACGCCACCGATGAGCACCTCGCCGGACGCATCACGAATCGCGTCGACATCCACCTCGGTGGCGTCGGCGAGGAACCGGTCGACCAGGACGGGACGTTCGGCAGACAGACCGCCCTCCTTGCCGAGGGAGCCGAATCCGGCCAGTTCCTCCATCGCTCGCGCGAGTTGGTCGGCGTCGTGCACGATCTGCATCGCTCGCCCGCCGAGCACGTAGCTCGGGCGCACGAGGACCGGGAAACCGACCTCAGCGGCGATCGCCTGGGCCTGCTCGAGGTCGACGGCGGTGCCGCCGGGTGGCTGCGGGATGTGCAACTCGTCGCAGATCTGATTCCAGCGCTCGCGGTCCTCGGCCGCGTCGATCGAGTCGGGCGAGGTGCCCGCAACCAGCTCGCGAGGAATCTCGCCCGACAGCTTCAACGGCGTCTGCCCGCCGAGCGAGACGATCACGCTGTCGGGTTGCTCGGCGTCGATGACGTTGAGGACGTCCTCTTTGGTGAGCGGCTCGAAGTACAGCCGGTCGGACGTGTCGTAGTCGGTCGACACGGTCTCGGGGTTGCAGTTGATCATGATCGTCTCGTACCCGGCGTCGCGGAGCGCGAACGACGCGTGCACGCAGCAGTAGTCGAACTCGATGCCCTGGCCGATCCGATTGGGACCCGACCCGAGGATCACGACCTTCTTGCCGTCGGAGGCGCGGACCTCGCTCTCGTCCTCGTAGGTCGAGTAGTGGTACGGAGTCTCCGCCGCGAACTCGGCGGCGCACGTGTCGACCGTCTTGTACGTGGGCACCACGCCTGCGGCGAGACGCGCGGTGCGGACGTCGGCCTCGTCGCGATCCCACAGGTAGGCGAGCTGGGCATCGGAGAACCCGAGCTGCTTGGCCCGCTTCCAGCTCCGCCGGGTCATCCCGGCGATTCCAGTGGTCGCCAGCGCGATGCGCTCCTCGACGATGATCGACATCTGGTCGAGGAACCACAGATCGATCTTGTTCACCTCGTGGATGTCTTCGATCGGAATGCCGCGACGGATGAGGTCGCCGACCTGGAGCAGGCGGTGCGGTGTCGGAACGTTCGACGCGGCGAGCAGCTCCTCGTCGCTCATCGACGCGTACTCCTCCTCGCCCGGATCGCAGTTGAGGCCGAGGCGGCCCTGTTCGAGGGAGCGCAACGCCTTCTGCAGGCTCTCGGGGAAGGTGCGCCCGATCGCCATCACTTCGCCCACCGACTGCATCTGCGTGCCGAGGACGCCGGTGGTGCCCGGCAGCTTCTCGAACGCCCAGCGCGGGATCTTCGTGACGACGTAGTCGAGGACCGGCTCGAACGACGCCGGGGTGGACGACTCCTGGGTCTTGGTGATGTCGTTCGGGATCTCGTCGAGCGTGTACCCGATGGCGAGCTTCGCCGCGATCTTCGCGATCGGGAATCCGGTCGCCTTCGAGGCGAGCGCCGAGCTGCGTGACACACGCGGGTTCATCTCGATCACGACCTGGCGACCGGTGGCCGGATCGACCGCGAACTGGACGTTCGAGCCGCCGGTCTCGACGCCGACGCGCCGGATGCAGGCGATCGCTGCGTCTCGCATCTGCTGGTACTCGACATCGGTGAGGGTCTGGATCGGCGCGACCGTGATCGAGTCGCCGGTGTGGACGCCCATCGGATCGACGTTCTCGATCCCGCAGATGATCACGCAGTTGTCCGCGTGGTCACGCATCACCTCGAGCTCGTACTCCTTCCAACCGACGATCGACTCCTCGACGAGAATCTCTCCGATCGGACTCGCGTCGATGCCGTTCTTGGCCATCCGTTCGAACTCTTCGACGGTGGACGCGATACCGGTGCCGCGTCCGCCGAGGATGTACGCCGGGCGGATCATCGTGGGGAGCCCGATCTCCTCCATTGCCACCCGCGCCTCGTCCATGTTGTGGGCGATTCGCGACCGGCACGATTCGAGTCCGATCTCGGTCATCGCGACTTTGAAGTTCTCACGGTCCTCCGCCGTGGCGATCGCCTCGGCGTTGGCGCCGATCATCTCGGGCGTGCCGGGCACGCCGATGAGGCCACGCTCGAACAGTTCCATCGCGATGTTGAGCCCGGTCTGCCCGCCGAGCGTGGGCAGCACCGCGTCGGGCTGCTCCTTGTCGATGATCGCCGAGACGACCTCCCAGGTGAGCGGCTCGATGTACGTCGCGTCGGCGAAGTCCGGGTCGGTCATGATCGTCGCCGGGTTCGAGTTGGCGAGGATGACACGGAAGCCCTCCTCTTTGAGGACGCGGCACGCCTGGGTGCCCGAGTAGTCGAACTCGCAGGCCTGGCCGATGACGATCGGGCCGGATCCGATGATCAGGATCGATTCGAGGTCGGTGCGCCGGGGCATCAGCTGACCGCCTTTCGCTCGTCCATCAGTTCGGCGAACTGCGCGAACAGGTAGTTCGCGTCGTGCGGCCCGGGGTTCGCCTCGGGATGGTGTTGCACGCTGAACGCTCGCTCCGATGCGATCGCGAGGCCTTCGCACACGCCGTCGTTGAGGTTCACGTGGGTCATCTCCGCGTTGGACGGCAGGCGTGCTCGCGTCGACGGCGAAGTTGTGGTTCTGGCTCGTGATCTCGATGCGCTCGGTGTGGAGGTTCTTGACCGGGTGGTTGCCACCGTGGTGACCGAACGGCAGCTTCACGGTGTCGGCGCCGATCGCCCGACCGAGCAGTTGGTGGCCGAGACAGATCCCGAACACGGGCACGACGCCGAGCAGCCCCTGGATCGTCTCGACGGCGTACGGCGCCATCTCCGGGTCACCCGGCCCGTTCGACAGGAACACCCCGTCGGCGCCCATCGCCAAGATGTCGGCGGCGCTCGTCGTGGCCGGCACGACGTCGACATGGCCGTACTTCGCCAGGCTGCAGGGCGATGTTGCGCTTCATCCCGAAGTCGACGGCGACGATGCGGCGGCGGCTGTCCGGGATCGACCGCGGCGACCGAGTAGCCGACCGGCGTGGTGACGGTGCGGACGAGGTCGACACCGGTCGGTGCCGGGCTCGGCCTGCGCGGCGGCGAGCAGTTCGTCGTGCGGGGCGGAGCCGAATGCGCCGGGAATCGCACCGTGGTCGCGGATCAACCGGGTCAGGCGACGGGTGTCGATCCCGGCGATGCCCGGAACGCCCTGCTCGTACAGCATCGAGCCGAGGTCGGCCTGCGCACGGAAGTTGCTGTGCCGGCGGGCGAGATCGCGCACGACGATCCCGCGGCAGAACGTGCCGATCGACTCGAAGTCGGTGGCGTTGATCCCGTAGTTGCCGATGTGCGGGTACGTGAACGTGATGATCTGGCCGGCGTAGCTCGGGTCGGTGATCACCTCCTGGTAGCCACTCAGCACGGTGTTGAACACGACTTCACCGGTCGCGATCGGCACGTGCGCGCCGATCAGGTCGCCTTCGAACACGTTGCCGTCGGCAAGTACCAGCTGTCCTTCGGTCACCGTCATCGACTCGATTCTCCGCTCTGCATGATCATGCATTCTATTGGATGTATTCACTTCGCCTCATTTCGTGGCGCGTCCGTCGTGCACGGTCAGCGTCCCCGGCGAGGATCGTGTGCCGCACCTTGCCGCGCAGCGGGACGCCGACGTAGGGGGTGTTGTGCGACTTGCTGGCGAGCTGCGCGGGGACGACCTCCCACTCGCAGGTCGGGTCGAAGACCGTCAGGTTGGCCGGCTCTCCGGCCTCGATGTCGCGACCGTGCCGCTCGCTCGAGCCCGGCGATCTCGGCCGGCTTCCACGACATCGCGGCGACGATGTCGGCGAGATCCATGTCGAGGTGGGCGATCGCCACGCCGAGCGCGGTCTCGAGGCCGACCATCCCCGGTGGCGCCTGATCGAGCGGCTGCTCCTTGGACTCCGAGACGTGCGGGGCGTGGTCGGTCGCGATCGCGTCGATCGTGCCGTCGGCCAGCCCGGCGCGGACCGCTTCGACGTCGTCCATCGTCCGCAGCGGCGGATTCACCTTGTAGATCGCGCTGTACGAACGCAGTCGTTCGTCGGTGAGGCTGATGTGATGCGGCGTCGCCTCGGCGGTGATCGGGAGCCCGTCGGCTTTGGCGGCGCGCACCAGCTCGACGCTCTTGGCGGTCGACAGGTGCAGGAAATGGGCCGGCGCGCCGGTCAGCGCGGACGAGCTCGATGTCTCGATGGACCATCAGCTCTTCGGCCAGCGCGGGCCAGCCCGGCAGGCCCAGGTGGCTGCAGCAGTCGCCCTCGTGCATCACCGCTCCCCCGGTGAGGGCTTCGACCTCGCAGTGTTGCGCCATCGTGACGCCGAGGCCCGTGGCGTACTCGAATGCTCGACGCATGAGCAACGGGTCCTGCACGCCGTTGCCGTCGTCGGTGAAGAGCTTGACGCCGACGGCCGCGAGTTCGGCGAACGGCGTGAGCTGCTCACCGGCCCGGCCCACGGTGATCGATGCCGAGGGATGCACGTCGCACAGTCCCGCTCGCCGCCCCTGGTCGCGAACGAACTCGACGACGCTCACGCAGTCCTGCGTCGGATCGGTGTTCGGCATGGCCACGACCGCGGTGTATCCGCCGAGTGCGGCGGCGCGCGAGCCCGTCTCGATCGTCTCCGCCTCCTCTCTGCCCGGCTCACGCAGGTGGGTGTGGAGGTCGACGAAGCCGGGGCAGACCACCAGGCCGGTGGCATCGATCGTGACATCGGCGCCATCGGGCTGCCGGTGCCGGCGTCGGCGATCACGCCGTCGACGATGCGGACATCCGCGGTACGGGTTCCGGTGCGGTCGATGACGGTGCCGCCGGTGATGAGGATGCTGGTCATGCGAGCTCCGGTCGTTCGAGGTCGGATGTGGGATCCGCGTTGACGGACAGACAGTCGAAGAGCACCGCCATCCGGACGGAGATGCCGTTGGTGACCTGCTGGTTGATCACCGCGCCGGGCAGTTCGGCCGGATCGACGGCGAGTCTCGACGCCGCGGTTGATCGGGCCGGGGTGCATCACGAGGGTCTGCGGCCCGAGCTTCGCCGCTCGCGCCGGCGTGAGCCCGAAGCGGGTGGTGTACTCGCGCAGGTTCGGCACGAGCGCCTCGGTCATCCGTTCGTTCTGCATCCGCAGCAGGTAGAGCACGTCGAGGTCTTCGATGATCGAGTCGAGATCGTCGGTCACGTGCTCGTGCACGACCGGCGGCAGCAGCGTCGTGGGCGCGACCCAGGTCACGTCGGCACCCATCGCCTTGAACGCGGCCGTGGTCGAGCGGGCGACCCGGCTGTGCTTGATGTCGCCGACGACACCGACGCGGAGCCCGTCGAAACTGCCGGTGCGGTTGAGCGATGTGCGAACCGTGTACATGTCGAGCAGCGCCTGCGTCGGGTGGGCGTGCCATCCGTCGCCGGCGTTGACGACGGCGGCGTTGGTCCAGCCGTCGACGAGCCAGGGCGCCCCGGTCGAGCCGTGACGGATGACGAATGCGTCGACACCCATCGCGGCGATCGTCTCGATCGTGTCCTTGAGGCTCTCGCCCTTGTTGAGGCTCGATTGCGACACGGCAAAGGTCATCGTGTCGGCCGAGAGCCGCTTGGCGGCGGTCTCGAAGCTGAGCCGGGTGCGGGTCGAGTCCTCGAAGAAGACGCTGCACACGGTCTTGCCGCGCAGCGCCGGCACCTTCGGATTCGGGCGGCGGTTGACCTCGGCCATCGTGTCGGCCAGTTCGAGGATCCGCATCACCCCGTCCCCACCGAGTTCGGCGATCGACAGCAGCGACCGGCTCATCCGTCCACCCCCTGCCAGTCTGTTCCACCCGGTGCCAGGCACCAGGTGTCACGAATGTGCGTCATGAGATCACCACGCCGTCGGCGGTGACCGAGACGTTCTCGTCGCCGCTGGTGGGCAGGTTCTTGCCGACGAAATCGGGGCGGATCGGCAACTCGCGGTGGCCGCGATCGACCATCACGGCGAGCTGTACCGCCTTCGGACGGCCGTAGTCGCCGAGCGCGTCGAGCGCCGCACGCACGGTCCGGCCCGTGAACAGCACGTCGTCGACGAGCACGATCGTGGCACCGTCGACGTCGAAGCCGATGTCGCTGACCGAGGCGGGCGACACCGGTCGCAAGCCGATGTCGTCGCGGTACAGCGACGCGTCGATCGATCCGACCGGGATCTCGGTGTCGATCCGGGCGATCTCGCTGCCCAATGCGTCGGCCAGCCAGACACCGCCGGTCTGGATCCCGATCAGGGTCACTCCGTCGAGCCCCTGGTTGCGTTCGATGATCTCGTGCGCCATCCGGGTCGTGGCCCGTCGGACGTCGTCGGGTGTGAGCACCCGCTTCTCGCTCATTGTGTGGTCCTTCCGTGTGAGCCTCACAGGACTCACTTCACGGTCAGGGGCCGAACATACCAGCTGCATGGAACGAGGCGCACATCTCGCCCATCTGGCTCGCGAACTACGCTTCCGGCATGGATGATCTGGTCATTCGCAACGCCCACCTCGTCGACGGAAGCGGCTCGGCGGGGCGGCCAGCCGACGTCGCCGTGTCGGACGGACGGATCGCCGCGGTGACCCGTCCCGGCGAGGCCGACGCAGCCACCCGCGAGATCGACGCCGACGGACTCCTGCTCACTCCCGGCTGGGTCGACGTCCACACGCACTACGACGCACAGGCCTCGTGGGACCCGTACCTCACGCCGTCGTCCTGGCACGGCGTCACGACGGCGGTCATGGGCAACTGCGGCGTCGGCTTCGCACCCGCCGCACCCGATCGTCACGAGTGGCTGATCGAGTTGATGGAGGGTGTCGAGGACATCCCGGGGTCGGCGATGACCGAGGGGATCACGTGGGACTGGGAGAGCTTCGAGGAGTTCCTCGACGCCCTCGATGCCCGCCACTACGCGCTCGATCTCGGGGCCCAGATCGCACACGGGCCGGTACGCGGCTACGTGATGGGTGACCGCGGCGCCGCCAACGAACCGGCGACACCCGACGACATCGCCGCCATGTCTGCCATCGTCGAGGCGGGGCTCCGGGCCGGTGCGCTCGGCTTCTCGACCTCGCGGACGCCGCTGCACAGGTCGCTGTCCGGCGAACTCGTCCCGGGGACCCACGCCGGCGCCGACGAGTTGCTCGGCATCGCCGACGCGCTCGGCGTGTCGGCCACGGTGTGTTCCAGTTCGCCCCCGAGCACGCCGACGTGCCCACGACCGAGATGCCGTGGATGCGCGAGCTCGCGCGCCGCACGGGCCGGACCGTCAGCGTCAACCTCAACCAACCGAACAGCGCTCCCGACCTGTGGCGCGACGTGCTCGAGTTGCTCGACGAGTCACGTGCCGAGGGCCTCGACATCGTCGCCCAGGTGGCCGGCCGGGTCGTCGGCCTGCTGATGTGCCTCGAGGGCAGCTTCAACCCGCTCGACTTCCACCCGGCGTACGGGCCCTACTCGGCGCTGTCACTCGACGAGCGCGTCCACGCGCTGCAGCAGCCCGAGTTGCGCGCCGCGCTGCGGGTCGAACCCGACGACGGCGGGCTGTTCCGCAAGGTCGTGCTCGATGCGATCGGCTCGTGGTGGGCGGTCGACGACGGCGACATCGACTACGAACCCGACGCCGCCGATTCGATCGCTGCGGTCGCCCAGCGGACCGGCACGCATCCGATCGACCTGATCGTCGACCAGCTGAGCGCGCACGGCGGCCACGGCATGATCCTCACGCCGTTCTTCAACTACGCGTACGGCGACCTCTCGTTCCAGTACGAGGCGCACCAGCACCCCGCGACGCGGATGGGCCTCGCCGACGCCGGCGCCCACTGTCGCGTGATCTGCGACGGTGGCACGCCGACGTTCATGCTCACACACTGGACCCGTGACCGGCGCCGGGGACCGACCCTGCCGGTCGAACTCATCGTGCATCGCCAGACCCGTCAGACCGCCGAACTGTACGGCCTCCGCGATCGCGGCCTCGTCGCCCCGGGCATGCGGGCCGACCTGAACCTCATCGACTACGACCGCTTGACGTTCGGCCCGCCCCGCATGGCCTACGACCTCCCCGGTGGCGCCCGTCGCCTGGTGCAGAAGGCCGACGGCTACGTGGCGACGTTCGTCAACGGCGTCCAGACGGTCGCCGACGACGAGTTCACCGGCGACCTCCCCGGCCGCCTGATCCGCGGCCCGCGCTGATCATCACGAGACCCGAGCCCGACCACTCCCGTTTGTGTGTGATTTTTCGCCCGTCCGCGGGCGAAAAATCACACGCAAACGCAAATGGCGGGGGGTGGGCGGGGTGTTCAGTCGACCTTGGGGAGCACCTTGAGGCCGAGCTCTTCGAGGGCCTTCGGATCACCGGGGATCGGGCTGTTGGTCATCGGGTCCTGACCCGACTGGGTCTTCGGATAGGCGATGACCTCACGGATGTTCTCCTCGCCCGCCAGGATCGCCACCAGACGGTCCAGCCCGAACGCGAATCCACCGTGCGGCGGGGCGCCGTAGTCGAACGGGTTGAGGAAGAACCCGAACTTGCGCTCGGCCTCGTCGTCGGAGATCCCGAGCGCGGTGAACACCTTGCGCTGCAGCTCGGGTTCGTGGATTCGGATCGAGCCCGACCCGAGTTCCCACCCGTTGAGCACGAGGTCGTAGGCGATCGATCGCACGGCCATCGGATCGGTGTCGAACTTGTCGATGTCGTCGGGGTGCGGCATCGTGAACGGGTGGTGGCCCGACTTGGGTGCCCCCGTCTCCTTGTCCCGGCCGACGAACAGCGGGAACTCGACGACCCACACGTAGCGATACGGACCCTGATGAACCGGCGGCCGACCGATGTCGTTGCGCAACATGCCGAGCACCTCACAGGTGGTCGCCCACTCGTCGGCGACGATCAGCACGAGGTCGCCGGTCTGAGGCGGACATCGCCGCCTTCAGCGCGACGACCTCGTCGTCGCTCAGGAACTTCGCCACCGGGGAGTCGAAGCCGTCGTCGGTCGCCTTCAGCCAGACGAGGCCCTTCGCACCGGCGCCCTTGGCCCGGTCGGTCATCTTGTCGAGTTGGTTGCGTCCGTACTCGTCGGCCCCGCCGTCGACCTTGATGCCCTTGATCGCACCGCCGGACTCGATCGCCCCGCTGAACGCCTTGAACTCGGTGCCGGCGAACACATCGGTCAGCTCGACCAGCTCCATGCCGAAGCGCAGGTCGGGCTTGTCGATGCCGAAGCGGTTCATCGCGTCGTGCCAGGTGATCCGCTCGATCGGAGCCGGCCGCTCCCCCGTCACCGCTTCGGCGGCCGCCAGCACCGACTCCGACACGGCGTCGAGCACGTCGTCCTGGTCGACGAAGCTCATCTCCATGTCGAGCTGCATGAACTCGTACTGGCGGTCGGCACGCAGGTCCTCGTCGCGGAGGCAGCGGGCGATCTGGTAGTAGCGGTCGACACCACCGACCATCAGCAACTGCTTGAACAGCTGCGGCGACTGCGGCAGCGCGTAGAACGATCCCGGCTCCTTGCGCGACGGCACCAGGAACTCGCGCGCGCCCTCGGGTGTCGACGGCACGAGCATCGGCGTCTCGACCTCGACGAAGCCCTGGGCGTCCATCGCCGCTCGGACCGCGGCGTTGATCTTCGAGCGGATCCGCAGGTTCTTCTGCATCCGCTCCCGGCGCAGGTCGAGGTAGCGGTACTGCAGGCGGATGTTCTCGTCGACGTCGTCGGCGCGGGCGTCGATCGGGAACGGCGGCGGGGTGGCGACGCGGAGGATCTCGACCTCGCAGTCGCCGATCTCGACGTGACCGGTCGGCAGCGACTCGTTGATCGTCCCCTCGGGACGCTCCCGCACGACGCCCGTGATCCGCAGGACGTACTCGCTGCGCACGTCGACGTCGTCGTTGACGACGCACTGGACGATGCCGGAGTGGTCGCGCAGGTCGACGAACGCGAGGTGCTCGCCGTGTTCGCGCCGGCGGCCGACCCAGCCGCAGACGCTGACCGTCTCGCCGATCTGCTCGGGGCGGAGTTCGCCGCAGAGGTGGGTGCGCATCGATGTGGAGCTCATTGCTGTCTACTCAACTCGTCTTTCAGATATGTGGTCAGGTCGGATCGGGCGATTGATCGTTGGTCGCCGCCGCGCATCGGCTTGACCACGACGGCATCGGCCGCACGCTCGTCGTCACCGACGATGAGGGCGAACGTCGCCCCGGAGCGGTTGGCCAGCTTCATCTGCGCCTTCAGACTGCGGTTGTCGAAGCCACGGTCCGCGGCGAGGCCCGCAGCACGCAGTTCGGCGGTGATCGCCACCGCCTCGAGCCCGCCGGTGACGTCGACGACGAACGCATCGAGAGGGCGCGGGTCGGCGGCGAACACACCTTCGTCGTCACATGCGAGCAGCGTGCGGTCGACGCCCAGCGCGAACCCGATGCCCGGCGTGGGAGGTCCGCCGAGCGCCTCGACCAGTCCGTCGTAGCGGCCACCGCCGCCGAGTGCGTTCTGGGCCGATTCGAGCGTGCCGCCCTGGAACTCGAAGATGGTGCGGCGGTAGTAGTCGAGCCCGCGCACGAGCTTCGGCTCCACCTCGAACGGGATGTCGAGCCGGCGCAGCCCTTCCTGGACCGAGTCGAAGTGGTCGGCTGCCTCGGCCGAGTAGAAGTCGGCGATCGTCGGGGCCGCCGCGATCGCCGAGGCATCGGCCTCGCGTTTCGAGTCGAGCACCCGGAGCGGGTTCTTCGCCAGCGTCGCACGGCCCTGCTCGGTCAGCTCCGACGCCTCGAAGTGCATCCGGAGCGCCTCGACGTAGCGCGCCCGATCTTCCGGTTCGCCCAGGCTGTTGAGCACCAGCGTCACCTGGGTGAGGCCGAGACGGCGATAGAACTCCCAGGCCAGTGCGACCACTTCGACGTCGAGGTTCGCGTCGTCGACGCCGAGCACCTCCACGCCCACCTGGTCGAACTGGCGATAGCGGCCTCGCTGCGCCTTCTCCTGGCGGAAGTTCGGGCCCGAGTACCACACCTTCCACGGCGCGACCGGCCGGTGCTGCGCAAACGCCCGACACACGCTGGCGGTGAGTTCGGGACGCAACGACACGTGACGTCCACCGCGATCCTCGAAGGCGTAGAGCTCCTTCGTCACGACATCGGTGGCCTCACCGATACGGGTGAACACGCCGACGTCCTCGATCAGCGGGGTGATGACCTGCCCGTAGCCGGCCGCCTCGACCACGTCGGCGAACACGCCGTTCAGCCGCCGCCAGCGAGCGCTCTCGGGCGGCAGGATGTCCCGCATGCCGGGACTGGTCTGGAAGGCGGGCACGGCCGATCAGGCTACCCAGCGGGCTCCGGCATCACCGCGTCCATTGTGTGGCCGGGACGGCACTGCGCGCTTCGGTGGACCGAGCGTCACCGGTTGGCCGCGCCGGGCACGGTCCGGTACGCGTCGTACACCGAATCGATGTTCTTGATCCGGTTGATGACCGAATCGAGATGCGTGCCGTTCGCCAGTTCGAACTCGAAGCGCATCTTCGCCTCGCGGTCGGCGCTGGTGATCGTCTCGCACGAAACGATGTTGATCCGTTGTTCGACGAGCGCATTCGCGACGTCGGCGAGCAGCTTCGACCGGTCGAGCGCGACGACCTCGATCCCGGCTCTGAACGTGTTGTTGAACTGGCCCTCGCCGTCCCAGTCGACCTCGATCATCCGAGTCGCCTGCTCTTCCATCAGCGACACTGCATTCGCACAGTCGGCACGATGGACGCTCACACCTCGACCGCGGGTGACGAAACCGGTGATCTCGTCGCCGGGTACCGGCGTGCAGCACTGGGCGAGGCGCACGAGCATGTCGTCGAGTCCTTCGACGTGGATCCCGACCGCCAGCCGTTGCCCGTCTCGCTGCTCGCGCCGCGGACGGTCGACGGTGGCCGGCAGTTGCACGTCCTGGTCACCCGTGCGATAGCCGCGGGCGACACGCTGAGCCACGCTGCGGCCCGACACGTGATGCTCGCCGATCGCGGCGAGCAGCGCCTCGAGATCGACGTAGCTCATCTCCGTGACGACGTCGGCGAGCTGTTCGGACTTCCACACCTGTTGGACGGGGAGCGATTCGCGCCGGAACTCGGCCTGCAGTTCGTCGCGACCCGCCTCGACCATGTCGGAGCGACGCTCGCGGCTGAACCACTGGCGGATCTTGTTGCGAGCCCGTGGCGACGCGACGAACCCGAGCCAGTCCTGGGACGGCCCTGCCGATTCGACCTTCGACGTGAAGATCTCGCACGAGTCGCCGCTCTGCATCACGTGATCGAGTCCGACGAGTCGCCCGTTGACCTTCGCGCCGATCGTGGAATGGCCGACCTCGGTGTGCACGGCGTAGGCGAAGTCGACCGCGGTCGACCCGACCGGCAGGCTGATCACCCGCCCCTTCGGCGTGAAGACGTACACCTCGTCCTGCTCGAGATCGGTCTTCAGGCTCTGCATGAACTGGGCCGGGTCGGTCACCTCCTCCTGCCAGTCGATGATCCGGCTCAGCCAGTCGACCTCGCCCGCCTTGGCACCGGAGCGGTCCTTGTACGCCCAGTGCGCAGCCACACCCCACTCGGCGCGCTGGTGCATCTCGATCGTGCGGATCTGGACCTCGATCGGCTTGCCCGAGGGTCCGACCACCGTGGTGTGCAGGCTCTGGTAGAGGTTGAACTTCGGCATCGCGATGTAGTCCTTGAACCGACCGACCACCGGTCGCCATCGCCCGTGGATGCAACCGAGCGCCGCGTAGCAGTCCTTCATCGTCGGCACCACGACGCGCACTGCGACGAGATCGAAGATGTCGTCGAACTCGAGCCCCTTCACGACCATCTTCTCGTAGATGCTCCACAGGTGCTTGCCGCGCCCGGTGACATCGGCGTCGATGTTGAGATCGGACAGGCGTTGGCGCACCTCGGCGACGGTCTTCGCGAGGTAGATGTCGCGTTCGGGAGTGCGCACGCGGACGAGATGGTCGAGCTCTGCGAACCGTTTCGGGTGCAACGACGCGAAGGAGAGATCCTCGAGCTGCTGCTTGAGTTCCTGCATGCCGAGACGGTGAGCGAGCGGCGCGTAGATGTCGAGCGTCTCCTGCGCGATTCGCTGCTGCTTCTCGAGCGGCATCGCAGCGATCGTGCGCATGTTGTGGAGCCGGTCGGCGAGCTTGATGACGAGCACCCGGAGGTCCTTCGCCATGGCGACCAGCATCTTGCGCATGGTCGCCGCCTGCTGCTCTTCGCGGCTGTCGAAACGGATCCGTTCGAGCTTCGTGACGCCGTCGACGATCGCCGCGACCTGCGGTCCGAAATCCCGCTCGACGTCGGCGACGGTGATCTCGGTGTCCTCGACCGCGTCGTGGAGCAGCGCTGCCGCCACCGAGATCTCGTCGAGCCCGATGTCGGCGACGATCTGGGCCACGGCGAGCGGGTGGTTGATGTAGCTCTCACCGCTGCGGCGCATCTGCGACCGGTGCGCCTCGGAGGCCACTCGGTAGGCACGGTTGATGTCGCTGATCGAGGCCTTCGGATGGCGGCGACGGTACGCGGCCAACAGCGGAGCGAGTTCCCCCGTGGCCGACGACGCGCCGGGCAGCGCGAGTTGGTTGCGTCGCCAGGGAAGGACTCGGTCGACGGTCGCCACGATGTCGGTCAGGTGTAGTGCAACAGCGATCGGATGGTGCGGTTCTCGAGCCGAGAACGGCCGCCGAGTTCGTCGAGTTCGAGCAGGAAGGCGAGCCCGGCGACCACCCCGCCGAGGGTTTCGACGAGCCGTGCGGTCGCGTCGGCGGTCCCGCCCGTCGCCAGCACGTCGTCGATGATCAAGATCCGCTCGCCGGGGTGGATGGCATCTCGGTGGATCTCGAGTTTGTCGGCCCCGTATTCGAGTTGGTACTCCTCGCGTACGACCGCCCACGGCAGCTTGCCGGCCTTGCGCACCGGCACGAACCCGGCACCGATGCGGTAGGCGACGGGGGCGCCGAAGATGAACCCGCGGGACTCGACGCCGACGACTCGATCGATCGCAACGCCGGAGAACTCCTCGACCAGGGCGCTCACGGCCTGCGCGAACGCCTGCGCATCGCCCAGCAGCGGCGTGATGTCACGGAAGATCACTCCCTCGGACGGATAGTCCGCGATTTCGCGAACGTACGAGCGGAGTGCGCCGTGGTCAGCTGCCATGTGCGGAGGATATCGCTGGTCAGCGACGCTTCTTCTTCCTCGGTCGTGGCGGATGACTCAAGATTCGCTCAGCCGGCTGATGGACCGCTGCGGTCTTCTCGGCATCGACGTGTTCGGGGTCCTCCTCGACGGAGTCCTCGCCGCTCTCGGTGGAGATGCGCCCGGTCACGCCGGCTCCGACGACGGCCGCGCGCAGGTCTTCGCCCGTGAGCCGCTCGCGGCGCGACTTGCGACCGGTGTTCGACCGCAACGTCGCGAGCAGCGGTGACGCCACGAAGATCGAGGAGTAGACGCCGGCGAGCATGCCGACGAGCAGGGCGAGGGCGAACTCCTGCAGTGCCACCGCTCCGAGCAGGCCCGAGCCGATGATCAGCAGCGAGACGACCGGCAGGATCGACGAGATGCTCGTGTTGATCGAGCGCATCAGCACCTGGTTCATCGAGATGTTGACGATGTCGGCGTACGGCATCCGCACGCTGGCGTACTTGCCCTCGTTCTCCTGGACGCGGTCGAACACGACGATCGTGTCGTAGAGCGAGTACCCGAGAATCGTGAGGAACGCGATGACCGTCGCCGGTGTGACCTCGAACTGGAACACGGTGTAGACACCGACGGCGAGCAGCACGTCGTGGGCCATGGCGGCGAGCGCGGCGACCGCCATCCGCCACTCGAAGCGGATCGAGATGAAGATCGCGACGACGATGAGGAAGATGACGAGCGCCCGGAGCGCCTTCTGGGTGATGTCGTCTCCCCACGACGACGACGTGAACGCGAAGCTGATCTCGTCGACCTCGACACCGGCTGCGGCGGCGAAGTCGGCCGTGATCTGTTCGGCCTGTTCGGTCGGCACCACCTCGATCTGGACCGCGACGAACGACAGCGCTTCGGCTTCGCGGAGCTGGATCTTGGAGCCGCTGACCGAGACGCCGTTGTCGCGCAGCACCTGCTCCGGCCTCGTCGACGCCGAAGGTCTCGCTGGCCGGAACGTCCCAGGCCTGGCCACCCTCGAAGTCGAGCCCGAGGTTGAGGCCCTGCACGAACAGCGACGCGACCGTGACGACCACGACGACGATCGCAACGACGAGGCCGATGCGGCGATGCCCGTAGAAGTCGACGGCGGTCTGGCCGCGGTAGAGCCGACCGGGGCCGGTCGTCGCGATGTGGTCGGGACGGGTCATGACGCCACCTCCAGGCCGAACGCCTTTCGGCCGGCCATGAACTTGCTCCGGGCGAGGAGCAGCACGGCCGGGCGGGTGAAGAAGTAGCACACGAACAGGTCGCACAGCGTCGTGATGCCGAGGAACAGTGCGAAGCCGCGGACCGACCCGACGCTGAGCGAGAACAGGATCGCCGCGCCGATGACCGACACGAGGTCGGCGGACCAGATCGTGCGCCAGGTCATCTTGAAGCTGCGCGGTGCCGCGTTCTTGAGGGTGCGACCGTTGCGGATCTCGTCCTTCATGCGCTCGAAGAAGACGACGTAGCTGTCGACGGTGACGCCGATCGCCACGATGATGCCGGTGACGCCGGCGAGGCTGAGCGAGTAGTTCGTCGCGCTGGACACGAACGCCGCGACGCTGAACACCGTGAGCGCCCAGATCGTGAGACCGCCGAGGATCACGAGGGCGATCCAGCGGTAGTACGCGAGCAGGAAGATCAGCACGAGCGCGAGGCCGATCAGGCCGGCGATCACCGATGCCCGCAGCGACTCCTGGCCGGCAGCCGGCGAGATCGTCTGTGCCTCCTGGGCGACCATCTCGACCGGGAACGCACCACGGTTCAAGATGTTGGCGAGGTCCTCGGCTTCGCTCTGGGAGAAGTTGCCGGTGATCGAGACGGCGCCGTCGAAGACCGGCTGGTTGACCGACGGCGCCGACTGGATCACGCCGTCGAGGACGATGGCGAGCTGACCGTTCGAGCCCGGGATCGTCCGCGGGCACGTCGGCGTTCCGTTGAAGCACTGCGTGGCCAGTGCGTTCCAGCTGGCCTGGCCTTCGCCGCCGCGCAGGTCGACGTTGACCTGGAAGCCGAGCGAGTTGTCGACCGTGGCGCTCTGGCGTTCGAACACTTCACCGGTGCCCTGGGCCGGACCGACGCACAGCGACCTGACCGTCGCGGGTCGGGAGGAACTCGGCACCCGGTGTGACGGGCGCTGGGAAGTCGTCCGGCAGCAGCGGGGACGTCCGGGACGACGACGTCGTCGGGAACCGGGAGGCTGTCGGGCACCGTGACCGGTGGGGTCTGCAGCGGACGGCGACCCTCGGTGCTGTCCGGAACGGGAACCTCGTCGGTTTCCGGGGCGAGCACGCCGAGCGTGTCGACCGGAGCCGGGTCGATGCTGACGCCGTCGAGGGGTGTCTCCGGCGCGGTGCCACCCGAACACTCGCTGAAGTTCACGACGGGTCGGAGCTCGACGATGCCGGACACGTCGACCGCGTCGAGGGCCGCCTGCTGGTCCTTCACACCGGGCAGCTCGACGACGATGGTGTCGCCCTGCACGCGGACGTTCGGCTCGGCGATGCCGCTGCGCTCGAGTTCGTCGCGGATCAGGTCGCGCACGACGGTCAGGTCTTCACCGCTGGCGTCCTCGGCGGGTTCGAGGATGACACTGGCCCCACCCTGCAGGTCGAGCCCGAGCAGCGGTGTGGTTCCCGTGGCGAGGTTCGCGACGAAGATCGCGATGACGGTGATGGTCGTCACCAGCAGTGACAACCAGAGACGACGCTTCATCAGTCGTCGTCGGCCGTCTTGGTGCTGTCGGAGTCGGCGGTGGCGTCGGCGGCGTCCTCGAGGACATCGTCATCGTCTTCGTCGGCGTCGGACTCCTCCTGGGATTCGGGCTCGTTCTTGTCGTCGGTCAGGCGGCCCGAGATCCCGCCGCGGGCGATCCGCACCTGGACGTCGTCGTCGATCTCGAGCCAGAACCGCGTCGGGCCGTCCTCACCGGTGATCGTGCCGATGATGCCCGACGTGGTGATCACCTCGTCGCCGACCTGGAGGACCGACTGCAGCGCAGCGGCCTCCTTGCGGCGCTTGCTGTTCGGACGGATGATCAAGAAGTACATCGCCACGAGCATGAGCGGGAGCAACAGGAACGAGAAGATGCTGCCTCCGCTGGAGGCCTCCGAATCGGCTCCGGCGAGAATCGTGATGAGATTGGTCATGGCGGCAGCAGATGCTATCCCCACACATCGAGCAGATCGCGGCGCATCGCCTCGAAGGTCCCGGCCTCGATCGCCGTGCGCATTCGTGACATGAGGTCGATCGTCCACGCGACGTTGTGGATCGACAGCAACCGAGATGCCGTCGGCTCGCCGACTTGGAGCAGATGCCGGATGTAGCCGCGGCTGTGACGCGCACACACGTCGCACGGGCAGTCGGGGTCGAGCGGTTCGTCCAGTTCGGCGTTGCGCGCCGCCTTGGCCTGGAACCGGCCGGCCGCGGTGAACGCGGTGCCGTGGCGCCCGAGTCGCGTCTGCATCACGCAGTCGAACTGGTCGACGCCCAGCGCGACGGCCTCGATCAGCGATGCCGGATCGCCCACACCCATCAGGTACCGGGGCCGATCGACCGGCAGGTGCTCGATCGCCGCAGCCAGCGCCGGCAGCATCTGCTCGCGCGTCTCGCCGACCGACAGGCCGCCGATGCCGTAGCCGTCGAAGCCGATCTCGACGGTTCGTTGCGCGCTCTCGGCGCGCATCGACTCGGAGATGCCGCCCTGCACGATGCCGAACAACGCCTGGTCCGCTCGCGTGTGTGCGTGCTTGGCTCGCTGCGCCCACGCAGTCGTGCGCTCGAGCGCCTGACGGACCACCTCTGGTGCGCTCGGCAGCGGTGGGCACTGGTCGAGCACCATCTGGATGTCGGCGCCGAGCTGCTCTTGGACCCGCACGGCGTCCTCAGGCGTGAACCGCACCGTCGACCCGTCGTAGGTGCTCTTGAACGTCACGCCGTCGTCGTCGACCTTCGGATCGAGCGAGAACACCTGGAAACCACCCGAGTCGGTGAGCGTGAGTCCGTCCCACCCGGCGAACGCACCGAGGCCACCGAACCCCTCGATGAGCTCCGCGCCGGGGCGCAGCATCAGGTGATACGTGTTGCCGAGCACGATCTGGGCGCCGATGCGGTCGTAGTCGGCGGCGCTCAGGTACTTGATCGCTCCGCGGGTCCCGACCGGCATGAACAGCGGCGTCGTGTACGACCCTCGCGCCGTCGTGGCGGTCCCGGCCCGGGCCGCGCCGTCCACGGCGTCGACGCTGAACTCGACCGGATGCACCCGAGCGACGGTACCCGTTGACCCACGGGCGATCAACGGGCCCGTTCAGGTTGCGTGCCGGTCCAGGAGCATCGCGTCGCCGAAGCTGAGGAACCGGTACTGCTCGGCCAGGGCGATCTCGTAGAGGGTTCGCCAGCGATCGCCGACGAAGGCGTCGATCATCATCAGCAGCGTGGTCTTCGGGAGGTGGAAGTTGGTCATCAGCACGATCGACGAGTTGCCACTCGAACCCACGGTGGATGAACAGGTCGGTGCGTCCGGACAGCTCCTCGCGTGCGACAGCCGACTCGAGCGCGCGCACCGCGGTGGTCCCGACGGCGACGACTCGCCCTCCGGCACGTCGGGTGTCGAGGCACGCCTGCATCGTCTCGGCGGGCACCCGATAGCGCTCCGTGTGCATCGGGTGGTCGAGCGGGTCGTCCGTGCTGATCGGCTGGAACGTGTCGAGGCCGACGACCAGTTCGACCGTCGCACGACGGACCCCGAGGCCGTCGAGCCGAGCGAACAGCTCCCGGGTGAAGTGCAGTCCGGCGGTCGGCGCAGCCGCCGAACCCGGTTCGTTGGCGAACACGGTCTGATAGCGCTCCGGGTCGTCGAGCCGTTCACCGATGTACGGCGGAAGCGGCATCTCACCGTGGCGGTCGAGCAGCGCCAGTGGGTCCTCGTCGCCGAGGAGTTCGATCACGAAGGTGTCGCCGGCCGCCGTCCGCTCCCCCATCCGGACCAGATCGACGCCGCCGGCCGACAGGATCTCGCCGAGGCGCAACTTGCCGCCCGGCCGCACGAGCGCCTCCCAGCTCCGTCGCTCGGCGTCGAGCGGCTTCGAGCAGCAGCACCTCGGCTGCACCTCCGGTCGGACGCGTCAGGCGGAGCCGCGCCGGGATCACCCGCGTCTCGTTGACACCATCAGGTCACCGGGACGCAGGATCTGATCGAGATCGGCGACGCGGCGATGCTCGACCGCTCCGCCACCGAGATCGACGAGCAGTCGCGACTGCATCCCGCGGTTCGATCGGCACCTGCGCGATCCGATCCGGCGGGCAGTGGGTAGTCGAAGTCGGAGAGCTGCACGGTCAGGCCTCGAAACGGTCAGGCGTCGAAGAGGCGCTGCTCGGCGGACCGGTCGGTGGCCGGCGGACGCAGCCCGACGTGCTCGTACGCGGCGGCGAGCGCCACCCGCCCGCGGGTGTGCGGGCGATCATGCCCTGGGTGATGAGGAACGGCTCGTAGACGTCCTCGACGGTCTCGGGCTGCTCGCCGATGCTGATCGCGAGCGTGGAGAGCCCGACCGGTCCACCCCCGAACTGCTTGCAGAGGTTGGACAGGATCGCTCGGTCGACCTTGTCGAGGCCGCGATCGTCGACTCCGAACAGTGCGAGGCCCTCGCTGGCCACCTCGGCGGTGATCGCACCGTCGGCGCGCACCTCGGCGAAGTCGCGGACGCGGCGCAGCAACCGGTTGGCGATGCGCGGGGTGCCGCGCGACCTGACGGGCGATCTGTTGCGCTCCGTCGGTGTCGATCTCGATCTCGAAGATGCCCGCCGCTCGCTCGACGATCATCCGGAGCTCGTCGGTGTCGTAGTAGTCGAGGCGTGCGACGAGCCCGAACCGGTCCCGCAGCGGCCCGGTGATCATGCCGGTCCGCGTGGTGGCGCCCACGAGCGTGAAGGGGGGCATCGTCAGCCGGATGCTCGAGGCGGCGGGGCCCTTGCCGACGACGATGTCGAGCTGGAAGTCCTCCATCGCCGGATACAGGATCTCCTCGACCGCGCGCGAGAGGCGATGGATCTCGTCGATGAACAACACGTCGCCGTCTTCGAGCTTGGTGAGGATCGCGGCCAGGTCGCCGGCACGTTCGAGCGCCGGTCCCGAGGTGACGTGCAGGTGCACGCCCATCTCGGTGGCGATGATCCCGGCGAGGGTGGTCTTGCCGAGTCCCGGCGGGCCCGCGAACAGCAGGTGATCGACCGACTGGCCACGCTTGCGCGCCGCCTCGAGGACGATGTTCAGATGCTCCTTGAGCTCGGTCTGCCCGACGAACTCGTCGAGTGCCTGCGGCCGAAGGCCCGACTCGGGATCCAGTTCGGGCTCGACGAGATCGTCGTCGGACTCGCGCATGTTCGGGTCGAGGAACTCCTCACGCACGCTTGGCCCCCAGCGACTTCAAGGCGTCGCGGAGCAGCGTCGCGCTCGGGGCATCACTCGGCAGGTCACGGAGCACGTCGCGGATCTCGTCGGTGCCGTACCCGAGCCCGGTGAGCGCCTCGCGCACGTCGGCCACCGCCGAGCCGGCCGCTTGGCGGCGAAGCGTCGAGCATCGGCAACGAGAGCCGATCGCGGAGTTCGACGAGCAGCCGCTCGGCGGTCTTCTTGCCGACGCCGGACACGAGGGTCAGCGCGGCGACGTCGTTGTTCGCCACGATGTCGACGAGCGCGGCGGGCGGGTGGGTTGCCAGCACGGACATCGCCAGCGTCGGGCCGACACCGTTGGTCTTGATCAGGTGCTGGAAGGTGATCCGCTCGTCCTTCGCCCGGAAGCCGAACAGCGACTCGGCGGTTTCGGTCACGTGGTGATGCACGTACAGGAACGTCTCGGTGCCCGGCTCCAACTCGGCCAGTGTTCGCTCGGTGACGTGCACCTGGTAGCCGACACCGGCGACCTCGACGAGCGCCGTGCCGTCGAGCTCACGGTCGAGCACCTCGCCGCGCAGTGAACCGATCATCGCGATGCCGACCTGACGGAGTTGGCGCCCGATCGGCGACATCGACAGGTGGGTGAGCGCGATGGCGGCGGCGTCGGCGGCGTCGGCCGGCTTCGGCAGGGTCGACAGCTTCAGACGGGCCTGCACCATCTTCTGGACCTGCTCCTTGTCGGCGCCTCCCCACCCGGCGACCGCATCCTTGACCTGGTTCGGCGTGTACTGGATCACCTCGCAGCCCGCGATCGCGGCCTCGGCGAGCGCCAGACCGCTGGCCTGGCCGGTCGCCATCGCCGTCCGGACGTTGACCTGGAAGAACACCTGCTCGACGGCGACGACGTCCGGTTCGAACTCGGCGATCAGCGAGGTGAACTCGGTCCGCAGGGTGGCGAGACGATTCGGGAGCGGGTCCGAGGCCGGCGTGCGGATGACCCCCATCGAGACCGCACGAACCGTCGACGGGCCGCGCCCGTCGATGACGGCGTACCCGCAGCGGGTCAACCCGGGATCGATGCCCAACACACGCGTCACGAACACAGGTTCGTACCGTATCAGCTCAGTTTCTGGAGTTCGGCGACCAGTTCCTTGACCGGCCGGAAGGTCAATCCGGCGATGGCGCGATGCGCGTATCGCACGACGCCGTCCGCATCGATGATGAAGATGCTGCGCCGCGGGAAGCCGAGCGGGCCGAGGGTGCCGTAGGCGCCGGCGACCTCCTTGTCGACGTCGGCGAGCAGCGGAAACTGGAATCCGTGCTTGTCGGAGAACGCGTCGTGGCTGGCGACGTCCTGCGCCGAGATCGCCACGACCTGGGCGTCGAGGTCGGCGAACTGCTCGATGCCCTCGTTGTAGCTGTTGAGCTGGCGGGTACACACCGGCGTGTCGTCACCGGGGTAGAACACGAGCACGAGCGGCTTCCCGGCGAAGTCCGAGAGCGAGTGCGTCGAACCGTTGGTGCCCGGCAGCGTGAAGTCCGGCGCCCGATCTCCGATCGAGATGCTCATTCGCTCGTCGCCGCTTCCATCAGCTCGTCGCTGATGTCGAAGTTCGAGAACACGTCCTGGACGTCGTCGTTGTCCTCCAGCGCCTCCATGACCCGCAGGATCGCCTTGGCGTCCTTGAGGTCGGTCACCTCGATGAGGTTCTCGGCGACCATCGGCGAATCGGCCGACACGGTCTCGATGCCGGCCGCTTCCAGCTGTGCCTTCACGTCGTAGACGTCCGACGGATCGGTCATGATCCTCCACGCCGCACCCTGGGCGACGATGTCGTCGGCCCCGGCCTCGAGCGCGGCGAGCATCACGTCGTCCTCGCCCACGCCGTCGACGGTGACGATCACCCCGCGCCGTGAGAACTGCCAGCCGACCGCACCGGGTTCGGCCATCGAACCACCGTGTTTGGTGAAGACCTGGCGCACGTCGGCACTGATCCGGTTGCGGTTGTCGGTGAGGACGTCGATCAACAGTGCGACGCCACCCGGGGCGTAGCCCTCGTACATGATCGTCTCGTAGACGACGCCGTCGGATGCCTCACCCGTGCCGCGCTTGATCGCCCGCTCGATGGCGTCGTTCGGCATGCTCGCCGCCTTCGCCTTCTGGACGGCGGCTCGCAACGACGCGTTCATCTCCGGATCGCCACCGCCCTTGGCGGCCACTTCGACCTGCCGGGCGAGCTTGTTGAAGACCTTGCCGCGCGCCGCGTCGGCGGCACCCTTCTTGTGCTTGATGGTTGCCCACTTGGAGTGGCCGGACATGGGGGCTCCTTCTGCGCTCGGGAGTCAGATCGATTCGACGAACATCTCGTGCAGGCGCCCGTCGGGCGTCAGCTCGGGATGAAACGAACTCACCGTACAGCTTCCTTGCCGCACGAGAACAGGGGCACCGTCGTGACGGGCGAGAATCTCCACGTCGGTGCCGGTTCGCTCGACGACCGGCGCCCGGATGAACACCGCGTGAAACGGGGAGTCGAGCCCGTCGACGTCGAGATCGGCTTCGAAGCTCGCGAGCTGGCGGCCGTACCCGTTCCGGCGCACCGTGATGTCGATGGCGCCGAACGATCGCTGGTCGGGTCGGCCGTCGCGCACCTCGGCGGCGCACATGATCATGCCGGCGCAGGTCCCGAGCACGGGGAGGCCGTTCGCGATTGCGGCCGAGATCGGGTCGAAGAGGTCGTTCGTTCGCAACAGGTGCGACATCGTCGTGCTCTCACCGCCCGGGATCACCAGGGCGTCGAGTGCGTCGAGCTGTTCGGCGGTTCTGACCGCCGGCGCGTCGACGCCCAGCGCCCCGAGTCGATCCTGATGAGCGGCGAACGCTCCTTGCAGCGCGAGAACGCCGACGATCACCAGCCGCGCTCGGCGTAGCGGGTGTTGATCTCGTCCATGCCGATGCCCGTCATCGGCGCCCCGAGGCCCCGGCTCACCTTGGCCAGGATGTCGGGATCCTGGAAGTGCGTCGTCGCCTCGACGATCGCCTTGGCGCGCGGCGACGGATCATCGGACTTGAAGATCCCGGATCCGACGAACACGGCTTCGGCGCCGAGCTGCATGGCGAGCGCGGCGTCTGCGGGAGTCGCGAGACCACCCGCACAGAACAGGGGAACCGGAAGCTTGCCGGTCTCGGCGATCTCCTGAATCAGCGGGAGCGGCGCCTGCAGCTGCTTCGCCCAGTCGAACAGCTCCGCCTGGTCGGCCTGGGTGATGCGCTTGATGTCACCGATGATCGAACGGAGGTGACGCACGGCCTCGACGACGTTGCCGGTCCCGGCCTCGCCCTTCGACCGGATCATCGCCGCGCCTTCGGAAATGCGTCGGAGCGCCTCACCGAGATTGGTCGCCCCGCACACGAACGGCACGTCGAACGCGAACTTGTCGATGTGGTGCGCCTCGTCGGCGGGCGTCAGCACCTCGGACTCGTCGATGAAGTCGACGTTGAGCGCCTGCAGGATCTGCGCTTCGACGAAGTGGCCGATGCGCGCCTTGGCCATCACGGGGATGGAACACACGGACTGGATGCCCTCGATCATCTCGGGATCGCTCATCCGGGCCACGCCGCCGTCACGGCGGATGTCGGCCGGCACGCGCTCGAGCGCCATGACGGCAACCGCGCCCGCGTCTTCGGCGACCTTGGCCTGCTCGGGGGTGACGACGTCCATGATGACGCCGCCCTTCATCATCTCGGCCAGCCCGCGCTTGACGCGAAAGGTTCCTGTGGCCGTGCCGGTTTCAGTCATGGGGCCATCGTACTTTCGCGGTCGGCAATTGTGCCCGATCCGTTTGCCTGATCAGACAGGTGTCACGGCCACCACGACGGCCGACCGGTGATCAGCCGTCGTCGGACGGTTCGGTCTCCGCGGGCTCGTCGTCGGCGGGCTCGGCGAATGCGATCAGGATCTCGGTGGGCGCTGCCTCGGGCTCGTCGAGCACGATGCGCGGATACTCGATCGTCGTCGGTGGCGCCTCGGGATCGAGGGTCGTGAGGTCGACCGGCAACCCGGTGAACGCATCGCCGCCGGTGTTCTCGGCCAGTTCGACCCAGGTGTTGCCCGGGGTGAGCTGGATCGGCTCACCATCGGCGTCGACGAGACGGATCGGTCCGACGGCCAGGTTGCGCTCCCAGCGTCCGACGACCACCTGCCCGTTGCTGAACACGTACACCGGACCCGATCCGAGGGTCTGTGCGTCGGGCGAACGTGCGTCGATCGTGCTCGGGAAGTAGTCGACCACCATGACGATCACGTTGGTGGCGAAGATGTCACCGTTGACGACGTCGACGTGGCGCGAGCCGCTCTGGAAACGGGCGAAGCCCTCGGCGTCGTCATCCCACTCCCAGCGAATGCGTTTGCCGTCGAGACTGAGGTCGACGGCGTTCACGGGTTCACCGGTGAACTCCTCGTCGGGGGCGACGTAGCTGAACTGGCGCGCCGGTGGGCCCGGGTGATCCTCCGGTGTCTGAGCCCACAGCGCCTCGGTCGTGTTGTAGAGGTCGTGCGGCGCACTGCCCGGACCGCGGAAATAGCCCTCGCCGCCGCGCTGCACGTTGAGGTCGGTGAGGAACGAATTGGCGATCAGGCGGGTCACGCCCGGCGTTGCCGCCGCTCCAGGCGAACAGCGGCTCGTTGAACGACGACAGCATCTCGACGTCCTGTTCGCGCCCCGAGCGGATCGGACCGACCGGCTCCGAACCCTGGGTGTGGAACACTGCGGCGAACCGGGTGTCGCCTTCGACGATCTCCTCGAACACGATGTCGGCCACGGCGAGACCGGAGTGGTTGCGCCGTGCGCTTGCGTCGTTGTTGTCGATCTTGACGACCAGCGCGGCGCGCGTTTCGAGGTCGTCCTCCGACTCCACGATCTCGCCGGTCAACGGCTGGCGAATCGAATCGTCCTCGTCGACGACGGTGGTCGTCGTCTCGGGCGGCTCCGTGGTCGTGGTCGTGGTCGTGGTGCTCGCGGTGGTCGTCGTCTCCTCCACGGTCGATTCGACGATCGGGACCACGGCGTCGTCGCCGCCACTGCAGGCCGCAGCGGTCACGGCGAGCGCGGCCAACCCTGCGGTGAGCTTGTAGTACATCAGAGTTCCCTCAACAGTGCGATCCGCTCTTCGAGCGGGGGGTGGGTGTCGAACAGCTTGTGCGTGCCTTTGAGGCGGCCGCCGTCGCCGACGCCGCTCATCGGTTGTTCGATCCACAAGTGTGCCGTAGCCGTCGACGCCGAATGCGTCACGGTCGTGTCTTCCTGCAATTTCTCCAGTGCCGAGATCAAGCCCGGTGGATAGCGCGTCAGTTGGCAGGCGCTCACGTCGGCAAGGGTTTCGCGCCGACGCGAGATCGTGGCCTGCATCGCCTTGGCGACGATCGGCGCGAGGATCAGCAGCGCGAAGCCGACGAACGCGAGCGGATTGTTGCTGTCGGAGTGGTCACCACGCCGGGCGACGCGTCCACCGTTCCACCACATCATCCGGATGGCGAGGTCGGTCATCAGCGCAACGGCGCCGACCATCGTGACGGCCAGCGTCGAGACGAGGATGTCGTAGTTGCGAATGTGGCTCAGCTCGTGCGCGACGACCCCTTCGAGCTCGACTCGGTTGAGCAGGTCCAGCAGGCCGGTCGTGACGGCGATGGCCGCATGATTCGGATTGCGGCCGGTCGCGAATGCGTTCGGCGCCGGGTCGTCGACGATGTAGACCCGCGGCTTCGGGAGTCCCCCGGCGATGCACAGCCCTTCGACCAGGTTGTGGAGCCGGGCGTACTCGGCCGGGTCGGCAGGGCGCGCCCGGCTGACGCGCAGCGCGATGGCATCGGCCTTCCAGTACGACGCAAACGCGAACGCGCCGCTCAAGACGAGCGCAACGAGGGTGAACACCGGCCCGTTGCCGACCAGGAAGCCGACGGCGGCGCCGACGAGCGCCACGACGACCACGAAGCCGGCGACGAGCGCGATACTGCGGCGTTTGTTCGATCGGATGAGTTCGAACATGGGTCAGAATTCGACGTTCGGAGCGGTCCGGGCGGCTTCGTCCGCCTCGAAGTATTCACGCTGCTGGTAGCTCAGCATCTTGGCGATGAACACGGTCGGTACCGACTCGATCTTGTTGTTGTAGCCGAGCACGGAGTCGTTGTAGAACTGCCGTGCGTAGGCGACGCGTCCTTCGGTCGCCGTCAACTCCTCCTGGAGCGCCAGGAAGTTCTGGTTCGCCTTCAGATCGGGGTACGCCTCGCTGAGTGCGAAGAGTTTGCCGAGCGCACCGGTGAGCATGTCGTTGGGGGCGGCCTGCCCGGCCGGTGTGTCGGGCGCCTCGATCGCCGCGTTGCGGGCGGCGATCACCTGCTGGAAGGTCTCCTGCTCGTGGGCGGCATATCCCTTGACCGTGTCGACGAGGTTCGGGATGAGATCGAGGCGGCGCTTGAGCTGGACATCGATCTGCGACCAGGCGTTCTCCACCTGGTTCTTGCTGCGGATCAGCCCGTTGTACATGGCGACACCCGCTGCGAGCACGACGACCGCGATCACGATCACGATGATGAGCGGAAGCATGGGCGCAGTGTACGGGATCAGGTGCGAGCGAGATCGTGATAGATCTCGACGTATCGGTCCGCGAGTGTCGACATGGCGAAGTCCTCGGCGCGGGCGTTCCCTGCGGTACGGAGCCGCGCCGCCAGGGTCTGGTCGGTCAACGCTCGCCGGAGCGAGACCACCAACGCATCGACGTCGCCCGGGGGGCTGAGCAGACGCGTCGCGGTCGTCGGTCGCGACATTCCGATAGCCGTCGAGTCCGCTGGCGACCACCGTCGTCCCCGCGGCCATCGCCTCGATCAACACCACGCCGAACGACTCGCCACCGAGCGACGGCGCGCAGAAGACGTCTGCGCCACGCAGTCGAGCGAACTTCTCCTCGTCGGTGATCCGACCGAGCCACTTCACCCGCGCGTCATCCGCGGTGCGCGCCGTGAGGCGGGCGGTGTCGGGCCCCGTGCTCGCGATCCACAGCTCCGCATCGACGTCGAGACGACCGAACGCCTCGACCAGGATGCTCAACCCCTTGCGTTCCTCGTGGCGGCCGCAGAAGAAGATCGCCGGTGGCTCCCCGGGTCGGCGCACGACCGGCGGGGTCCGACGGATCTGGTCGATTTCGACGCCGTTGAACAGCACCTCGTAGTCGCCGCCGAGATGGGACTGCACGAGCTCCAAGGCGTCCTTCGACACGACGACCTTGTGATCGATGCGCTTGATCCACGACAGCAGCCACGGCTTGATCAGCCTGTAGCTGGCCGACGTGCCCGCAGCGTGGAACGTTCCCACGGTCGGATACCGATGCGTCACCGCTGCGGTGAGGGTCGGCCCGGGCACCATCGGCTCGTGGAGGTGCACGACGTCGAACCGCTCGGCCGCCAGCGCCTGCAGCGTGCGGAACATGGCGGGCGGGTCGGGAGCGAGCGGCGCGATGGACCCGTTGGCCGACGTCGGCAGCGAGTTGCCGAGCGGCGTCACGAAGCTCGCCGGGGGCGGCCCGTCGCACGGTCCGAGGACCCTGGTTTCGTAGCCGCGAGCCCGCAGCGCACGGGCGAGCCCGAGCACCTGCATCTGGACGCCGCCGGGAACGGTCAGGCTGTAGGGACACAGGATGCCGATGCGCATCATCACAGGATGCCAATTCGCAGCGTCACACCGCGCCGATCCATCACATCACGGCGTCCGCGTCAGGGTGTTCCGACCATGTCGACGCCGAAGCGTCGGTGGACGGCATCGAGCTCGAGCGGTTTGGACAGCAGGTAGCCCTGGCCGACGTCGCAGCCGAAGTGGCGCAGCGCGGCGAGCTGATCGGGACGCTCGATTCCTTCTGCCACGCTCGTCACTCCCATCGAGGTCGTCATCTGCAAGATCATCCGGGCGAGGCTCGAACGGGTGGCGTCGCCGTCGACCTCGTCGACGAACTGCCGGTCGATCTTGACGATGTCGACCGGGAACTTCTGGAGGTACGAGAGCGAACAGTAGCCGGTTCCGAAATCGTCGATCGCAATGCGTACTCCGAGTGCGCGCAGTGCGATGAGCGTGCTGGACGCGGACTCGACCTCTTCGACCAGCACCGTCTCGGTCACCTCGAGGACCACCTGCGCCGGGGGCAGCCCGGTCAGCTCGAGAGCGTCGCGCACCTCGTCGACGAACGCTTCGTCGCGGAGTTGCACCGCCGAGACGTTGATGCTCACGTACCGGTCGCCGCGCGACTGCCAGCGCACCGCCTCGCGCATCGACTGATGCAGCACCCAGTTGCCGATCTCCTTGATCAGCCCGGACCGCTCCGCGACCGGGATGAACTCGGCGGGCGAGATCTCGCCGCGGGTCGGGTGCATCCATCGGATCAGTGCCTCGGCGCCCAGCACCGTGCCGGTCCGGAGGTCGACGAGGGGCTGGAACACGAGTCGGAGTTGACGGTGCTCGAGTGCCAAGCCGAGCTCGGAGCGGTATTCGAGGTGAGTCGTCGCCCCGAGGCGCATCGCCGGGTCGAAGATCTTGATCTGTCCTTTGCCGGCGCGTTTCGCCTCGTACATCGCGATGTCGGCGTCGCGCAACAGGCTCGACGTCGTCATTCCGGGCGCGGCCACGGCCACGCCGACGCTTGCCAGGACGGTGAGGTCGTAGCCGGCGAGGCGCACCGGTTCCTTGAGGCGTTCGAGGAGACGCTCCGCCACGTCGAGCGCCCGTTCGACACCGCCACGATCCTCCAGGAGCAGCGCGAACTCGTCGCCGCCGAGTCGAGCCGGCGTGTCGCCGCTGCCCGAGCGTTCGCGAATGCGGTCGGCGATCGCGCGAAGCAATTGGTCGCCGACGCCGTGACCGAGCGCGTCGTTGACCGACTTGAAGTCGTCGAGGTCGACGAACAGTACGACGACCGGGTCCGCGTCGGAACGCTGCACACGCAGCGCGTGGTCCATGCGATCGAGGAACAGCGCGCGGTTGGCCAGACCGGTCAGTTCGTCGTGGAAGGCGCGGTGGCTGAGCTTGCGTTCCAGGTCGCGCTGTTCGGTCACGTCGCGGAACGTGGCGACGATCCCGTCGACCGCATCGCCGCCGAGCAGGTTCGCGAACGTGGCCTCCATCCGACGACGCTGCCCGTCGACACGAACGAGGCTCGATTCGAAGCGGACCGTCCCGTCGCGACCCAGCTGGAACAGCTGCTCGAACTCCTCGACCGCCGTGCTGCGGTCCTCCTCGGCGATCAGGTCGATCAGCGGCCGGCCGGTCCAGTCGGCGGCGCGGTGGCCCAGTGTGCCGCTGAGGCCGGGGCTGGCGTACTTGATGTCGCCCGATTCGTCGACGAGCATCACCACGTCGCTCGAGTGTTCGACCATGGCCGCCAAACGGTCCTGGCCGCGACGCTCGGTGAGGCCACGAACGGCGTCGACGAGGCCCCACATCCGGGCGAGCGCGAGGAGAATCGCGCAGAGCGCCGCCAGTGCGATGACCACGCGTGTCGTGGAGGTGCCGAGGTCGCTGACGAGCAGGGCGAAGAGCACGGTGATCGGCGTGAGGACGGCGACGCTCAGACCGATCGTACGCGCGACGCCGAGCAGCGCGTTCGGTGCCGGGCGACGGTTGCGCGCCGCCATCGTGGGGTCGAGCGCGGCGGCAGCGATGACCAACGGGCCGAAGACGCTCAAGGCAGCAGCGACGCTGCCGCTGTCGAACTCACCACGGAGCTCCATCGCACCGCGCACGATGTCGCCGACGAGGATCAGGCCGAACCCGAGCATGACGGCAACCGGGGAGAACTCCCGAAAGGCGCCGTTGGCGGCGATCCGCACGCTGCCGGCAAAGGCCAGGCCGCCGACGAGCGGGACGGCTCCCGCCCACATCGTTGCCACGAGGTCGAGGTCGGAGTCGGCGAGGTAGGGCTCTGCGACGGCGAGCCAGATGCCGACGCCCACTGCGATCGTGACGATGGCCACCTCGAACCCGCCGAACGAGTCGTGCTCGGCGAGCGCATCGCGGATCTGAACGGCCATCGCGAGCAGGGCAAAACACCAGAACAGCGCATGGAATCCGTCCGCGATCGACGGGAAGGTCTCGTCGCCGCGGGCGTTCAGCACGGTCCACGTCACCTGCGCGGCGGCGAGCGAGACGAGCGCGATCGTCATCAGGTACCACGGCATCGCGCGGTCGGGTTGGTGGATCACGACGCCGAACAGGACACCGCCTGCCGCGATGATCGGGGCGGCGACGGCGATCGAGTCGACGAGACCGCCCCCAGGCGCGAGCACGTAGACCGCTGTCAGGACAGCGGCCACGAGCAGCACGATGCCGGAGCGGCGTGCCGTAGGGAGCCCGAAGATGCGTTCGATACTCATGATGTCGGCACGCCGGGTGCCGGAGTTGAGGGGCGGACGCTCCGAGGCCGGATGTCCGGCGTCGACGACGAAGCCACGCGCGACCGGGGGTGGCACGCCACCACTGGCCGTGAGATCGTCGGGGTGCATCCCGAATTCTATGCCTGCGCAGTGGGGCGAAATGGACCGTCGCGGGTGACGAACGTGTACCAGCGGCTCCGGTCATCGGGGCTCATCCCGAATTCGTATGTCTGCACGGAAGAACCGGGGTCGTGAGTGCCGAGTCGGTTCGCTCCTCGACGGCCGTGTGACCCGGCGCACTCGCCGGCCAGCGATCAGCCGCCGAGCCCACGTCGTCGATAGCCGGGGTCGGACGGCCAGTTCGGTTGGAACAGATGCCATTGGGACGGTGCTCGCCGGATCAGGATCTCGAGCTCGTGGGCGAGGTCCTGGGTGATCCGGTGGACGTCGTCGCGGAGCCGCTTCGACTGGCGCTCGACCCGCATCGGGGCGCGGACCCAGCCGAGGTGCGCATCGAGACGATCGGTGAAGTACACCGCCGTCGGAAAGATCGGCGCCCCGGTGCGCAGCGCCACCGTGGCCGCCCCACCGGGCAGCGTGGTGGTCTCGCCGAAGAAGTCGACCTTCGGCCCCGATTGGCCGATGTCGCGATCGGACAGCAGGCACACGATGTGGTTGTCGCGCAGCGCCGAGATCACGGCGCTGCCGGCCTTCGGGCCGAGGGGCACGACGTGCATGCCGAGCTTCGAGCGCAACTCGACGAACCATTCGAACAGTTCAGGCGGGTCGAGGTGTTCGACCACGACGGTGATCTGGTGCCCCTGGTCGGCGATCCAACGGCCCGCCCACTCCCAGCCGCCGAGGTGCGGCAGGGCGAGGATCGCGCCGTTGCCCTCTCGCAGGGCCTCGACGATCTGCGGGTAGCCGTCGTCGGTGAAACCGCGGTCGACGGCTCGCTTGGACATCGTCGGGAGCCGGAAGCTCTCGATCCAGTAGCGGGCGTAGAAGTCGAACGCCTGCTGGCTGGCACGTCGGAGACGCAGCCCGCGCAGCGTCGGGTCGACCCGACGCAGGTGCCGTTCGATCATCTCGCGCCGTTCGGGGCTGAAGAAGTTCGCGCCGGCGCCGAACGGCGTCGCCAGGCCGGTTGCGAGCACGCTCGGCGTCATTCGGGCGGCGAGCGCCGCGAGCTTGTAGCCGTTCGTGGTGAGTGAGTCGGGGAAGTCCGGCATCAGGGGCGGCGGCGCGGGACCCGGGTCCGGCGCCGCTCGGTGCGCGCCACCCGCCGCGTCGCCCGCCGTGTCCGACGCATCTCGATGCGCTCCTGCGTGACCGGCGCGACCGCGGCTTGCTTCCACACCTTCCAGAACCGCTGGATCGCCGTGATCGTGGTGAGCACGAGCATCAGCCACAGGATCGGGATGAGCAACGGATTGATGACGAGACCGACGAGCACCGCGATGATCCGCTCGGCGCGCTCCATCAGCCCGCCCTTCGCATCGATGCCGAGCGATTCGGCCTTGGCGCGCATGTAGCTGACCAGCGACGCCACGCCGGCGATCGCGAACGGCAGCATCGGGAGCTCGTCGGCGAAGTCGCCGGCGGCGAAGTACCACGCGATGCCGCCGAGCAGGAAGAAGTCGGTGATCCGGTCGATCGTCGAATCGAAGAACGCCCCACGTTGGCTCGACGAGTCGGTCGCCTTCGCCAACGCCCCGTCGAGCAGGTCGGGCAGGCCGGCGAGCACGACGAGCAGCGCACCGAGCCACAACCGACCCGAGCCGATGGCGACGCCGGCGCTGATGCCGACCAACATGCCCACGATCGTCAGATGGTCCGGGGTCAGACCGGTCTTGCGGAGCAGGTTCCCGATCGGCTTGACGGCCTTGTCGACAGGTTTTCTGAAGCTGCCGTCGAACATCGAAACGAGGCTAGTCGGGGTTCGGCTCGACGAGCTGTTCGACGATCGACCCGTCGAGCGCGTCGACGAGCACGAGCCCGCGATCCTTCGGGGGCTCCTCCGCCGAGTAGCAGAGCACCCGCCACGTCGGGCGGCTCCGGAAGCCGCGCCACACCTGCTGCGCCGACGCATGCCCAACGGCGAAACCGACGGCCTGCTGCGCCTTGACGAGCGCGTCCTTCTCGTCGACGTTCATCCGCCAGCCCGACGTGATCGAGAAGACACCCGCGAACACGAGAATCGCGGCAGCGACGGTCCAACCGTCGTTGACCACGGCGGCGTCGGGAAACCCGAAGCGGACGAGGAGACAGAGCGCCGCGGCCACGAGATAGATCACACCGGGCCACCGGCGGCGGCTGTTGTCGGGGAACATGTACGCGCCGACGAAGCCGGCCGGGTTCAGGTCGTCCGGCAGCTCGTCACGGATCTCGTCAGTCATCGCCTCACAGGCTACGGCGCCACGTCAGTCCCCGGTCAGCCAGGAGCGACGACTTCTGGTCACGCGGGCCAGGCGGCGCGGAGCTTGGCGGCGGAGTCGACCAGCGACTCGGGGAGGGTCTGGGTGTTGGCGATCGCCGACATGAAGTTGCTGTCGCCGGTCCAGCGGGGCACGACGTGGACGTGCAGGTGCGACGGCACCGAGCCACCGGCGGGTCGACCGAGGTTGAGCCCGATGTTCAGACCGTCCGGACGATAGGCGGCCCGCATTGCCGCCACCGCGTCGGTCACCGTGGCCCACAACTCGACGGTCTCCTCGCCGGTCAGGTCGGCCAGGTCGGGGACCTCCCGGTACGGCAGAACGAGCAGGTGCCCGGGCGTGTACGGGTGGATGTTGAGGATCGCGAACACCCGCTCGCCACGGTGCACGATGTGGGTCGCCTCGTCGGATTCACCCGACTCGAGGAGTTGGGTGAACGGGCTCGGCCCGGTCGAGTCGGGCGCCGGACGGTCGCCGCCGACGTAGGCCGAGCGCCAGCCCGACCAGATCCGCTCCAGCATCAGGCGGTCAACGCCGCGGTCGCGGCGTTGTCGACCTCGGCCCGGAACCGCTCGATGAACGTGGCCAACGGGACGTCGCGTTCGACGTCCTCGGCACCGTCGGGCACCATGTCGCTGCGCAGGTTGACCCCGACGGTGTCGGCGGCGACGTCGTCGTCGCCGACGACGAGCACGTACGGGATCTTCTCCATCTTCGCCGTGCGGATCCGCTTGCCGAGGCCGACGTCGGCCTTGACCCAGTCGACGCGCGCGCCGGCGGCCTCCAGCTCGGCGACGACCTTCTCCGCGTGCGCCTCGTGGGCCTCGGCAACCGGGAGCACGCGGACCTGGAGCGGCGCCAGCCACGTCGGGAACGCCCCGGCGTAGTGCTCGATGAGCACGCCGAAGAAGCGCTCGATCGACCCGAACAGCGCACGGTGCAACATGATCGGACGGTGGCGCTCGTTGTCGGCGCCGACGTACTCGAGCTCGAAGCGCTCCGGCAGCTGGAAGTCGGCCTGGATCGTCGAGAGCTGCCAGGAGCGACCGATCGCGTCACGGACGTCGATGTCGATCTTCGGGCCGTAGAACGCGGCGTCGCCCTCCTTGACCTCGTACTCGAGGCCGTGCGACTCGAGCGCCGCCTTCAGCGCGGCGGTCGCCTCGTCCCAGATCTCGTCGGACCCGACGTACTTCTCGGGGTCCTTCGTCGACAGGTTGAACGTGAAGTCCTCGAAGCCGAACGCACGCAGCACCGACAGCACGAAGTCGAGCAGGCTGCGCGATCTCGTCGGCGAGCTGCTCCTTCGTGCAGTAGATGTGGCTGTCGTCCTGGGTGAACCCGCGGATCCGCAAGAGGCCGTGCAGCGTGCCGGCGCGTTCGTAGCGGTAGACGTTGCCGAGCTCGAACAGCCGCAGCGGCAGCTCGCGGTAGCTGCGCTGACGACTCTTGAAGATCAAGCAGTGCATCGGGCAGTTCATCGGCTTCATGTAGTACGTGCCGTTGTCCATCTCCATCGGCGGGTACATGCCGTCGGCGTACCACTGGAGGTGCCCGGAGGTCTCGAACAGCTTCCCGTTCGCGAGATGCGGGGTGTAGACGAACTCGTAGCCGCCGGTCTCGTGGCGCAGGCGGCTGTAGTCCTCCATCAGCTTGCGGATGATCGCGCCCTTGGGGTGCCACACCGCCAGGCCACCGCCCAGCTCCTGGGGGAACGACAGCAGGTCGAGTTCGTTGGCGAGCTTGCGATGGTCGCGCTTGGCGGCCTCCTCGAGCTGATGGAGGTGCTCGGCGAGCGCCTGCTTCGACTCCCATGCGGTGCCGTAGAGGCGCTGCAGCATCTTGCCGCTCTCGTTGCCGCGCCAGTGCGCGCCGGCGACCTTCTGCAGCTTGAAGAAGCCGAGCTTGCCGGTGGACGGCACGTGCGGGCCGACACACATGTCGACGAACTCGTCGGTGTTGCGATACGCGGAGATGACGTCGCCGGACACCTCGCCCGCATCGAGTTCGTCGGCGCCGGCCGACTCGACGCGTTCGATGATCTCGACCTTGTACGGCTGATCGGCGAACAGCTCCTTCGCTTCGGCCATCGTGTGTTCCGAGCGGACGAAGGGCTGGTTCTGCTTGACGATCTGCTTCATCTGCTTCTCGATGCGGCCGAGGTCGTCCTCGTGGAACGTCTGGCCGTCGGGCAGGTCGAAGTCGTAGTAGAAGCCGTTCTCGATGGCCGGCCCGATCGAGAACTTCGCACCCGGGTACAGCTGCGTGACCGCCTGTGCCAGCACGTGCGCCGTCGAGTGGCGCAGCACGTGCCGTCCGGCGTCGGTGTCGCTGGTGATGATCGACACGACGTCGCCGTCGGCGAGTTCGGTCGTGAGGTCGGTGTCGACCCCGTTGACCGTGGCGGCGACCGCCGCCTTGCGGAGGCCGGATCCGATCGACGCGGCGAGGTCGAGCGGCGTCGCCGGTGCGGGGAGTTCGCGCGCCGAGCCGTCGGGCAGCGCGACGGAGATCATTCCTGAGTTGTTCGACATGGTCCGCCCAGGATACGTGGGCGACTATCCGGCCGAGGCGACCAGTTTCCGCTCGATGCCCGCCGACGGTGTGACGCTCGTGATGTCGGTCACGGTGGCGATCCGGGTGACGCTCTCGGGTTCCTCGCCGGCGTAGTGGTGCACGTACTCCTGGCCGGTGAGCTCACGGATCTCGTACATCACCTCGTCCATCATCGAACGCCACGCCAGGTGCTCGGCACCGCGGTTCGCGTAGCGCTCCGGCTTCACCGGGCGCCCGATGGTGATCGAACACGCCTTGCGCAGCTTCGGCATCTTGGCGTCGGGCGGCTGGATCGCATCGGTGCCGACGATGCCGACCGGGTAGATCGGACAGCCGATCGCCATCGCGAGGCGAGCCGCACCGGTGCGACCCTTGTGCAGCTTGCCGTTCCGGCTCCGCGTGCCCTTCGGGGTAGATGCCGAACAGCTCGCCGCGCTCGAGTACCGCCCGTGCCGCATCGAGCGCCGAGGCACTCTTGTCGCCGCCGGAGCGATCGATCGGGATCATGCCCATCGCCGGGAACAGGAACTTCGTCTTCCACGAATCCATGTACTCCGCCTTGCCGACGAAGGAGATGTTGCGCGGGACGGTGAAGGTCAGGAACGCCGAGTCGAGAAACGAGATGTGGTTCGGACAGAGGATCGCGGGGCCGTCGGTCGGCAGACGGTCGTAGCCGGAGATCTCGATGTCCCAGAGCCGCGTGACCACCGGTTGCAGGACGCGGCGGGTCCGACGCTGCAACGTGCCGGCACCGGAGGCTGGATCCATGAGCGGTGATCGTAGACGATCGAGATGACCCGACGGTCATCACCTCGTGAACGGGACGTGAACCCGATCGGCGTCAGTCGAGTTCGACGCCGAGGAGCTGACTCGCCTCGCGGACGCCTTCGCCGGCGGCTGCAGCCGCGTCGATGAGCACGAACGCTCCGGGCGTGTCGAGGTCGTCGTCGAGACGCGCCCGGACGTCGTCGAGGAGCGCGGGGTTCGACGCGTTGTTGGCCTGCCACGCCTCGAGCCGCGCCTGGTTGCGGGGCATCAAGTCGTCGTCCCACTCCCACTCGGTGCGGTAGTGGTGCTCGACGATGCCGAGCCGAATCGCCCGCGGGTCCCAGGTCTCGCGGAGCTGGTCGATGAAGACCAGGTTGCCGAGACTCTTGGACATCTTCTCGCCGTCCATCGAGATCAACGCCGTGTGCATCCAGTGCTTGACGAACGTCTCGCCCGTCGCCGCTTCGGACTGCGCCCGCTCGCACTCGTGGTGCGGGAAGATCAGGTCGGCTCCCCCACCGTGGAGGTCGATCGTGGTGCCGAGCTCGCGGAGTGCGAGCGCCGAACACTCGATGTGCCAGCCGGGACGGCCCGGCCCCCACAGCGTGTCCCACGACGGCTCGTCGGACGCCGACGGGTGCCAGAGCACGAAGTCGAGCGGGTTGCGCTTGTTCGGGTCGTCGAGGTTGCCGCCGCGTTGCCTCGCGTACTCCAGCATCTCGGCTTCGGTGTAGTGGCTCATCGACCCGAACGAGTCGAACTTCGAGACGTCGAAGTACACCGAGCCACCGGCCTCGTAGGCGTACCCGCGGTCGATGACCATGCCGATGAAGCCGCGGATGTCGGGGATCGCCGATGACGCGCGCGGCGTACTCGCGACGGGGAGCGCATTGAGCGCCACCATGTCACGCTCGAAGCGCGCCTCTTCGCTGGCGGCCAGGTCGAGGTAGTGGATCCCGAGCTCGCGCGCCTTGGCGAACAGCGGGTCGTCGACGTCGGTGACGTTGCGCACGCACGTGACGGTGTGGCCCTTGTCGATGAGGCGCCGCTGGAGCGTGTCGTAGGCGATGAACGTCGCCGCATGGCCCAGGTGGGTCGCGTCGTACGGCGTGATCCCGCACGTGTACATCAACACGTTCTCGCCGGGCTCGAACGGGACGATGGCGCGGCGGGCGGTGTCGTAGAGCTGCATCGGGCTGAGCCAACCTTCAGGAGGGGTCATCAATTCCCGTCATCTTCGGAGCGACACGGGTCTTGTAGCGGACGTTGAGCTGGAGGAGCACCGCGGTGAATGCTTCGATCGCCATCGCGTTGGAGAGCTCACCGGCGTCGAGGGGGCGGCACCCCGGAATGCGGGCCACGATGTCGCTCACGGCGCGCACCGCCTCGCGGTCGTCCCCGCACACGAGGACATCGGAGTCGATCGGGTGATCGATCTGGCCGAGCTCGGCGGCAGGCAGGTGATGGAACGCGGCGACGAGTCGACAGCCGGGAACCGCCGCCTGGACGTGCGCGGCAACGCTCCCCCGTGGCGGGACGAGCGGCTGGAATTCCTTGTTGACCCTGACGAGCGCGTTGGCCATCGAGATCACGACCTTGCCGTCGAGGTGCTCGGCGCTCTCCTGGGCCACCGAAGCCGCCCCCTCCCACGGCGTTGCGATGACGACGATCTCGGCTCGCGCTGCCACCTCGTTGTCGCCGTAGACGATGTGTTCGCCGATCTCGGGCCACCGGTTCGCCAGCACGTCGCGCGCTTCGAGCGCCTTGTACTTCGACCGCGACCCGATCACGACCGTGTGCCCGATGCTGGCGAGTCGGGCCGCGAGCCCGGTTCCGGCCGGGCCGGTGCCGCCGAGGATGCCGATGCTCGGGCGGTTCGCAGATGGGTCGCTCACCGTCCCAGCGTGGCACATCGCGCGCCGGCCGACGCAAGACCACTACGTTCAGCCGGATGGGACTGCTCGACGGCAAGAAGATCGTGATCACCGGTGTCCTCACCGACGCCTCGCTGGCGTTCGGTGTGGCGCAGTTGGCGCTCGACGAAGGCGCCGACATCGTGCTCACCGGCGCCGGTCGAGCGCTGCGACTGACCGAGCGCACGGCGCGCAAGCTGAACGTGCCGAACGGCGAGCCGATCGACGTGTTCGAGCTCGACGTGACCGTCCCCGAACACGGCGACACGGTCCGTGCGGCGGTCGACGCGAAGTGGGGTCACGTCGACGGCGTGCTCCATGCGATCGGCTTCGCCCCCGAGGCGTGCCTCGGCGACGACTTCATGGCGGCGCAGTGGGACGACGTGGCGATCGCCATGCACATCTCGACCTACTCGTTGAAGATGCTGGCCGACACGTTCGTGCCGCTGATGAGCGAGGGCGGCGCGTTCGTCGGGCTCGACTTCGACAACCAGCAGGCGTGGCCGGCGTACAACTGGATGGGTGTCGCGAAGTCGGCGCTGCAGTCGGTCAACCGGTACCTGGCGAAGGAACTCGGGCCGAAGGGGATCCGGTCGAACCTCGTCGCCGCCGGCCCGATCAAGACGATGGCCGCCAAGTCGATCCCGGGCTTCGCACTGTTCGAGGACACGTGGGACGGCCGGGCGCCGCTGGGTTGGGACGTGAACGATTCGTCGCCGGTCGCCCGTGCGGTGATCGCGCTGCTGAGCGACTGGTTCCCTGCCACGACCGGCGAGATCATCCACGTCGACGGCGGTTACCACGCCGTCGGCGCCTGACGAGCAGCGTTTCGCGGAGGCGGCCCGGGGCTCGTTCGATTCCGCGTTACTCGGACTCTGGGGTGGCGCCGCGCTCGAGGTGTTCGGCCATCGCGGCGAGCGTCTGCTCCATGTTGGACCGGTTGTGGGCCTCGCGGTCCGGCACGCCGCTCACCAGGTTGCCGAGCTTGCGTGATCACCCAGGTTGCGCCGATCCGCTGCCGAATGGACGACTCGACATCCCGTCTCGGTCGGTGTGATGTCGAAGGCCCACGTGGAGATCGGGAACGGCCCCGACGTGACCTCGAACGTGAAGCCCGACGACGGTTCGTAGCGCGTCACCGTGCACGTGGTCGTCCACGTCTTCTGCGCCGTTGCGGTTCTTGCCGCTGAACGTCGCGCCGAGCGCCGGGCCGGTTGCGTCACCCGTCCAGTCTCCGCCCTCGTTCTCGGGTGACCACTCCCCCATGCGGGTGAGATCGGTGACGAGTTCGAAGACCGCATCCGGCGGCGCGGCGATGTCTCGGGTCACGGTGATGAGATCCATCCGACGATGGTCGCACACGCCGCCAGTCCCGACGTCAGCCGGCGACGAGCTCCAACCAGCCGTGCAAGCCCAGTGACTCGGCGGCGGTTCACCCCGCTGGAGCGGGGTCTTTCGCCGCAGGAACAGTCAACGCTTGCCTCTGCGGCGGATGACCCCGTCATCGCCGGGTGTTTCGCCGCAACCCGGTCCAGGCTCGCGTCCAACCGACAGCCGCAGACCGACGAACTCCACGTCGGGACGTTCCGGCCGATTGGAAGAGTGTCCTCGCCTCCCCACCGTCGAACCGGAATTGTGGCGGGAGAGACCAGTGCCCGTCACCGGGGGCTGTTGCGTGAGGGCGGCCGCGGCCGGAGACGGCCTGGAGCACGAGCAGGAGCAGAATCGCACCGAGTGCGGCGACGAGGATGCTGCGAATCGAGAACTCGTCGACCCCGGTGCTGTCGATCGTGCTCATCAGGAAGCCCCCGATGAAGGCACCGAGGACGCCCACCGCCATCGTGTAGAGGCAGCCGCTGCGGTCGTCCTTGACGATCCACCGGGCGAGCCCGCCGGCGAACAAGCCCACGAAGATCCAGCCGATGATGCTCACGGCACGACCGTACCCGCCGACGACATCTCGGTACCCTCCGAAGGGTGAACCGTCTGGCTGATGAGACGTCGCCGTATCTGCGACAGCACCGCGACAACCCCGTCGACTGGTACCCCTGGGGCGACGAGGCATTCGCCGCCGCCCGGGAGCGAAACGTCCCGGTCCTGCTGTCGGTCGGCTACTCGGCGTGCCACTGGTGCCACGTGATGGCCCACGAGTGCTTCGAGGACGACGAGGTCGCCGCGCGGATGAACGAGCTGTTCGTCAACGTCAAGGTCGACCGCGAGGAACGGCCCGACGTCGACCAGCTCTACATGGACGCCGTCCAGGCACTCACCGGGCGCGGCGGGTGGCCGATGACGGTCTTCCTCACCCCCGACGCGAAGCCGTTCTACGGCGGCACGTACTACCCACGCGACAGCTTCTTGAAGCTGCTCGATGCGGTCGACGACGCGTATCGCAACAAGCCCGCCGAGCTCGAACAGAACACCAACTTGCTGATGAAGGCGATCGAGAAGACCGCCGATCTCTCCCCCGCCGGCGACCTGCCGACCGTCGAGCAGATGAACACCTCGGTCCAGACACTGGCCCGGGCCTTCGACCAGGAATGGGGCGGCTTCGGCAAGGCGCCGAAGTTCCCGTCGACGTTCCACATCGAACTGATCCTGCGGGCCTACATGACCAGCGGATCCGAGGCGGCCAAGACCGTCATCACGACGACGCTCGATGCCATGGCCGCCGGCGGCATCTACGACCACGTCGGCGGCGGCTTCGCCCGCTACTCGACCGACCGCGAGTGGCTCGTCCCCCACTTCGAGAAGATGCTCTCCGATCAGGCGCTGCTCGTCCAGACCTACCTGCATGCGCTCGTCGTGCTGCGCGAGCCGCAGTGGCGACTCGTCGTCCAGGACACGATCGAGTACGTGCTCAACACGCTCACCCACGAGGAAGGCGGGTTCTTCTCCGCCGAGGACGCCGACTCGCCCGACGCCGACGGCAACGGCGTCGGAGGGCCTGTTCTACACGTGGACCCCCGACGAGGTCCGCGCTGCGCTCGCCAAGGCGCGGCCCGACATCGTCGACACGACCCTCGAGTACTGGGACATCACCGACGACGGCAACTTCGACACGCCGGTCGGACGCCGCAGCATCCCGAACCGGGTCCACCACCGCGACGATCTGGTGCGCCCCGACGAGATCACCTACGCCCGCCTCCGGATGGCCGAGGCGCGCGCCGCACCGACCCCGACCCGGGCTCGACGACAAGGTGATCCTCGAGTGGAACGCGCTGTTCCTGACCGCACTCGCCCAGGCCGGCGCGACGTTCGACCACCAGCCGTGGCTCGACGCCGCGGTCAAGAACGCCGAGTTCCTGATCGACAACATGCGCGGCATGAACGGCCGGTGGTATCGCACCTGGCAGGCCGACGGCAATCCGCCGGCCCGCCACGACGCCCTCGCCGCCGACCACGCTGCGCTGATCGACGCCTTCACCCGACTCGCCGAGGCGACCGGTCAGGCCCGATGGATCGACGAGGCCAAGGCGACCGCCGACACGATGCTCGACTGGTTCTTCGACCCGAGCAACGGCGGGCTGTTCACGACGCGCCGAGGACGGCGAGCAGCTGATCGTGCGACAGAAGGACATCGCCGACAACGCGCTGCCGTCGGCGAACTCGCAGGGCGCAATGGCGCTGTATCGCCTCGCGGCGCTCACCGGCGAACCGCGCTACGCCAACCACGCCGACCGGATCCTGCACGTGCTGGCGGGCCAGCTCGACGAGAAGGTCGGCATGTTCTCGAATGCGATGCTCGCCACCGACCTCGCCCGACGCGGCACGACCGAGGTCGTGATCGTCAGCGGCACCGACGACGACGGGACCGACCACGACATGTCGGAGTTCGTCCGTCTGGCTCACTCGATCTGGCGACCGGACACGGTGATCGCATGGGGCGAGCCGTACGACTCACCGCTCTGGGACGGTCGCACGCCCGGGAAGGCCTACGTGTGTCGTGACCACGTGTGCGCCGCACCGGCGACGACGCTCGACGAATTCGTGCAGGCGCTGACCGGGGTCAAGCAGGCGACTGCCAGTGCCCCCGATGAATGATCTGCGCCGGTGACCGGCGCGACCGCGCCGCCGACCGCCCGGGTCTCGTCGTCTGCGTCGAGGATGACCGAGTGCGATCGCCCCGATGATCTCGAGCCCGTCGGGGATCTCGAACTCGGCACGCACCTCGGCCTCGCGCTGGAACACGCCGAAGAACAGCGCACCGAGCCCGCGGTCCTCCGCGGCCAGCAACATCGTCATCACGGCCATCGACGTGTCGATCGTCCAGTACGGCGCCGGCCAGGCGTCGGCGCCGACACCGAGCCCGGTGCGGGCCTTGTCGGGCTCCGCGTAGCGGTCGACGTACGCCGCCGGATCGGCGAGTGGCAGCATCAACACCGGCGCGTCGAGCAGGTGGCGCCACCGGAACGAGGCCCGTTTGTCGTCGGGCAGCGTGATGTCCCAGTATCGAGCCACCTGCTCGGCGCCTTCGAGCACGATCACGTGCCATCCCTGGGTCTTGCCCGCACTCGGTGCCCGGCTCGCGAGGTCGACGAGGTCGTCGACGACGGCCGGATCGATCGGGATCGCCGACGAACGCCCGCGTCATCCGCCGATTGCGGACGACGTCGCGGAACTCGCTCACTCGCAGCAGTCGGTCGAGCGCTGCGAATTCAGCGCTTGCCGAGCTTGACGAGGTCCTCGGCCATGGTCCAGCCGTAGACGACCATCGCCCCGCCCTTCTTGACCGGGATCTTGCCCATCATCTCGACCAGCTCGGCGTCGAGCTTCTCCGGGGTGGCGGTCTCGAAGTCGAGGAACCCGTCCTGGGCCCCCGAGGACGCCGTGAAGGACTTCGCGTCGTAGGTCTTGTCGATCGAGAACCGCTTGGCCAGGCGACGGCCCCAGGCCCGCTCCTCGCCGACGGCATCCTCGCCCGGCGACGGGGTGACGCCTTCGAGATCCTTGAACGCTTCTCGAGCGTCGGCGTTGACGAATCGGGAGCCGACGACGACGTCTTCGTCCGGAAACGCCATCAGCGCACGGTGGTACGCCTCGTTCATCAGGCCGCGCAGCACCTGATCACGCTTGCTGGACCGCTTGACGCTCATCAGACCGATCAACACGCAGGGCGTGCCACCGATCCGCTCGAGCGTCGAGAACGTGAAGCCGTGCAGTGCGTTGCCGAAGCGAGCCGTGGTGATCAGCACCCAGTCCTCTTTGGCCTTCGACAGCTGTCCGGCGCTGAATGCCTCGTCCATCGACGCCAATTCGTCGAGGTCGGTGTCTTCGAGCGCTGATGCGTCATTCGTCACTACATCAAGAGCCATTGGACCTATTCTACAGCAGGACGGCGTCGTGTCCGAATGCCATTCGCAGTTCTCCGACGACCCGGTCGAGATCGACCCGGAACTCGTCGGACAACTTGAGCACCTTCTGCTGCCCGATGTCGACCATGACGACGGAGTCTCCGGGGTGCTCCTTGACGATCCGCTTCAGACGCTGGATCTTCAGCTCGTCGAGCGACGGGGCCGGCAGCCGCAGGCGCAGCGGCGCGGCCGGGCCGTCGTCCAGCCCCTGCAAGACGGTGATCGTCTGGCCGATCAGCCCGAATCGCGACTCGTCGCGGCGATCGAGGCGACCCTTCACCGACACGATCAGGTCGTCTTCGAGTTTGTGTCCCTGCTCGGCCAATGTCCGCGGGAAGATCGTCACCTCGATCGACGCATCGAGGTCCTCGAGGACGAACACCGCCATCTGGTCACCCTTCTTGGTGAACTTCCTGGCGAGGTTCGTGATCACGCCGCCGACGACGACCGGCGTGCCGTCCTCCATGTTCGGCAGGTCGATCAAGTTGTGCTCGACCTTGCGCTTCAGCGCCGCTTCGACCCCGAACAGGGGGTGGTCGGACACGTACAGCCCGAGCATCTCCTTTTCGTACCGGAGCTTGTCGGACTTGTCGAACTCCATGTTCTCCGGGATCGGCGTCCGTTCGTCGAAGGCGCCGTCCTGCTGGTTCGAGTCAGCGCCGCCTCCGTCGCCGGACGCTCCACCGTCGCCACCCCAGTCGCCGAACAGGCTCATCACGCCCTTCTCGGCTTCGCGGCGGCGCTTCACGGTCGTGTCGATGATGTGCTCGAACACGGTGAGCAGCGCCCGCCGGTCGTAGCCGAGCGAGTCGAACCCACCGCCCTTGATCAACGACTCGATCGTCCGCTTGTTGAGCACGGCTTCGGGGACCCGCTCGACGAAATCGTGGAAGCTGGTGAACTGACCGTTCTCGGTGCGCTCGGCGATGAGCAGTTCGACGAGGGCCTCGCCGACGTTGCGCACCGCCGACAGCCCGAACGTGATCGCTCCCGGCGACCCCACCGGCACGGTCACGCCTTCGGGGAGCTCGTCGGGCGACAGCGCACCGAAGTTCATCAACGAACGATTGACGTCGGGTGGGAGCACCTTGATACCCATCGAGCGACAGTCGGCGAGATAGGTGGCGGCCTTGTCGAGGTTGTTCTTGACGCTCGTGAGCAGCGACGCGATGTACTCGACCGGGTAGTGCGCCTTCATGTAGGCCGTCTGGTACGTGATCAGGCCGTACCCGAACGTGTGGCTCTTGTTGAACGCGTAGTCGGCGAACTTCTCGATGATGTCGAACAGCATCGGGCCCATCTCGTCGCCGTAGCCCTGCTCGACGACGCCGTCCTCGAACGCCTGGCGGGCCTTGGCCATGACCTCGCGGGACTTCTTGCCCATCGCCTTGCGCAGGTTGTCGGCTTCGGCGAGCGAGTACCCGGCGAACTTCTGGGCGACGCGCATCACGCTCTCCTGATAGATCATCAGGCCGTACGTGTCGCCGAGCACCTCCTTGGCGTCGTCGTGGAAGTAGTCGACGTCCTGGCGACCGTTCATCCGGTCGGCGAAGTCGTAGTGCATGTTGACCGACATCGGCCCGGGGCGATACAGCGCCAGCACGGCGGCGATGTGCGGGAACGTGCGCGGCTCCATCGCCTTGAGCAGTTGCCGCATCGGCGGCGACTCGAGCTGGAAGATGCCGATCGTGTCGCCGCGCGACAACAGGTCGTAGGTCTTCGTGTCGTCGAGGGCGATCTTTTCGATGTCGAAGTCAGGGTCGTGGCGCTCGCGGATCATGAACTCGGCGTCGGAGATCACGTCGAGGTTGCGCAGCCCGAGGAAGTCCATCTTCAGCAGGCCGAGCGACTCGACGCCGTGCATCTCGAACTGGGTGACGACCGGCGCGTCCTCCGGGTCGACGCCCGACTCCGGCTTGCGCTGGATCGGGACGTAGTCGGTGACCGGGTCCTTGGTGATCACCACGGCGGCGGCATGGATGCCGTCGGACCGCTTCAGACCTTCGAGGCCCTTCGCGACGTCGATCACCTTCTTGATGTCCGGGTCGGTGTCGTACATCGCCCGCAGGTCGGCAGCAGCCTTGTAGCCGTCGGCGTACTTCGGATGCTGCTCGAAGCAGTACTTGAGCGGCGTGTCGCGGCCCATCACGAGCGGCGGCATCGCCTTGGCGATCTTGTCGCCGACGCCGTACGGGTACCCGAGCACGCGGGCGGCGTCGCGCGCGGCGTTGCGGGCCTTGATCGAGCCGAACGTGATGATCTGGGCGACGTGGTCGCGCCCGTACCGTTCGGCGGCGTAGCGGATCATGTCCTCTCGGTAGCGGGTCTCGAAGTCCATGTCGATGTCGGGCATCGAGATGCGGCTCGGGTTGAGGAATCGTTCGAACAGCAGGTCGTACTCGATCGGGTCGAGGTCGGTGATCCACAGGCAGTACGCCACGGCACACCCGGCGGCCGAACCACGACCCGGCCCGACACGGATGTTGTTGTCGCGGGCGTACTTGATGAGGTCCCAGGTGATGAGGAAGTACGAGGCGAACCCCATGTCGCAGATGACCTGCAGCTCGTAGGCGAGCCGTTCGACCGCCGCCGGCGGGACGTCCTTGCCCCAGCGCTTCTCGGCACCCTCCTGGGTGAGGTGGCGGAGGTAGGCCTCGTCGTCGGCGAAGCCCTCGGGCAGCGGGAAGTTCGGCAGCAGCGGCTTGCCGAACTCGATCTCGACGTTCGAGCGCTCGGCGATCCACAGGCTGTTGTCGCACGCCGTCGGAATCTCGCGGAACAGGTACCGCATCTCGGCGGCGGTCTTGAGGTAGTGGTCGCTGCCCTCGAACTTGAACCGCTTCGGATCGGACATCAACGAGCCGGTCTGCACGCAGAGCAGCGCGTCGTGTGCGTCGTGGTCGTGCTGATGCGTGTAGTGGCTGTCGTTCGTGGCCAGCAACGGCGCCTTGATCTTCTTGGCGATCTCCAACAGCTTCGGGTTCGTCTCGCGCTGCGCCGGGATCCCGTGGTCCTGGATCTCGATGAAGAAGTTGTCCCGGCCGAAGATGTCCTGCAGCCGTGCGGCCTTCTCGAGCGCACCGGCCTCGTCACCGTTGAGCAGCGACTGCAACACGTGACCGCCGAGACAACCGCTGGTCGCGATCAGGCCCTCGGAGTACTTCTCGAGCAGCTCCCAGTCCATCCGGGGCTTGTAGTAGTAGCCCTCCATGAACGCGAGCGACGACAGCTGGATCAGGTTCTTGTAGCCGGTGTTGTTCTCCGCCAGCAGGATCAGGTGGTAGTAGAGCTTGTTGCCCGACTGGGTCTCACCGCCCGAGTCGTCGACCCGCCCACGGCGTGACGGCCGCTCGGAGCGGTGATCGTGCGCCATGTAGGCCTCGGTCCCGATGATCGGCTTGATGCCCTGCTTGTTGCACTCCTTGTAGAAGTCCAACGTGCCGTACATGTTGCCGTGGTCGGTCATCCCGATGGCCGGCTGACCGTCCTCGACCGCCTTCGCGACCATCTCGTCGAGACGCGAGGCGCCGTCGAGCATCGAGAACTCGGTGTGGACGTGCAGATGGGTGAAGGAGTCGGCCATGGGAGTAGCGACAAATTACTCGCGTGTGAGCAGTGCCGCCAGCCCGCGCTCGGCACCGGCCGCGACGCCAGGTCCGGAGGCGGCCCACGGAGAACATCGGCGGGGCGCTCGGCGCGACAGCCGGCGAGACGGTCAGAGGTACGTGCCGGTCTGCGGTGGCGGCGGGGCTCCCGCCGGCCCGTGCGGGTCGGGCTGACCGGGGAGCTGACGCCGCTGCTGCATCTGCTGCGCCGCGAACTGCTGGGCCATCAGGCTGGCCTGGATGCCGTGGAAGAGCCCTTCGAGCCACCCGACGAGCTGTGCCTTGGCCACCCGGAGCTCGGCTTCGCTCGGCACTTCGTCGTGCTCGAACGGCAACGACAGCGTCCGCAGTTCCTCCTGCAGGTCGGGCGACAGCGCGTCGGACAGCTCCACGACCGAGCGTTCGTACACCTCGGCCAGGCGCTCGCGCGACGCCTCGTCGAGGTCGGCACTGCGGACCTCTTCGAGCAGCTGTTTGACCATCGACCCGATGCGCATCACCTTCGCCGGCTCGGTGACCGCGTCGCCCTGCTCGACGGCGGCTCCGTCCGGAGCCGCCTCGGTCGGCTCGAGTCGCTGCTCGGTGGGTCGGTCACCACTTCGGGTTGGACGGCGCTGTCGGACATGGAGCCGAGTCTCGCACGTCAGCCGACCAAGGCGCCAAGGAGCGGAACATTGACCTCGGCCGACGTCATCGATCCGTGCCGGCAGACCAGCTCGAACGGGCCGGAGTCGGCCTCTTCGTAGAAGCTCACCGGCTCGTAGGCGCACAGGGCGACGTCGCCGAGACGACGTTGGATCGGCGGCGACACCGTCGGCCCGAACCAGCCTTCGTCGAGCATCTGTTCCTTGCTCACCACCCAGGCGAGGTCACCGACTTCGCTGTCGGCGGCGTCGATCAAACCGGCGATGTCGTTCGGCGCACAGTGCAACCATCGAAACCGACCCTCGCCCGACTGCATCGTGACCGGACCCAGCAACTCCTCGGACGGATGCACGATGCGATCCCCGACGTGCACCTGTCCGTGGTCGGCGGTGACGAGCACCGCGGTTCCCGGCGGGCACGGCGGCGATCAGGTCGGCGACCAACGCATCGGCGAAGCGCAGCTCCGCGTCGTAGTAGTCGCCGAAGCCGCGCTCGTGGGCGATCTTGTCGACTCCGTTGTAGTAGCAGTAGACGAAGCGTTCCCCGGCGCGAACCTGCGCGGCCGCCTCGACCGCGATGCTCGACGGTGAACGCCAGCCGACCGGGTCGCTGCCGCGGAGGTGCGCCTCGCTGAACCCCGACTCCTGCAGCTCGCCCTGCGCCACGACCGGCACCCGCTGGCCGAGGAACGGCTCGAACGGTTGGACCGAGGACGGTGGCTGCGAGCGGCGCACCTGCTGGGTGCCGACCGCCCAGCGCAACACGTTGACGACCTCGCCACCGAGCACCATCCGGTAGCCGATGAGGCCGTGTTCGCCGGGGGTCAGCCCGGTGGTGATCGAGCTGAGCGCCGTCGCCGTGGTGGTCGGCGCGACCGTGTGGATCGATCGGCCCTGCATCGACATCAGCGTCGGCGCAAGCGTCGCGTGCTCCTGCAACTGGTCCCAGCCGAGCCCGTCGAGCACGAACAGCACGACCGCGTCCGCGTCGCGCACGGCGTCGGGCATCCAGTCGGGGGTCGAGGTCGGCCCACGACGACGGACCGAGCAGGCCGGGACGATCCCGCGCACATTCGCACCCGAATAGTCCGGAACGATCGGATTCCCGCCTGGTCGACTCACCGGCAGCAGTCTACGGACTCGGGTGACTCGTGGCCTACAGTGCAGCCGTGCGCATCTCCACCCGAGGCGACTACGCGTGTCGAGCCCTGTTGTCGCTGGCCCTGCGCGACGAGGACGGTCCGACGTCGGTTCGCGACATCGCCGAGCGCACCGGTCTCCCGCAGCCGTACCTCGAGCAGATCCTCCTCGCGCTCAAGGGTGCCGGTCTCGTGCGCTCCAAACGCGGCGTGGGCGGCGGCTACACGCTCAACCGGCCTGCGGCGGAGATCCGCCTGTCGGAGATCGTCTCGGCGGTCGACGGACCGATCACGCTCGGCGACTTCGGGCAGCCGCACCAGGACGGCGCCTGCGACCACGAGGGCCAGTGCGTGCTGCTGGCCATCTGGGACCAGGCGGGGGCCCACATGCGCGAACACCTCGACGGCTACACCCTCGCCACCATCGCCGACATCAGCCGCGGCGAGTCCCCCTGGCCGTCGCTCCCCGATCATTCCCACTGATCCCGTCTCGCCTGCGACGCTCGGAGGCCGCTCCTTCGTCGCTTCCTCGCTGGCCTGCCTGCGGCGCACTCGCGGATGGTCAGTCGACCCGTCGGACACCACCTCGCGTGGTCCCCTGATCGGCGTCTGACCCTCTCAGACCTCTGCTTCGTCGAGCCAGGTTTGGAGGTCGGCTGCGAGGGGGCTGTGGAACGTCACGCGTTCGCCGGTGCCGGGGTGGACGAACTGGAGTTGGGCGGCGTGGAGGAACGGGCGCTCGAGACCGAGGTTCGGTTTGCGCTGGCCGTACGTCGGGTCGCCGAGCAGCGGGTGGTTGATCGACGACAGGTGCACGCGAATCTGGTGCGTCCGGCCGGTCTCGAGCCGACATTCCAGGCGGGACACCATCGCCGGCGACGAGTAGGTGCCCACCACCTGGTAGTCCGTCCGCGACGGACGACCGTCGGCCACGACCGCCATCCGCAGCGGGTCACTCCGACTGCGACCGAGCGGGGCGTCGATGATGCCGTGTGCGGCCTCGGGGACGCCCCACACCATCGCGTCGTAGACCCGAGTTGCGCTGTGGTCGGCGAACTGTCCGATCAGCAGGTCGGCAGCCTCCTGGGTCCTGGCGACGACGAGCAGCCCCGAACTCCCCGAGTCGAGGCGGTGCACGATCCCGGGGCGCATCCGATCGCCGACGTCCTCGATGTCGGGGAATCGGGCCAGCAGGCCGTTGGCCAGCGTGCCGCTCATGTTCCCGGCGCCGGGGTGCACGACGAGGCCCGGGGGCTTGTCGACGACGATGACGTGTGCATCTTCGTGGACGACGCCGAATTCGACGGTGGGGTCCGGACCCGGCAGCTCGGTGACCGGGAACTTCGCCGCGGTCGACCGACACGCGTTGCCCCTCGACGAGTCGAACCTTGCCCGACGGCGCCGGCTCGCCGTCGACCGAGACCCCGCCGCCGTCGATCGTACGAGCGGCATCGGCGCGACTCACATCGCCGATCAGCGCGACGATCCGGTCGAGTCGTTGTCCGTCGAGCGCGGCCGGAACTTCCTCGACGATCAGGTCCGGGAGGGACGAATCAGCCGACGGATCAGCCGCATCGTGGTCGTCGGTCACGACGGATCACCGAGCGGCGCTGCGGATCGCGCCCGTCGAGCCGTGAGCACGGCGTTGAGGATCAAAGCGGCCGCGCCGACGTTGATCGCGATGTCGGCGATGTTGAAGATCGGAAACCACTGGAAGTCGATGAAGTCGACCACCGAGCCACGCAACCACGCTTCTTGTCGGAAAGCCCGATCGATCAGGTTGCCCGCGGCACCGCCGATCACACACCCGATCCCGAACGTGTTCAACGGGCCGCCCGAGGTGCGCAGCGACACCAGCAGCCACACGATGACCACGGTCGCCACGACCGCGATGATCGGACCGAGTCCCTGCCCCCGGCTGAACGCCATGCCGCTGTTGAAGGCGAGATTCCACTGGAGCGTCCAGAACACTGCGATCTCGCTGCCGTCGGCAAGCCGATTGACCGCCCAGTGCTTCGTCAGCTGATCGGCCACGACGATGCCGACCGCCAACAGAATCGGCGCGCGCCACGGATGGTTCGCCGCTGACGATTCCTCCGGCGCCGGCAGATCGTTGCCGTCGACGTCGAAAGCCTCCGGCTTATCGTCGTCCTGCGCCACTGACCTTCTCAGCGGCGAGCACGGTCGTCTCCGGCAGCGCCTCGAGCCGCTCGCGCGGGATCGGCAGCCCCGACACTGCGGAGTAGCCGTACGTGCCGAGCTTGATCCGCTCGAGCGCCTCGTCGATCTCCTCGATGGTCTGGCGGGCCTGGCTGGACAGCAGCCGGTCGAGATCACGCTGCACCACCATCGTGTCGCCCTCTCCGCCCTCGTCGTCGAACTGGACGTCGCCCATCTCACCGTCCTCGATGAGGCTCTCGGCCTCGTCCTCCAGGCGGGTGGCGCGCTTGAGCTCGGCGGCACGACGGGCCTCGAGCTCGTCGCGCTGCGCCTTGAGGAACTTGACGTCGAAGTCCTTGGTGTAGGAGATGCCGTCCTTCGAGGTCCCGCGGGGCGCGGGAATCTCGTGCACCGTGGGGACTTCGTTGGACAGCAGCGGAGACATGCTGCCTGCCGACTTCTTGGTGGACATCTTCTTGGAGGCTCGTTTCTGGGTGGAGCGCGCGCTGGACGCCGCACTGGCCGACTTCTTCGCTGCCGCCCGCGTGGCGGGTGACTTCTTCGCCGGCTTCTCGGCCGCCGCCTTCTTGGCGGGCGCCTTCTTGGCTGCGGTCTTCTTCGCCGGCGCCTTCCTTGGCTGCGGTCTTCTTCGCCGGCGCCTTCTTGGCTGCGGTCTTCTTCGCCGGCGCCTTCTTGGCTGCGGTCTTCTTGGCTGCGGTCTTCTTCGCCGGCGCCTTCTTGGCTGCGGTCTTCTTCGCCGCCGTCTTCTTCGCCGCGGTCCTGTTGGCCGGGCTCTGCTTTGCGGCAGCCTTCTTGGCGGAAACCTTCTTCTTCGAGGCGGTCTTCTTCGCTGCGGCCATGGAGATCCCCATCTGGTTCGGCGGTGTGAGCGCCGGACTCTAGCGGCTCAGCGCGTGGGGACCACAGAGATCACCGCGTCGCCGCCGTCGGCCGCACTGTCATCGATGCGTACCGTGGTCGCCAGGGTCTCGGCGGCAACCAGTTCCTGATGGATGCGCAGCGCCTCGGCGATCGCCGGCCCGGCCGTGACCGTCAGCTCGATCCGATCCGAGACGTCGAGGTCTGCATCGCGTCGCGCCTGCTGGATCGAGCGGATCAGGTCGCGAGCGCGCCCTTCGATCTCGAGCTCCTCGGTCACCACCGTGTCGAGCGCGACCACGCCAGCGTGCTGGCCCAGACCCGTGCTGGCCAGATCATCGGAGGCGACCTGCTCGATCGAGTACTCACCCACCTCGAGCACGACACCGCCGACCGTGACGACACCGTCCTCGACACTCCAGTCCCCGGCCTTGTGGGCCTTGATGACCTGCTGGACGTCCTTGCCGAGCCGCGGCCCCAGCTTCGCCGGCACGAGCTTCAGTTGCTCTGCGGCCACCGAACCCACATCGGTGGTGAGCTCGACGGAACGGACATTGACCTCGTCGGCGATCAGATCGGCGAACTCGGCGAGACGTTCGGCATCGGGCGACGCCACGGTCAACGTCTGCAGCGGCAGGCGCACGCGCCGCCCGTGGGCCTTGCGGACCGACAGCGTCGACGAACAGACGTCACGGGCGAGGTCCATCGACGCGACGAGGTCCGCATCGCCCGGGAGCTCGTCGACCGACGGCCAGTCGCCCAGGTGGACACTGTCGGCGTCGCCGCCGTGCAACCCCTCGTGGATCGCCTCGGAGATGAACGGCAGCAGCGGTGCGGTCACCCGCGTGAAGACCGACAGCACGGTGTGCAACGTGTCGATCGCGTCGTGATCACCCTCCCAGAAGCGGGTCCGGCTGCGCCGCACGTACCAGTTCGTGAGCACGTCGAGGTAGGTCCGCACGTGCTGGCAGGCGCCGAACAGGTCGTACTCGTCCATCGAGTCCGTCATGTCGGCCACGAGGTCGCGCGTCTTGGCGAGCACGTAGCGGTCCAACACGTTCGTCGAGTCGGTCCGCACGGTGCCCTGATGGTCTCCGGCGTTGGCGTACAGGGTCAGGAAGTACCACGAGTTCCACAGCGGCAGCAGGATCTGTCGCACCGTTTCGCGCATGCCCGCTTCGGTCACCATCCCGTCGCCACCACGCAGGATGGTCGACGAGAGCAGGTGCCAACGCATCGCATCAGCACCGTGACTCTCGAACATCGCCAGCGGATCGGGGTAGTTGTTCAGCGACTTCGACATCTTCTGTCCGTCGTCACCGAGGACGATGCCGTGCGAGACGCACGACGAGAACGCCGGTCGGTCGAACAGCGCCGTGGCGAGCACGTGCAACGTGTAGAACCAGCCCCGGGTCTGGCCGATGTACTCGACGATGAAGTCGCCCGGGTAGTGGTCCTCGAACCATTCGGTGTTCTCGAACGGATAGTGCACCTGCGCGAACGGCATCGACCCCGACTCGAACCAGCAGTCGAGAACTTCGGGGACGCGGCGCATCATGGATTCGCCGGTCGGGTCGTCCGGATTCGGTCGGACGAGCTCGTCGACCATCGGGCGATGGAGATCGGACACGGCGACACCGAAGTCGGCTTCGAGCTGTTCGATGGAGCCGTACACGTCGATCCGCGGGTAGTCGGGGTTGTCGGAACGCCAGACGGGGATCGGCGACCCCCAGAAGCGGTTCCGGCTGATCGCCCAGTCTCGGGCGTTGGCGATCCACTTGCCGAAGCTCCCCTCCTTGACATGTGCGGGCTGCCACGTGATCTGTTCGTTGAGCTCGACCATGCGGTCCCGGAACTTCGTGACCTCGACGAACCACGACGAGATCGCCCGGTACACGAGTGGTTGCGCGCAGCGCCAGCAGTGCGGGTAGGAGTGGTCGTAGGTTGCGTGGCGGACCACCACACCTCCGTCGGCCAACGTACCGCGGTCCTTCAGCGCGCGGATCACGTCGGAGTTCGCCTCGAACACATGCGTACCGACCCAGTCGCGGATCTCGGCGGTGTAGCACCCGTGCTCGTCCATCGGACAGATCGTCGGGATGCCCGCCGCGTTGCAGGCCACCTGGTCGTCCTCGCCGAACCCGGGAGCGAGGTGGACGATGCCGGTGCCGTCCTCGACGGTGACGAAGTCCGCGCCGAGCACGCGAAATGCCTGCTCGGTCCCGTGAGTCGCGGTGTCCGCGAGGTAGTCGAACAGCGGGGTGTAGGTCCGACCGATCAGGTCGCTGCCCTTCAGCATCTCGACGACTTCGCCCTCGCCCAGCTCGGCCTCGTAGTGGGACCGCAGCGCGTCGGCGATGACGTAGCGGCGGCCAGCGAGCTCGACGACCGCGTAGTCGAGGTCCGGCCCGACCGCGAGCGCCAGGTTCGACGGCAGGGTCCACGGGGTGGTCGTCCAGGCGAGGATCTGCTCACCGCTGTCGAGCGTGAACGCAACGGTCAACGCCGGGTCCTGGCGGTCCCGATACACGTCGTCCATCCGGGTCTCGGTGTTGGACAGCGGGGTCTCGCACCGCCAGCAATAGGCGAGCACCCGGAAGCCCTCGTAGATCAGGCCCTTGTCGTGGAGCGTCTTGAACGCCCACATCACGCTTTCCATGTACGACAGGTCGAGCGTCTTGTAGTCGTTCTCGAAGTCGACCCAGCGCGCCTGGCGGCCCACGTACGAACGCCACTGGTCCGTGTACTGCAGGACACTGTCCCGGCAGGCCTCGTTGAACTTGTCGATGCCGAACGCATTGATCTCCGGGTGGCCGGAGATCCCGAGTTCCTGTTCGGCCTTCACCTCGGCCGGCAGCCCGTGGCAGTCCCAGCCGAAACGGCGCTCCACTCGACGACCACGCATGGTCTGGTACCGCGGGATCGCGTCCTTGACGTAGCCGGTCAGCAGGTGACCGTAGTGAGGCAGCCCGTTGGCGAACGGTGGCCCGTCGTAGAAGACGAACTCATTGGCACCGTTCGGGCCGGGGTCGCGCTGGTCGATCGACGCCTGGAACGTCCCGTCGCGCTCCCAGCGCTCGAGAATGGCGAGCTCGAGCGAGGGAAAGTCGGGTTGCGGATCGACGTCGGGGTAGGACACGCACGAGAGGCTATCGACGCCGCCCCGCGAGGTTCACGTGCGTTGCGTGTCGCTGCCGAACTCGTCGTCGGCGATGTCGGCCCGGATGAACAGGCCGTCGCTGTCGTCATCGTCATCGTCATCGTCACCGTCATCGCCGAACTCGACGGAACCGTCGTCGTCACCGGCCGCGTCGTCGGCGAAGGCGAACGCCGGTTCCTCACCGTCCGGATCGTCGGCCGAGTCGGTGACGGCCTCATCGGCGGCGTGGACGTCGTCGACGGGGTTCGCCGACGAACCCAAGTCGTCGTCCGACAGCGGATCGATGTCGGTGCCGGTCGGCGTGTCGTCGTCGGATGCAGAGAGCAGCGGACGCCGAACTTCACCGAGCCCGCCGGGGACGCGTTCGGTGAGGTCGAGCAGCGTCGTCGCGGCCTCGCGCAACCGGGAGCGCTCCTCGGTGAGGTGGCGTTCGAGGTGATCGACGTCCGACTCGAGGAAGTCGCGTCGAGCTCGCAACGAGTCGACTTCGGTCTTGACGTTGAGGCGCTCCGCCTCGCCGGCTCGCCGCGCCTCCTCGCGTGCTTCGTCGAGCAGCCGCGCCGACATCTCGCGCGTCGAGTCGATGGTCTTCGCGGCTTCGGCGCTCGCCTCTCGCTCGATGCGCTCCGCTTCGGCCTTCGCCTCGGCCACAGCGGTGTCCGCCGTGCGCTGCGCGAGCAGCAGCGTGCGGCTGATCGTCTCGGCCTCGTCGACCGATGCCGTCGGCGCTGCGGGGGCGGCCGCCGGGGACGCCGGCTCGCTGGTGGCGATCGGTGCGGTCGCACCGCTCTCGGAGATCTCCTGCAACCGGGCGACAGCCGCTCGCGCGCGGGCCTCCATCGCCGTCGACTGGTTCTGGGCGCGTTCGAGCTCGGCCGCCACCTGGTTGAGGAACTCGCGCACTTCGTCGGGGTCGAGACCGCGCTTGACGGTCCGGAACTCCGCGGTGCGTACTCGCTGCGGGCTGATGTCCATGTGATGCTTCCTTGTGGTGCGTGTGCCCGCGTGCGGTCAGTCGTCGTATTCGTCGTAGCCGCGCTGCGGCCGCGCGGGTGGTGGCTTCAGGAGGTAGACGCCGGTCGCCACCTTCTCCATCGTTCCGTCGAGTGCGTAACAGATGCCGCTCCCGAAATCGATGAGGCGCCGAGCGACGTCGCGTTCGGTCCCCTCGAGGTTCATGATCACCGGCGTCCCGCTCTTGAAGGCGTCGGCGACCTCCTGTGCTTGATCGAATCGACGGGGTCGGACGGTGTGTGGCTCCATGGCCCCTCCTGGAATGCTCCGGAGTTGTGGTTGATTCGGTGGGACGTCGTCAGCCGGAGGCCGAACATGGACGCCCGAGTCGTTGGATCGTCCGTTCGACGCCGGTGCGCTCTGCGCAGGACGTCGCGATGCCGACGAGGCGTCGAAGTCACGCGACGGAAAGCTCGGCCGCGGTGCGACCGTGCGGACGGTCGGCTCCGCCTCGGGCTCCCACCCGCCACGACCATTGCGACCGGGTTGGGGCTCGGGCTCACGAGGCGCACGCTGCTGCCGGGCAGGGGGTTCCTGCCCGTAGTCGTCGTCGTAGTCGTCGTACGCATCGTCGGGACCAAGACCCAGGTAGTCCATGGTCTTCTTCCAGAGTGACATGTCTTCCTCCTGAGCGCCGGAGGTTAGCCGCGCCCATTGCGTTCGTGGTGGACGGGGACCGGTCTGGGCCCGAACAACTGTGATCCGATTCTGACGCTGGTCGACCCGCACGCGACCGCGATCGTGAGGTCGGCGGTCATCCCCATCGAGCAAACGGCGAGTCCGAGGTCGTCGACCAGCGCCCGCACCATGCGGAATCCGGGTGCGGCCGCTTCGGGTGGACGCCCCGTCGGTCCGATCGTGAGCAACCCGATCGGGACGAGCCCGAGCGAAACACAGCGGTCACGGAGCGCTTCGACCTCATCGGGTCGGCAGCCTCCCTTGCCCGCTTCGTCGGTTGCGTTCACCTGGATGAGCACTTCGGCGCCGGGAGCGCGTTTCGCGATCTCCCCGGCGATCGACACCCGGTCGATCGTGCACCAGCGGTCGACGAGCCCGACCAGCTGACGCACCTTGTTCGACTGGAGGTGGCCGATGAAGTCGACCCGCGGCCGTCGTTCGGGGTCGAGCGCTTCGATCGCCGAACGCTTCGACAGCAGATCCTGTGCGTAGTTCTCGCCGATCGCGGTGCAGCCGGCATCGACCGCTGCGGCGATCACGCTCGGCTCGAACGCCTTCGTGACCGCCGTGATCTCGACATCATGGGTCCACGGACGTTCGACGGCGGCGATCTGACGTTCGACGGCCGCGAGCCGCCTGGCCACCTCGTCGGATGCATGGTGATTCACGACGACACCGCACTGATCGTGGCCACGGTGGCCTGGCGGTCCGGATCGTTGCGTACCCGATGCGAGAACCATCGATCGTCGCAACCGGTGCACGGGCCGACCACATCGAGTCCGATCCCGTGGTCGCCGAGCGCCGCACGGATTGCCGCCGGCACGTCGAGCGCGAGGCTCCCGGCGGCAGTCGTGCCGGACACCTCGGTGGGGTGGGCGTGCACCCCCTGGGCGACCCGCTCGAGGTCGTCCGCGCCGAACTCGTAGCAGCACGGCCCGATCGCAGGCCCCAGCACGGCGGCGACGACCTGGCCGCCCTCCCGGCGCGCCGCGGCGACCGCGACGTCGACCACGCCGGCGGCGAGACCGCGCCAGCCGGCGTGGATGCCGACCGTGGTGCCGTCGTCGGCCAGCAGGAAGATGGGCGCACAATCAGCGGTCCACACCGCGACGTCGAGATCGGCATCCCGCGTGACGACCACGTCGCCACGTCCCGCCATCGGCGTCCGGGCGTCGGCCGGTGAGGTGTCGACGACGTCGATGCCGTGGACTTCGTCGAGCATCACCCACGGGCGTCCCGTGGCGCGACGCTGGCGCTGGGCGAGCACCGTTGCCGGCACACGCTCGGGATGCACGTCGCCATCGCTGCGATCGGTGGCGACGATCCGAACCCGCCGGCCGGCGATGGTGTACTCAGAAAGCGGGGAGGGCACCCGCCACCTTCACTTGAGGAATGAGGGAACGTCGAAGTCGTCGTCGTCGTCCGCGAGCGGATCTGCGTCTTCGACGTCACCGAACAGCTCGGTGATGCGGGTGGGCGAGGTGCGCGGCTGTTGGTCCGGGAGCGGGGCGGTCACCGAATCGGTGCGGTCGAAACCGGCCGAGATCACCGTCACGCGCACTTCGTCGCCCATCTCGTCGTCGACCACCGTCCCGAAGATGATCAATGCGTCCTGGTGCGCCACACCGTGGATGATCTCCGCGGCGGCGTTCATCTCGAAGAGGCCCATGCTCGACGGGCCGGTGATGTTGAGCAGCACGCCGCGCGCACCGTCGATGGCCGACTCGAGCAGCGGGCTCGAGATGGCCGCCTTCGCGGCCGAGACCGCGCGCTCGTCGCCGCTCGCCTGTCCGATGCCCATGAGCGCCGTGCCGGCGTCCTTCAGGACGGCCTTGACGTCGGCGAAGTCGGTGTTGATCAGCCCCGGGGTCGTGATCAGCCCCGTGATGCCCGACACGCCCTGCAACAGCACCTCGTCGGCCATCTTGAACGCGTTGAGCACGCTGGTCTTGTCGTTGGCGACGGTCAGCAAGCGGTCGTTCGGGATGACGATCAGCGTGTCGACCTTCTCCTTGAGCCGCTGCACACCGTTGTCGGCCTGCACCGAGCGGCGCCGCCCCTCGAACGAGAACGGTCGGGTCACGACGCCGATGGTCAGCGCCCCGGCTTCGCGTGAGATCTCGGCGATCACCGGCGCGGCGCCGGTGCCGGTCCCGCCGCCCTCGCCGGCGGTGATGAACACCATGTCGGCACCGCGGACCATCTCCTCGATCTCGTCGCGATGCGACTCGGCGGCCTCGCGGCCCACCTCCGGGTCGCTGCCCGCTCCGAGGCCTCGAGTGAGGTCACGACCGATGTCGAGCTTGACGTCGGCATCGCTCATCAGCAGCGCCTGGGCGTCGGTGTTGACGGCGATGAACTCGACACCTTTGAGGCCGGCGTCGATCATGCGGTTGACGGCGTTGACGCCACCTCCACCGACGCCGACGACCTTGATCACGGCGAGATAGTTCTGCGGTGTGCCGACCATCAGTGGGTCCTCCAAGTGCTCGCGTTCACCGCGGCATCGTGTTCGTTCAGGGATGCGTGCATCGTGTTGTCGGTCCGGGGACACGGGCCACCCGGCATTCTGCCAGGTCCGGAGTCACCGCGGAGGGACGCTAGCCGCGTCTCGGCGCACTTCATCGCTCCGTCGTCTCCGCGGTCGAGACGTCGATGACCGTGGTGTCCGACCCCACGACGTCGTCGAGCACGCGTTGCAAGCGGACGAGCCGTTCGATCTGGTCGTTGTCGGTGATCGCAGCCCCGAGCCGAACCTCGATGTCCGGGCCCGGTTCGTTGGAGAGCAGGAACCGCATGTCGGTGCCGTCGGGGACCACCGAAATCGAGAGCATGCGCGACCGAACGTCGGGCGTCAGCTTGGTGACCATCGCCGCAGCGGCGGCGTATCCGGTGTCGCCGTACTGACCCGCTTCGAGGTCGAAGGTCGTCGGTCCGGTCACCAGAACGAACGCGATCGGCTGTCCGTCGATCACGTCGACGACGCGCCCCTCGCGGTCGAGGATCCGGAATCGGCCGTCGGCACCCACCGTCGTCGCGACCGGTTCACGCTCACGGATCTCGATGGTGGCACCGCTCGGGAAGTCGGTACGGACCCGTGCGGTCTCGACATAGGGGATCTGCTCCAGCCGGTCCTCGGCGGCGTCGGTGTCGACGAGCAACACCGGCTCGCCCAGCAGATCGTTGACGACGGCTTCGACCGCGTCGCCGTCGGCACGCTGGACGCCCGTGACATCGACGTCGTCGACGGAGAACCACGACGACCCGAGCACGGCCAGAATCCCGATCACGACGACGAGGATCGCCGCGACCAAGCCCCAACGTCGGAGACGCCGCCGGCCCTCGGCCCGCCGAACGCCGATTCGACGCTGCCGCAGGCGCGGTTCGATTCCGGGGCCGGTTGCATCCTGGGCGAGCAGCGCGTCACCGGTTCCGTCGTCGTCGATGAAGACCGGCTCGGAGCCGTCTCCACCGAGTTCGTCGTCGAGATACACCGCGTCGGGCAGATCGTCGTCACCGCCGATCGCGATCGTGGTGAGCGGCACGTCGGTGGGTTTGGTGTCGTCCTCACCGAAGGCGGCAGACAATTCGGCCAGCACACCGTCTTCGGTGGCTTCTCCCTCCTGCGGCGCTGCATCGGACCCCGTCTCCGGGGCCGGTTCATCAGGGGTCGGTACGGCGGCGTCCGACGACGGCTCGCGCTTGACGATTCTGACGTCGGTGAACTCGCGCTCGCCGTCCGCCGCATCGGTTCCCGACGCCGCGTCCTTCGGCTTTCGTCGCCACCGGCTCACGATGCCGACCCTTCGAAACCGATCAGGCGGATCTCGCTGCGCAGAACGTGGCCGGTCTCAGCGGCCACGCGGGCTCGCACGTCCTCCATCAGCGCTCGGACATCGTCGGCGGAACCGCCGGGGTCGGCCTGGATGAAGTTGGCGTGCTTGTCGGACACGGCGGCGGATCCGTGCCGCAGCCCGCGCAGCCCGAGGTCGTCGATCAGCTTGCCGGCGCTGAGCTCGTACGGGATCGGATTGACGAACACCGAGCCCGCGTTCTGCCCACCGGGTTGGTTGGCTCGCCGCCAGGCGACGACGTCGGACAGCTCGGCCCGCGCCCGATCGGCGTCGCCCGGGGCCAGCTGGAGGCGAGCCGCGACGACCACGGTCGTCTCCGGCAGATCGCTCCCTCTGAAACGCAGCCCGAGTTGATCCGCGCGCAGCACCTGCTCGGTCGAGGTCTCCAAGTCGAACACGTCGACGTCGAGCAGGGACTCGGACATGTCCGAGCCGTGGCCACCGGCGTTCATCCGCACGGCGCCGCCGATCGAGCCGGGTACCCCCACCGCCCACTCGAACCCCGTGAGGCCGATGTTTGCGAGCTGCCGGGCGAGGACGGGCAGCGGCACGGCACTCCCGGCCCGCACGATCGACCGCTCGTGGTCGATCTCGACGTCGGTCGCCATCTCCGCGAGTGATACGGCGATCCCGCCGAACCCACGGTCGGCCACGAGCAGGTTCGAGCCACGACCCACGACCAACACCGGCAAGCCACTCTCCCGGCGGGCAGCGGCGACGCGGTGCAGATCGGCAGGGTCGACGATGTTCACGAACACGTCGGCGTTTCCGCCGACCTTGTAGGTCGTGAACGGCGCGAGCGGCTCGTTCACGCGGGCCAGTGCACCGAGCTCGGCGACCGCGCGATCGACCGACTCAGCTGCGGCCACGGGCATCGAGCACCTCCGATGGGAGCGTTGCGATGTCACCACAGCCCATCGAGACCACGATGTCGCCGTCGCGCGCCTCGCGCGCGACGAAGTCGATCAGGTCGTCTCGACGCGGCAGCCAGACGACCCGCTTCGTCGGGTCGGCTTCGGTGACGGCGTTGACGATCAGCTTGCCGGTGACCCCGGGAATCGGCATCGTGCCGGAGCCGTAGATGTCGGTGAGGACCACGAGGTCGGCTTCGGCGAACGCGCTCCCGTACTCCTGCCAGATCTCTGCGATCCGGTTGTACCGGTTCGGTTGGAACACGGCGACGACGCGGCGCCAGTCCTCGCCGCTGTGCCGCGTCGCTGCGAGCACTGCGGAGATCTCGGACGGAAGATGGGCGTAGTCGTCGACGAAGGTCGCTCCCCCGTCGATGCCGCGCACGTCGAAACGCCGTGCGACCCCACCGAATTTCGCGAGCGCCGTGCGGATGTCGTCGAACGCGACACCGATCTCCAGTGCGAGCGCGATGGCACCGGTGGCGTTCACGACGTTGTGGATACCGCGCATCGGCAGCGCGATCGAGCCGAGCACCGTGCCGTGTCGCTCCACGTCGAACTCGAACGCGCCGTTCGCGGCTCGGACGTCGACGGCGCGCACGTCGACGCCCTCGCCGCGCCCGTAGGTGACCGCGCCGTGAACGATCGCGAGCCGCGACGCCACCTCGTCGTCACCGCAGACCACCTTGGGCCCGCGCACCTGACCCAGATAGGCGTCGAAGCTGTCGACGATCGCCTCGAACGACCCGTAGTGATCGAGATGGTCGACCTCGACGTTCGTCAGGATGGTCCCGTACAGCGGGAGCTCGAGATGGGTCCCGTCGCTCTCGTCCGCTTCGACCACGAGATACTCACCCCCGGTCCACTGCGCGCCGGTGCCGAGGTCGGTCACGTCGCCGCCGATGATGAAGCTCGGCCGCAGCCCGGCTTCGGCGAGCATCAGCATGAGCATCGACGTCGTGGTGGTCTTGCCGTGGGTGCCCGCGACCGCCAACGACTTCGCCTGGGCGCAGATCGAACCGAGCATCGCGGCGCGGCGCAACACGGTGACACCGGTGGTGCGGGCCTCGTCGAGTTCGATGTTCCGATCCGGAATCGCGGTCGAGGCGGTCACGGCGTCGACGCCGTGGACCAGCGAGCGATCGTGGCCGATCGCCACTGCGACGTTCGCAGCCCGGACCCGCTCGAGCACCGGGTGCTCACGGAGGTCGCTCCCCGACACGTCGTGTCCCATCTCGGCGAGCGCGATCGCGATCGCGCTCATACCGGGCCCACCGACGCCGACGACGTGCAGCCGGTGCGGGATCGAGAGGTCGAGTGCGACCGGAGGGACGGGGGTCTGGGCGGTCATCTCGGCGACGATGCTAGGGCGACGCGCTCGATCAACGAGGCCAAGGCACCCGATCGATGCACTTCGCCGCGTTGCGCCGCCGCCGCCCCCAATCGACCACGAGCCTCGTCGTCGACGCGGAGGTCGTCGACGACCGTACCCAACCGCAACGGATCGGACTCGAGCTCCGCCTCCGTCATCAGCACCGCCGCGCCGACATCGCTCAGCCAACGCACGTTCTCGGTCTGGTGATCGTCGGCCGCTCCCGACCACGGAATCAGGATCGACGGGATCCCGGTCACCGCCACTTCGTGCACGGTGCTCGCTCCGCCACGACCGATGAGCAGGTCGGCGGCGGCGTACACCGACGCCATGTCGTCCTCGAAACCGACCACCTGGTGCAGGACGCCGGCATCGCCGGTCGCCTCGACGGGCTCGATGGCGTCGACGAAGCGCTCACCGGCCACCTGGCGGATCGCGAGTGCGGCATCGTCGCGGCTCGCGAGCGCATACGCCGCAATCGCGCCGTTCAACACCCCCGAGCCGAGCGACCCGCCCATCACCGCCACGAGAAAGCGATCGTCCGGTACACCGAGCCGCCGGCGGGCTTCGCTGCGATCGGCGGCCCGGTCGACGGCGAGGATCTCCTGGCGCACCGGCGCCCCCGTGACGGTTGCGTTCGGCAACGGCGAGTTCTCGAACGCCACGGCACACGCGGCGGCAGAGCGGGCCGAGAGCTGGCTCGCTCGGCCGGGGACGAAGTCGTACGACACGACGACGACCGGGACGCCGAGCTTGCGTGCCGCGAAGACCGCCGGCATGCTCGCGTAGCCGCCGACGCTGACGACCACCTTCGGCTCGAGGATGCGCAACAGGGCGATCGCCTCGCGCCGGGCGCGCCACATCTTCGGAACGAACGCCAGGTTCCGCCGACTCAGCGAACGCTGGAATCCGACGACGTCGAAGAAGGTGTGCGGGTACTCGGTCTCCGGGAGCAGCCGCGTCTCGATGCCGCGCGTGCACCCGATGTAGTGAATCGATTCCGGAGCGTGTCCGGCCGCGGTGAGCGCACCGGCGACCGCAAGTGCGGGAAGCACGTGTCCGGCGGTCCCCCCACCGGTCACGACGGCGAACGCGCTCAGGACGCCACCCGCTCGGAGCTCACGGTGCGTCGACTTCCCACGCGGCGAGCGACGCTGAGCAGGAGGCCGACCGCGACCATCGAGACGAACAGCGAGCTGCCTCCGGCGGAGAAGAAGGGCAGCGTCAGGCCGGTGACCGGCATCAGCCCGGTCACCCCACCGAGGTTGACGATGGCTTGCACGCCGAACCACGACGCGACACCGCCCGCCACCAGCATGCCGAACCGGTCGGGGGATGCCAGCGCGGTCTGCACGCCGAACAGCACGAGCAGGATGAACCCGCCGATCACTGCCCCGGCGCCGATCAGGCCGAGTTCGTCGGCGATGATCGCGAAGATGAAGTCGCTGTGGGCGTACGGCAGGTACCCGAGCTTGGTCTTGCTGCCCCCGATGCCGGAACCTCCGATCCCACCCGACGCCATGCTCACGAAGCCCTGATACGTCTGCCAGGCGAGACGGTCCTTGTTCCCGGTCACGTCGAGGAAGGCGGTGAACCGGTCGATCCTCGTCTGGCTGGACACGATGAAGAACAGCCCGGCCGCCGTCGCGACCGAGCCCATGGCGGCCAGTGGGACGAACGGGACGCCGGCGATCCAGCCGATCGAGAACACGACCGCGCCGAGCACGATCGCCGAGCCGAGGTCGCCCTGCACCATGCACAGCCCGGCACCGACCGCAGCGATCACCGCCAGCGGAACGAGGGTCCTGCGTCGATGATTCATCGCGCCGGCCTGTCGGGTGAGGAGGTCGGCCGTGACGATCACGGCGACCAACTTGAGGAACTCCGACGGCTGCACGCTGAAACCGCCGACGCGGATCCAGGCCCGCGCACCGTTGACGCTCCCGCCCACCATCGGCGCAAAGGGCCCGACCATCGCTGCCACGCCCACGACGACGAGCGGAATCGTCATGCGCCGCCAGAATCCGTACGGCGTCCGGGCGACGATCACCATGGCGATCAAGCCCATTCCGGCCCAGATGGCCTGACGCAGGAACACGCTGTAGGGCGAGTTCCCGCGGTTCGCCTCGGTCACCGCCGATGCCGAGAGCACCATCACGAGGCCGAGCATGACGAACACGATGACGACGGCGATGATCCCGTACCAGACGCCCGCCGGAGCAGCGAGCGGCTCGCGTCGCTGGCGGACCCGGGTCGCTCTCGACCGGCCGGCGAGGGGTCGCACTCGGCGACCCGTCGACGGCTCGCGGCCGAGCCGCTGGAGCGCAGCCTGGCGACGGTCGTGGACGGAGATGGTGGACGCCATCAGCGGACTCCTTGCTGGTGGGCGAGCTCACGGAAGTGGTCACCGCGGGCTTCGAACGAGCGATACTGGTCGAGGCTGGCGCAACCGGGCGACAGCAACAGGGTGTCGCCGGGGCGGGCGAGTCGAACGGCGCGCTCCACGGCCTCGGGGAGGAATTCGGTGGTCTCGACGATCTGCACGCCGTCGAACGCCGCTGCCACGGCGTCGCGGGTCTCACCGATCGCGACGACGGCGCGGAGCCGCTCGGGTTCGACGGCCATCTCGGCCAGATCGACGTGCTTGTCCTTGCCGCCGGCGATCAACACGATGTCGTCGAACGCGTGGATGGCGACCGCCGCGGCATGCGGCGTGGTCGCCTTCGAGTCGTTGTACCACTCCACACCGTCGAGCGCCCCGAGGTGCTCCAAGCGATGCGCCGGGCCCGTGAACTCCGCGAGCGCGCGCTCGATGGCCGAGGCGTCGGCCAGACCGGACTCGAGCACCATCGCCGACGCGGCGAGGGCATTGCTGATGTCGTGCGGCAGGCTGCGCCGCATCGCCGCGACCGGTGCGATCGGCCCGGCCGGACCGGTGAGTTCGCCGCCGTCGAGGCGGTACTCCCCGCCGGGTCCGAAGGTGAGGTGGCGCCCGGGAGCGTCGGCGAGGCGTCGCATCACGGCGGGCGCGCCCGTGAACCCGATCGCGGCATCGTCCGGTCGCTGTGCGGCCCAGATGCGGGCCTTCGCCGCCTCGTAGGTCGCCATCGACGCGTGCCAGTTGAGATGGTCCGGCGCCAGGTTCAGCCAGGTTGCGGCTTCGGCTCGGAACTCACGGGTCCACGCCAATCGGAAGCTGGTGCACTCGACCACGAACGCGTCGTGATCGTCGTCGATGGCGTCGACGAGCGGGGTGTCGGTGTTGCCCGCGTCGACGGTCGACACACCTGCGGCACGCAGCATCGCGACGGTCATCAGCGTCGTCGTGGTCTTCCCGTCGGTCCCCGTCACGGCGAGCATCGGCCGCGGCCCGCCGGGGCGGTCCTGCTCCCAGCGATAGGCCAACTCGATCTCCGACACGATCTCGGTGTCGGTGACGCGACCGGCCTCGATCACCCGGTGATGCTCGGGGATGCCGGGCGCCGGGCTCACCAGATCGCACGTGGCGAGCACGGATTCGAGCGTCTTCGCGTCCGGCGCGTCGAGCAATTCGATGCCGAGGCGCTCAGCGGTCGCCGCCCGCTCGTCGGTGACCACATCGTCGCCCGCAATGACGTCCCAACCCCGTTTGCGCAGCGCGCGGGCGGTGGACGCCCCGGCGACAGCGAGACCGTAGACGAGCGCGCGCATCACACCGACAGGCTGGAGAAGTCGGCGATGAAGATGCCGAGCGCGAGGCCGACCGAGATCGCGGCGATGAGCCAGAACCGGATGATCACGGTGGTCTCGGGCCAGCCGACGAGTTCGAAGTGGTGGTGGATCGGCGACATCCGGAACAGGCGCTTCTTGCGACCCGATGCCTTGAACACCCCCATCTGGATTGCGACCGAGCCGGCCTCCATCACGTTGATTGCACAGAGCAGGATGATCAACAGGTGCGTGTTGAGCGTGAGCGCGAGGAACGCGAGCGCGGTTCCGATCGCGAGTGCCCCGACGTCGCCCATGAAGATGCGTGCCGGAGCGGCGTTCCACCACAGGAATCCGAGGCACCCGCCGGCGAAGGCGGCAGCGATGACGCCCATGTCGAGCGGGTTGACGACCGCCGCGTACAGGTCGTCGTTGCGGAACTTCAGGTACGCGATGATCACGAACGCACCGAAACCCATCAGGGCGGAACCGGCGGCGAGCCCGTCCAGGCCGTCGGTCACGTTGACCGCGTTGGTGGTCGCCCAGATGATCGCCCCCGCCCAGAGGATCCACACGACCGTCGGGACCTCGAAGCCGAGATCCGCACGGGTGACCGAGATCGTCTCGGAGATTCCGGTGCCGACGACGAGCCACCACGCCATACCGAAGCTGGCGGCCATCGTGATGTAGTTCTTCTGCTTCCAGAAGATGCCGCGGTTGTGCCGCTTGCGCACCTTGATGTAGTCGTCGAGGAACCCCATCAGCGCCATGAACAGCACGCCCGCCCACACGATGAGCGATTGCGTGGCGAAGGGCAGGTCGGGTCGCACGTGTGCCACCAACCAGCCGACGAACGCTGCCACGACGATCGCGAGTCCACCCATCGTCGGCGTGCCCTGCTTGGCCATGTGGTGCTCGGGACCGAGGTCTTCCTTGCCGAGGATCGGCTGCCCCTGCCCGCGACTCCGGAAGAACACGATCAGGTAGCGCGTCCCGAACAGGGACACGAGCGTCGACACCGACGCTGCGAGGAGGATGGAGATCACGAGCGTCGCTCGAGTTCTTCACGGGCGACGATCCGGTCGTCGAACGGGATCGTTTCCGCGCCGAGATCCTGCGTCGTTTCGTGACCCTTTCCGGCGATCACGATCACGTCGCCCTGCTCGGCGAGCTCGATGGCCTGACGAATCGCCGCGCGGCGATCGGTGAGCGGAATCACCCGCGCACGGTGTTCCGGCGCGACGCCGGCCACCACGTCCGCGACGATCGCGTCCGGGCTCTCCCCACGTGGGTTGTCGGAGGTGGGGATGGCGATGTCGGCGAGGCGTGCCGCGAGCTCACCCATGATCGGTCGCTTCTGCAGATCTCGACGTCCCGCGCAGCCGAACACCGCGATCACTCGCCCGTCGGCGAGTTCTCGTGCCGCGTGGATCAGCCGTTCGAGCCCGTCGGGCGTGTGGGCGTAGTCGACGACGACGATGATGCCGCGGCGGCGGGTCTCGTCGGTCTCGACCACTTCGAATCGGCCCGGCACCGGCGCCAGCGAGGCGAACCCGGGGATGGCCGCATCGACGTCGACGTCGAGCTCGGCCACGATCGAGAGCGCCATGAGCGAGTTGGCGACGTTGAACTCGCCGCCCAACGGTACGGAGACGGCGCGGCCGTTCCAGGTGTACGAGTGGCCGGTCGCGGCAACCGAGACGTCGGTCGCGTGGGTCTCGTCGATGCTGGTCACCGACATCGCCTCGGCGCCGATGCGGTCCGAGATCGTGTCGGCGAGCAGCTGGCCGTGGGTGTCTCCGGTGTTGACGACCGCGATCGGCGCGAACGTCGAGGTGAACAGCGCCGACTTGGCCCGGAAGTACGCCTCCGGCGACCCGTGCAGGTCGAGGTGATCGTGTCCGAGATTCGTGAAGGCCACGACATCGAACACCGTTCCGTCGATCCGATGCAGGGCGAGGGCGTGCGACGAGACCTCCATCACGACCGCCCGCTTGCCCTCGTCGACGAAGGACGCGAGCCGCGCGTGCAGGTCCGGAGCCTCGGGCGTCGTGCGGATGCCGTGGAGCGTGCCGATCATGCCGGTCGGCCAACCGGCAGCCTCCAGCAGGGCAGCGACGATCTGGGTCGTGGTGGTCTTGCCGTTCGTTCCCGTGATCCCGATGAGGACCAGATGCTCGGCTGGATCACCCCATGCGATCGCCGACGCCGGGCCGACGGCCAACCGCGTGTCTTCCACGACGAGCTGCACCGTGTCGCCCACGCCGCTGAGCTCATGGTCGACGAGCAGTGACGTCGCACCACGTGCCACGGTGTCGGCGGCGAACTCGTGGCCGTCGAACGCGTGACCGCGCAGACAGGCGAACATCTGCCCGGGCGACACCGCGCGCGAGTCGTGGGTGAGCCCGCTCACCGTCACCGCAGGATCACCGACGATCTCGACGGCGATGCCGGCGGCTCGCAGGCGCTCGGCGACGTCGCCGGCGGTGATCTCTGCGTCCCGTTGCATCTCGTTCATCCCTCACACCCCACGGTGTCCTCGGCGGGTTGGATACCGAGCTCGTGAATGATCGTCGGGGTCAGGTCGGCGAACACCGGCGCCGCCGCGGTGCCGCCGAATCGATCGCCGGTGCCGGCCGGCGGCTGGTCGATGGCCACGAGCACGGTCACCTGCGGGTCGTCGGCCGGGTAGAAGCCCACGAAGCTCGCATAGTAGATGCGGTCGCCGTTCTCGTCGAAGTACGTCCCGTTGTCCGCCGCCTTGAACGCCGTGCCGGTCTTGCCGGCGATCGGCAGGCCCTCGACCGCAGCCCGGCTCGCGGTGCCCCGACACACGACCTGTTCCATCATCGCCGCGGTCTGTTGCGCAGCCTGCTCCGTGACGACCCGGCGGGTGGCCGACGGTGGCACCTCGGTGGTCGTCCCATCGGGGCCGACCGTTGCGCGCACCAGGCTCGGCGCCACGTACACGCCGCCGTTCGCGATCGTGTTGACCGCGGCCACCATCTGCAGCGGCGTGCTCGACAGCCCCTGTCCGTAGGCGACGGTGACCCGCTCACTCCCCCACAGTTCGTCGGCCGGCTTGAAGATGCCGGGCGACTCGCCGGGGAACTGGAGGTCGGTGACCGATCCGAGACCGAACGCCGTCATGTAGTCATGATGCACGAAGCGCCCCATCCGCTCTTGGATGGTGATCGTGCCGATGTTCGACGACTCGATCAGGATGTCCGACACGGTCATCGCTTCGGTGGGGTGCTCGTGCGAGTCCGTCAACAGGTCGTCGTAGTACTGCTTGCGCCACGGCACCTCGAAGGTCGTGTCGGGGGTGACCACCCCTTCGTTGAGCGCACCGGCGACGGTGATGACCTTGGCGACCGAGCCCGGCTCGTAGCTGTCGACGGCGACGAAGTTGCCACTCGTGACGACGGGATCACCGGTCTCGGCATCGCGACGAACCGACGCGTTGGCATAGATCTCACCCGTCTCGGTGTCCATCACCACGATCAACCCGCCGCGGGCGTTGATCTCGGCGACCCGCTCGATCAACACCTGTTCGGTGGCGAACTGAATCGACCGGTCGATCGTCAGCACCAGGTCGTCGCCGGACACCGGCTGCTGGGCGATGACCTCGGATCCCGGAATGGTGCGGCCCCCGGGAGCGATTTCGCGGGTCATCTCGCCGCCGGTGCCGGTGAGGACGTCGTCGTACTGCAACTCGAGCCCGGCGATGCCGACCCCGTCGATGTTGGTCCGCCCGAGCACGGTCTGGGCGGTCGCACCGCCCGGCATCTCCCGCCGGGTCTCGGCGTCGACGTTGACCCCGGCGCGGTCGAGCGCGGCGATCTGATCGCCGAGCGAGGAGTCGACCTGGCGCGCCACGTACACGAACCCACGCTCGGCAGATTCGATCTCGGCGAGCAGCTCTGCCACCTTCTCGTCGGACAGGCCGAGCAGGTCGTCGAGCATCTGCACGGTCGCCGGGCCGTTCTCGATCAGCTTCGGGTTGATCGAGATCGCGGCCGCCGGGATCGACATCGCCAGTTCGTTGCCGTGGCGGTCGAAGATCGTGCCGCGGTGGGCGATGATGTCGGTCGTGCGGGTCCATTGCTGGGCGCCGGCGCTCCGGAACGATTCCGCGTCGGAGGTCTTGAGCATCACGACCCGCCCGACGATCGCGACGAGCAGCAGCGACAGCCCGAGCAGCGCGGCGAGCAGTCGACGTCGAGGACTGCCCGACTTCTGCTCGTGCGCTCGCAGCGCGGGCGGTGGTGCGCTGATCCGGCGGCGCACGGCTTCGTTGCGCTGCGCTCGCGTCTGGCGTCGTCGGGCGGTACCTCGCGGTGGCGTCGGCGTCGTGCGGCGCCGTCGGGGCGGGGGCGTGCGCTCCGGGGTGACCCGAGCCCGTCGCGTCCCGCGAGCACTCGGCGTCGACGGTGCCGAACGGCGTCGCTTCGGTGGCGGCTGCGTCGCGGGCGGTCGCTTCACGAGGGGGGCACGTCGACGGCTCACGGTTGCCCCACCGACACGGACTTCACGTCGCGGAACTGATCGAGCGGACCGACTTCGACGATGACCCGGCTGGTGTCGTCGGAGGTGACGCCCGCTGCGGCGAGCTGCATGGCGAGCTGCATCGCGTCGACCTGCACGAACCGACTCGTCTCACCCGGCACCATCCCGAGCGCCGTTGCCTCGTCGGCGATGCGCTGCGGCGAACGCAGCACGGCGCGGTCTCGGCGCAGCTCGTCGAAGCGTTCTCGTTCTTCCTGCACCTGACGTTCGAGCTGGTCGATCTCGAGCTGGCGTTCTGCGAGTTGGGTGTGGAACACCGCAGCGCCGAGCATCGCCGCCATGACGGCCAGGAGGACGACGCCACCCGCAACCGCCGGCCATCGCGGTCGCGACGGGACGACGCGCAGCGCCGGCCGCGGTTTGCGGTCCGATGAAGTAGCGGGCGCGCGCCCGGCCGCCCGTGCGGCGACGGCGGCCATCAGCGCGACGCCTTCGGGATCGGTTCGGTCTTCTCGACCACGCGCAGGAGCGCGCTCGACGAGCGCCGGTTCCGGGCCTGTTCGTCAGCCGATGCCCGCTTGGGGATGCCGCGCACGACCCGGACGGTCTGGATCGCTCCGCACACACACGGGAGATCGTGCGGACAGTCACACGCACCCGCTGCGATGGCGAAGCGCTCCTTGGCGATCCGGTCCTCACCGGAGTGGTACGACAGGACGGCCACGCGTCCACCGGGGACCGTGGCGGCGACGGCCTGGTCGAGCGCGGACGGCAGGACATCGAGCTCGGCGTTGACCTCGATCCGAATGGCCTGGAACGTGCGCTTCGCCGGGTGCCCCCCGGTTCGCCGAGCCGGCGCGGGAATCGCCGAGGTGACGACCTCGGCCAGCTGCGTCGTGCTCTCGACCGGACGGGCGGCCACGATCGCGTCCGCGATGCGGCGAGCGAATCGTTCGTCGCCGTGCTGCTTGATGATGCGCGCCAACTGGTCGCGGTCATAGCCGTTCACGACGTCGGCGCCCGACCACTGCTGCTGGTCGTCCATCCGCATGTCGACGGGTCCGTCGTGGCGATAGGAGAACCCACGCTCGGGCCGGTCGAGCTGCGGCGAGGACACGCCGAGATCGAACAGCGCGCCGCTGATCTCGGTCACGCCGTGCTCGGCCATCGCCTCGTCGAGTTCGTCGAAACGGCGGCGGCTCGTGCGAACGCGGTCGGCGAACTCTGCGAGCCGGGCCAGCGCAGCGGCGATCGCGTCGGCATCCTGGTCGATTCCGAGGATGTCGATGTCGGAGCGGCGGCTGAGCAACGCATGGCTGTGGCCTCCGCCGCCCAGCGTGGCATCGACCACGGTGCCCGCGGGGACCGCGTCGAAGATGGCCGTGATCTCGTCGACCATCACCGGGTCGTGTTCGAACGTCGTCACTGCGTCATCTCCTGGAGGCCGGCGGCTTCTTGCTGCTCGTAGCGCGTCGGCTCCCAGATCTCGATGCGATCGAGGGCGCCGAGCACGGTCACCGGGGTCTGGAGATCGATGGCGGCGTGCTCACGGAGCCGCGCGTCGACGAGGATCCGACCCTGCTTGTCGATGCCCGCGACCACCACCGACGAGGCGAACACACGCTGTTTCGCCCGCGACACCTCACCGGTCTTGACGCGGTCGATCATCTCCTGGGCTTCGACGTGGAAGACGTCGGCACTCATGATCCGGACGCAGCCGTCGTCGCCGTAGGTCAGGTAGCACTGCTCGCCGATGGTGCTGCGGAACGCGGTCGGCAATGCCACCCGTCCACGCTCGTCGAGCTGTCGCTCGTAGACACCGACAAACACCGTGCTGATCGCTCCCTGCCTGAGAACCACGGGGGGAGGCTCCCCCACGACGCACCATCCTGCCCCCATTTCTCCCCATCGTCAACCATTTGGCCCCACTTCCTTCCCGAGTACCCCAAGTTGTCCACCTGCAGCGCCGAATCGACGCCCCGGCCGTCGTCCGCTCACCGCCCGCGGGCGTGATGCGGGTCAGCGGGACGCGTTCAGGCGGTCGACGAGGCGCTCGGGCACCGTCGCGCCCGGCTGCGTCGTCGACCGTCGCCACGGGTCGGAGTCCCGAGACGTCGATGTCGGCGCGGAGCAGCCCGGCGAGCCGCGCCGGGTCGTAGCGCGTGTACCAGCACGCCTGCAGCCGCGCCGCCGAGCGAGTACGACGTTGGCTGATCCCGACCAACTTGGCACCGTTGCGGGTCACCTCGCCCGGTCCCAGGCCATCGAAGCAGACCAGCCGCGAGCGGGCCGTCGAGATCATCGCACCGTCGTGGACCTCGGTGCCGCCCACGCCGACGGACGCGAACGTGGCGGCGAGATGATCTCCGAGCCACACCATCGGCCGATGGACGTCGTCGGCCCAGCCGTCGCTCCCCGCGGGAACGATCACGTCGATCCACACCACCTCGCCGGGCACGAGGAGCACCGTTCCCCCGCCGCTGCGCCGCCGAACCACGTCGACCCCCGCCCGCTGCGTTGCGGCGATGTCGACGACGTCATCGGGTTGGGTCGAGCCCAGGACGAGCGCCGGTGCCGTGATCTCGTGCAACCAGACCTCGGGTGCGGCCGGGTCCGGCATCGGTGTGGCGTGGAACTCGGCGGCGGTCGACCGACGTCTGACCAGGCGATAGCCGGTCACGAAGCGAGCGGGAGATACCGACGCCAGGTGTCGGGCACGCCGCTCACCGACACGACCACCCACGCCGACGTGCGCGGTGCTCGACACGGCTTCGCCAGCCGCATCCCCGCCTCTTCGGGCGTGCGATCGCGCTTGTCGAGGTTGCACGGTCGACACGCGGCCGCCACGTTCTCCCAGATGTGTTGGCCGCCGCGCGACCGCGGCACCACGTGGTCGATCGAGTCGGCGTGGTTGCCGCAGTACTGGCAACGGTGGTCGTCGCGAGCGAAGATCGCACGCCGCGACAACGCCGCCCGGCGAACGTAGGGAACCTTGACCATGTAGCGCAGCCGGATCACCGACGGGCTCGGAAAGCTCAGCTTCTCCGAGCGGATCACCCGACCGTCGTCTTCGAGCACTTCGGCCTTGTCGGCCAGGACGAGGCACGTGGCGCGCCGTGCCGACACGACGCTGAGCGGCTCATAGCTGGCGTTGAGAACGAGCGCGCTGTGCATGGCGGGCGACCCTAGTGAGCCGTCAACTCTCGGCTTCCCACGATTTGCACCATCGCAGGTATTTCACCACATCGTCGGGGTCCCATGCATGACCCGGGTCGCCGTACTGCGTGACGAGACGGAACTCGACGTAGCTCCCCGACGGCACGGGCAGGAACGGTCGCCGTCTCCACCAACCCGGTGCCGTGGTCCGACGCATCTGGCGGAGTGCGGTCGGCCACAGCGAGGGTCGACGAGCGACCGCTGCGGCTGCCGCGATCACGCCGGCTTGGGCTCCTTGGGCAGGCCGAGGATCATCTCGCCGATGATGTTGCGCTGGATCTGGCTCGATCCGGCATAGATGGTCCCGGCGCGGGCGTTGAGGAACGTGTTGACCCACGAGCCCGACGTGTTCGCCGCACCGGGGTCGTCGGTCGAGAACGACGACGACGGCGGGCGACCCTCGATGAACAGTGCGTCGGCACCGAGGATGTCGACGGCGAGCTCGGTGACGACCTTGTGGTACTCGCTCCAGAAGAGCTTGCCGATCGCCGCATCGGGGCCCGGGTGATGCCCGTTGAGGAACTGGGTGAGCACGCGCATGCCCGAGGAACTTCATGATCCGCACCTTGGAATGACACCAGGCGAGCCGCTGGCGGATGATCGGGTCATCGGCGAGCCCACGCTCCTGGGCCATCGCGGTCAATCGCTCGATCTCGGCCTGGAATCGGATCGGTGCCGTGGCAGCGGCCTCGCCACGCTCGAAGCCGAGGAGCGACATCGCCACCGCCCAGCCGTTGTTCAGGCCACCGACGATGTTGTCCTTCGGCACGCGGGCGTCGGTGTAGAACACCTCGTTGAACTCGCTGTCGCCCGAGATCATCTTGATCGGCCGCACTTCGATGCCGGGCTGATCCATCGGGACGAGCATGAACGAGATGCCCTTGTGCTTCGGGCCGTCGGGATCGGTACGCGCCAGGGTGAAGATGTGATCGGCGAGATGACCCGCCGAGGTCCAGATCTTCTGGCCGTTGAGAATCCACTCGTCGCCGTCGAGTTCGGCCCGCAGCCCCACGTTGCCGAGATCGGACCCGGCATCGGGCTCGGAGTACCCCTGACACCACGTGTCGTCGCCCTTGAGCAGGCGCGGCAGGTAGTGCGCCTTCTGCTCGTCGGTCCCCCACATCAGCAAGGTGTTGCCGAGCATCTGGATGCTGAACGCATCGTTCGGCCCGCCGCCGGGCACCCCCGCCTTCGTGAACTCCTCGGCGAGGATCACCTGCTCGGTCGCGGTCAGGCCCGCCACCGCCGTACTCGGTGGGCCACCCGGGAGCGAGGTAGTTCGCTTCGTACAACGTGTTGCGCCATTCGGCGACGAACGCGTCGAGCTCATCACCTTCGAGGGCACCGGTGCCCTGCCAGTTGGACGGAAGCTTCTCGGCGAGGAACGCCTGGACCTTCTCACGGTAGGCCTCGGCCTCGGCGGTGTAGGTGGGCTGCATGGCGCCGACGCTACCAAAGCCTTGTTACCCAGCGGTAGCCGAACGCGCGAGGACCAGCGAGGCCGCGCGGAGCAGCGGTGTGATGTGCTCGACCGGCTCGATCACGGTGATCCCCGCGAGGTTCGGCAGCCGCGTGCGGGTGAGCAACTCGCGCCGGGCCACGTCGAGGAGTTGGTCGCCGAAGGCGTCGATCACCCCACCGGTGACGAACACGGTGTCGACGTCGATGGTTGCGCACGCCGAGGCGATCGCGCGCCCGAGCATGATGCCCCCACGCTCGACGATCGACGGGTTGGCGCGCCGCAGCGGCCGGTTCATCTCCGCTTCGAGCGCGATCGACGAGAGGTACGGTTCCAGGCATCCCCGAGCGCCGCACCAACACGCGAGACCGTCGACGTCGACCGTGATGTGGGCGAGCGAACCGGCGTTGCCGTGCGCTCCCGAGAGGCGGGTGCCGTCGATGATGCACGCCGAGTCGAGGGTGGCGTCGGCGATGAGGAAGATGAAGCTCGGCGTTGCGCGAGCTTCGCCGGCGAGTCGTTCGGCCTCGGCTGCGGCGGCGCCGGCGGACGCAATCGTGACCGGACGCTCGGTCAATTCCTCGAGGTGTTCACGCAGCGGGAAGCTGGTCCATCCCGGGACGTACGGCGGCGACACGGTGCCGGCCTGCTCGTCGACCGGACCGACGCAACTCACGCCGACGGTCGAGAACGCCGGAAGGACGTCGGGGGCGGCCGCGTTCACGCGGCGCACGAGGCGGTCGAGGGAGCGCCACACGTCTCGCGACGGCATCGTGATCCGGTCCCTGACGTGGATGGTCCCGTCGGCGCCGACGAGGGCCGCGGCCAGTCGTGAGGGTTCGACGGCGACGGCGAGAACCGGTGGCGCTGGCACCGACTCAGCGTAGATGATGCGGCACCGAACGGGTTCGACCCGTTCCTCGGTCTACCCTGCTCGTCGTGACGACGGACATCAACTCGGACGGACCGCCGCAGTATCAACCGGAACACGGCGACGGAACCGGCCGGACCTTCGCCCAGCTCTTCAGTGCGATCACCGCCAACGTCGGTCGCGCCATCCGCGGCAAACCGGAGGCGATCGAACTCGCCGTCGTGTGTCTGCTCGCCGAGGGCCACCTGCTCGTCGAGGACGTGCCGGGCGTCGGCAAGACCAGCCTTGCGAAAGCGTTGTCGGCGTCGGTCGACTGTTCGTGGCGCCGCGTCCAGTTCACGCCCGACCTCCTCCCGACCGACCTCGTCGGCGTGAGCATCTACTCTCGCGCAACCGAGACGTTCCGGTTCGAGCCCGGGCCGCTGTTCGCCAACATCCTGCTCGCCGACGAGATCAACCGGGCCTCCCCGAAGACCCAGTCCGCGCTGCTCGAAGCCATGGAGGAGCGCCAGGTCAGCAACGACGGCGTGAGCCGCCCGCTGCCGCCTCCGTTCATGGTCATCGCCACGCAGAACCCGGTCGAGCAGGAGGGCACCTACCGCCTTCCCGAGAGCCAGCTCGACCGCTTCCTGCTGCGCATCTCGATCGGGTATCCGGGGCGCGAGGCCGAGCTCCAGATGCTCGACGACGGCGGGTCGAGCGATGCGATCGCCGCCCTCGTCCCGGTGGTGTCGGCGACCGAAGTGCTCACGATGATCGAGGCCGTCCGTTCGGTGTACATGGCGTCCGCGCTCAAGTCGTATCTCGTCGACCTCGCCGAGGCCAGCCGCCAACACCCGGCGATCGAGCTCGGTCTGTCCCCCCGGGCGACGTTGCAGCTCGCGGCGGCATCGAAGGCGCACGCGGCGGCGAAAGGCCGCAACTACGCCACGCCCGACGACGTGAAGACCGTCGGGCTGTCCGCACTGTCGCACCGCATCGTCGTCCGCTCCGACCATGCGTCGCGGTTGTCGTCCGACGACGCGATCCGTGAGGTGTTTGCCGCCGTGCCGGTCCCCGTCGCCCGATCCTGACACCAGACCGATGATGAGCCGACCGTGATCGACGTCGTCCGATGACCCGGTACGGCGCGCTCGCGATCGTTGCCGGCCTCGTGGCGATCGCGATCGGGCGCACATTCGGCGTGATCGAGTTGTTCGTCATCGGGGCCGGATTCCTCGGCGCGTTCGTCACCGCGCTCGCCTACGTGTCGCTGCGAACCCCGCGTGTCACCGGCGTCCGGCGGATCCGCCCCTCGATGCTCGTCGCCGGCGACACCGGCACCGTCGACCTCGACCTCCATCACCTCGGTGCGCTGCGCTCCACTCGCTTCGCCCTCCGCGAGCGGGTCCGGAGGGCGAACGTGGGCGATCACGTCGCGGACCTGGTCGTCGAGCCGATGGCTGCCGGCGGCACCGTGACCGCGAGCTACCAGCTGCCGACGTCGGTGCGGGGCATCATCGAGCTCGGTCCACTGGAAGCCGAGGTGAGCGACCCGCTCGGGTTGCTGAAGCGCACTCGGCTCGTCGCCGGATCCGATCGCGTGACCGTCGCCCCCCGGGCTCACTCGCTCGCCATGCCACAACTCGGCAGCGGGCCGCTCGGGCGCCACCTGCTGGCCCAGGCCCGTCGCCTCGGGCCCGGCGAGTTCCACAGCCTCCGCGAGTACGTCGACGGTGACGAGCCGCGATCGATCCATTGGCGCGCCTCGGCGCGGGGCGAGGCGATCCTCGTGAAACAACATGCGGTCGAAGGGTTGCGACGAATGCTCGTCGTCCTCGACACCGACCCGGCCTCCTACGCCGACCCCTCGTCGTTCGAACGGGCGATCACGGTCGCCGCGAGCCTGGTCCACAGCGCAGCCCAGGCCGACCTCGTCACCCGGTTCGTGGCCGGCGACGTCGATCTCCGCGGCCCCGACGTGGCCGCCGACGCCCTGCGGATCCTCGCAGCCATCCAGCCGGGGACGGCGCCACTGCCCGCACTGGACCGCCAGACGGGCGAAGGCGTCGGCCTGTTGGTGGCGATCGCCGGCTCACGGTCCGCCGTCGGCATCGGTCAGGCGCGCGGCGTGGTCGACCCGACCCAGGCAACGATCCTGGTGACGACCGACGAAACTCCGAGGGGGGCGATCGACGTGTCGGCGCGAACCGAGGCAGAGTTCTTGTCGAGATGGAACTCACTGGTCGGACGGTCCACCCGCCCGCGAATCGCGAGAACGAGCTGATGGCCGAGCGCCGGAGACCTCTCGATCGCGCCGGAGCTCACGGCCTCCGCCGCGCTGCTGCTGTACTCCGCAGCGGTCGTGGTCGGATTCGCGCGGGTGTTCAGCGGGTGGGACTTCTTCGACAGCCTGCTGCTCGTCGCCGTGGTCGGCCACGGCCTCGCGCTGGCGCTGCGACTGCTCCGCGTTCCCGTCTGGATCGCCTTCCCCGTCACCGGCATCGGCCTCATCTGGCTGATCGGTGCGATGTTCTACCGGGAGACGTATTCGCTCCTCCTGCCGACGTCGGAGACCTGGGAGCTGTTCCGACTCGAACTCGACCTGGTCGGCGAGCAGTTCCGAACCGCCGTCGCCCCGGTGGCGTTCCTCGCTGGATGGGACGTGCTCGCCGCGCTCGGCGTCGCAGCTGCGGTGCTCCTCGCGGACACGTTCGCATTCCGGGCGTTCGCTCGAGCCGAGGCACTCGTCCCGGGTGGCGTGCTCTTCGTCTTCGTCGCCGCGCTCGGGACCGATCGCATTCGGATCGCCTCGACGATGGCGCTCGTCGGTGCCGGCGTGGTCGCCACGGTGGTCCTGCGCCAACACCACGCACCGGTGCGCACCAACTCGATCGGCATCGCCCGTCGCAACGTCGGCCGCGTGATTCCCGTCGCGATCGGTTCGGCGCTGTTCGTCGCCGTCATCGCAGGCTTCGTCGGGCCGCGCCTGCCCGGCGCCGGTGCGGAGGCCATCTACGAGACCAAGGGAGCCAGCGGCGGCAACGTGACCGAAGTGGTCAGCCCACTCGTCGACATCCGGTCCCGCCTGACGAACCGGTCGACGACCGAGCTGTTCACGGTGCAGGCCGACGCCGATTCCTACTGGCGGTCCTCCGCGCTCCCGGAGTTCGACGGCGCAGCAGTGGGGGCTTCCCGAGCGCGGCCTGAGCCGAGCCGACGGGTCCATCGACCAGGGCGTCGCCGGTGCGGTCGAGATCCGCCAGCAGGTCACGATCTCCGCACTCGGCGGGGAGCTCGTGCCCGCTGCCGCCGATCCGATCGCAGCCAGCGGAGTCGGCGACCTGCGCGAGGACCTCCGGTACAACCGGGACAGCGCCACGCTGGTCAAGACCGGCAGCAAGCTCGAGACCGGCGACCAGTTCACGATCGTGTCGGCCTCGCCGCGGTACTCGTCGGCGACGTTGGCCACGGCCACGTCGCTCGACCCGGGCGACCCGATCTACTTCGAGCTCCCATCGGACTTCCCCGACTCGGTTGCCGTGACCGCCCGCGAGGTCACGGCCGGGGCGACGTCGACCTACGAGGCGGCCCGACTGCTGCAGGACTGGATGCGCAGCGAGTTCCGCTACAGCTTGGAGATCCAGGAGGGCCACGGCAACAACGCGATCGAGTCGTTCCTGCGCAACCGCGTCGGCTACTGCGAACAGTTCGCCGGCACCTACGCCGCGATGCTGCGTTCGATCGACATCCCGGCCCGCGTCGCCGGTGGGCTTCACCCAGGGGGCCGACGACGGCGCCGGCACCTACTCGGTGCTCGGCCGCAACGCCCACGCGTGGCCCGAGGTCTGGTTCGACGGCATCGGCTGGGTTCCGTTCGAGCCGACACCCGGGCGCGGCGCCCCCGGTGCAGAGGAGTACACCGGCGTCAGCCCACAGCAGGACGAGGGGCCGCCGGGCGGCGACGACGCGGCCGAGGAGGATGCTCCCCCGGTCACCGTGTTCGCTCCGGAGACGACGATCGTCGGCGGCGGCGCGTCCCGACCGCCGACCACCATTCCGGCGGCACCCGCGCCGGGCGACGTCCCTGCGGACAACGCACCCGCTCCGGCGGTGTCGTCGGACCGACGACGGGTTCGCCGTGCCGTGGCGGCTGCTGCTCACCCTCGCGGCGATCGGCCTCGTGCTCGGCGCACCGGCGCTCATCCGTCGCATCCGACGCTCATCGATCACGGCGCCCACCGCACAGCTCGCACACCTGTGGACTCGCGCCACCGACGCCCTGCGATCGATGGGGTTGCCGGACGCAGCCGATCTCACGCCCAGCCGAGACCGCGGCGGCGACCGCCGAGGTCTTCCCCGTCGCGTCACGTCCGATGCAGTCCCTGGCCGAGGTCGTCACGTACGTCAACTACTCCCCCGACGGTTCCGAGCACCTCGGCGACGAGGGGGCGTACGGCATCACGACGCTCGAGAACTGTCGCATCTGGGTGCGCCAGGTCGAGCGAGCGGTCACCGACTCGCTCACACCGATCGAGCGGGCTCGGCGCTACTTCACCCAGCTGATCTGAGTCCGCACCGAGCGGGACGCAGCGACGGTGCGGCTCGAACGGCTCGCCGACCTGGCGGCACCGACCGAGTCCGATGGGTCAGTCGACGATGTCGCTCTGCTCGTCGGGACGACGAGCGTGCAACCATGCCGAGATCGGCAGCTGGCCGAGCTGTTCGCGCCCGAGCAACCGGACCTCGGACTCGAGCTTGACCGCCATCAGCACGACGAACAGGAACGCCACGAACGCGGCGACGAAGTTGACGGCGAGGCAGGCAACGGTGACGGCCAGGCCCGACGACGAGACCGACGACGAGCAAGGCGGATCGTCGGCGCGACACGCGGTAGCCCCGCTGCGCGAACGTGGGGTCCTGTTCGAGCTCCTCCTCGATCTGACGGAGGATGCGCTGTTCGTCTTCGGACAGTGGCACCCCACCATCATCGCACGTCGAACACCGTTCCTCAACGCGGTGCTCAAGGTTCCTGGTCAGGGCCCCACTGTTGGGCGCCGCGTCGAACGGCTCGGACCTTGCCCGCACGCACCGAACTCGCCGGACCGATGGCCGAATCGCCGAACCGATCACGAATCGCGTCCAGGGCCGGCGTCGCTGCGCCGAGGTCCGGGGCGGTGCGGTCGAGGTCGTCGAACGACAGCTGTGTCGACGGGCTGCCGAGGTTCGATCCGCTGACCCCGAGCAACCGCACGCCGGGCGAGGGGTCGATGGCCTCCAGCACGGGGCCGAGCAGTTCGATGATCTCGGGGCTGCGGTCGACGAAGTCGGCGGTCGTGACCGAGCGCGTGATGGTGTGGAACCCCGCGAAACGCACCTTGAGCTGCCACGTTCTGGCCGCGACGCCCTGATTGCGCATCCGTTGGGCGACCGCGTCGGCGAGTCGGACCAGTTCACGTCGGAGCTCGCCGTGCGTGTGCTTGTCGTGGGCGTAGGTCTCCTCGTGACCGATCGACTTCGCATCCCGATCGGGTTCGACCTCCCGATCGTCGGCTCCGACGGCGAGGGCTGCGAGGTGCCGGGCCTGGTTGGACCCGAGCGCGGTGGTGAGCACGGCGAGGTCGACCCGTCGGAGGTCGCGGACCGACGTGATCCCGAGCCGGACGAGCTTGTCGAGCGTGGCCGGGCCGACACCCCAGAGTCGCTCGACCGGGAGCGGATCCAGGAACGCCTGTCGCTGCGCCGGGTTCGACGACGGTGACACCTTCGCCAGGGTCGATCCGGTCGGGGTGGGCCCGGGGTTTGGCTTCGACGGACGCGAGTTTGGCGAGGAACTTGTTCGGCGCGACGCCGACACTGCAGCCGAGGTCGAGTTCGTCGGCGACGTCGGACCGGATGCGCCGAGCGATCGTCGGCCCGTCTCCGAACAGGCGGCGCGCGCCCGTCACGTCGAGGAATGCCTCGTCGAGCGAGAGCGGCTCGACCAGTGGCGTGTAGCGGTCGAAGATCGCCCGGACCTGGGCGCTCACCTCTGCGTAGTGCTCGTGGTCACCGGGGAGGAACACCGCGTGCGGGCATCGACTCCTCGCGATCGCCGACGGCAACGCCGAGTGCACGCCGAAGCGGCGGGCCTCGTAGGACGCCGCTGCGACGACGCCCCGGTTTCCGGTACCGCCGACCACCACCGGCTGACCGACGAGTTCGGGATGCCGGCGCAACTCGACCGACACGAAGAACGCGTCCATGTCCGCATGCAAGATGGTGCGCAGCGGCGGGCTCACGCCCCCGACGCTACGTCACCGCATGCGTCGCTGTGCACGGCACACCGCACGGTCCGCGTTCGGCGAAACGACGACTCGTCGACCCGATCTCCGGGCTGTTACCTTCCCGCCCACGGAGCGGGCGACACATCAGCGCGACCCGCACGTTGAGATGGGGGATCCAACGATGATGACATCGAACAACCACGAGCGCGCAGCGGGCGGGCACCGCGGGCGACGAACCGCAGGGCGCCGAGTGCTGTGCGGCCTGGTCGCCGCAGCACTGGTCGCCGCAGGGTGTGCCAGCGACGACGACACGACGGAGTCGACCGACGCCACCGAAACGGACGGCACGGAGGCTCCCGTCGAGACCGACCCGGCGACGACCGATGCCACCGACACCACCGAGGCGACCGACGACACCGAGACGACGGACGCGGCGGACGACACCGAGACCACCGAGGCGACCGACGACACCGAGACCACCGAGGCAACCGACGACACCGAGACCGACGGCGACAGCGACTTCACGTCGCGTGTGCCCGACCTGCCGCCTGCCACCGGCGAGCCGCTGGTCATCGGCCTGATCAACTCCGAGGGCGTCCCCGGGCTCGACTTCCCAGAGATCCGCGAGAACACCGCCGCGACGTTCGACTACCTCAACGAACACGGCGGCTACGGCGGTCGACCGCTCGAGCTGGTCACCTGTGCGTCGAAGGGGTCACCCGAGACCTCCCAGTCCTGTGCACAGGAGATCGCCGGCTCCGACGTCGAGCTCGTGCTCCTCGGCCTCGATCTCTTCCCGGGCTATCCCACGTTCGAGGCCTCCGGCCTCCCCGTCATCGGCCTGCTGCCCGTGCTGCCCGGTGACTACACCGCCAATGCGCTGTTCGTGACCGGCGGCAACGCCACGCTCGCTGCCGGCATGGCCGGCGTCGCGAAGGAACAGTTCAACGCGCAGACCGTCGGCATCATCAGCGCCGACAATCCCGGCGCGAACGGCACCGAGGCCTCGCTCACCGCGTCGCTCGACAAGGCCGGCATCGAATACACGTCGATCAAGGGCGGCAACGAGGAGACCGACGCCGGCTTCCAGGGGCTGATGGCACAGGCGAACTCGGGCAATCCCGATCTCCTGATCTCGCTCTACGACGGCGCCAGGGTGCATCGGCACGATGCGCGGCCGGACGTCGCTCGGCATCACGACGCCGGTGCTGGCCGCCAACTCGTGCGCGGCCACCGAAGTGATCGAGCAGGTCGGCGACGACGCCCTCGGATGGATCTTCCTGGGTGCGCAGACGAACGAGCCGACGCCGGCCAACGCGCTGATCGGCGAGATCATGGCGCCGGTGCTCGACATCCCCGCCGAAGAAGTCGACGCCGCGGCGCTCGGGCTCGGCGGGCTCGGGATCGTCCAGGCGATGACGTTGGCGCAGTTCTCCGACGCGATCGTCGCCGAGGGCGGCGAGGTCACCGGTCAGTCGCTGTACGACTACATGGGGTCGACCAACGAGTCGATCTGGCCGTCGGGCCTGCCCTTCGAGTGCGGGCGGGCACCCGATTACCCCGCCATCTGCACCTTCGAGTTCCCGGTGATCGAGTACACCGAGGACGGCACGCTGCAACCCGCCGAAGGCCTCGAGACCGTCTCCGCCTTCGAATACCTCCCCTGAGGATCCGTCCGGTCCCGGGCCCGACACATCGTCGAACGATGTGTCGGGTCCGGGACACGGCAAATCAGGGCGGGGTTAGCCTTGGCGGCGATGAACTCCCCCGACCCCGGCCGGCCACTGTCGGCGATCCCACCCGTCGGCGTCCGCATCGGCGCCTTCGTCGCGATTCTCCTGAGCGGCCTCGCCGGCGGGCTGATCGGCTACTCGCTGGTCGAACTGCAGTGCGAGGGCAACTGCGCCGTGCCGAAAGGCATCGGTCTGCTGATCGGCGCCGTGCTCGCGGCCGGCGGGATGTCGATCGTCTCGGTCCTCGTGATGCGCGCGCTCGGCGAGTGGCGCGAGACGACCGACCGGGAACGCGCCGGCCACGCACCGGGCACCTGATGCACGCTGCACTCCGCTCCCTGTGCGACTCGATCGCGCACGACGCCGGTTCGTTCGCGCACCGGGCCCGCCGTGACCTCGGGCCGGGGGCTCGCGCCGCGCACGCCACGAAGTCGAGCGCCGTCGATCCCGGTCACCGAGTTCGACCGCGCCACCGAGGCAATGGTCGTCGAACGCCTCCGTCGCGAACGACCCGACGATTCGATCGTCGGCGAGGAAGGGGCGAACCATCGGGGCTCCTCCGGGTACGAGTGGCACATCGATCCCGATCGACGGCACGGTCAACTTCGTGTACGACCTGCCCGGCTGGTGCACGTCGGTCGCGGTCCTCTTCGACGGTCGTCCGGTCGCCGGCGCGATCTATGCGCCGGTCGTCGACGAGTTGTACAGCGCGGCCATCGGGCAGGGCGCCACCGTCAACGGCGCCTCGATCGGCGTGTCGGGGTCGACCGAACTCGCCACGTCGCTCGCCGCGACCGGCTTCAGCTATCACCTCGACGCCCATCGGCTGACCCAGGCGGCACGGATCGCCCGCGTCCTGCCGACCGTGCGCGACATCCGGCGCCAGGGCAGCGCAGCGCTCGACCTCGCCTACGTCGCGAGCGGCCGGGTCGATCTCTACTTCGAGGAATTCATCAACTCCTGGGACGTCGCGGCGGGCGTCCTGCTCGTCACCGAGGCCGGCGGAACGGTCTCCGCATTCGACGGTTCGACGATCGACGTGACCGCTCCGCACGGTGTCGTGGCATCGACTCCCGACCTCCATGCCGCCGTGGTCGCAGGCGTCGCCGACTGAAATTCGGCTGCATGTTCACCGTCAGCAGGTGAAATACGGCATCATGTAGCCGTGGGTACTCGAATCCTTGCGGTCGAAGACGACGAGCGAATCCGTTCCGCGGTGAAGCTCGCGCTCGAAGACGAGGGGTGGATCGTCGACGAAGCGGAGAGCGGTGAGGAAGCGATCGAACTCTTCCAGCGGTCCGCACCCGACGTCGTACTCATCGACATCATGCTCCCGGGCATCGACGGCTTCGAGTTGTGCCGGACCCTGCGGCGCACCAGCGACGTCCCCGTCGTCATGGTCACCGCCCGCAACGACACCCACGACATCGTCGCCGGGCTCGAGGCCGGTGCGGACGACTACCTCACCAAACCGTTCGCTCCCAAGGAGCTCTCCGCTCGGATCCGAGCACTGCTGCGGCGGATCCGGCCGGGCGCACCCGGTCACGCGCGACTGGTGTTCGGCGACCTCGAACTGATCCCCGACGAAGGCAAGGTGCTGCGCGAGGGCGCCGAGGTCCACCTCACCAAGACCGAGTTCCGCCTGCTGTGCGAACTCGCCGAGAGCCCCGGCAAGGTGCTGAGCCGAGAAGCGCTCCTCGACAAGGTGTGGGGGTACGACTACTTCGGTGACGGTCGCCTCGTCGACGTGCACATCCGCCGCCTGCGCACGAAGGTCGAGCACGACCCGGCGAACCCGCGCCATGTCGTCACGGTGCGCGGGCTCGGCTATCGCCTCCAGACCTGACGACCGAGACGGAGCCGCTCGTGGCTGGTCCCATCCGACGATTGCTGCGACGGTCCAGACCGGCAGCGCTCGGTCTGCGACGACGCATCCTGCTGATCATCACGCTCGGCTCGATTGCGCTGTCGGTCTTCCTCGCGACCACCACGTTCGGGCTCACCCGCTCGAACCTCGTCGCCGAGCGCGACGAGGCGGCCATCGCCACCTCGCGCCGAAACGCGCTCGGGGTGGAGCGCGACCTGGGGACCCGACCGGCCGAGCCCGTTGCCGCCCGCGCCTCGCTCGAACGGATCGGCGTGCAGCGCTACATGATCTGGTACCGGGACAGCCAGTACGGCACCCCGCCGTACACGCGCGACAGCATTCCGCCCGAGCTGTTCGATCAGGTCGTGGTCGACGGCATCCCGGCCCGCCAGATCGTGCGCATCGACGACGAACTGAACATCGTCGTCGGCTGGTCCGTCCCCCAGCTCGGCGCCTATTTCGAGTTCTTCCCGCTCGACGACGTCGACTCGACCCTGTCCAACCTGCGGGTGGCGTTGTTTCTCGCTGCGCTGATCACGACCGGTCTCGGTGTCCTCGTCGGCATCTTCTCGGCGCGCCGCGCCGTCCGCCCGCTCGGCGCAGCGGCCCAGGCGGCTTCGGCGATCGCCGGGGGTCGCCTCGACACGCGGCTCGAGTACACCGAGGACCCCGATCTCCGCGTGCTCACCGAATCGTTCAACGACATGGCCGAGGCACTCGAGCAGCGGGTCGGGCGTGATGCCCGCTTCGCGTCCGACGTCAGCCACGAGCTGCGATCGCCGCTGATGACCCTTGCCGCATCGGTGGAGGTCATGGAAGCCCGGCGCGACGAGCTTCCCGAGCGCGCCCAGTCCGCACTCGACCTGCTGTCGAGCGACGTCGTGCGGTTCCAGGGTCTCGTCGAGGACCTGCTCGAGATCTCGCGGTTCGACGCCGGAGCGATCAGGCTCAACATGGAGGAGTTGCTCGCCGCCGAGTTCGTCCGTCAGGCGGTCGCGGTGAGCTCGGCCCCGACGACTCCCGTGCTCGTGAGCGAGCGGGCCGAAGAGGCGCTGATCCGTGGCGACAAGCGGCGCCTGGCTCGGGTCATCGCCAACCTCATCGACAACGCCCGCGCGTACGGCGGCGGCGAACCCGAGATCACGATCGAGGTCGTCAACCCACCGTCGGAGCCGATCTCCCACATCACGATCGCCGTCGAGGACCGCGGGCTCGGCGTCGCCCCCGAGGAGCGGTCGTTGATCTTCGAACGATTCGCACGAGGCGGGGGCGCCGGACGCCGGACCGGCAGCGAAGGTGCCGGCCTCGGCCTGTCGCTCGTCGACGAACATGTCCGGATGCACGGTGGACGTGTCTGGGTCGAGGACCGACTCGACGGAGAGTCGGGCGCACGTTTCGTGATCGAGTTGATGGCCACGGGGTTGGACGACTGATGCGCCGCCTGCCACGCCGCCTCACGCTCGTCGTGGCGACAGCACTGCTGCTCGCCTCGTGCGCAATCCGCGAGGACAGCGCACCCCGCGACATCCCCGCCGACGAGCGCGGCAACTTCGGTGAACTCGCGACCGGCGACGCTGCCGAAGACGGCAGCCGGATCTATCTGCTCAGCCCCGAGCAGCCACTCCTGCGTTCGGTGCCACGCAGCGAAGCCGCGACGGCCGAAGACCTGCTCGGCTCACTGCTGCTCGGCGCGAACGAGGCCGAGAACGCGCTCGGGCTGACCTCGGCGATCCCCACCGACCTGGAGATCGAACAGGCGCGAACGGTGGGGACACGGTTGACGATCGACATCAACGATGCGCTGAGCGAACTCACCGACCTCGGGTTGCGCCAAGCCCTCGCCCAGATCGTGGCCACCGCGTCAGAGGTCGACCAGGTCCAGCAGGTGCGCATTCGCGTCGGCGGCGAGAACCGGGGATGGCCGACGGGCGATGGCGAGGTCACGGATCGTCCGCTGACCATCTTCGACTACACCGAGTTCCTCGAGACGTCGCAGCCGGACTTTCCCGCGTTGCCGTCCGCGTGAACCTCAGGCGAAGAAGTGCGACGCCACGCCGTCGAAGAGTTCACGATCGACCGTGCGCGTCTTGCCGACGGCGACGGTCAGGTCCTCCAGTTCGATCCGTTCTCCCCTGAGCACGGTCATCTTGCCCCACTGTTCGGCGTGCACCGCGTCGATCGCAGCAACCCCGAACCGTGTCGACAGCACACGGTCGAACGCCGTGGGAGTCCCGCCACGCTGGACGTGACCCAGTTGCACGACGCGGGTTTCGAAGCCCGTGCGATCGGCGATCGCGTGCGCGATCCGCGTCGCGACGCCGCCGAGGACGACGTGCCCGAAGCGGTCGTAGACCTTCTCTTCCATCTCGAGGGTCCCCGGCATGGGCTCGGCGCCCTCGGCGACGACGACGATCGACGCATACCGACCACGATCGTGGCGACGGGTGAGGCGGCCGCACAGCTCCTCGACGTCGAACGGGATCTCGGGGATCAGCACCGCCGTCGCTCCCCCGGCGATGCCGGCGTGCGTGGCGATCCAGCCGGTGTGCCGGCCCATCACCTCGACGACCATCACCCGATCGTGACTCTCCGCCGTCGTGTGCAGACGGTCGATCGCATCGGTGGCGATCTGCACCGCCGTGGTGAAACCGAAGGTCAGGTCGGTGCCCTCGATGTCGTTGTCGATCGTCTTGGGCACACCGACGATCGGGAGCCCGTACTCGTCGTTGAGCCGACACGCAATCGACAGGCTGCCGTTTCCACCGATCACGATCAGCCCGTCGAGACCCAGGTCGCTCATGGTCTGCTTCACGTGGTCGACGCCGTCGTCCGTGTCGAACGGGCTCCCGCGTCGCGTCCCGAGCACCGTCCCCCACGCGGCAACATCCCGCGCATCGACTCGACCGACAGCGGCGTCGTCCGGCGCTCGCGCACGCCGTCCCAGGCGTCGAGGAAGCCGATCATCTCGTCGCCGTGAACTCGCTCGCCCTTGCGCACCGCGGCGCGGATCACCGCGTTGAGCCCGGGACAGTCGCCGCCACCGGTCAGGATCCCGACTCGCACGGGACGTGATCGTACCGGCCCCGACCATCGGGCCGGGTCTGGCTGATTGAATGGCCCGATGCGGTGGGATTCGAGTCGTCCGGTGCCCTGGCAACGCCTCGTGCGTGAGTGGCTGATCTACGTCGCCATCATGGTGGTCATCCTGGCCGTCCTGTTCCGGGATTCGGGGATGGTCGGAGCGATCGCGGGGCTGCTGGTGTCCGGGCCCCTGTATCTCTTGTTCGGCTTCGTGATGGCCAAGCTCGGCTACCAGCGGCGGTCGCTGAAGGAGATGGGCACGCCGCGCGCCACGTCGTCCTCGGACGACGATTCGAACGACACGTCCTCGAGCGAGACCCGCGGGCGGCCGGCTCCGACCCGGCGGACATCAGGCGGGGGCAACCGACCGAAGTCGAAGCCGCGTCGCCGCTGATCTACATTGTCGGCCGTGCTTCACGCTGACTGTGTCATCGCCATCGACGCCGGTACGACCGGCGTCCGGAGTCGGGCCGTGTTCGTCGGCGACGCACCCACGGTTGCGGCGTACCGCGAGTTCACGCAGCACTACCCCGAACCCGGTTGGGTCGAGCACGACGCGCAGGAGATCTGGGCGGCCGTCGTCGAGACCCTCGACGACGTCATCGCGCAGGTCGGGCGCGACCGGGTCGGTGCGATCGGCATCACGAACCAGCGCGAAACGGTCGTCGCCTGGAACCGGACCACCGGTGTCCCGTACGGCAATGCGATCGTGTGGCAGGACCGACGAACCGCACACCGCTGCGACCAACTCGAAGCCGACGGCCACCTCCCGCTCGTGCGGGAGCGAACGGGGCTCGTCCTCGACCCGTACTTCTCGGGCACCAAGTTCGCCTGGATGCTCGAGCACCGCGACATCCCGGTCGACGACGATCTCGCCCTGGGCACCATCGATGCATGGCTGATCTGGAATCTGACCGGTGGCGAGGTCTTCGCCACCGACGTCACCAACGCCAGCCGGACCATGCTGTGCGACATCCGGACGCGCACCTGGGACCCCGAGCTCTGCGACATGCTCGGGGTCCCGATCGCTGCGCTACCCGAGATCGTGCCGTCGAGTGGGCGGATCGGCGTCACGTCGACAGCATGCGGCGCCCCGGCAGGCATCCCGGTGAGCGGCGTGGCGGGCGATCAGCAGGCTGCGCTGTTCGGCCAGGCGTGCGTGACCCCCGGAATGGCGAAGAACACCTACGGGACCGGATCGTTCGTGCTGCTGAACGTGGGCGAGGACTGCCCGCCGCCGACGGAGGGCATGCTCACCACGGTCGCATGGACACTGGCCGACGGAACGACGCACTACGCACTCGAGGGTGCGATCTTCGTGACCGGGGCGGCCATTCAGTGGCTGCGCGACGGCATCAACATCATCGACGACGCCGCCGAGACGGGGCCACTCGCCGAGTCCGTTCCCGACACCGGCGGAGTGTACGTCGTGCCCGCATTCGCCGGTCTCGGCTCGCCGTACTGGGATCCCTACGCGCGAGGTGCGATCGTCGGGATCACCCGCGGCACCGGCCGCGCCGAGATCACCCGGGCGGTCGTCGAATCGATGGCGTATCAGGTGCGCGACGTGATCGACGCGATGGTGGCCGCGAGCGGCACCGAGATCGTCGATCTCCGCGTCGACGGCGGCGCCTCGGTGATGGATCTGCTCTGCCAGTTCCAGGCCGATCAACTCGGGGTGACCGTGCAACGTCCGGTCGACCAGGAGACCACCGCGCTCGGTGCGGCGTTCCTCGCCGGGCTCGCCGAGGGCATCTGGGCGTCGACGGACGACATCGCGACTGCGTGGACGCTCGAGGCCGAGTTCGCTCCGGCCGCGGACCGCACCACCGCCGACGCGCTGCACACGCAGTGGCTCCGAGCCGTCGACCGCGCCCGCGCCTGGGAATCCTGACCGCTCCACCCCGTCCCCCTCACCCTCCCCACACGCACAGGCGCCCCACGCTTGCGAAATTGTGGCGGATCGTGACGGTGAGCGTCACGATCCGCCACAATTCCCGATCGCACGATCCGACTCACTCGCTGCCGGCTGCGGGGCTGGCGTGGGTGGGAGATGAGGCGCAGAATCAGACGAGCGCGTCGGCGAGGCGGGCCAGCAGGCTGACGCGGACTCGCTCACGTTCGTGGATCACCCGGTCGGCGCGGCCGGAGGCGACGGTGAGCCCCGAGTTCAACAGATGTCCCCACACGAGATCGCCGGGCAACGCCTCGTCGATCTCGCTGAGGTGTTCGCTTCCCGCGAGAAACGCCATCAGCCAGCCGACCTGTGGCGAGTCGCCGACCTGGGCGATGACCTCCTGACCGTGGAGCACGACGGTCCAGTCCGCTTCGATGAGGCGCTGTACCGCCTGGCAGAGCACGTTCAAGCGCTCGTCCGGCTCGGCTTCGGCCATCGCCGCGCCTGCCGCCAGCGCAGCGAGGTTGGCGTCGACACGATCGAGCTCAACCGTCCGGATGTCCTCGACCGACACCCCGTCGACCGCGTCGATCTCGTTGGTCAGCAGCGGCATCAACTCGACCGAGGGCAACGCGACGGTCAACTCGTCGATCACTCGGTCGGCTCCCTGCTCGAGGATCTCGATGCCGAGCACGTCGCCCCGCACTGCGCCGATCCGGCTCGCGACTTGACCCAATGCGCCCGGCCGATCGGGCAGCCAGACGCGCACGACGACGGTGATCATGCGGGCAACGTATCCGGGGTGTGTGTCAGCCGAGTTTCGGCAGGCCACGCTTCAGGTTTCGGATCGCCTGGTTGATCCGCTTCTCGTTCTCGATCAGTCCGAATCGGATGAAGCCCTCACCGCCGGGACCGAACCCGACACCGGGCGACAATGCGACGTCGGCCTCGCGCACCACGTGCGAGCAGAACTCGACGGAGTCCATCTCGGCGTACGGTTCGGGGATCGGGCCCCAGCAGAACATCGATCCGCCGGGCTTCGGCATGTCCCAGCCGATACGTGCCAGTCCATCGACGAGCGTGTCGCAACGCGACTCGTAGATCGCACGCACCTGGTCGGGGAAGTCCTGTGCCTCGTTGAGCGTCACCGTCGAAGCGATCTGCACCGGCTGGAACATGCCGTAGTCGAGATAGCTCTTCAGCTTCACGAGCGCCTGGACCACCTCGGCGTTGCCGAGCAGGAATGCCGAACGCCAACCCGCCATCTGGAACGACTTGGTCATCGAGTACAGCTCGACCGCGCATTCCATTGCCCCCTCGGCCTGGAGGATGCTCGGCGGCTGGTGACCGTTGAACCCGATGTCTGCGTATGCGAAGTCGTTGACCACGACCATCTCGCGCTCGCGACAGAAGTCGACGACCCGTTGCATGAAATCGAGATCGACGATCGCGCCGGTCGGGTTGTGCGGGAACGACATGACGAGCACCCGTGGCTTGGGCCATCCGACGTCGTACGCGTTGTGCAGGCTGTCCATGAAGTCGTCCGTGAACGTCTCACGATCGGACGGGTCGGCGAGGAACTTCATCGGGACCTGGCGCAGGTCCGCGCCGGCGAAGAGCGGGCCGTAGATGTGGATCGGATAGCTCGGCGTCGGGACGATCGCAGCATCGCCACGCTCGAGCAGCACCCACATCAGGTGGCTGAAGCCCTCCTTGGCCCCGATCGTGTTGGTGATCTCGAGCTCGGGGTCGAGATCGACGTCCCACTTGTTCTTGTAGTAGCCGGCGATTGCTTCACGCAGTTTCGGCAACCCGCGGCTCAGCGAGTACCGGTGGTTCTTCGGGTTGTGGGCCGCCTCGGTGAGCTTTTCGACCGCGATGTCGGGCGACGGCATGTCGGGGTTGCCGAAGCCGAGGTCGATGACGTCGGCCCCGGCCCGCCGTGCCTCGATCTTCAGCCCATTGATGATGGAAAAGACGTACGGGGGCAGATTCTCGATCCGACGGAACTCCATGCTCGCAACCGTAGCCGCAGGTCGATCGGAGTCCGCGGTGTGAAATCGGGCCGACATGTTCGTCGGCGCCCGGCCCCACGAGCATCTTCAGGCGAGGCCGGGCAGCAGCGCCGCGCCCACTGCGCCCGCACGGGGTCCCCATTCGGCGAATTCGATGCGCGGCGTGGGTCGCAGGTGTGGTTGGTAGAGCAACTCGTCGAACCAGCGCCTGATCGGTCCGAGATACAGGTCCGCTCCCGCAGCCAGGCCACCACCGAGCACGAACACCGCCGGGTCGAACGCGTTGGCGAGGTTCGACAGCCCGAGCGCCACCCAGCGTCCGAAGTCGTCGATCACCGCCAACGCCTCCTCGTCGCCGTCGAGCGCCGCCGCCTGCACGTGCTCGCCTCGAACGGCCTGCGGATCACCGCCGGCATGATCGACCACGACGCTCAGCCGGCGGCCGGTTGCCGCCTCACGTGCCAGCATGGCCAGGCCCGAACCCGATGCGTAGCGCTCCCAGCACCCGCGGCGCCCACAGGGGCAGCGGGGCCCGTCCGGATGGACCACCATGTGTCCGAACTCGCCGGCGAAGCCGTTGCACCCGCGATGGAGCACACCACCCGCCACCAGCCCACCGCCGATGCCGGTCCCGAGGGTCACGAGGATCACGTCGTCGGCATCTCGCGCCGCTCCGAGCTGCCATTCCGCGACCGTTGCACACGTGGCGTCATTGTCGACGTGGACGACGTGTCCGAGCCGCTGGCCGACGAGTGCGGCCACGGCGAAGTCAGCGACACCGTCGAGGTTCGGTGCCGCCCGCAACACCCCGGCTCGGGTGACCAATCCGGGCACGCCGATGCCGAGGCTGCCTTCGACGTGGAGATCGGTCGCGAGGTCCACGAGCGTGTCCACCAACGGGTCGAGACTGTTGTCGCCGCGTGGCGTCGGACGTTGCATCTCGCGGAGCACGGCACCGGTATCGTCGAGGACGACACCCAGCGCCTTGGTTCCGCCGACGTCGATGCCGACGCGGGCGGATCCGCCAGTCACGCCTCGGCGCGTACTTTCAGCTCACGAACGGTGTTGAGGATGCGGACCTCGGCGCGGCGCTTGACGAAGCCGGGCAACGGAACCACCAGGTCGATCGCGAGGTCGTAGCGGACTTCGGTCTTGCCGTCGGGTGTCGGGATGAACGTGAAGGCCCCGTCGATCGAGCGTTGAATGTCCCCACGGATCATCGACCATCCGAGCTGGCGCGGCTCGTCGTTGTACCGGTATTGGAGCGTGTAGTGCGTGCTGCGCCCGAGCGCCGACGTGCGGAACTCGACCTGGCTCGGTCGACCCTCGTCGTCCTTCTCGTGGATCGTGACCGCCTTGATGTCACGCGCCCATTCGGGATAGCGCTCGAGGTCGACTGCGATGGCCCACACCGCGTCCGGCGTGGCGTCGATGGTGATGATCTCGGTCGCGGTCTCAGCCATGGTGCTCATTCTGGTCGATGGAGGTCGTTGTTGTCGGACAATCGGTCCCGATAGCGGCCGTGGAACGCGGCCCACAAGCCGTTCAGCCCGAATCCGAGGATCGGCACGAGGACGCCGAGTGCGAGCGAGTTGCCCGGGCTCCCGTCCGCAGCGTTGGGGCGGGCGATCGCCGTGGCGAGCCCGACGACGCACTGCACGGCGAGCGCCGACAACATGATCGTCCGCACCCGCTTCGGAGCGACACCACCCGTCAGCAGATACAGCTGGGTCACGGCGACCTGCTCGCCTCGGCTGCGCTGCACCGCATTCCAGAACGCCCAGAGGAACACCACGATCCCGACGAAGAACAACACGAGCGACACGATCGCGGCAATGGTCATCGCGACACCGTCGAAGACGATCGCCGCCGTGATCGCGCTGACGGCGAACACCGCCGTCGCTGCGACGTCGAAACGGACGATCACGGCACCCGCTGCGTCGTCACCCGTCACGGTCGCCACGGTATCGGTCAGTCGAAGACACCGAGCGTGTCGCCCAGGCGTCGCGCGAGCACGTCGTAGGCGAAGTCCGACTCCACGCGCTCGCGCGACCGCACCGACATGGCGGCGCGGAGTTCATCGTCGTCGAGCAGCTGTTCGAAGGCGTCGGCGACCGACTGGACATCCTCGGGATCACCGATCACGAGTCCCGTCCCGCCGTGCTCGACGGCCTCGGCAGCACCGCCCGAGTCGCCGGCCACCTGCGGTACCCCGCACGATGCCGCCTCGATGAACACGATCCCGAACCCCTCCTGCTCGAGCCCACCCCAACGGTTCCGGCAGAGCATGGTGAACACATCGGCGCACCCGTACAACCGCGGCAGGTCGTCGTGTGGCACTCGGCCGACGAAGCGCACCGGCGCGTCGAGCTCGTCTGCGAGCCGACGGAGCCGGTCCTCCTCGCGTCCGCTTCCGGCGATCACCAGGAGCAGATCGGGTCGCCGGTGCTTGATGCGTGCGACCGCCCGAATCGCCGTGTCGAAGCCCTTGCGGGGCACGAGCCGCGAGATCCCGACGATCAGCTCGGCGTCCCGCGGGATGTCGAAGTGATCGCGTGCCGCGTCTCGCTCGTCCGGGTCGAGCACGCGGAACCGCTCGGGATCGACGCCGCAGGGCACGACCGTGGTCGGCAACTCGCGCCCGGCGGCGTGCTCGGCCTCGGCGGCCGGATAGCCACCGGCGGCGATGATGTGACGCGCCCGGCGCAACGTGTACCCGAGCGCCTGCTTCGACAGCGGCAGCCGACCCGGCACGGTCACCTCCGCGCCGTGGAGCACGAGATCGTACGGCAATCGCAACGATGGCCCGACCAACCCGAGCGGCACCGCCGGGTCGAGCACGACGAGGTCGGCACCGAAGTCGTCGGCGAGATCGTTGATGCGTTTCACCATCCACGGATGCGGGAGCAGCACCGGCTCCGGCGTCCGCTCGATGCGGTACGGCTCGTTGGCGTCGAACTCCTCGGCACCGTCGTAGGGGCTCGTGAGCACGGCGAAACGATCCGACGGGAGCCGACGCCACCACTCCCACAGCAGCGACTGGATGCCACCGATCTTCGGTGGGTAATCGTTGGTGACGAGCAGGTGTTTCATGATTCGGTCGCGGCCCGTTGATCGAGTCGGGCGTGAGCCCAGTCGGCGTGTTCGGCGAGGATCGGGTCGTCGTGGGCACGGTATCGCTCGACTGCGGATCGAACCGACCGATCGTGGGGATCTGCGCTGTTCCCGACCACCACCAGCGCGTTGCGACGCAGCCATCGCATCTCACGCCCGGCGATCCACCAGCGTCCGTAGCGGGCTTCGATCGTCGCATCGTCGAGGTCGAGGAGCTCGAGCACGTCGACGTACGCCTGGACCGCCGCGTCGGCCACGTCGAGTCGAATCGTGTTGCGGCGGCCGAGCCGCACCGAGATCGGACAGACGTCCTGGCAGTCGTCGCATCCGTAGATGCGGTCACCGATGGCCGTGCGGAACTCGACCGGGATCGGCCCCGGCTTCTGCAGCACCCAGCTCAGACAGCGTGCGCCGTCGATCACACCCGGGGCGATGATTGCGCCGGTCGGACACCCGTCGATACACCGAACGCAGCTGCCGCAACCGTCGGGCGCCGGCGTGCCGTTTGCCACGTAGTCCGCGGTCGTGACGATCGACCCGAGCACGAAGAAGCTGCCGGCCCCGGGCAGGAGCAGGTTTGCGTTCTTGCCGAACCACCCGACACCGGCGCGGTGCGCGATCGCCCGGTCGACCAGCGAGTTGTCGTCGGCGAACACGAGCGAGCGGTGGCCCGCCGCTTCGATGTCGTCGGCCACCGCTCGCAGCCCACGCCGCAGCTCGGCATAGTGATCGATCCACGCGTATCGACCGACCCGGGCCGGGACGCCCGTGTCCGGTCGGTCGGGGTCGTCGTCGGTGAGGTAGGCGCGGGCGGCGACGATCACCGACCGAGCCTCGGCGACCGCCCGTCGAGGATCGGTCGAACGGTCCGGATTGCGGTAGGTGAACTGCATGCCGTCGTGCAGCCCCTGCGCCTTGCGCTCGTGCAGCACGACGCGCGTCCGCTCCAACACATCGGCTGAGGCAACACCGACACGAGAGATGCCGTATTCGGCCAGCACCTCCTCGATCCGTTCGATCGTCGGCAGGCCGACCGGGTCCCGACCGGTCACAGCCGATCAGCCGGGGTACAGCCCCGAGCCTCGTCGACGGTGGACGTGGTGCCGATGTCGATCGTGATGTCCAGATCGTCGGTCCCGTTGCTCACGACGCCCGACGCCGACAACTGCTGACCGGTCCGCAGGATCGTCGCTGGGGCGCTCGTTCGCAGGACGTCGCCGGGCGCCCGCTCGAACACGATCTCGGCCAACTCGCCGCCTGCTTGGAGGATCTCGAACCGGCTGCCTTCGGAGGTCAACCCGGAGATGGTCGTACCCGCAGCACCGTCGGTGGTGACACACACGTCGAGGATGATCCGCGTGTGCGGCTCGGCGAACCGTGCGGGTTCGTTCGTGACGACGCGGTCTCCGCACTGCGTCTCGTCGTCGGTGACGGGATTGACCACGACGTCTCCCCCGACGAACGAGGCGATGAACGCACCGGCATCGCCGACTTCGGCGACCTCGACGGTCGATGTGAGGGTCCCGCTCACGAGACGGGTCGCCGCGTCGCCGGACTGGTCGACCACGCGCTCGACGAGCCCGCGTTCGCCGGCACCGTCGAGAAAGAAGTAGCTCGACAGCTGCGTGTCGGTGTCGACCGGCTCGAAGGGCAGATGCACCTCGCACCGCGTGGTGATCGGATAGTCGTCCGGCCCGATGCGCACCGACCCGGCGGACGGCAGCTCGGCGATCCGCGGGTCGACAGTGGACGTGACCTCGGCGACGGTGGGTTCGGTCTCGACGGGTGGCGGATCGGTCGACGGCAGGGTCGACGCCGCCACCGTCGGGGTCTCCGGCGCCGACGCTTCGGCCGCGGCCGCCTCCGGCGTCACGACCGCATCGTTGGAGCGACGATCGTTGATGAACACCAGCAGCCCGATGAACCCGAGCCCGACGGCGAACATCCCCGGGATGAACCACCACGGGGTGTGGTCACCCGGTCGCTCGATCTGGCCGGTTTCCCCGGTCGACTCCAGCGGGTAGGCGATCAACGGATCGACGCCGGCCCGACCGGTGGGCACCGTGTCGTCGTCGCCGTCGGTCATGGCCGCATCGTAGGAGCCGTCACCGCACCAACTGCGGAACGTCGAGCGATTCGAAGGTGGCGTAGGGAACGAACTGCGGATCGTCGTCCAGGAGGCCCGCCTTGGCGAACAGATCGACCACCCGCTCGGTGTCGGTCGGGGCGCGCTCCTGGCCGATCGGGACGAAGTCGATCGGGCCGGCGTCGTTGGCCAGCAGGTGGTTCACGATGCAGTCTTCGCACGCCGTCGTGTTCGCTGCAACACAGGTCCGGCAGTCGAGCGTGAAGTCGTCGGAGGAGAACATGTGCGCCATCATGCGCACAGGGGTACTCCAGAGTTCTCCGTGCCGCCGGCGACGTCGCTCAGCGGGGCTATTCGACTTCGAGGAACTCACGCAGGCGCTGGCTGCGCTGCGGATGACGCAACTTCGCAAGTGTCTTGGCCTCGATCTGGCGGATCCGCTCGCGGGTGACCCCGAACGCCTTGCCGACCTCCTCGAGGGTCTTCGCCTGGCCGCCGTCGAGCCCGAACCGGAGGCGAACGATCTCCTGCTCGCGCTCGGAGAGCTCGTTGAGCACCTCGCCGACGGCGTCGGACAACATCACTCTCGTCGCGGCATCCGCCGGGGAGTCCGCCGACTCGTCCTGGATGAAATCGCCGAGATTCGACTCGTCCTCTTCGCCCACGGGCGAATCGAGCGACAGCGGATCCTGCGAGTACCGCAACAACTCACGGACCCGTTCGGGTTCGAGCTGCACGCGCTGCGCCAACTCCTCGATCGTCGGCTCGCGCTCCAACTCCTGATGCATGGTGCGCTTGGCGCGCGTGACGCGGTTCATGTGCTCGACCATGTGGACCGGGATCCGGATGGTCCGGGCCTGGTCCGCGATCGATCGTGTGATGGCTTGGCGGATCCACCACGTCGCGTAGGTCGAGAACTTGAATCCTTTGGTGTAGTCGAACTTCTCGACCGCACGCATGAGCCCGAGGTTGCCCTCCTGGACGAGGTCGAGGAGTTGCATCCCGCGGCCCGAGTACCGCTTCGCGATGCTCACGACGAGCCGCAGGTTGGCCTGGGTCAGCTCCGATTTGGCCCGTTCGCCACGCTTGACCGCCCGCATCAGCATGCGGTCCTCGACACTGTCGAGCGGCGTTCCGGCCTCGTTTGCCGCGTCGATCTTCTCCGCAGCGATCTTGCCCTCCTCGATCAGCTGCGCCAGGCGGCGTTCGTCGTCGACGGTGAGCAGGTCGACCTGGCCGATCTCACGCAGGTACATCCGTACCGCGTCGGCCGAGCCACCCTCGGCCTTGGGCCCCCGCTTCTTCGTGCGGCGCTGCCGCCGACGACTCAACAACTGCTCGTCGGCGTCGTTCTCGACGATCAGCTCTCGGCGCACACCGACGGGTGTGTCGTCGTGATCGTCGTCGTCGTGATCGAGCTTGTCGTCGATGGCGATCCCCGCGCCGGAGAACGCCTGCTGGACATCGGTCAGGACGCTCTCGCTGAGCTCGACGTGGCGCAGTACGTGACTGACCTGGTCGGCGTGGACCTCGCCGCTGGAACGACCGCGTTCGACCAGGGCATCCCACTCGAGTTCGTCGACACCCGCCACCGGCGCGACGACCGCGGCAGTGGAGTCCTCGGTCGTCTCGTCGGATTCAGTCGGAGCGCTCTTCTGTTCGTCGATGCAGCCAACCTAGCAACGACTCCGACGCCGCAATGGCGCGAACGGGATCGGACTCGCCCAACGCCATCAGATCAAGGCGCGCCGCTCGGTCCTCTTCGAGCGAAACGGGGTCGACGAGCCCGGTCCGGTGCCGCAGTTCCCGGCGAGTCGCGGCGGCGATCAGCGACTGCGCCTCGACCGTCGCGTCGAGATCGAGGTCGGCGACCGACGCCCGCTCCAAGACCTCTCGTGCGTCGGGCGGTGCCACCTCGAGTGCACCGTTGAGCGATCCCTGCTCGGCGAGCGCGATGAACGCAAGCCGGTTGGCGTCGTTGTCGAAGAGCCCCTCGATCAGCCACTCCGCGATCGAATCCCATTCCTGGACCAGCAGCACGAGCGCCGCGAATTCTGCGTTCTCCATCGGAGCGGTCTGACGTTTCGCGTTCACCTGGATCGACGGGCGCCGCACGCCGCGTTCGGCGAGCCGGACGAGGTCGGCAACCGGCAACCCGACCTGTGCCGCCACCTCGCCCGCGTAGAGCTTGCGGACGTTGGAGTTCGGATGTTCGTTGACGACGGCCATCGCCTCCTCGGCCAGCCGGGCCCGCTGCTCGGGGGAATCGAGGCGCCGCGAACCCATCGTCCGCTGGAGCCGGAACCCGAGGAAGGGCAACGGCTCGTCGACCGCCTTGGCCAATGCCTCGGGATTCGTCCGTGCGAGATCGCCCGGGTCCTTGCCCGCCGGAAGGCGGGCCACCGACACCTCGACCTGGTGCTTCTGCTCCCACTCGTAGAACCGCTCCGCGGCGCCCTGACCGGCCGCGTCGGCATCGAACGACAGCACGACCCGGCTCGCGTAGCGCTTCAGCAGTCGCACGTGCTCTTCGGTGAGCGCGGTTCCGCACGTGGCCACGGCACGGGGGACGCCGGCCTGGTGGAACCCGATCACGTCGGTGTAGCCCTCGCACACGATGATCTGATCGACCTTCGACGCATCGGCCTTCGCCCAGTTGAGGCCGTAGAGCGTCTTCGACTTGGTGTAGATCGGCGTCTCGGAGCTGTTCTTGTACTTCGCCGGGTCGTCGGACCCCGGCAGGATCCGCCCACCGAACGCGAGTGCCTCACCCGATTCGGAGAAGATCGGGAACATCACCCGGGCCCGGAACGCGTCCTGCATTCGGTTCCGGCGATTGCGAAACGCCAACCCCACGTCCTGGAGCACGTCAGCGGGCTGGCCGAGGTCGCGAGCGAGACGGTCCCAGTCGTCGGGAGCCCAACCCAGCTTGAACTGACGTGCGATGTCACCGTGGAGCCCCCGTTGCCGCAGGTAGTCGCGGGCGGCTCGGGCGCCGGGATCGGTCAGCAAGCGCTCGTGATACCACTCGACTGCGTCACCCATCGCCTGCGTGAGCTTCTTCCGGCGTGCCCGTTCCTTCGACTGTCCGGTCGTCGTGTAGTTGAGCGAGATCCCGGCCTTGGCCGCAAGGTGTTCGACCGAGCCGGGGAAATCGGTGTGCTCGATCTCCTGGATGAACGTGAACACGTCACCGCCCTTGTCGCACCCGAAACACTTGTAGCGACCGGTTTCCTCGCGGACGTAGAACGACGGCGACTTCTCCGCGTGGAACGGGCAGAGACCGGACCAGTTCCGACCGACCCGCTTGAGTGCGACGTAGCCGCCGACGAGGTCGACGATCGACACGGTGGAGCGGATCTTGTCGATGTCGTCGTCCGCGATCCCCACGGCTTCACGCTACTCGGCGACACATCGGGCGAGTTCGCCGACAGACCTTGCGCCGCACCGCCGACTGACGTCACCACGCTGCGTGTCGACTCGTTCGCTGCAACGCCCACAGCGCACGAGTCCAGCACCGGCTGCGGCCACTCGAACCCGACCGGAGCCGTCGACGTGCTTCGCCGAACACGCTCCGCGTTCTCCGAGTGTGACACCTGACGCAATCATCGGCTATGCTTGACGGAAGCGAGAAAAAGCCGGCGTGTTCCTCAAGACGGGTTCACGAGTTGGTCAAGATGTCGTCCCATCGGCATGACAGACGGAGGATCCATGAGTACTTCAGCGCCAGTCCGCCCGGCAACCCGGCACGGGCTCCACGCACGTCGAGTCCCGGCTCACCACGCATGCGGCACCGACGCCCCGTCGACGCGCAGGGCTGGGCACCGTTCGCGGCGGCTGCACTCATCGCGACGACGGTCGGCATCGGCCTCCAGGCGGACGATCCGACGGTGCTCGCCGGAGATGCGAGCACGATGGAACTCGGCATCGACGCCGCGACGCTGTCGCCGGGCTCGATGTACAACGTCGTCGATCAGATCGGCGCCCGCGATCTCTGGGCGCAGGGCATCACGGGCGCAGGCGTCAACGTCGCCGTCATCGACACCGGTGTCGCTCCGACGTCGCCAGCCTCGACGGCAACGTCGTGGCCGTCGTCGACCTCTCCTCCGAGGCCGGCGACCCCTCCACTGCAGTTCCTCGACACCAACGGACACGGCACCACGATGAGCGGCATCATCGCCGGCAGCGAGCCGGGCGCCGATCCCGCCACCGTCGCCGATCATCCCGAGAAGTTCCTCGGCGTCGCCCCCGATGCGGGGATCGTGTCGGTCAAGATCGCCGGCCGCGACGGCTCCAGCGACCCGATCGACGTCGTCGCCGGCGTCGACTGGGTGATCGCGAACGCCGCACGACCTCGACATCAAGGTCATCAACCTCTCCTACGACAGCGGGTCGCCGCTTCCGTACATCGACGATCCGCTGACCGCTGCGGTCGAGCGTGCCTGGAACGCCGGGATCACCGTCGTCACCATGGCCGGCAACGAGGGCAACGACGCCGACCGGCTCGCGTCGCCCGGAATCGACCCGTTCGTGATCACCGTTGCCGGCGCCGACGCCGACGATGACGGACTGTCGATCGCCGACTTCTCGAACGGCGGTGACGGCATCCGCAACCCCGACGTCGCTGCCCCCGGCGCACACATCCAGAGCCTCCGGGCCACTGGCAGCAACGCCGACCTCAACCACTCCGACGTCGGCACGTCGACGGCGTACTCCGACGACATGCTCTTCACGGGCACCGGCACGTCGCAGTCCACAGCGGTCACGGCCGGCGTCGTTGCGCTGCTGTACCAGCAGCACCCGGACCTGACCCCTGATCAGGCCAAGTCGATGCTCACCACGACGGCGCAGCCGATCGCTGGCTCGGACTCCAGCGCCGGCGCCAATCTCGTGCGCGCTGACCTCGCTGCCGCTGCAGCCATCACCGACGCCACGCAGACGTTCACGCCCGCCGTTCAGCAGGCTCCGATCGACACCTCGGCCGTCACCGCCTGCACGCTCGACCGAATGCTGGGGCGGCGCTCACTGGGGCGGCGCTCACTGGGGCGGCGCACACTGGGGCGGCGCACACTGGGGCGGCGCACACTGGGGCGGCGCACACTGGGGCGGCGCACACTGGGGCGGCGCACACCTGGGCGGCGCACACTGGGGTGGAGCACACTGGGGCGGCGCACACTGGGCGGAGCACACTTGGGCGGAGCACACTTGGGCGGAGCACACCTGGGCGGCGCACACTCGGTGGGGCGCACCTCGGGCGGCGCACACCTGGGCGGCGCACACTCGGCGGCGCACACTGGGGCGGCGCACACTCGGGGCGGCGCACACTGGGGCGGCGCACACTCGGCGGCGCACACTCGGGCGGCGCACACTGGGGCGGCGCACACTGCGGCGGCGCACACTCGGGGCGGCGCACACTGGGGCGGCGCACACTCGGCGGCGCACACCTCGGCGGAGCACACCTCGGCGGCGCACACTCGGCGGCGCACACTGGGGCGGCGCACACTGGGGCTGATCCCCTCGGTGTGACGGACACGTCCACCACCAGTCCTCGCCAGTCCTTCAAGTTTCGCAGTTCATGGGCCGAAAGCCTGTGAGGAGCTGCGTGAAGTGATACCAGAGACGTCAACGGGCGCACGCCCGCACAGAGTTCGCCCGGACGACAACGCCGCGATCGCTCGCCGCGCCACGTTCGAGGTGATGGGCCTGACGGTGCTGTTCACAGCGCTCGCGTTCGTCGCAACGCTCGCCGTCGACGGTCTCAGTTCGGCATTGCGACCGTCCGGGATCTGGGCGGTTCCCCTGATCGCCGCCGGCTTCGGCGCGACGTTGCTCACGGTCTTCCGCATCGAGTTCCGGGGCAATGCCATCCTGTTCTCGCTGTCGGAGATCCCGCTCATCTTCGCGCTGGTCTACCTCGATCCGCTCTCCGGCATCGCCTGTCGCCTGGTCGCGAGCGCTGTCGTCTTCGTCGTCATCAAGCGGCCGCCCGTCTACAAGCTGTTGTTCAACCTCGCCCTGTTCTGGCTCGAGGCGGCCGTCGCGTACCTGATCATCCACTCGGTGCTCTCGCCCGATGCGGTCTCGGACGTCGACACCGTGATCGCAGCGACGCTCGCCGTCACCGCCGCGAGCGTGGTCGGTTCCCTCGGAGTGGCGATCGCCGTCTCTCGATTCGTCGACGATCCCCTGAGACGAATCATCGACGATCTCAAGGCCGTGTGGGTGCTGCTCGTCAACAGTGCGATGGCCGGCGCCCTGCTCACGCTCTATCTCATCTCGCCCCCACTTGCCTTCCTCGCCGCCTTCCCCGCAGTCGCCCTCTGGTACATGATGCGCCGACACGGCCGACTCGGCCAACAGCTCCGGGACCTCCGCGCCATCCACGGCTTCGCCGGACGTATCGGTCGTTCGCTCGATCTCGACGAGGTCGGCGCCTCGGCCGTGGGCGAAGCCTCCCGGATCCTTCGCGCCGATCTCACGATGCTCGCCGTGATCTCGCCCGATCGAGGCACGCGGGTCTTCAGCACTGTCGGACTCCGGGCGGCGAGCCAACAACTCAGCACCGCCGAATGGATCAACCTCGTCTCTGCGACCTCGGTGGTCGTGACCACCGGCCCCGAGATCGCCGCCGCGGGATTCCCCGGCCTCGAAGTCTGCGGCGACGCAATCGTCGCCGTCATCGACGACGACATCGGCATGATGGGCGTGGTCATCATGGCCCGCAGCGCCTCGTCGACCACACCTTTCGACTCCGACGACCTGGACCGTGCGCAGAGCCTGGCCGATCAGCTCGCCGCAAGCCTCCGGCGGAGCCTCCTGCACCGCCAGATGCAGTTCGAGGCCCGCCACGATGCCCTCACCGGACTCCCGAACCGAACTACCCTGCAGCGACATCTCGCGGCGATCCGCACCGACACGCCGAACGGCCAGCATCGCTACGTCATGATGATGGACCTCGACCGGTTCAAGGAGGTGAACGACACCCTCGGGCACCATGCCGGCGACGAGTTGCTGATCGAATTCACACGCCGAATCGCGGCCCAGCTCGGTGCCGCCGATTTCATCGCGCGTCTCGCCGGCGACGAGTTTGCCGTCGTCACGCTCGCACACTCCGACGACGAGGCGATCGCGCTCGCCCACGCCTGCATCGACGCCGCCGGCGAACCGGTGACGCTCGACGGCCTGTCGCTCGTGGTCACCGCCAGCGTCGGGGTTGCGCGCATCCCGCCGGAAGATCCCGATCCGGAGACCGCGCTCGAGACACGCCGACATCGCCATGTACAACGCCAAGTCCCGACACGTGGGTGTCGAGTTCTTCCGCTCCGAACTCGACCGGCGTACGCCGGCTCGCCTGTCGATGCTCGGGGATCTTCGCCGGTCGCTCGACGACGGCGAACTCTCCGTGGCGTATCAACCGAAACTCGATCTGGCGACTGGCCTCGTCACCGGCGCGGAGGCGTTGGCGCGTTGGAACCACCACGCTCGCGGCGCGGTGCCACCGACCGACTTCGTGCGCGTGGCCGAAGACACCGGCCTGATCAAGCAGCTGACCGACACCGTGCTGGCACAGGGCATCGTCGAGTTGCGACATCTGCAGGACCTCGGGCATCACCTGACCCTCTCGGTCAACCTCTCGACGCACGACCTGCTCGATGCCAACCTCGCCACGCGCGTCGCCGGATACCTCTCGCAGCACGGCGTCGACCCCGGTTCGCTCACCCTCGAGATCACCGAGTCGTCACTCCTGCTCGAAGCACCCCGCTCCCGCTCGACGATCCAGGAACTGCACGAACTCGGCGTCCATCTGTCGATCGACGACTTCGGCACCGGCTATTCGTCGCTGAGCTACCTGCGCCAGCTGCCGGTCAGCGAGCTGAAGGTCGACCAGAGTTTCATCGCGAACATGCTGATCGACCAGCAGGACGAGGTGATCGTGCGATCGACCATCGACCTCGGCCACAACCTCGGTCTCGAAGTGGTCGCCGAAGGGGTCGAGAGCGAGCAGGTGCTCCAACAGTTGCGTGACATCGGCTGCGACGTCGCCCAGGGCTATGCCGTGTCCCGCCCACTCGATGCCAAGCGCTTCGCCACCTGGCTGAACACGAGCCTCCATCCGAGCCGCCAGTTCGATCCGCTCGAACCCGCGGCATGGACGCGAGCCGCCGAGGCCGCTCCGCCACCGGTGGTCGCCCCGCGCGATCACTGAGGGCGACTCGCGCGGTCCCCCTCACTTCGTGTCGTCGAAGGCCGCGTCGACCAGTTCGGCTTCACGTTCGGCCCGACGGGCGTCCTTCAACGAGAAGCCGACCGATGCCGTGAGCACGATCGCGATCACACCGAGCGAGAGCGCCGTCGGGATGTGATACCACTCGGCGATGATCATCTTCACGCCGACGAACGCGAGGATGATCGCAAGCCCCTCCTGCAGATACGTGAAACGGGAGTGCATGTCGGCGAGCAGGAAGTAGAGCGCACGCAGTCCGAGGATCGCGAACGCGTTCGACGCAAAGACGATGAACTGCTCGTTGGACACTGCGAGCACCGCGGGGACGGAGTCGACGGCGAACACGACGTCGGTCGCCTCGACCAGCATCAGCACGGCGAACAGCGGAGTCGCCAACCGCTTGCCGTTCTTCTTCGTGAACAGCTTCTGTCCGTCGAACTCGTCGGTCGCCGGCACGAACCGATGCACCAGCTTCAAGAACTTCGAGTTGCCGGGGTCGACGTGATCGTTGTCGGTGAAGACCAGTTTGCCGGCGGTGTAGATCAAGAAGCCGCCGAAGACGTAGAGGATCCAATCGAAACGTTCGATCAGGGCGACGCCCGCGAAGATGAACACCGCGCGCAACGCAAGTGCGCCGAAGATGCCCCAGAACAGCACCCGATGCTGATACCGCTGCGGGACCGCGAAGTAGCCCATGATCAGCGCCCACACGAAGACGTTGTCGACGCTCAGGCTCTTCTCGATCAGATAGCCCGAGATGTACTCGCCGCTCGCCTGTCCCCCGAACCACAAGGCGACGACCCCGGTGAACGCGACGCCCACGCCGATCCAGACCGCCGACTCGATGGCCGCTTGCTTCGTCGAGACCTCGTGGGCCTCCTTGTGCACCACCAGCAGGTCGACGAGCAGCATGGCCACGATCAGCGCCAGGAGCGCAGCCCACTGCCATGCCGCAACGTCGATGTCGGCGAGGTTCGCGTTGCGCTCGCTCGCCGAGAGAACACCGGGCACGATGGACATCACCGCTCCATCATGCCCGGTATCTCACCGAGTGTTCAGCCCGCGGCCGATCAGGCGTTGTTGAGGATCGCCTGTGCGGCGCTGAGCCGAGCGATCGGCACGCGGAACGGGCTGCACGACACGTAGTCGAGCCCGACCCGGTAGAAGAGGTCGATCGACTCCGGATCTCCGCCGTGCTCGCCGCACACACCGAGCTTCAGGCCCGGCTTCGTGCTCCGCCCGCGCTCGGCGCCGATCCGCACGAGATCGCCGACACCGGTCTGATCGATCGTGTCGAACGGGTTCCGCTTCAGCAGTCCCTGCTCGAGATACGCCGGCATCATGCGGCTCTCGACATCGTCACGGCTGAACCCGAACGTGAGCTGGGTGAGGTCGTTGGTCCCGAAGCTGAAGAAGTCGGAGACCTCAGCCAGTTCGTCGGCGCGGATCGCCGCACGCGGTGTCTCGATCATCGTGCCGATCGTGATGATCGGCTTCTTCTTCATGCCGGCGAGCGCCGCGTCGATTTCTTCTTGGACCCAGCTCCGGGCGAGCGCCAGCTCCTCGCGGGTGACGGTGAGCGGGATCATGATCTCCACGATCGGCTTCTTGCCGGCGTCGCGCAGCTTCGCGGCCGCGGCGAGCAACGCGCGCACCTGCATCGCGTACAGACCCGGCTTGATCACGCCGAGCCGCACCCCGCGGGTGCCGATCATCGGGTTGTGCTCAGCCCAGGACTCGGCCGCATCGAGCATCTTCTCGTCCTTCTTGCTGAGCTTGCCCTTCAGGGCTTGCTTCACCCGCAACTCCTCGACGGAAGGAAGGAACTCGTGGAGGGGCGGGTCGAGCAAGCGGATCGTGACCGGCAGCCCGTCCATTGCCTCGAGCACCTCGGTGAAGTCGGCCTCTTGCGCCTCGCGCAGCTTTTCGAGCGCTGCGGCCTCCTGCTTCGGCGTCGACGCGAGGATCATCTCGCGCACGATCGGCAGCCGGTCGGGCGCGAGGAACATGTGCTCCGTGCGACACAGGCCGATGCCCTCCGCGCCGAGGGCGCGAGCGTTGGCAGCGTCCTCACCGGTGTCGGCGTTGGCGCGCACGGCGAGCTTGCCCTTGCGGACCTGGTCGGCCCACTTGAGCAGCACGTCGAACTCGGCCGGTGGTTTGGAGTCCTCCATCACCATCGCGCCGAGCATCACCTGGCCGGTGGTCCCGTCGAGGGAGATCTCGTCGCCCTCTTCGACGACGATGTCACCGACGCTGAACTGCTTGCCGTGGATCTTGATCTCCTCGGCTCCGACCACGGCAGGGGTTCCCCAGCCGCGAGCCACGACGGCGGCGTGGCTGACGAGGCCGCCGCGGGCGGTGAGGATGCCCTGGGCGACCATCATCCCGTGCACGTCTTCGGGGCTCGTCTCGTTGCGGACGAGCACCACACGTTCCCCACGTTCGTCCGCGTCGACGGCGTCGTCTGCGGTGAAGTACACCTTGCCGACCGCGGCGCCGGGCGACGCGCCGAGGCCGCTGGCCAGGGTCTTGCCCGCGTTGGCGAACTGAGGATGCAGCACCGAGTCGAGGTGCTCCTCGGTGACCCGCAGGATCGCCTCGTCTCGACTGATCTTCCAACGGCCGCCCTTGCCGTCCTTGGTCCCCTTCGTCATGTCGACGGCCATCTTCAGTGCCGCGACACCGGTGCGCTTGCCGATCCGCGTCTGCAGCATCCAGAGCTTGCCCTGCTCGATGGTGAATTCGGTGTCGCACATGTCCCTGTAGTGCGCTTCGAGCCGGAGGAAGATGTCGAGCAGCTCCTTGTAGATCTCCGGGAACGACTTCTTCATGTGGTCGAGGCTCTCGGTGTTGCGGATGCCGGCGACCACGTCCTCGCCCTGCGCGTTGATGAGGAAGTCGCCGTAGGGCTCGTTCTTGCCGGTCGCGGCGTCACGTGTGAAGCCGACGCCGGTCGCCGAGCTGTCGTCCCGGTTGCCGAACACCATGGCCTGGACGTTGACCGCCGTTCCGAGATCGTGGCTGATCTTCTCACGCACCCGATAGGCGATTGCCCGGGCGCCGTTCCAGGAGGCGAACACCGCTTCGACGGCGCCGCGCAGCTGGTCACGCGGGCGCTGCGGAAACTCTGCACCTGTGGCCTTCTTGACCACCTTCAGGTACACCTGGCAGAGCTCGGTCAGCGCGTCGAGGTCGAGGTCGGCATCGTTGGTCGTGCCCGCCTTCGCCTTCGCCGCCTCCAGCGGCTCCTCGAAGTGCTCACCGTCGACCCCGAGCACGATCCGTCCGTACATTGCGATGAAGCGACGGTACGAGTCGTAGGCGAAGCGGTCGTTGTTCGTCACCGTCGCCAGGCCGACGACGCTCTCGTTGTTCAGCCCGAGGTTCAAGACGGTGTCCATCATGCCCGGCATCGAGAACTTGGCACCCGAGCGAACCGAGACGAGCAGCGGATCGCGCGGATCGCCGAGCTTGCGGCCCATCGCCTTCTCCAGGTCGAACACCTGCTGTGAGATCTCGTCGTCGAGACCGTCGGGCCACCCGTTGTCCATGTAGGCGCGGCACGCATCGGTCGAGATCGTGAACCCCGGCGGGACGGGCAACTTGAGAACCGATGTCATCTCGGCGAGGTTTGCACCCTTGCCACCGAGCAGGTCCTTGTACTCCATCGGAGGGCGGCGGTGCTTGTGGTCGAAGCTGTAGACGTAAGGCATACGGATCTCCAGCATAGGACCCCTGTCAATGACCGCCGCCCGGGGCCCGAGGCGTTCTCCTGCGTCCTAGCCTGGGGCCATGTTTCGCCTGCTCGGCTTCGACGTGAAGGTCCAGTCCGGCTTCATCATGTTCATGGCGTTGATCGTGTTCCTCTACCGCGATGCGTTCGGCTTCTGGCTCGCCGGGTCGATCGCCGTGCTGACCCTCGTGCACGAGCTCGGCCACGCGGTCGCCGCCCGCCGTACGGGCGCCCACGCCGAGATCTCACTGGGCTTCCTCGCCGGCTATGCGTCGTACCGACCGACCCGGGAACTCAGCCGATCCGAACAGGCCTGGATCTCGTTCGCCGGACCGTTCGTCCACATCAGCACCAGCGTCGCCGTCCTGCTCGCGATGGGCGTGAACCCGCTCGAGCCATCGTCCGCCTCGACGTCGCCGGCGGCCGCCGCGATCTGGTGGGCCGGCCCGGCGATCGGTGCGATGAACCTCATCCCCGTCCTGCCGCTCGACGGCGGCAACATCGTGACGTACGGGCTCGACCGACTCGTTCCCGGCCGAGCCCGGCGCTACATGCTGTACTTCTCGATCGCGGCGACGCTGGCCGGTGCGGTCGTCATGGTCGGCACCGGATACCGCGGCTTCGTGTTGTTCATCGGGTTCCTCTTGATCACCCAGCTGCAGATGCTCAACGCCGGCAAGCCACAGCAGGCCCCGCGATCACCGTGGGAGTCGGCCGCCGCAGCGCTGCGAGCCGGGAAGCAGGGCAAGGCGCGGCGCCTGTTGGTCGCGGCGCTCAGCCATCCGCAACCGGGCGCCGCTGTCGCCGACCTGGCCATCTCGCCCGCCGACGCGGCGGAGCTGATCGACCTGCTGCCCGAACCACTCCCCTCCGGCGACCCCGGCAACGAGTACGTCCTGGCCAATCTGCTCCTGACGACTCGCCGCTATGACGAGGCGGCGCACTACGCCGCCGGATCGTTCAGTCGACAGCCGAACACGCTGAGTGCCGCGATCGTCGCTCGCGCCGCCGGAGCGCTCGGCGATCAGGAAACCGCGATCGGCTGGCTCCGCTCGGCAGCCGACGCCGGGACATCCGCCGCCGGATTGGCGACGACGATCGATCGGGCGCCGGAGCTGGCCGACCTGCGCTTTCACCCCGACGTGGTCGCGATCCGCAACTCGCTCGCCCCCACCGCCTGACCCTCGTCTCGCTGCCCAACCATGCGAAATCCCGGCGGAGCGCAGGTTCAGGCGAGGTGGGCGGGCAGTCGGCCGACGTCGGCGCCGCGCTTGACGTAGGCGAGGCCGATGCCGCCGTCGCCGGTCACACTGGTCACCGTGCCGACCTCGTTGCCGTCCGTGTCGTGGACGGCGTCACCGACGGCGGCACCTGGCGCGAGGTCGACGATGCGCAGCGCACGGGGGGCGTCGGCACCGCGTGAGTCCATCCGCTCGACGAGTTCCTGGCCCGGATAGCAACCCTTCTGGAAGTTCACTGCGACGGGGACGACGCCGGTCGTCGCGGGAATCGTCGCTCCCGGCTCGATCTCTGCGCCCATCCGCGGCCACCCGCCGCCGATTCGGGCCAGTTCGTGCTCGACCGAGGGCGAAGACGCCGACGCCGCCTCGAACGTGGTGTCGGCATCGACACGGATCTTGAAACGGTTGATGCGAGCGAGCAGCGCCTCCCCGAAGCCGGCATCGGTGTCGAGCACGAACACCTCGTCGTCGGTTCGACGAAGACGCGCCAGTGAGTCGACCTTCCCGGTCGGATCGAGCACCAGCGTCCAGCGCGCTCCACCGACCGGCAGATCACGGATTTCCTGGGCGATCTGCGATTGCAGGTAGCTCTGGGCGTCGGCACCCGACACCGTCACCGCGTCCCGGGCTCGATCGTCGATGTAGGTGGCGGTCTCGGTCACGGCATCGTCGGTGTTCACACCGCCATTCTGCCGTGGCACACTGCGAACGACATGAGCGACGACGACGCCATCTTCCCCGACGACACCTACGGTCCCGACGACGATCGGTCTCCGCTCGATCAGCTCGCCGATCGCGCGGTCGAGGTGCTGTTGGTGCTGCTCCGGCGAGCCAACGCGCTGGCGGGTGGCGTGTTGATCTTCGCGTCCGTCTCCTGCGTCGGGAGTTTCCTGCTCGGGCTCGCCGCGCTCGACGGCGGGGCCCGATCGGCCTGGGTCTTCCTCGGTGGGGTCGGCGTCGTGGTGGCGCTCGGGTCCGTGCTGCTCGCCATGTTCCGACTCTGGATGGTTCGGCGCAACAGCGACGCGCTCGCCGGCGAGATCCGACAGTTCATCGGCAACGACGACGCCGCCCAGCGGACGGTCTTCGAGACCATCGAGGTCAGCGAAGTCTCCGAGAACGAGAGCATCGTGCAGGTCTCACGTCAGTTCTCCTCGATGCGCGCGGGCGTGGATCAGCAGGGGTCGAGCTATCCGGCACTGGCGCTCGCGCTGCGTTCGTTGACGAGACTGCCGGGCCTGATGGCGTTGGCGGTCGTGAGCGGATTCGCGTTCGCGATCGTGTCGCCGGTCTTCTTGCTGATCCTGATCTTCTAGGCCGACGTCCCGGCGTCTCTGCGCGCTGCGGTCATCCGCCGGGCCGCCGGGATCGCGGCGAGCAGGGCAGCGGCCTTGTTGCGACACTCGAGGTCTTCGTCGTCCGGCACGGAGTCGGCGACGATCCCGGCGCCCGCCTGCAGGCTGGCGGTCCTGCCGTCACCGGTGATGAACATCGTCCGGATCGCGATCGCCGTGTCGAGATTGCCCGACCAGTCGACGTAGCCGACGACGCCGGCATACGGCCCGCGCTTGACCGGTTCGAGCGAGTCGATGATCTCCATCGCCCGGACCTTCGGGGCCCCGCTGACCGTGCCCGCCGGCAACGTCGCACGCAGCACGTCGATCGGCCCGAGATCGTCGACGAGGTCGCCCGAGACCTGCGAGGTGAGGTGCATCACGTGGCTGTACCGCTCGAGCGTCATCAGCTCGTCGACCGTCACCGTGCCGAACTTCGCGACGCGGCCGACGTCGTTGCGAGCGAGGTCGACGAGCATCACGTGCTCGGCGCGCTCCTTCGGATGCTCGATCAGCTCGGCGGCCATGCGCCGGTCGTGCTCGTCGGTCCGACCGCGGCGACGCGTGCCGGCGATCGGGCGCGAGATCACCTTGCGGTCGAGGAGCTGCACCATCGGCTCGGGCGACGATCCGACGATGGTCAACTCGGGATGCTTGACGAAGTACATGTACGGCGATGGATTCACCTGACGCAGGACTCGATAGACGTCGAACGGGTCGGCGCCCAGCTCGAGGTCGTAGCGCTGCGCGAGCACGACCTGGAAGATGTCGCCGGCGACGACGTGCTCCTTTGCGACCTCGACTGCTCGCTGATACACGCCGTTGCCCATCGTCGACTCGAGCGTCGGCAGGTCGTCGTCGGGCGTCGGAGGCTCGACCGGCGTGTACGCCAGCGGTTGTGCCAGGTCGCTGATCGCCTGCTCGACACGGCCGATGGCGGCGTCGTACGCGGCATCGAGCTCGGCGGGCGACATCCCGAGCGTGCGAACGCTCTCGATGAGATACACCCGCTGACGCCAGTGGTCGAACGCCGCCAGTGAGCCGATCACCGACATGACGGCATCGGGGTAGTCGCGATCATCTGTCGGCACGTCGGGGAGGTGCTCGACCTCACGGATCACGTCGTAGCCGAGGAAGCCCATCATTCCGCCGTGGAGCGGCGGCAGGTCGTCGAAGGTCGGGCTCGTGTACTGGGCGAGGAGCGCCTCCATCGCGGCGAGGATGCCGCGGTCGGTCGGGATCCCGTCGGGGAGTGGCCCGTCGAGTTCGACGCGTCCGTCACGCAGCACGAGGGTGGCCGACGGGTTGCGGCCGACGAAGGAGAAACGCGCCCAGCGCTCGGCGCCTTCGACCGACTCGAGCAGGAAGCCCGGGCCGTCGCCGACCAGCTTGCTGTAGGCGGCGACCGGGGTCTCGAGGTCGGCGAGCAGCTCGGTCCACACCGGAACCACGCTGTGGGTCGCTGCGTGCGCGTGGAACTCCTCGCGGGAGGGTCGGAACCTCATCCGAACGACTGGAAGAAGCAGCTGCGGGCGCCGGTGTGGCAGGCTCCCGCACCCTCCTGCTCGACCTTGAACAGCAACGCGTCGGCGTCGCAGTCGTAGTACGCCTCGCGGACGAACTGGCGGTCGCCGCTCGTGTCGCCCTTGCGCCACAGCTCCTGGCGGCTCCGCGACCAGTAGACCATCCGTCCCTCGTCGAAGGTCATCCGCAGCGACGCTGCGTTCATCCAGGCGAGCATGAGGACCTCTCCGCTCTCGATGTCCTGGGCGATGGCGGTCACGAGGCCGTCGGCGTTGAACTTCACGCCAGCCAACTGCTCCTCGGTCGCCTCGATGATGGTCGTCTCCGGCATCGGATCATCCTACGAAGCACACGACTCCCCCACCCCCTTGCGTTTGTGTGTGATTTCGGCCGCTGGAGGGGCCGAAAATCACACGCAAACGGAGGGTGGACGGCAATCGGGTGGGCCGGGGTGCGACGTCGCCTAGAGGTAGAGGCCGGTGGAGGCTTCGATGCGTTCAGCGGCCACGGCATGCAGCTCGCGCTCGCGCAACATGACGTAGTCGTTGCCCTGCACCTCGACCTCGTACCGGTCGTCCGGGCTGAACAACACCTTGTCGCCGACCTCGCAGGACCGAACGTTCTGGCCCTGGGCGACCACGGTGCCCCAGACCAGGCGCTTCGCCATCTCGGCGGTGGCCGGGATCAGGATGCCACCCGACGACTTGCGCTCGCCGTTGTCGGCGGTGCTCACGAGCACGCGGTCGTTGAGCATCTTGATCGGCAGCTTGTCGTCAGGTCCGGACATCGACGGGCAGGGTACCGTCTCCGGTGATGAGCGCTCCCGACCGAACGCCCGGTGCGATTCGAGACCGCCGACGGCGTCAGCGATCGATCGGCGATCTCGTCGGTCCCGACCGACTGTCGAGCGGCCGCGATCGTGTGCCACCCGCACCCGCAGTTCGGCGGCAACCGGTTCAACCCGGTCGTCGATGCGCTCCATCGCGCGCTGCCGAGCGTCGGTGTCGCCGTCGCTGCAGGTTCGACTTCCGACCGACGTTCGACCGATGGCGTCGGCGAACGGCTCGACGCCGAGGCCGCGCTCGACGAGATCGGACGAATCGTGCCCGACGTGCCCACGCTGGCCCTCGGCTACTCGTTCGGTGCGATGATCGCGTTGGCACTCGACCGCGACGACATCGCCGGCAAGGTGCTCGTCGCTCCGCCGCTCGGCCACATCGCCGCCGAACCGCGGCATCGTCGTTCCGACGCTCGTGCTCGACCCCGGCCCACGACCAGTTCGCGCCACCTGCCGTGGCGCGAGCCGATCGTCGAGCGGTGGCCCGACGCCGAGTTCGGCGTGATCGACATGGCCGACCACTTCATCGCCGGCCAGACCGGCATCGGTCGCCGAACGGGTGACCGCCTGGGTCAGCGACCGATGGCCGCCTCGATCTCCGCTTTGACCTCGTCGGTGATCAGCGGGATCACGTCGACGGCTTCGAAGTTCTGGACGACCTGGGAGACCTTGGATGCACCGGTGATCACCGACGACACCATCTCGTGCTTGGTCGCCCAGGCGAGCGACAACTGCGCCATCGAGCAGTCGAGCCGGTCGGCGATCGGTCGCAGCTTCTCGACGCGGGCGATCGCCTCGCCGTCGGACAGCCGATCCTGAAGCCATTCGTAGCCGGCGAGCGCACCGCGGGAGTCCTCGGGGATGCCGTCCTTGTACTTGCCGGTCAGCAGACCGGAGGCCAGCGGGCTCCAGATCGTGTTGCCGTAGCCGTAGTCGGCGGTGAGCCGGGCGTACTCGCGCTCGACCTTCTTGCGTTCGAGCAGGTTGTACTGGCTCTGCTCGGTGACGGGTGCGTGCCAGCCGTGGCGCTGGGCGATCTCGATCGCGGCGCGGATCTCGTCGGCGGACCATTCGCTCGTGCCCCAGTAGAGGGCCTTGCCGGCATCGATGATGTCGCTCATCGCACGCACGGTCTCCTCGATCGGCGTGTTCGGATCGGAACGGTGGCAGTAGAGCACGTCGACGAAGTCGTGCTGGAAACGCTCGAGCGACCCGTCGATCGCATGCATCAGGTACTTGCGGTTGAGGGTGTTGCGCATGTTGGGGACCTCGCCGTGGATGCCCCAGTAGATCTTCGTGGTGAGCACGTACGACCAGCGTGGCCATCCGAGCTCGCGGAGCGCGTGGCCCATGATCTCCTCGCTCTTGCCGCCGGCGTACGCCTCGGCGTTGTCGAAGAAGTTGCAGCCGGCATCACCGGCGGCGGCGATGCACTCGACTGCGGCGTTGTTGTCGATCTGGGTGTCGAACGTGACCCAGCTGCCGAAGCTGAGCACGCTGACCTGCAGGCCGCTCTTGCCGAGGCGGCGGTATTCCATGTTCGGATTGACGGTGGGTTGAGCCATGACCCGACCGTATCCATTCTCGAGCGATCCGAACCCTTCGGCGCCCGATCGTCAGACGGTCGGAACGGCGCCGGCGCGCTCGATCGGCCGCAATCTGCTCCGCGAGCGTGTCGAGCACATCGCCGCGCAGCTTCTGCACGGTGCCTCGGTACGCACCCGCGTGCAGGGCGGCGAACTCGGCAGCGAGCGCGACGGCCGCGTCGAGCACCTGCTCGGTCGGCACCACTTGTCGAGGTATCCGATGTCGACGGCGGTCGCCGCATCGGTGATGCGGGCCGTGGCGACCGACCGCTGGAGATGCCGATTGCTCAGGCGGGCGATGGCGATCGTGAACGCCCAATCGGGGAGCACCATGCCGATGGCCACTTCGTTCAAGCCGATCTTGCAGTCGATGTCGGCGCCGACACGAACGTCGCAGCCGAGCAGGACGAGCGCCCCCGCGGCCAGCGCATGGCCGGTGCATGCGGCAACGACGGGCACACCTGCGCCGTACAGGCGACGGACCAGTTCACCGCCGTCGGAGACGAGGTCCGACATCGCCGCGAGGTCTCCGCTGCGCATCACCGTCAGGTCGAATCCGGCACTGAACTTGCCCTCACGCCCGTGGAGGACCAGGGCCGTGATCGAATCGTCGGCTTCGGCCTCGTCGACGGCGGCGATCACACCGGCGATGATGTCCTTCGACAGCGCATTCGCCTTCCCGTCGTCGATGTGGCAGACCAGGACCCCACCGTCTCGTCGCTCCGTGCGTACTGCATCCGTCGTCATCCGTCGCACCGTAAACCACGAACCCTGCGCCCCCGAAAGCGTGAGCCGCACATGTTCGTCGGTGCCGGGCACCGACGAACGCTTCAGGCGGGGCGGACGGCGATGCCGGCGTCGATCATGACGGCCTTGGCCTCGGCCACCGTGTGTTCGCGGAAGTGGAAGATCGATGCGGCGAGCACGCCGTCGGCACCACCGCGCTGCACTCCCTCGACCAGGTGCTCCAGCGTGCCCACACCGCCGCTCGCGATGATCGGCACGTTGACGGCGTCGGCGATCGTGCGCGTGAGGTCGATGTCGAATCCCTCTCGGGTGCCGTCGCGGTCCATCGAGGTCAGCAACAATTCACCCGCTCCGAGTTCGACGGCGCGTTTCGCCCACTCGACGGCGTCGATCCCGGTCGGTGTGCGCCCGCCGTGCAGGTACACCTCCCACCCGTCGCCGACGTCGGCCGAGCGCCGCTTGGCGTCGATGGCACACACGACGCACTGGTTGCCGAAGACGGCGGCGATCTCGGAGATCAGCTCCGGCCGTTCGACGGCGGCGGTGTTCACACTCACCTTGTCGGCGCCCGCCTGGAGCATCGTCCGGGCGTCTTCGAGCGTGCGGATCCCGCCCCCGACGGTGAACGGGATGTACACCTGGTCGGCCACCGAGCGCACCATGTCGACCGTGGTCTGGCGCTTGTCGCTCGACGCGGTGATGTCGAGGAAGACGAGCTCGTCGGCGCCCTCGAGGTCGTAGCGGGCGGCCAGCTCGACGGGGTCGCCGGCGTCGCGCAGTTCGACGAAGTTCGTGCCCTTGACGACACGGCCCTCGGTCACGTCGAGGCACGGGATGACTCTCGCGGTCTTCACGACAACACCTGCAGTGCCTCGGCAACGGTGAACCGGCCCTCGTAGAGCGCCTTGCCCGTGATGATGCCGCCGAGCCCCTCGATCGCGGCGAGCTTCGCGATGTCGTCCAGGTCGGCCACCCCGCCGCTCGCGATCACCGGAGCACCGGCCTCCGCAGCCGATCGGGCGAGTCCGGCGACATCGGGCCCCTCCAGCATCCCGTCGCGTCCGATGTCGGTGATGACGAACACCTCGGCCGTCGGGAACAGGCCGTACGCGTCGTCCAGTCGCAGCCCGCTGCCCTCGGTCCAACCGTGCACCGACACCTCGCCGTCTCGGTGATCGAGGCCGACCGCCACCGGCACGACCTCGGAGGCGGACGCCACCAGCGACGGGTCGGCGACAGCGGCCGAGCCCATCACCACTCGCGCCACGCCGGCGTCGGCCAGCTGGCGGGCGTCGTCGACCGCACGGACGCCGCCGCCGGTCTGGACCCGTGCGCACGATCGGACGGCACGAGCCACCGACTGGATGATCGGCCGGTTGACCGGGTCGCCCGACTTCGCCGCGTCGAGATCGACGATGTGGATCCATGTCGCGCCCGCATCGGCGAAGCTCCGTGCGACCGCAACGGGATCGTCGCCGTACACGGTCTCGTCGCCATAGTCCCCCTGACGCAGCCGAACGACCTGACCGCCGCGGAGGTCGATGGCGGGATACAGCTCGATCATGGCGTCTCCTTGCCGATCTCTTGGTCGGGCGCTTGGTCGACGCACACGTGCGGACGAAGTTGGCGAGGAGTGCGAGTCCGGGTCGGCTCGACTTCTCCGGGTGGAACTGCACCGCGAACACGTTGTCGCTCCGGAACGCCGCGTTCAGCGTCGTGCCGTACTCCACCGTCGCCGCAACGGCCGCGGGGTCGTCGGGCACGCCGTGCAGCGAGTGCACGAAGTAGACCCAGGCCTCCGTGCCGAGGCCCTGCAGCATCGGATCGTCGGGCAGCCGGCAGTCGAGACGGTTCCACTGCATCTGCGGGATCTTGGGGCCGTCGCGGAATCCACTCGACGGCCCCGGGGATGATGTCGAGACCTCGGGCTGCGGGGTCCTCCTCCGACCGGGTGAACAGCATCTGCATGCCGACGCAGATACCGAGGAAGGGCCGCCCCGAGTCGACCGCATCGTGCGTGGGCGCTTCGAGACCGGTGCTGCGCAACGCATCCATGCAGGCACCGAACGCGCCGACACCGGGCAGGACGACTCCGGCGGCGTCGGCGATCAGACCCGCGTCCCGGGTGAGGCGGGCGTCGGCGCCGCCCTTCTCCAGCGCCTTCTGTGCAGAGTGGAGGTTTCCGATCCCGTAGTCGAGGACGGCGATCAGCGGGGCAGCGCCCGTCACAGGACGCCCTTGGTCGACGGCACGCCGGCGGCGTCCTCGACCCGCACCGCATCGCGCAGCGACCGTGCCAGCCCCTTGAAGGTCGCCTCGATGATGTGATGCGTGTTGCGCCCACGCACCATCTCGACGTGCAGTGTCATGTTCGCCGCAGTCGCGAACGACGTGACCACGTGCTCTGCGAGCTGCGGATCGAACGCCGGGTTGCCGAGCGGCAACGACTCGGGCATCTCGACGTGCCAGTCGACGTGGGGGCGACCGGACAGGTCCAGCGCGATGTCGATCAACGCCTCGTCGAGCGGGTACCGACCGCTGGCGAAGCGCCGGACACCGGCCTTGTCGCCGAGCGCGTCGGCAAAGACCTCGCCGAGCGTGATCGCCACGTCTTCGACCGTGTGGTGCGTGTCGATTTCGATGTCGCCCTCGGCATGCACCACGAGGTCGAACCCGCCGTGACGGCCCAGTTGGTCGAGCATGTGGTCGTAGAACGGGATGCCGGTCGAGATGTCGGTGACGCCGGTTCCATCGAGGTCGATCGAGATCTCGATCGAGGTCTCCTTCGTCGAGCGGGTGCGGGCGGCGGTACGCGTCATGATCAGGCTTTCGGAGAGTCGACCGTGGTGAGGATGAGCGGGTCTGCGCCGGCATCGGCGAGCGCGTCGGTGAGTGCGGCCAGGAAGCGGTCGTTCTCCTGCGGTGTTCCGACGGTGACCCGGAGGCAGTTGTCGAGGCGCGGCCAGCTCGAACAGTCCCGAACGAGCACGCTGCGATCGACGAGCGCCTGCCAGACGGCACGCCCGTCCGCCTCGGTGGGGCGGAACAGCACGAAGTTGGCACCCGAGTCGAACACGTCGGTCGGCAGTGAACGCAGCGCCTCGGTGATCCGTGTGCGTTCGGCGACGAGCATCGCCACGCGCTCGTTCATGGCGTCGGTGTACCGCAGCGCAACCCGACCGGCGAGCTGTTTGACCGTGTCGAGGTGGTACGGGAGCACGACCTTGTCGAGCTCGGCGACCAGCCAGGTCGGCCCGATCAGGTACCCCAGTCGGGCCCCGGCCATCGACCAGGTCTTCGAGAAGGTCCGCGTCACGACGAGCGGCCGCGACTCGTCGACCATGTCGAGCGCCGACCAATCGGCGAACTGGGCGTATGCCTCGTCGACCACGACGAGACCGGGGGCCGATGCGAGCAACTGCTCGACTCGCTCCCGCGGCTCGACGAGCCCCGTCGGATTGTTCGGTGAGGTGAGGAACACCACGTGCGGCGCGGCCTCGGCGAGCACGCGGTCGACCTCGGCGGGGTCCAGCGTGAAGTCGTCGGCTCGCTCGCCTTCGACCACGGTCGCCCCGGTCACCCTCGCGATCTGGGCGTGCATCTGGTAGGTCGGCTCGAAGGTGGCGACCGTTCGCCCCGGTCCGGCGTAGGCCAGCAGCAGCGTCTGCAACACCTCGTTCGACCCGTTCGCCACGAACACCTGGGCGGGGTCGCAGCCGTGCAGTTCGGCGATGTCACACCGCAGCGCCCACGCGGCCCGATCGGGATACCGGTTCCACTCGACCCGGCTCATCTCGGCAGCGAGCGCGTCCCGGAACCCGTCGGGCGGCGAGAACGGCGATTCGTTCGTGTTCAGCCGGACGTCGACCTCGACCTGGGCGGAGTGATATCCCTCCAGCGCACGCAGGTCGTCACGAACGGGGATCACGGCGCCCGATGCTACCGATGGTCGCACCGACCGACGTGGCTGGTTTGGGCGATACGGTCGCGCCATGGCCGGATCGACGGAGTCCACCGCACACGAACTCGCGACGATCGCCGACAACATCGGTCAGTACCGAGCACGCGTCGCCGCGCTCGCCGAGGCCCACATCGGCACCGACCGAGACGACTTCGTCGGGGCGATCCACGAGGCCGAGCGACAGATCCGCATTGCCGAACGCGGGCTGCAGCGAGCGGTCAAGATCGGCAGCTGAGCCGGGCAACATCGCCGGCACCGATGGTGCGAACTCGGCGACGGCCCCTCCGAAGAGAGGCCGTCGCCCGCGCGACGCCGGGCGGCGGATCCCAGCGGTCGCACAATCCAGGTGGCGGGAACCTGGAAGCCTCGACGCTAGCCGTGTGGAGCATCCTGTCCGCAAGGACCCCACGCTTGCCGGCGCGAGCGATACGGTGCGGTTGTGAGGTGCCTCGAGATCAAGCGGGACATGGACGATGACGACATCGCCGACGTGACGGCACTGCTCGACGCCGCGGCACGCGCCGACGGGCGCCGCCCGCTGTCGGATCACCTGTATCTCGATCTGGTGAGCGGCGGCGACGACGGCTTCGCCGGCCTGCTGGCGTGGGAACCGGGCCACGAGCACCCGGTGGCGTACGCCCAGGTCTCGAAGGGCAACGGCAGTCACGTCTTCGAACTGGTCATCCACCCGCACCACCGCTACGAGATGGCGACGATCGGCCCCGAACTGATGGAGGCGGCGCTCGATGTCGTGCGCTCCGAAGGCGGTGGCCTGGTCAACTGGTGGGTGTACGAACCGACGTCGGCGCACCAGACCCTCGCCGACGACGCCGGCATGGTTCCGGGGCGTCTGCTCTACCAGATGCGCCGCAGCCTGCCGACCGAGCGCCACGCCACGATCGCCACGCGTGCGTTCGTGCCGGGCACCGACGACGAGGTCTGGCTGTCGGTCAACAACCGGGCCTTCGCCGACCACGCCGAGCAGGGCGGTTGGACTCCCGAGACGTTCAGGACGCGGCAGACGGAGGACTGGTTCGACCCTGACGGCTTTCGGATGCACGAGCGCGACGGGCGCGTCGCCGGATTCTGTTGGACCAAGGTGCACCGTGCCGGCGCGGAGTCGGCCGACCCCGACCATCAGGAGGATCTCGGCGAGATCTACGTCATCGCCGTCGACCCGGACTTCCACGGGCAGGGCCTCGGCTCGGAGCTGACCTTGGCCGGCCTGGATCACCTTGCGGCCCGCGGGATCCGAACCGCGCTGCTGTACGTCGACGCCGCCAACGAAAGCGCCGTCGCCATGTACCGACGCCTGGGCTTCGAGGTGCATTCGACCAACGCGGCATTCGTCGCCGAGGTCGCCCACCGACCCGGCCCGGTCCCCGATCGAGTAGGAGTCCGCTGATGCTGCCCACCTGGAGTGTTGCCGACGTTCACGAGAGTTTCGAGGCCCGTTCGTTCCTCGCCGCCAAGGAGCAGGCCGGCGCCGACGTCGACCGGTTGATCGCACTCTTCGACGAACACGGCATTCGTGCCGTGGAGCACCGGAGTGCGCGCGCCGAGGACGGTGCGGCCGCCGACGCCGTGATCGCCGAATACAACCGTGTGGCCGCCGACCTCGACCTGCTCGGCGCCTACATCTACGCATCGGTCTCGACCGACTCCCGCAACGCCACGGCCCAGGCGGAACTCAGCGAGATCGAGCCGATCGAATCCCGGCTGCGTCCCCTGCTCGCCCGCCTCGCCGACTGGGTCGGTTCGTTCGACCTCGCCGATCTCGTCGAGGTCAGCGACGAGGCCGCCGAACACCTCGGGCCACTCAGCCGCCTGGCCGAACGAGCCACGCACCAGATGACGGAGGCCGAAGAGCACCTCTACGCAGAGCTGTCGACCACCGGTGCCGGCGCCTGGGGCCGCCTCCAGCGCGAAGTGACGTCTCAGTTGTCGACCGAGGTCGCCCTGCCCGACGGCGTCGAGCGCCTCCCCCTCACCGCGGTGCGCGGCCTCGCCACCGATCCCGAATCCGCCGTCCGCCGAGCCGGCTACGACGCCGAGCTGTCTGCGTGGCCGACCATCGAGGTGCCCGTCGCCGCAGCGATGAACGCGATCAAGGGTGAGGCGAACACCGTCAACCGTCGGCGCCATTGGGACTCGCCGCTCGACGCGTCGCTGTTCGCGAACAGCGTGAGCCGCACGACGTTCGATGCGATGCAGGCCGCGGTCACGGCATCCCTCCCCGACTTTCGACGGTGGATGCGCGCGAAGGCACAGCTCCACGGACACGCCGGCCCCCTCCCCTGGTGGGACCTCGTGGCGCCGGCGCCGGTGGCGTCCGGTGCGATGTCGTGGGACGACGGGCTCGATGTGGTGCGGAACGCATTCGGCGAGTTCAGCCCGACGCTCGGTGGCCTCGTCGACCGAGCGATCGACGAGCGCTGGATCGACGCCGAGCCGCGCGACGGCAAGACCGGGGGTGCGTTCTGCATGCCGTTCGTCGGCGACCGTTCGCTGGTGCTGCTCAACTGGTCGGGTTCGGCTGAATCGACACAGACCACCGCCCACGAACTCGGCCACGCCTATCACAACACCACGCTCGCCGACCGCACCTCGCTCCAGCGCCGGCTCCCGATGGCGCTCGCCGAGACGGCGTCGATCTTCTGCGAGACGTTGGTCGTCGAGGCCGGCCTCGCTCGCCTCGACGGACCCGGCCACGATGCCGAGCGCCTCGCGTTGCTCGACGTCGATCTGCAGGGTTCCAATCAGGTCGTGGTCGACATCCGATCGCGCTTCACGTTCGAGACCGAGGTCTTCGCGCGCCGGCAACGACGCACGCTGGGCGCCACCGAGCTCTGCGACATGATGAACGAGGCCCAGGCGGGCGCATACGGCGACGGGCTCGACCAGGCGACCGCGCACCCGTACATGTGGCTGCTCAAGCCGCACTACTACGGCTCGCACTTCTACAACTGGCCCTACACCTACGGGCTGCTCTTCGGGCTCGGGCTGTTCGCGCGGTACCGAGAAGACCCCGAGCACTTCCGCAGCGGCTACGACACGCTGCTGTCGCGGGCGGGGATGGACACCGCCGAGGAACTCGGTGCCGCGTTCGGCCTCGACGTCACCGACGAGGCGTTCTGGACGGCAAGCCTCGACGTCATCCGCGCCCGGATCGACGCCTACGTCGAGCTCGCCGACCGTTTCGCGCCATGAGCGCGACCACAGCGCCGACGCGCTACGACCTGACCCGCGACGAGTTCGGTGCGCTGCTCGACGGCGAGCCCCGCTACCGGCTCGACCAGGTGTGGGCCGGGCTGTACGAGCAACTCGCCGATCCGGCCGACATCACCAACCTCCCCAAGGCGTTGCGGGCCCGTCTCGATGCGGAGCTGCCGCTCGCCCTCGACCTCGTCACCGAATCCGTGAGCGACAAGGGTGACACCGTCAAGTTCCTCTGGGAGCTCGCCGGTGGGAGTCGGGTCGAGACCGTGCTGATGCTCTACCCCGACCGGGCGACGGTCTGCGTCAGCAGCCAGGCGGGCTGTGCGATGGCGTGTGGGTTCTGCGCGACGGGACAGGCCGGCTTCACCCGCCACCTCACGACCGGCGAGATCGTCGAACAGGTCGTGCGCGCAGCGCGCACGGCGAAGGCCAGCGACCGACGCGTCTCCAACGTCGTGTTCATGGGGATGGGCGAGCCGATGGCGAACCTCGATCGCGTCTGGGCAGCAACCGAGCGGATTCACGGCGACATCGGTCTGTCGGCGCGCCACATCACGATTTCCACGGTCGGGATCCTGCCCGGTATCCGAGCGATGAAGGACCTCCCGCTTCCGGTCAACCTCGCGGTGTCGCTGCACGCAGCCAACGACGAGCTCCGAAACGAGCTGGTCCCGATCAACAAGCGGTATCCGATCGACGACCTGCTCGACGCATGCGCCGAGTACCTCGAGGTGAAGAACCGGCGGGTGAGCTTCGAGTGGGCGATGATCGACGGCGTCAACGACCGGGACTCCGACGCCGAGGAGCTCGCCGAACTGTGCTGGAAGCTCCGCCCGAGCGCGCACGTCAACCTGATCCCGCTCAACCCGACACCCGGCTACCCGACTCGCGGCACGCCGCTGAAGCGGGTGCACCAGTTCCGGGACCGGCTGGAGGAGCTGGGCGCGAACGCCACCGTTCGCCGCAATCGTGGCACCGACATCGATGCCGCCTGCGGGCAACTCGCGGCCGGGCAGGCGGTGACGCTGACCACGAAGCGCACGACCCCCGATCGGTCGAGCTGACGTCTCCGGCCGGGGCCGCTCGGATCCGGCGGTCCTGTCAGGCCGGGTCCCGGTACCTCGGGTTCGCGACGCTGAGGCGGTCGTCGACGTCGGCGCGGAGCACGGCCCGCACCGCGTCGAGGCGGTCGTCGAGGTCGCCCGCCCGGATCGCCCTCGCGAACTCCGCGTCGTCGGACATGCCGAGCGACGCGAGACGCTCCTGGTGTGCAGCCTGTTGTTCTGCGCCGACGCTCAGTTCGCGCTCGACGGTCGCCAACACGTTGGCGGCGACGCGGGCGTGGAATCGCAGGCGCCCGTCGGTGGAGGCCATGACGTCGCGCTCGAGCCATTCCCGCACCGCCTCGAGCAGTTCGGCCGACGTCGGCGATCCGTGCAGGCTCACCAGCGTCCCTCCAGGGCGAGGAACAGGTCGTGTTCGTTCTCGCAGACCCGGCGACCGATCGCCGCGAGTTCGTGGCTGCGTGCGGCTCCGCTCAGGTGCACGCTCGCCTGCAGCACACACATGATCGCCCACTTCCAGGTGCCGAGCACCTCCCACCACCGCACGATGTCAGCGTCGACTGCCACGCCACGCGCCGCGGCGTAGGCCGCGAACAGCTCGTCGTACTCGCCGAGGCCGGCGACCGGCGGCCGCTGCCCGAACCGCCACGCCTTGACGCAGAGCCATCCGAGGTCCTCCATCGGGTCGCCCAGATGCGCCAACTCCCAGTCGATGACCGCCCGGAGCCCGTCGTCACCGACGATCAGGTTGCCCAGCCGGAAGTCCCCGTGGACGACCACGGGCTCGACGGGCGCCGGGCGGTGATCGATCAACCACCGACGCACCAGTTCGAGCATCGGTTGCGGGCTGCCCGTGCCGGAAACAGCCAGGTTGTCCAACAGCTCGGTGTAGTACGCGATCTGGTCGACCGGTTCGAGGCCGTCGACCGGTTCCATCGAGTGGACCGCTGCCAACGCGCTCCCCAGCTGGCCGGTGAGCACCCGGCGCGCCTCGGCGAACTCGTCGTCGCGTTGCAGCTTGCGGGCGATCGTCTCGCCATCGATGGCCTCGAGCACCATGAATGCCGACGCCGTCGCTGCCCGTGCCGGTTGCGATGAGTTCGGGCACGGGGACCCCGGCCGCGCCGGCGGCGGCGACGACTCGCGCCTCGATCATCATGTCGCGCTCGTCGCCGGCGCGCTGTCGTTGCACGATCCGAGGGATCCCGTCGGCGGCGAACCGCCAGGTTTCGCGTGATGCCCCGCCGGAGAGCCGGGTCAAGTCGGACACCTGGGCACCATCGAGCCGTTCCGACAGGAGCTCAGCGAGTTCTTCGGCGCCGCTCATCGACGTCGAGCCTGGCAGATCAGCAGCCGGCGGCTCGCACCGTGGGATACGGGTTGACGGCGCGTCCGCCACCCGGGTGCACCTGGAAGTGGAGGTGCGGCGTGGAGTACTTCGCGTTGCCCGTGTCGCCGTTGTAGCCGATCAGTTCACCTTGGAAGACACGCCGACTCCCGCCGACGTAGCTGTCGAGGTGGGCGTAGTAGTAGCGGTTGCCGTTGTCACCGACCAGCGAGACGGCGTTGCCGCCGAGTCGGTTGAACTTGAAGGTCACCACGCCACTCGTGACGGCGTAGATCGGCAAGCCGCGCGGCGCGATCATGTCGACGCCTTCGTGGCGTCGGCCACCGGAGCGAGGCGCTCCCCAGGTGTCGCCGTACGCCGAGCCGGGCATCGGGCAGATGATGGCGTCGACGTACCCCGCACCGGTGTTGATCGCGCCCGGGCCGTTGCCGCCGCCACCGCCGCCGGTGCGGCCACCGCTGGTTCCGCCCGAACCGCCACTGTTCTGCGGCACTGTCGTCTCCGGCGGCAGTGTCTCGGGCGTGGTCGTCTCGGGGGTGGTCACGACGTTGCCGTCCGCATCGGTCGTGGGTGGGGCATCGACGTCGGGCACGGTCGTGGCCGGCGGCTCGGTGGTCGTCGGCACCACCAGACCGGGATTGGGCTGGGCGCGTGCGGCCGCTTCGGCCTCGAGACGTTGCTGCTCCTCGAGCGCGGCGCGTTCCGCGGCGAGACGCGCTTCGAGCGCCTTCTGCACGGCTTCGTCCTGCAGCCGCTCCGCTTCGATCTCGCGCAACCGCTCCACCTCGTCCAACGCCACCTCTTCGAGGCGGGCGAACTCCTCGCGTTGCGCCTCGACCTCTGCTTGACGGTCAGCGATGTCGTCTTGCGTCTCGCGCAGCGCCTTGTCGGCGGCGTCGTACTGGTCGAGCGTGTCGGCGCCGACGTTGGTCAGGATGTCGACGTACACCGCAGCCTGAATCTGATCTTGAGGTTCAGAGATGTCGGTGAGCAGGGGAATCCCTTCGGTTCCGCTCTCGACGTAGCGCGACAGCGCCACGAGCTCGACCTCGGCCGCGCAGCTCGTCGACCGTCGCTTGGAGCTGCGTCTCCTGCAACTCCAGTCCGGCGAGATCGTCTTCGAGATCCTGCGAGCACCGACTCGGCCTCGAAGTAGGCGTCGGCAGCGGCGTTCGCCTGATCGCGCGCCTCTTGGATCTCGCGCGCCGCCTGCTCGGCGGGCGTCTCGCTCTGCGCCGACACCCCGCTCGGCAACAGCGTTGCGGCGAGCACGGCCGAGACGATCAGCGCAGCACCTCGTCGCCAACGCGGAGCGCGCGAAGACGAACGTTGTGGGTTGGCTTGGGCCATCGAGAAAATCCTAGCTGTTGTTGCAGTTTGGTTACGGTCATTCATCGACAGTTTCTCAAGACCACTTGAGGATGATTCGCTCACGATGTGCGCACCGGCCCCGTCCTCGACGTCCACGGCATCGTGCTGCGACGCGACGGTGTCACGATTCTCGACGGGGTGTCGCTCCGCGTCGCCGCCGGAGAGCGGTGGGTGATCCTCGGCCCGAACGGCTGCGGCAAGACGAGCCTCGTCCGGGTGATGGCCATGTACGACCACCCCAGCGCCGGCACCGTCGAGGTCCTCGGCGAACGGCTGGGCCGCACCGACGTACGCGTCCTGCGGCAACGGATCGGCTACATGTCCGCAGCGTTCGGCGACCAGCTCCGTCGCGATCTCGTCGCCCACGACGTCGTGCGAACCGCACGCCACGCCGCGCTCGAGCCCTGGTGGCACCGCTACGAACCGGTCGACGACGAACGGGCGGACGTGTGCCTGCACGAACTGGGTGTGGGGCACCTCCGCGACCGGCGCTTCGGGACGTTGTCGTCCGGCGAGCAACAACGGGTGCTGCTGGCGCGGACGCTGATGAACGACCCAGCCGTGATCCTGCTCGATGAGCCGTCGGCGCGGCTCGACCTCGGCGGACGCGAGCAACTCGTCGCCACGCTGGCGGAGTTGGCCGCCGATCCGGCCGCTCCCCCGTTCGTCATGGTGACCCATCACGTCGACGAGATCCCGCCCGGCGTGACGCACGCGGCACTGATGGGTGGAGGCCGGATCAACGCGCACGGCCCGATCGAGGACGTGTTGACCGCAGATCGACTCAGCCGTTGTTTCGACACACCGCTCGAACTCGAACGGCGCGCCGACGGCCGGTTCAATGCCTGGGGTCGATGACGATCACGTCAGTGTCGCGTCACGTCACCAGTGCGAGGAGCGCTTCGCTGCCGCGACGCACCTGATCGTCCAGCACCCGTTCCAGGACCGGCCCCGCCCAGAGCGCACCGCCGTAGATCATCGTCATCGTGAGGGTCGTCTCGGGGTCGCTGCTCGTCTCGCGGTCCCCGTCCCCGGTGCCGGTGTCCTCGTTGCTCGCGAGCTCGACCCGGAGAATCCACGGCGAATGCTCGCGTCCGTCGTCCTCGCGCCGCTCGAAGACGACGCAGCGATCGGGGTCGTGCCAGGTTCGCTGCATCCGGAGCCGCTTCGATCGGGCGAACGGTCCCACCGAGGCGCGGAGCTCGACCGACCACACCGGTGACGCATCGCCATCGCCGCTCAGCAGCTCGACAGCGTGAATGAGCGGCATCCATGCGGGGTAGTCATCGAGGTCGCCGACGTGCTGGAACAGTGCCCCGGGCGGCACCGGGGCGACGAGTTCACGGACGATCTCCACGGAACGATCAGCCGGTCAACCCGGACGGTCCGTGCCGCGGAACGCCCGGGAGAGCAGGGGGCTGCTCGCCGAGAGGAGACCGCCGAGGTCGTCGGCGTCGTCGAAGTTCGGGGTCCAACGCTCGTCGGGGTCGACGTCGCCCGGCGTCTCGTCGACCGCCGGTGCGGGATTCATCGGCTCGGTCGGGTGAGCCGCGGCGTCGCCGGCGGACCGGTCGTCGGGCGCGGCATCGGCCGGCTCCCCGAGGCCGCCGAGTTCGAGCTGCTCGGCCGCCCCGCTGACGGTGTGCGACCCAGTGCGTCGCCGGGTCCGAGGGCCGACGCGATCGGCTCGCGTCGGCGGACGGAACAGGTGCAGCTCGGGATCGCGGAGATCGTCGAGGGTCCAGCCACGCGGGACGACCATGGAGTCGCCGTGTCGCTGGCACAGCACCCCACCCGCACTCGGCGTCGACTCCCGGAGGACATCGAGCCAGAACACCAGGTCCTCGGTGCGCATCCCGTACGCGAGCGGCAGCGTTCTCCGAACACCCCGGTCGTTCGCAGAGCCTGCCCATCGAGAGGTGATGGTAGTTCGGATGTCAGTCGCGAGCAGGGACGATGCCGATCTGCGCGCTGATCGACGCACTGCTCCGGGCGTCGATCAGCAGCCTGTCGTCGGCAATGAGTAATCGCTGCGGCGGATTGAGCAACACCCGGTTGACGACGCGTCCGTACCTTCGAAAACGTGCTCAACGAACCTCACACTCACGCGAGCCCGAAACCCGTCGACATCGCGCCGATCGAAGCGTTCACCCCGCTCACCGGTCGCGCCCGCTGCTCCGACGGGTCCGGCACCCTCGCCCACCTGTTCTTCTCCGACGACGACCTGGATGTCGCCCGAGCGAAAGCGATCTGCCGGTCGTGCGCGCTTCGGACCGCGTGTCTCGACGGCGCCCTCAGCCGAAACGAGGCGTACGGCGTCTGGGGTGGCGTGCTCATCATCGACGGTGAACCCGCTCGCTTCGCCCGGCGTCGGGGACGTCCTCCGGCACACCGGATCGAGACCGTCGCGGAAGAAGTGCCGATCCCCGCACACCTCGTCGCCTGACGAGTCGCGATTCCGGTCGCGCCGGATAACCTCGGGCGTCCACGCGGCCTCCGGGCCCGCATGGGCGCATAGCTCAGTTGGTTAGAGCGCTGCCTTCACACGGCAGAGGTCAGGGGTTCGAATCCCTTTGCGCCCACCGTTCAGATCCCCGCTCAGCCAGTACCGACCACTGAAGGCCGGGATGCTTGCCGCCAGCGGGAGGCCCAGCCGTCGAAGAAGGCTCGAGCCGGAATCCGGTCGAACTCTTCGAGCGTCCGACCCGTCCAAGGCGTCGAGGCGCGACACCGTCGCTCCGCACCCTCGACGCGAAATCCTCCCGACGACGCGGCACCTCGCTGCTAAACCATGGCCGAGCGGGCGACCGATGTTGCGCCTGCGTCCGTAGCGAAAGGAACCAACATGCAGCGCACAACGAATCGATTCCGCACCATTGCGGCACTGAGCACACTGACCCTCGCCGCCGCGGGCGTGCGGGAGCGACAGTGACGGCGGCGGCGCATCGGCCGGCGCCGATACGCCGGTCGGCGAGGCCCTCGCCGCACAGATGCTCGAGGACGCGGACTCCGAGGACGGCTCCGTTGCCCAGACCGAGGAAGAGGCGCGCTGTTGGAGCGGCAAGATCGTCGACGAGGTCGGCGAGGACCGCCTCTCCGAGCTCGGCGTCACCGCCCAGAGCGTCGGCGACCTCGATGAGATCGACTTCACCGAGGACGAGCTCGACACCGTCGTCGATGGGATGTTCGACTGCATCGACGTCAACGCCGCATTCGCCAAACAGTTCGAGGCGGACTTCGGTGCCGAGGGCGCGCAATGCGTCGCCGACGAGCTCGACCAGGACCTCGTGAAGGACATGATGAAAGCCGCGTTGGCCGGCGGCGACACGTCGGAACCGCCGGACGAGTTCTTCCAGGCGTTCCTCGACATCGCCGCCGAGTGTGATCTCCCGCTGAACTGACGCCGGGAGACCGCCGAAGTCCGGTCAGCCCGCCGGGGCAGGGCGAGTTTCGACGCACGCGACGCCCATGCCCTGACGGTCCTGATACGCCGTCCAACCGTTCGAGCACACTCGGTCGAACGCGATGAACTGGCGAACGACGAGCTCGCCGCCCTCGCCGGTGCATGCGACCTCGCCGACGAGATTGTTCGGGAGCACCTCGACGCAGTCGCCGTTGCGAAGGATCCCGTCCGGCGCCGCGGGGTCACCGGGCTCGTTGAACTGGGCGAGCACGACGATGACGATGATCGCAATGGCGCTGAAGAACAGCAACGAGCGCCACGGGATGCGGGCCGGACCCTCCGGGTGCTGGTACCGCCATTCCCGCATGGCCTCGTCGCCGGGCTCCTCGCGAGCGGCGGCGGTGGTCGACGAACCGTTCGAGGCGGCGGTCGTGGTCCCGCGCAACGAGGCGTCGTAGACCGCCCGGCGCCCGGGATCGGACAGCACGCGATACGCCTCGTTGATCGCCGGCATCTGTTGGCCGGCTGCGGCCGAGCCGACCGTGCGATCCGGGTGGTGCTCGCGGGCGAGGCGTCGGTACGCCTCGCGGATGGTCTCCTGCGAAGCGCCGGTGTGTACGCCCAGGACCGAGTAGTGGGTTCGCGTCGTCACCGTCGACCACGCTACGGGGCCCTGCCCGATTCGCGAACGCGCGGGATCAGCCGACGATCGAGCGCAGCATCAGCTTGCTCTCGGTGCGTGCGACGGCCTCGTCGGCACGAACCCAGCGGACGAACGCATCGAGTCCGTCCGCACCGGCACACTCGACCACGATCGTGTAATCGGCCGACCCGGTGACGTAGGCGGCCAACACGACCTCGTCCCGCTCGACCACCCGCCGCTCGAACGCGTCCGCCTCGTCTCCCGGCACGAGGCTCACGTCGATGACCGCACGAACCGATCGGCCCAGTGCCGCCGGGTCGACCCGTGCGCAGTAGCCGGTGATCACCCCTCGCTGTTCCAGCCGACGCACCCGATCGGCCACCGAGCTCGGCGCAAGGTGCACGTGATCGGCGAGATCACGCCAGGACATTCGTCCGTGATCTCGGAGCAGACCGATGATTCGAGCGTCAACCGGGTCGATTGCCTCTGAATCCACAGCCTGATGGTAGCTCGCGTCGCGGATTCCCTCTCAACATCGGCGGGCGAAGACGCAAGATGACTCCATGACCGACGCACCCAGCATCTCGACCGTCGGGGTTCCCCGCGAAGTGAAGAACGCCGAGCACCGAGTGGCGATGACCCCCGACGGTGTCCGCGAGTTCGATCGAGCCGGCATTCGGGTCCTCGTCGAGACCGGTGCCGGAGCCGGCGCGTCGCTCACCGACGACGACTTCGTCGCCGCAGGCGCAACGATCGTGCCGACCGCGGCCGACGCCTGGTCGGCCGAGATGGTCGTCAAGGTCAAGGAGCCCCGGGCCGAGGAGTTCGAGTTCCTCCGCTCCGACCTCACGCTGTTCACATACCTCCACCTCGCTGCGTATCCCGCGGTGGCCGATGCACTGCTGGCGTCGAAGACAACCGCCGTCGCGTACGAAACGGTGCAGCTCGACGATGGCAGCCTCCCGCTGCTGGCACCGATGAGCGAGGTCGCTGGACGCCTGGCGCCGCAGATGGGTGCGCACTTCCTCGAGCGGCACAAAGGTGGCCGCGGGGTCCTGATGGGCGGCGTGCCCGGTGTCAGCCCGGCCAAGGTGGTCGTGCTCGGCGCCGGCAATGTCGGGTGGAGTTCGGCGGTGATCGCCGCGGGCATGGAGGCCGAGGTGACCGTGCTCGACAAGAACCTCGAGCGGCTGCGCTACGTCGACCAGATCCACAAGGGCCGCATCTCCACGCTCGCATCGAATCAGGGCTCGATCGAGCGGACCGTGCAGGTCGCCGATCTCGTCATCGGTGCCGTCCTGGTCGCGGGCGGACGGGCCCCGGTGGTGGTTGCGGAAGAACTCGTCGCCGGCATGAAGCAGGGCGCCGTCATCGTCGACGTGGCGGTGGACCAGGGCGGCTGCATCGCCACGACGAAGGAGACGACGCACGACGACCCGGTGTACGAGCGGCACGGGGTCCTCCACTACGCCGTCGGCAACATGCCCGGCGCGGTCCCCCACACGAGCACGTATGCGCTCACCAACGCCACGCTGCCGTATCAGATCGAAGTGGCGCTCCACGGCGCGCTCGGCGCTGCGCGGCGATCGCCATCGATTGCCCACGGGCTCAACACCGTGGGCGGCGAGCACGCGAATCCGATCGTCGCCGAGTCCCTCGGGGCGATGGCCGTCGATCCGCTCGTCTGAGCAACGGCCCCGAATCGCTCGCACGGGTTCCCCGGGGCCCGACGTCACCGTGCCACCTCATCGCACGTAGTCTCGACACCATGACTGACACGGCTGGCACGGCGACGAGTGTCTTCGATCTCGACCTTCCGGTTCTCGGCCCCGAGGTGCTCGAGCTCTCGCGCACCGAGTCCACCGATCACCTTCGGGCGCTCGCTTCGGAGCACTGGATCGTCCGCAACCTGATGGGCTTCGTCATCCTCGACTACGACGACGTCACCAGCATCTTGCGCGACAAGCGATGGCACAACGCGGTCGCGAAGATCCCCGAGATGATGGGCATCACCGACCCGGCGATTCTCAACCGCCCACCGTCGATCCTGGCTGCCGAGGGCGACGTGCACACGCGTCTGCGCCGTCTCGTGGCCAAGGCGTTCTCCCCGCGCAGCGCCGACCGGCTCCGACCGTTCATGCGCGAGGTCGTCAACGAGCTGATCGATCCGATCGCCGCAGCCGGACGTGCCGACATCGCCGTCGACATCTGCGAGCCGTACCCGATCCCGATCATCTGCGAGTTGCTCGGCGCCCCGCGGGAGGACTGGCAGTCGTTCTCGCGTTGGGCCGAGGACGTCTTGCGCATCTTCAACGGAACGGCCCGCGACGAGATGGACGTGATCGGGCAGGCGCAACTCGAGCTCAACGAGTACGTCGTCGAGATGATCGCGGCCCGACGAAACGATCCACGCGAGGACTTGATCACCGAGCTGATCGCCGCCGAGGAGGAAGGCGATCGCCTCTCGACCGAGGAGCTGGTGACGATGGTCAACGCGGTGATCGTCGGCGGGACCGACACCACCCGCAACCAACTCGGCTGTGCGATGAGCGTGTTCGCCGATCACCCCGACCAGTGGCAGCTGCTGGCGGAGCGTCCGGAACTCGCGGCGACTGCTGTCGAGGAGTGCATGCGCTACTTCGGGGCGATCCGCGGGACCGGCCGCTTCGCGAGCGAGGACATCGTCTACCGCGACATCCACTTCCCGGCCGGCACATTCGTCTTCCCGTCGCTGGCGGCGGCCAACGGCGACCCAGGCGTGACCGCAGACGGCACGCGGCCACTTCGACATCACCCGCGAGCCGGTCAAGGGTCGCGGGCAGATGACCTTCGGGTCGGGGATCCACTACTGCCTCGGCGCATCGCTCGCTCGGGCCGAGCTGCAGGAGGCACTGCCGCTCCTCGCGCAGCGCATGCCCGATCTCGCCGTCGACGGTGAGATCACCTGGAAGCCGGCCACGACGGCCATCTTCGGCCCCGATCACTTCCCGGTCACGTTCACCCCCAGCTGACCCGCGCCGATTCACGAGGCTGTTGCCGAACGGCTGAACGGCGAACGCCTCGCCGTACGTCACCTCGCCATCGGCTTCCGCCCCGACTGGCTGCGAACAGGATGTCGGCGCGGATGCCGCCCGGGTTCATGAAGGCCACCATCGGCGTCGCCGAAGCCGACCGGCGCCGTCGCCGCGAGCTGCGCGTCGGCGATGACGTCGCCGAGCGCCGACTCGCCGGCGCGCGTTGCCGGTGCGGGTGATGTCGCCGGTTGATCGTGCCGATGACCTCGTTGGCCAACGGCGCCGACAGTGCCGTCGTACTTGTCGATCAGACGCGGTGACGTCTGCATCCGGCGCTGACTCCGTCCTGCGAGATTGGACCTTGTTGTTGATCGCGACGACGTCATCTCGCCGGTGACCGGGTCGAGCTCGATGTCGATGTCGGTGAACAGGCGACCGACGGTTGTCGGCCATCGTCGACCCACTTGCCGTCGATCTCGCAGACGAACTCGTCGTTCGTGTGGCCGGCGACCACGAGGTCGACGGCACCGTCGAGCGCTGCGGTGATGTCGGCGAGCGGGCCGGTGAGGCCCGTACCGCAGTCGTTGCTGACCGCCGTCGGAGAAGCCACCCTCGTGCAACAGCACGACGATCGCCTCGATACCAGCGTCCTGCAGCCCAGGCACCAGCGCGTTGACGGTTTCGACCTCGTCGCTGAACGTGAGGCCTGCGACGCCCGATGGCGTGACGATCGATCGGCGTGCCCTCGAGGGTCATGCCGATGAAGGCGACCTCGACGCCGTCGTACTCCTTGATCGACACGGCCGGGAAGAGCGTCTCGCCACTGGCATCGTCGACCACGTTGGCCGCCAGGAACTCGAAGTCCGCACCGGCGAAGCCGTCGCCGTCGAGGTCACCGTCGACGGGTGCGATCCGCCGTTGGCCATGCGCAGCAGTTCCTCGGCACCCTCGTCGAACTCGTGGTTGCCCACGGCGTTGATGTCGAGGCCGATGCAGGTTCATCGCCTCGATCGTGGGCTCGTCGTGGAACAGCGCCGCTCGATTCGTGGCCGGTGTGGCGGACCGGTCGTGCGTCAGTCGTCGGGGCGCGGGCGACGGCGCTGCTGTTTGAGTTCGCTGCGTTGCGCTTTCGACTCGAGGCGACGTCGCTGGGAGCCGCGGGTCGGCTTGGTCGAACGTCGCGTGCGCTCGACTCGAAGAGCGCCACGCAACTTGTCAGCCAGACGTTGCTCGGCGATCGCACGATTCCGGAGCTGGGACCGCTCGTCGTCGACGACCACCCGGATCGGCGCGCCGAGCCGCTCGACGACGCGTGCGCGCTGCGTCTCGTCGCGAAACGCCGACGACGTCGTCGGATCGAACGACAGCTCGACGCGGGTCGCCGCCTTGTTCGCATGCTGCCCGCCGGGGCCACCCGACGCGGTGAACGACTCGTGCAACTCGAAGCGCGGGATGCGGACCGCGTCGGTGACCACGAGCCGGTCGTCGTGTCGGTCGTCTTCCCCCATCGCCCCATCCTGCTCTACGGTCGGGTCCCATGGCAGATCTCAAACTCGGATACAACACCGGATACTGGTCGGCGGGCCCGCCCTCGGGCGCGCTCGAAGCGATCCAGGAGGCCGAGAAGCTCGGCTTCAACTCGATCTGGACCGCTGAGGCGTACGGCTCCGACGCGCTCACGCCGCTGTCCTGGTGGGGTGCACACACCGAGAAGGTGCAGCTCGGCACCGGCATCATGCAGCTCTCGGCACGGACACCTGCGGCGACGGCGATGGCATCACTGACGATGGACCACCTGTCGAACGGACGGTTCATCTGCGGGATCGGCGCCTCGGGACCGCAGGTGGTCGAAGGGTGGTACGGCCAGCCGTATCCCCGTCCGCTCGCACGCACTCGCGAGTACATCGAGATCATGCGGGCGATCTGGGCGCGCGAGGCACCCGTCGAGTTCCATGGCGACTTCTACGACATGCCGCTCGACGGCGGCATGGGCCTCGGCAAGGCGCTCAAGCCGACGGTGCACCCGCTCCGCAACGAGATCCCGATCTACCTCGCCGCCGAGGGCCCGAAGAACGTGGCGTTGTCGGCCGAGTTGTGCGACGGGTGGTTGCCGCTGTTCTTCTCGCCGAAGGAGGACGGCTGGTACCGCGAGCAACTCGCTGCGGGATTCGCTGCGTCCGGCGAGGACGGCAAGGCCGACCGCTTCGAGGTGTCGTGCGGCGTGATGGTGATCCCGGGCGACGATGTGCAGAAGTGCGCCGACTTCGTCCGCCCCTTCCTCGCGCTCTACGCCGGTGGCATGGGTGCGAAGGGTGCCAACTTCCACTACGAGGTGTTCGAGCGGATGGGCTACGGCGACGTCGCCGACAAGGTGCAGAACCTGTACCTCGACGGCAAGAAGGAGGAGGCCGCAGCGTCGATTCCCCTCGAGATGGTCGAAGACGTCGCGCTGGTCGGCCCGGCCGACAAGATCAAGGACGAGCTCGACAAGTGGCGCGAGACCTGCATCACCGAAGTGCTGCTGTCGGGTCCGGCGATGATGCTGCCGATCTACGCCGAGCTGATCAACGGCTGAGCTGGCGACCGGTGGGAGCGGTCACCGATTCAGCCGGCGTCGGGTCGGGTGACGTGGGCCTCGACGATGTAGTCGTCGATCCACTGTCGCAGCTTCTCGAACGCGTAGATCCCCGTCGAGTGACCGTCGTTCCAGTCGAGGTTCAGCCCCCAGGCGCCGGCCATCGACGCCTCGGTGATCTTGACCTCCTCGGGCTTGGTCTCGGCCATGATCGACACCGACGCACCCTTCTGGCGACGCGAGTTGCACTCGGCACACGGGCAGGCGAGTCGCAGCGGCGCGAGTTCGAACGTCGCGGTCACACCGTCTGCGAACTCGATGAACACGTGCTTCTGGCGGTCGACCTCGATCGATTCGATGTCATGAGCCGGCATGGGGCCGCAGGGTACCGGCGGCGTTCGCGATGAGCGGGATCGACGATCCACTCGCCCTCTCTGCGCGTCGGCCGTTCGACATGGGCACGTGGTGGCTGCGCAACCGATGGGACAACCTCGCGTTCGTCCACTGGGCGTACGAGCCCGAGGTCGTCCAGGCGCTGCTCCCCGACGGAATTCGCGCCGACACCCATGACGGCACGGCCTGGGTGTCGCTCGTGCCGTTCGAGATGCGCGATGCGATGCCGCGGTGGCTCCCGGCACTCCCCTGGATCTCCTCGTTCGCCGAAACCAACGTTCGCACCTACGTGGTCGACTCGGCCGGCAACCGAGCGGTGTGGTTCTTCAGCCTGGAGGCGACCCGCCTGCCGATCGTGGTGTTCGCTCGCTGGCTGCTGGGGTTCCCCTACGTGTGGGCGACGATGTCGACCGAAGCCCGGCCGGGATGGCGGCGCTACACGACGACGCGCCGCCGCTGGCCGCGCGGACGACCGTCCACGACACACGTCGAGATCGACATCGGCGACCCGATCGCCGAACCGTCCGAGCTCGACGTCTTCCTGACCGGCCGCTGGGGCGCCGTCAGCCGCTGGCCCATGCGTCGCGGTCGCCTCCGGCATCACCCGGTCGACCATCCGGTCTGGCAACTCCACGAGGCAACCCTGGCCGGCTACGACGACACGTCGATCGAGGCGGCCGGACTCCCCCGCCCCGAGGGCCGACCGATCGTGCAGTGGGTCGAGTCGATCGGCGCCCGCTTCGGACGCCCCGATCGCGTGTGAGGGACCGCTGCGGGCCGTTCACCACGGTCCGACCGCCGGACGGTCAGCTCTCGGCGTCGTCCCGACCGGTTGCGATCTCGACGGTCGGGCAGTGCGCGAGCACGTCGGACATCGCATCGGCCACCGCCGACAGGTCGATGTCGGCCATGAACGTGTTGAGTGTGAGGTGCGCCAGCACCCACCCGGGGTCGGCGGCCCACGGCGGCAGGTGACGCGCCGGCTTGACCAGACCCATCGACCGCAGCTCGCCGAGCGCGGGGAGGGCGAAGAGATCGAGCTTGCCGGCGAACAGCAGGCCCAGCGTGTCGGCACGTCCGGCGCGGAACGCCGCTCGGACGAAGGTCGTGACCGCGAGGAACCCGGACAGGTACGAACAGTCCTTCGTGAACGGCGTACCACCGGTCAGTGGCGCCCCGCGGAAGATGCGGCGTGTCGACTCGAAGGCCTGTTCGGGCGTCGGGCTCCGGTCGAGGAACCAGCGATACAGCTCGATGAAGTCGGCGCCGTCGACCACCAGTTGCGTGGCCACGATCCGGTCGGCGAGACGACGGAGGCGATCCATGCCGAGCGTTCCCGACACGTACTCGCTGTAGACCGCGAGCCCCTCCTGTGTCCGGGTCGTGCCCGGGTGGCCGATCGCCAGGATCGGAATGTCGGTTTGCGCTCGGCCATTGAGGCCGGTTCCGACGTGGATGAACGCCTCGTGGTTGAGCAACTGCGCCGAGTCCTTGGCGGTGAACCGGGCGTCGCGACGGATCTTGATCCGACTGGTCGATGCCACCGCGTTCGCCGACAGCTCGTCGACCAGCATCACCTTCGGGGCGTCGTCGCCGAAGTGATCGCCGACGGCGGACTCGATGAATGCGGCGACCTCCTCGCCGGTTCGCGTCCGAACCACGGGCGGGAGCAGCGCGGCAACGCTGAGTTCGTCGATCGACCGGTGGACCTTTTCGGCCAGTTCGAGCGGAGTCGCAGGATCGAAGCGCAGTGGCTGCTTCGGCACCCCGTACAACTTCCGGCTGTACGCATGGAATGCAGGTGTCCCGACGGACGCGAGCATGAGCGCAGTGGACTCGATGGCCGTCGCCTCCCGATCGAGCCAGTCGTCGACCACGTTGCCGGGGTGGAGCACCCGTCGCGCTGCAGCGACCCCGTCGAGCACCGTCGACGGATCGACAGGTGCGTATTGCGGCTCGGGAAGGCGCTGTGCGCCACCGGCGAGGAACCGCTCGCGGACTTCGGCCGGCCATGCCAGGGCGGAGAGCACGCGCATCGGTTTCGCGACGTCGTGCAGAATGCCGGCGGCCTCTCGGTACCGGTCGTGTGGAGTCGTGGTCACCAGCGAAGTATGTCAGGCAAGTGCGTGGCCGACACGGCTGGATCGCACGTCCGCCCGAGTCGTGGCAGACCGTCGATACCGGCAAGAGTCAGAGGCGCGATGACCGACCGAACCCGAGCACTGCCGATGTCCGAGGAGGACCTTCACGCGCTCGTCGGGCACCGATTCCCCGGCGGGACCCGGACGATCGAGCACTGGGAGAACTGGCTGCTGACCGACTGCACCGGTCGGGAGCAACTGGGCAACGACCTCGTCCATCCGATCGCACTGTTCCACGTCCCCATCCAGGGCGCCGGCACCTCGATCGCCGGGTTGTTCGAGATCTGCGGCGCGCAGGGCGCCGGGTCGGTGGGACTCGACGGCTACGACTGGGAGTACTTCGCTCCGCTCCGGGAGGGCATCGAATACCGAGTCGACGGTCAGGTGACCGAGGTCGAGCGGACGGTGTCGGAAGAGACCGGCCAGATCGCCGATCGATTCGTCTACGCGATCGAGATGACCGACCCCGACGGCGTGCTGACCGCCCGGATCACGAACCACTGGCGGATCCGGCGATGAACGAGATCCGAGGCGACGCCGAGCGCACCCGAGCGGACGTGGTCGAGGTCGGCACCGAGATCCCGCCGTGGACGATGGAGCGCGTCGACCCGCAACGGATGAAGACGATGGCTGCCATCCTGCGCGATCCCTACGAGTTGCACTGGGACCACGAGGCGGTTCGCCCACTCGGCTTCGACCGCGTGATCAACCAGGGCCCACTCAACCTGTCGTACGTGACCAACATGCTGATGGACTGGCAGGGCCCGAGCTGCGTTCGACGATTGAACGTTCGTTTCACGGCGCCGGTGTTCGAAGGTGATCACCTCGTCGCTCGCGGCACGGTCACCGCGCTCGACGACGTGGACGGTGAGCGGCGCGCCACCTGTTCGGTCACGCTCGATCGCGGCGACGATGCAGTCCTCGTCGGGACCGTCGTCGTGGCGATCGCCGCGTAGCCGGCTCGTCGTCGCTCGGGTCGCCGCTCAGGCCGCGGTCGACGTGGCGGCCGAGTAGCGGAGCCAGTGTCCGGCGTCGAAGTCGTAGAGCTTGCAGGACCGCGTCGCACGCAGGTAGTCGAGTGGCGCGAATCGAGTGTCGATCACCGTGTCGGGATACGCCTGCTCGATCGCGCTCGCCGCCGCCGGGAGCTGGTGGAACGGGATCCGCGCGTCGACGTGGTGCGGAACGTGCACGAAGATGTTGTGGAACCACAGTCGGTTGACGATGCGCGGGATCCGCAGGATCGTCGTCGACTCCATCTGTCCCTTGTACTGCGACCATTCGCGGCGCTTCCACCACCGGATCTCGGGCGACACGTGATGCACGTACACGGTCCAGCCGATCACCTGGGTGAAGACCAGGAACGGGACGACGATCAGCTTGATCGGCAGCCAGATCGCATCGACCCAGCCACCGGTGAGCGCACCGACGACCGCAGTGGCGACGATCGCGAAACCGAGCAGTGCGCCGAGGGCACGCTTGTCGCGCCGGATCGCCGGGGCATGCTTGCCGGTTGCTGCGAAGCGCCACATCTTCTCCCACCAGACGACGCGGAGGTAGTACGCACCGGAGCCGAGCGCCGACCATTCGAGGCGGTGACGCAACCGCTCGAGCTTCGACATCTCGGCGTACCCCTCGACGGTGACCGGATGCCAGACGAAGTCGAAGCCTTCACGGGTCGTGTAGCCGTGGTGGATCCGGTTGTGTCCCAGGTTCCATGCGGCTTCGACGTGGGCACTCGGGACCATGCACGCAACGGCGACGGCGCGGTTGGCCCGCCGGGACCGGAAGAGCGCGCCGTGCGACGCGTCATGGCCGAGCACGAAGAGCCCGGCGACGGCGAGACCGGCGGCCACCCAGAGGAGCATGACGGCCCACCACGTGTCGGTCAGCGCCAACAGGGTGAGCGGGACGAGGTACAGCAGCACCGCCTGGACGAGCGCGACCACGCCCTTGACACGTGACGGTTCGTAGCACTCGGCGGGGATCACGGCGCGGACGTCGTTGAGCGACTGCGTGCGAGGACGCGGCATGGTGGCGGATTCCATGGCCGACACCCTAACGCTCCCTACCGACCAGTAGGTAGGGACCAAGGTCCCTGGTCGGTTCACGATTCGCGGTTTCGAGGTTGTGATGCGAACGTGTGTCTGTTACTATCGTCAACATGACAGCGGGGGCTCGTCTGGAACAACTGGAGACACGTGACCTCTCGACGCTGTCCGCCGCCGAGACCACCGCTGCACTCGCCGACGTGTCGGTCATCCGTGGCACGACGGATCGGTTGGAAGCGGCGTTGGTGCGCCGTCTCGGCGAACTCCACGCAGCCGGCCAGTCGGCGCCGCCGTCGGATGTGTTGGGTCGTACCGGCACCACGTCACGCCAGGCGGTCGACAGGACCGAGCGGCGTGCCGGCACGCTCGGTGAGACGCCCCGGTTGAACGCGGCGTTGGGTGCGGGCACGGTCGGTGTCGAACACGCCGATGCGGTCGCGGCGGCTGCAAGCCGGCTCGATGACGAGCAGCGTGGGGCGTTGTTCGGTCGGGATCAGGAGTTGACCGAGTTGGCGGTGTCGTTGTCGCCGGAGGTGTTCCGGCGGAAACTGAACGGGGTGGTCGACGAGATCACCCACGACGACGGCCTCGATCGCGCCGCCGCAGCAGGCTCGGGCGGTGACGGCGTCGATCACGCGTGACGACACGACCGGGATGCATCACCTGTTCGCGAAACTCACCCCCGAACAAGGCAACCGCATCCGCCGGGCGTTGAGCGCCGAAGCCGCCGTATTGGCGAAACAGCCCGAGTACAAACAGCTGCGATCCGATCAGTTGATGGGCGTCGCGTTGGATCGGATCGTGTCCGGGAACGCGTCGACGTCAGGCGTGGGGCCGCTGAGGTCGCGGTGCTGATCGACTGCGCCACGTTGACCGAGGGGCGTCACGACGACAGTGTGTGTGAGTACTCCGACGGGACCCCGGTCCCGGTCGAGACCGCACGCCGCCACGCCTGCGACGCGCATCTGATCCCGGTCGTGTTGGGCGCCGACAGCGATGCCCCTCGACGTCGGACGCGCCCGACGCTTGCGCCACACCGGCCCAACGGACCGCGTTGCGGGCGATGTATCGCACCTGTGCGATCGACGGCTGCGACCGACACTTCGATCACCTGCCACATCCATCACCTCCTCGAGTGGGACGACCTCGGCAACACCGACATCGACAACCTGTTGCCACTCTGCAGCTTTCATCATCATCGGGTGCACGAGGGGCGATGGCGACTGCAACTCGACCCGAGCACCCGACAACTCACCGTCACCCTCCCCAACAGCACCCACCACTCCACATCACTGCCCGACCACATCGCCGAACGCACCAGACGCACAGCACCACCCTGCACGCGACGCCGCCTGACCGGCGCACGTCGCTGCCCGCAGCCTGTGATGGCGCATGCACCACGATTCACGCATCGTTGACGGTCCTCTGAGACAGTCCATGTATGAGCACACGTGCACGAGGTGTCGTTGGACTGGTCGTCGCTGCCGGCCTTGTCGCTGCTTGCGGCGGAGGCGGGTCCGACCCGGTCACCACATCAGCCGGCGGCGACGCGGAGATCGTCGAGACGCAGGCGACCGATGCCGTGCCGGCCTCGACGTCACCGGTGACCGACCCGCCCGCGACGGAACCACCGGCGACCGATCCGCCCGTGACCGAACCACCGGCGACGGACCCGCCGGAGTCGGAGCTGCCCGAGTGGGCGTCCGGTGAAACGATCACGATCGAAACCGACACCGGCCCGCTCGACCTGCCGGTCGAACTGGTGCCGTTCTGCGAATCGAGCCGATCGTTCTACATCGCGGGAAACGGGCTCGACTTCGTCGGGGAGGAGCAGGTGGGGACCGTCCAGCAGTTGCTCGCCGCGCTCGCCACGCTCGCGCCGCTCACCGTCGAGACCGCACCATCCGAGGAGTTCGTCGCCGAACCGACCGCTGCGCAGAACCAACTGGCCGTCATCGTTCCCGCCTTGGACGAGATCGGCTACGACGGCACCCGCACCGCGGAACTGTCCGATCCCGATTCGCTCTTCGAAGCGTTGCAGGGCTTCGCCGAGACCCTCTCAGGGTTGCGGTCGTTTCTCGTCCAGGCGTGCGGAGCCGACGGAGACGTGCTCGACGACCAGTCCAGGGAGACGGTCCAGATCGCTGCAGAGGCGGTCGGTGAGGCCGCCCAACCCGAAGAACCCGTCGAACCCGTCCCCGGTTCACCGGTCACCAACGTGGGCGAGACGATCACCATGGCGGTCCCCGCCGATTGGACCGAGACCGACGAGTTCGTCAACAACGGACGCGACACGCTGGCGGTCGCGCCCGACTTGGCAGCGTTCTCGGATGTCACGGCGCCGGGAGTGTTGGTACTGCGCGGTGAAGGCGGCTTCCGCGATGGCGGATTCGTCGGTCGGGTGCTCGACTTCCAGTCCGATCTCGAAGAGATGGGATGCGTATTCCTCGACGAGATCGCCTACGACGACGGGGTCTACGTCGGCCAGGAGCGGCTCTTCGACTGCGGTACCGACGGCCTCGAGGTCCGGCTGCTCGGCGGCACCACCGCCGACGAGTCGCTGTACGCCATGGCGTTCATGGTGTATCCGTCGGACGAGCCCGGCGTCCGCCAATTGATCGTCGACACGTTCGAGGTGGCCTGAGACGCCGGTCGCAACCGCACGCAGACCGAACGAAGGGTCGAGGCTGCGGCGGGGAGGCGGCGGGGACGTTGTGGTGCAACGCTGCGAATGACGCAGCGCCGCAAGCGCATCACGCCGACCCGGCCGCCGCAACGAGCTCACTCGGAACGTCGACGAACCGAGCGCGGAGCCACTCCCCCACGGCCTTCGCCTGGGCGTCCTGGCGCGTCGACGCGGCGACGCCTTCCTGCAGCAGCCCGTGGATCACGAAGTTGAGCGACCAGATCTTCGGGAACCGGAACCGTTCGACGTCGAACGCTGCGACTTCGGGCAACAGCTCGCGGAGCCGATCGACGGTCAGGAAGCCGTCGAGCCAGTCGAAGGCCTCGGCCGAACGGGTGAACACCCCGAGGTTCGCGTTGCCGCCCTTGTCACCCGAACGCGCGCCGACGATCGATCCGAGCGGGGCACGGGTCGTCTCGCCGACGGCGAAGCGCCGCCGGCGGCTCGACGGCCTCGACCTCGACCGGCCGACCCGACGGGAGCGACCGAGTCGACCTGTGTGGTCGCGCCGCCGAGCACGTGGACGTACTGCGGGACCAGGCGCAGCGTCGATCTTGGCCGGTCGGTACACGCCGAACGGAGCGGCCGCCGACGGTCCGCCGCCGAGGCCGTACATGCCGGGGATGCTGGCCAGTGCCGTGTGCACGTTCGCGTCGGCGAATGCCCGACCGACCTTGCGTTCGTCGGCGTCCTTCACCGTCACCCGCCAGATCGCGGTCGCCTCCTCCTGCGTCGCCGGGTCGGCCTTGTCGGTGCGGATCACCCGGCTGTCGATCGCGTCGAAGTCGTCGGGACCGTACGCGCAGGCGTCCCAGAACGTTGCGGCGGCGAACTCGGCCTTCTCCTCGATGTCCAGGCCGGTCAACGCGACGGTGAACGAGTTGCGATAGCCGCCCATCTCGTTCATCGCGACCTTCAGCGTCGACGGTGGCGCCTCGCCGACGACGCCGCTGATCCGGACCCGATCGCGCTCGATCTGTTCGAGTTCGATCGAGTCGAACCGAGCGGTCACGTCGGGCCCGAGATAGCGCGGCCCGCCGATCTCGTACAGCAGCTGGCTGGTGACGGTTCCGACGGTGACCGCTCCCCCGGTGCCGTCGTGCTTGCCGATCACCGACGAGCCGTCGGCGGCAACGTCTGCCCACGGGAACCCGAATCGCGCTCGACCGCCGATCTCGTCACGACCCTCGATCTCGGTGAAGAACGAGTAGTTCCCGCCGGTCGCCTGCGCGCTGCACTCGATCACGTGGCCGGCGACGACGCCGCCGGCGAGTTGGTCGAAGTCGTCACGACCCCACCCGTGATGCCACGCCGCCGGCCCGCACACGACCGCGGCATCGGTCACCCGGCCGGTGATCACGATGTCGGCGCCACCGGCGAGCGCGTCGACGATGCCGAAGCAGCCGAGGTAGGCGTTGGCGCTGACGAAACGAGACACGTCGCCGAGTTCTCCGCCATCGGCGAACGGCTGCGAGCGACCCCGCTTCGGCCAGCTCGGTGATCCGCGGCAGGAGGTCGTCCCCGTCGATGTAGGCGATCGTCGGCGACAGGCCGAGCTTGTCGGCCACGTCGTGCACCGCCTCGGCGCAGCCGTCGGGGTCGAGACCGCCGGCGTTCGACACGACCTTGATGCCCCGGTCCAGGCAGGTCCCCATGACCTGCTCCATCTGCGCCGACGAAGGTGCGGGCGTACCCCTGCCCCGGACGCTTGGCCTGGATCCGGCTGAGGATCAGCATCGTCAACTCGGCGAGCCAGTCGCCGGTGAGCACGTCGATCGGGCCGCCCTCGACCATCTCGACCGCACCGGACGGCCGGTCCCCGAAGAACCCCGAGCAGTTCGCGATGCGGATCGGATCACTCATCGTCGGTCGCCTCGAGGCTCACCAACAAGTCGCCCTGATCCACCCGTCCGCCGACATCGAAGTGCACGTCGGTGACCGTCGACGCATGCGCCGCGGTGATCTTGTGTTCCATCTTCATCGCCTCGACGACCATCAGCACGGCGCCGGCCTCGACCCGATCGCCGGTGCTGACGTGCACGGCGATCACGGTGCCCGGGAGTGGACAGACCGGGCCACCTCCTCCCGCTTCGGCGTCGTGGTCGACGAACCTCGGCAGCAGCTTCCACGACAGCGATCCGGCGACACTGCGCGTCCGCACGTTCTCCGAGCCGGACGCTCCGTCGATCTGGAACTCCACCACCCGGCGGGCACCGTCGATTTCGATGGCGAGCCGGTCCGCGGCGACCGACAACAACCGGATCGCGGCACGACGGCGTTCGTCGGGTGGCATCGAGCCGTCCTCGTTCGGCTCCGGCCACGGTCCGATCCGCACGTCGGCCGAATCGAGGCACACGGTGTACTCGATCGCGTCGGAGATGTCGCTGTCGGCTGCTGACCACACCTGCCGCTGTCCCTGTGTCCGGAGGTTGCGCCAGCCGGACGGTGCGAATCCGGTGACCGCGTCGGCGCGGCGCGATGCTCTTTCGGTCGCGAACACGGCAGCGAGCAGGAGCGCAAGTCGGTCGTCGCCGGTCGGGCCGGTCGACGCCGCGACGCCGGGGTGCTCGTCGAGGTAGGCCGTCGGGGTCCGCGCCGCGAGGTAGTCGGTCTCGCCGAGGATCTCGACGAGCGCAGCGAGGTTGGTGGTCACGCCCGTGACCTCCGAAGCCCGCAGTGCACGCCGCAGTTTGGCCGCAGCCTCGGCACGGGTGGCACCGTGCGCGATCACCTTTGCGAGCATCGAGTCGTAGTCGGACGACACCGCCGCACCCTTGCGGAAGCCGGTGTCGACCCGGACGAGTTCCGGGTTGCCGGCGATGTCGAACGAGGTGATCTCCCCGGTCGACGGGAGCCAGCCTGCGGCCGGGTCCTCGGCGACGAGGCGAACCTCGATCGCATGCCCGTGGACGGTGACGGATGCCTGGTCGAGCGGCAACACCTCGCCGGCGGCGACCCGCAGCTGGAGCTCGACGAGATCGACGCCGGTCACGGCCTCGGTCACCGGGTGCTCCACCTGGAGGCGCGTGTTGACCTCCAGGAAGTTGATCGAGTCGATGGAGCCCGCCTCGTCGACGAGGAACTCGACCGTTCCCGCACCCTGGTACCCGACCGAACGGGCGAGCGCGACGGCGCCGTCGCAGATCGCCGCCCGCGTCTCGGGGGTGATGCCGGCCGACGGCGACTCCTCGACGATCTTCTGGTTCCGGCGCTGGATCGAGCACTCGCGCTCGCCCAGATGGACGACGTTGCCGTGCGCATCACCGATGACCTGTACCTCGACGTGACGGGCGCGCTCGATGTAGGGCTCCACGAACACGGTGCCGTCGCCGAACGACGACACGGCCTCGCGCGACCCGGCAGCGACCGCCTCGGAGAGCTCGTCGGCGCTGCGGACCACGCGCATGCCACGGCCGCCGCCGCCTGCTGCCGCCTTGACGAGCGCCGGCATCGGGATCCCGTCGGGGATCTGCATCGACCCGTCCTGGCCGGCGGTGACCTCGAACAGCGGCGCCGTCGGGACACCCGACTCGATCGCCAGCTTCTTCGCCGCGACCTTGTCGCCGAGCGTGCGGATCTGCTCGGCGGTCGGTCCGACCCAGATCAACCCGGCCGCCGCGACGCGCTCCGCGACGTCAGCGTTCTCGGCGAGGAAGCCGTAGCCCGGGTGGATCGCCTGACATCCGTGGTCGAGCGCGATCTGAATGATCGCATCGGCTCGGAGATACGACTCGGCCGGGGTGGACCCGCCGAGCGCGACGGCGACATCCACGGCGTCGACGTGCATCGCATCGGCATCCGGCTCGGAGTACACGCCCACCGTCGAGATGCCCAACCGGTGCGCGGTCCGCGCGATCCGCACGGCGATCTCCCCCGATTCGCAATCAACAACCGAGTGATCACCCGCGACAAGGAGCCGGGTGGCGTTGACATGAAACTCATCCAGAAACCTCCGAGAGCAGAACCGCCGTGAGCTGCGGTGGGGGGAGCGTGAGGGGGGCGCTCCGCGATCCCCCCTCACCGTGAGCCGAGCAGCTTGCTGCGAGCGAACAGCAAGTCGAGCGCGAGCGAAGCGAGCTCCGAACAGAACCCGAGGAACGGAGCGAGCGCCAGCGAGCGAGTGAGGAGGACAGCACCATTCTCAGTGCCTCCACACGCCGTACTCGGTGGCGCCTCGGACGACGTTGCTGTGTGCGGCCGAGAGGGCGATTCCCATCACGGTTCGAGAATCACCGGGATGGATGATCCCGTCGTCCCACAATCGCCCGGTCGAGAACAGCGCCGTCGACTCGCCTTCGATCTGCGCTTCCAAGGCATCGGTCTGCGCCTTGAGGGCGACCTCGTCGACCTCGATGCCGCGACCCGCCGCAGAGTTGCGGGCGATGATGTCCATCACGCCGGCGAGTTGCTTCGGGCCCATCACCGCGATGCGGTGATTCGGCCACGTGAAGATGAACCGGGGTTCGTACGCCTTGCCGGCCATGCCGTAGTTGCCGGCCCCGTAGCTCGCCCCCACCATCAGGTTGAAGTGCGGGACCTCGGAGTTGGAGACGGCGTTGATCATCTTCGCGCCGTTGCGGATGATGCCACCCTGCTCGGCCTTCGACCCGACCATGAACCCGGTGATGTTGTGGAGGAAGACGATCGGCACGGACATCTTGTTGCACAGCTGGATGAACTGTGCGCCCTTCTTCGCTTCCTCGGAGAACAGGATGCCGTTGTTGCCGATCACGCCGACGGGGAAGCCGTGGATCGACGCCCACCCGCACACGAGCTTGTCGCCGATCAACGCCTTGAACTCCTCGAAGCGGCTCCCGTCGAGCAGTCGGGCGTAGACCTCGCGGATGTCGAACGGGATCCGGACGTCGGCCGAGGCGCAGCCCAGGAGTTCCATCGGGTCGTAGAGCGGGTCGTCGGCAGGTTCGGTCGGCCCCGGGCCGAGCTTCTTCCACTGCAGGTGGCGCACGATCTGGCGGATGATCCGCAGCGCATCCATCTCGTCCTGCGCGAGGTAGTCGGACAGGCCGGAGGTCCGCGAGTGCATCTCTGCACCACCGAGCGACTCCTCGTCGACGATCTCGTCGATCGCCATCTTCACGAGCGGCGGACCGCCGAGGTAGGCGGTCCCGGCTTCCTTCACGAAGATCGTGTAATCACTCATGCCCGGCGTGTAGGCGCCACCGGCAGTGTTCGGTCCGAACGCAGCGGTGATGGTCGGGATACCGGCCTTGGACAGCCGGGTCAGCGCCTTGAAGCTCGCACCACCCTGGATGAACAGGTCGGCCTGACGGGGCAGGTCGGCGCCGGCGGATTCGTTGAGGTTGATCAACGGGAGCCGGTTCTCCCTGGCGATCTCGTGGAAGCGCTGCCCCTTCTTCCACGTGGTCGGATTGGCGGCGCCACCCTTCACGCTCATGTCGGTCCCGGTGATCGCGCACTCGACGCCTTCGATCACACCGATGCCCTGGACGACTCCGACGCCGACCGGGTCCTCGGTCCCCCACGCGGCGAGTGCTGACAGCTCGAGGAACGGCGTGTTCGGGTCGACCAGCGCTTCGATCCGCTCGCGGACCAGCATCTTGCCGCGCTGGCGGTGACGGTCGACGTAGCGCTGACCACCGATCGTGGGGACGGTCTCCATCAGCGCGGCGACTTCGTCCCACATCGCCTGCATCTCCGCGAGGTTCTGGCGGTATTCGTCAGACTTGATGTCCAGCTTCGAGCGAAGCGGTGTTCCGATGCTCATGGCGCTGACGGTAGTTCCTGCACCCCCGATCGATCGTGGTCGACTCGATCGGTGACACCGTCCTCGACGCGTGCTTCTACAGTCGGCGACATGGCGACGACACGACCGACCGCAGCAAGCGTCCGCAGCGACCTGCTCGACGAACAAGCCGCGCTCGACTCGATCGTGTCCGGGCTCACCGACGAGCAGTGGGCGTTGCCGACCGCGAGCCCCCGGTGGTCGGTCGCCGACCAGATCGGCCACCTCGCGTTCTTCGACGAAACCGCGGCCTGGGCGATCGCCGACGAGGATCGGTTCCGCGCCTCGCTCGCCGGCCTCGGCCCGGCGCTCGCCCCCGACGCGACGCCCGACGCGGTCGACAACGTGACGCTCGGCGCCTATCGGGCGATGGAACCCACCGCACTCGTTTCCGCGTGGCGGGCGAATCGTGAGCAGCTGGCTGAGGCGTCGTCGACGCTGGCCGACGACACGCGGGTGATCTGGTACGGCCCGTCGATGGGCGCCAAATCGTTCCTGACGGCGCGACTGATGGAGTGCTGGGCGCACGGGCAGCACGTGGTCGATGCGGTCGGCGCCGAGCGGGAGGCGACCGATCGGCTCCAACACATCGCGCAGCTCGGCTTCATCACCCGCGGGTGGACCTACGTCAACCGAGGTCTCGACGCTCCGACGGCCGAGGTCCGCGTCGAGCTCGTCGCGCCGTCCGGTGACACCTGGACATTCGGTGCGGACGATGCGGAGCAGTCGGTCGTCGGCGCGGCGCTCGATTTCTGCCTGGTGGTCACCCAGTGTCGCCACGTCGACGCGACCGACCTGGTCGTGACCGGCGACGACGCCCGTGACTGGATGACCAAGGCCCAGGCGTTCGCCGGCAGCCCCACCGACGGCCCGCCACCAACATGACATCGATCCCGGATCGATGTCATGTTGCGGGGTGGGTCTGACCCACTCCGCTACGCGTACTGTCGACGGCATGAGTTCTGACGTCCGGCCCTTCACGATCGCGGTCGGCGACGACCTGCTCGACGACCTGCGCACTCGGCTGCGCAACACTCGCTGGCCCGAGGCCGAGACCGTCGACGACTGGAGCCAGGGCACGCCGCTCGCGTACGCGCAGGAACTCGCGGCGTACTGGGCCGACGAATACGACTGGCGCAGCCGCGAGACGGCGCTCAACCGCTTCGACCAGTACGTCACCGAGATCGACGGGCTCGACATCCACTTCGTCCACCACCGTTCGCCGCACGAGGACGCCCTCCCGCTCATCTTGAGCCACGGCTGGCCGGGCTCGATCGTCGAGTTCCACAAGGTGATCGAGCCGCTCACCGACCCGACGGCGTTCGGCGGGGACGCTGCCGACGCGTTCCACGTCGTCGCCCCGTCGCTGCCCGGCTACGGGTTCTCGGCCAAGCCGACCGGGACGGGATGGGGCGTCGAGAAGATCGGCGAGGTCTTCACGACGCTGATGGCCCGCCTCGGCTACGACCGCTACGTCGCGCAGGGCGGCGACTGGGGCGCAGCGATCACCCATTCGATCGGTGCGCTCGACCCCGCCCACTGCGCGGCGATCCACATGACCCTCGCGATGGGCGCCCGGCCGAAGGACCTCGACGACCCCTCCCCCGACGAACTCCGTGCGCTCGAACGGGCCGGCTACTACGCCGAATGGGACTCCGGCTACTCCAAACAGCAGTCGACCCGGCCCCAGTCGGTCGGTTACGGCCTGGTCGATTCGCCGGCCGCGCAGGCTGCGTGGATCGTCGAGAAGTTCTGGGCGTGGACCGACAACGCCGACGAGTCGGGCACCGAGGAGTCGCGTCATCCGGAGAACGTCCTGACGCGAGACGAACTGCTCGACAACGTCATGCTCTATTGGATCAACGGCAACGGCGCGTCGTCGGCGCGGCTGTACTGGGAGAGCTTCGGCAAGCGGCGGGCGCTCGAGATGGGCGACATCCCGGTCGGGTTCGCGTCCTTCCCCCGCGAGGTGGTGCCGCCGGTCAAGCAGTGGGTCGAGCCGCTGTACCCCGGGTTGTGTCACTGGGCCGAGTACGAAAAGGGTGGCCACTTCGCTGCGTTCGAGGTGCCGGAGACCTTCGTCTCCGAGGTCCGCACGTTCTTCCGCCGCTTCCGCTGACCGCCTCGTTGCGCCGCACCCAGCTGCGACGACGCCGGCGTCGCACACACTGTTGGAACGCTGTACCAACCGGTTCGGATGCCGACCGATCGCGCCGGTAGCGTCGCTGCCACTCGTCCATGACCGCCGCTGCAACATCGCCTCCCCCTGCCGCCGAGCCGTCCCACGGACGAACTCCCGGCACCGCCCGTGCTGCGCTCGCCTACCCGAAGTTCCGCCTGGTCTTCATCGGGCTGGCGTTGTCCCAGATCGGCACGTGGATGCAGAACGTCACGCTGCCGGCCTACATCCAGGACCGCACCGGGAGCCCGGCGCTCGTCGGCGTCACCATCGCCGTCCAACTCGGGCCCGCTGCTGTTCCTGTCGATCCCCGGCGGCGCGCTGGCCGACAAGGTCTCCAAACAGAAGCTCATGCTCTGGATGCAGTCGATCTCGGCGGTCCTCACGCTCGGCACCGCCTACTTCGTCGCCCGCGATGCCAACCTCGTCTGGATCTTCCTCGTCCAGGCCGGCATCGGCTCCGCGAACGCCCTGAACGCGCCGGCGTTCCAGGCGTCGATGCCGCTCCTCGTCCATCGCTCCGATCTGCCCGGCGCGATCAGCCTCAACTCGGCGATGATCAACGGCACCCGGGTGATGGGGCCGGTCGCCGCGGCGATCCTGGCCGGGGTCGGCCTGTCGGTGGCGTGGATCTTCGTGATCAACGCGATCACGTACCTGTTCTTCATCGCGGCGCTGGTCCTCGTCCAGATGCCCGACGTGAAGGCCGACACGCTCGTTCGCGGGTGGCGCCAGCTCGGCGTCGGCATCAACATCGCCCGCCATCGTCTCGTCCTCAACCGGCTGCTGATCGGGATGTTCTCGTTCTCGCTGATCAGCCTGATCTACGTCGGGCTCTTCCCGTCGGTCGCCGAACTGAACTTCGGCATCGCCGCGAAGTCGTCGACCTACCGCTGGCTGTACGCAACATGGGGGCTCGGTGCGTTCTTCGGGGCGATCTCGGTCGGCACGTTCCTGTCACGGTTCCACCGCCGCGTGCTGATCGTGCGTGGCTTCACCGGCTACGGCATTGCCCTTGCCGTCTTCTCGCAGCTCCGCGATCCGGTGACACCGTTCTTCGTCGGGTTCGTGCTCGGCTTCTTCTACTTCATGACCGCGACCGCGATCACGACGTCGCTGCAGCTCAACATGAAGGACGGCGAGCGGGCGTCGGTGATGCCGCTGTGGTTCATGGTGTTCGGCGGCACGGTGCCGATCGGCAACCTGATCGGCGGCGTGCTGTTCGAGGTGATCGGCGCCGCGGGCCGTGCTCGGCGCCGGCGCGGCGTGGGCGTTGTTCCTCGCGTGGTGGCTCGACCTGCGCCGCCAACCGCCCTCGGCGTTCCTGAGCGAAGCCGACGGCGGCGAGCCACCCGTTCCGACGCTGACGACTTCGTCAGTTTCGGCGGCACAGGGCCACCCGCACCTCACGAAGCCGTGGTTCGGGGACGGTCGGAGCGTCACCCGTCGATGAGCTCGGCGACGATCCGTTCGAGACCGGCGGCGCGGCTCGCCTTCACCAGCACGACGTCGCCGTCGCCGAGATGACCGAGCGCGGCGATCGGGTCGTCGGTCGGGCGCACACCGTAGAGGTCGGTGCCGACGGCGATGAGTTGGACGCCAAGCGCCTCGGCGCGTCGGGCCACGTCACGATGCCCCTCCCCCGGGTCGTCGAGTTCGCCCATCGCTCCGAGCACGGCGAACCGTCGACGCGCGTCCATCGCGACGACCGCGTCGAGCGCCGCGGCCATCGAGGTCGGATTCGCGTTGTACGTGTCGTTGACGACCACGGCGCCGCTGGCCAGCTCGGTGATCTCCATGCGCATCGCCGAGATCCCGGCGTCGGCCAACCCCGCCGCCGCGGCGTCGAGATCGACGCCGAGCGAGCCGGCGACGGCGATCGCCGCCGCAGCGTTCATCGCCATGTGCTCACCGCTCACCGCCAACTCGACCCGCGTCGTTCCCCACGGTGTCTCCAGCGTGAAGCGCGGGCCGGGCGAGCGCGTCGAGTTCGATGTCGACGATGCGCACGTCACCGCTCGTGCCGTACGTGAGCACCGACGCGCCGGTGTGCCCCGCCATCGCGGCGACACGATGGTCGTCGGCGTTCAGCACCGCCGTCCCCGACTTCGGCAGCGCCTCGACGAGCTCGCGCTTCGCCCGGGCGACACCTTCGATCCCACCGACGAGTTCGGTGTGCGAATAGCCGACCTTGGTCACGACCCCGATCTCCGGGCGCGCGACCTCGCACAGCGCGCTGATCTGGCCGAAGCCGCGCATCCCCATCTCGAGCACGAGCACCTCGGTGTCGTCGGGTGCGTCGAGGATCGTGATCGGGAGGCCCTGTTCGTTGTTGAAGCTGCGCTGGTTCGCCGTCGTGCGCAACCGAGTCGCGCACGCGGCCGCGATCAGATCCTTCGTCGACGTCTTGCCCACGCTGCCGGTCACCCCGACCACCCGCGCCGACGACCGTCGCCGGGCGAACGCGGCCAGCGCCATCAGCGCCGTCGCCGTGTCGGCGACCTCGATCGACGTGTGGTCGCGCCGGAAGTCGTCGGGTTCACTCGTCAGGTGCAGCGCGGCGCCCGCGGCGTAGGCCTCGCCGATGAACTCGTGGCCGTTGCGTTCGGCGACGATCGGCACGAACAGCTGACCGGGAACCAGCGACCTCGTGTCGAACGACGCGCCGTCGAATTCGACGTCGGGACCGATGAGACGTCCGCCGATTGCCACTGCCGCTTCGGATGCCAGCATCTTCATGACCGCGAACGGTACCGTCGCGAACATGACCGGCGCCGGGATGCAACACGTCGACCACGAGACCGGTAACGACGATCCGGTGGCGACGGACGAGCGGATCAACCTGATCGTGCTGTTCGGCGGCGAATCGGCCGAACACGACGTGTCGTGCACCACTGCCGCGCACGTGCTCGCCGCCGCTGATCCCGAGAAGTACCGGATCACACCGGTCGGCATCTCGACCGGTGGGCGTTGGGCGATCGCCGACGCCGCCGCTGCCGCGCTCGATGCCGGCCCCGAACATCTCCCGGGTCGGCTCGATCCGGCGGGTTCGGAGGTGTCGCCGACGGCGCTGCTGTCCGCGGCTGCGAACGAACCGGCCACGACCGTCGTGATGCCACTGCTGCACGGCCCGTTGGGCGAAGACGGCACGGTGCAGGGCCTGGTCGAACTCGCCAACCTGCCCTACGTCGGTGCCGGAGTGCTCGCCTCGGCCGTGGCGATGGACAAGGCGATGGCCAAGCAGGTGCTCGCTGCGGCCGGCATCCCCCAGGCGCGGTACCGGGCGTTCGCCGAGCACGAGATCACTCCGGGTCTCCCGGGCCGACTGGCCGACGAACTCGGGCTCCCGGTCTTCGTCAAGCCGGCGAACATGGGCTCGTCGGTCGGGGTGTCGAAGGCGCGCACGGTCGAGGAACTGAGCGAGGCGATCGACGTGGCACTGTCGTACGACGAGATGATCGTCGTCGAGGAGGCGGTCGTCGGCAAGGAGATCGAGGTCGCCGTGCTCGGCAACCTCGACCCGCAGGCCGCCACCCCGGGCGAGATCGTCCCCGGCGACGACTTCTACAGCTACGACGACAAGTACGTGTCGGACCAGTCGTTCGCCGTCATCCCTGCACCGATCGGCGACGACGCACTCGCCGAGGCACAAGACCTGGCGATCCGCACCTACCGGGCGCTGCGGTGCGAGGGCCTGTCGCGCGTCGACTTCTTCTGGGAGGACCCTGCCGATCCCGACGGTCGGGGCCGAGGGTTCCTGTGCAACGAGGTCAACACGATGCCCGGCTTCACGCCGATCTCGATGTTCCCGAAGATGTGGATCGCGGACGGCGTCACCTATCCGGAGATCATCGATCGCCTCGTGGGGTTCGCCCTCGAGCGACACGGTCGCCGACGGCGCAACACCAAACACTGAACCTGCCCGCAGTCGGCGATCTCTCGATGCCTCGATACGGTGCTGCGCATCGAACCGACGACACCCACAACCCCGCCGACCGGAACGGACCTCTCCGCGCCGACCGACACCGACGATCTCGCCCGCTACTACGAAGAGAGCCCCGGAACCGGGCTCCCGGCCGAGTTGGATGACGACGAACGCCAGATCGGGCGGCGGCTCGCCGAGGCCCGCGAGGCCGCCGGTCTGTCGAGGCGCGAGCTCGCCGATCACCTCGGCGTGAAGGAGTCGACCATCGCCAAGTGGGAGTCCGGCGAGCGGAGTCCTCGCGGCCAACGGGTCAGCAAACTCGCCGGCATCCTCGGCGTGAGCCTCTCGTGGATCCTCGTCGGCCGCGGCGTCGAACCCCTGTCCGCCGGCGACGACATCACCCAGATTCGCGCCGAGCTCCGTCAAGCACGCGAGCGCCTCGACGACGTCGTGTCCGAACTCGCCGTGATCGACAAGCGCCTCGACGAACTCGACCAGCGCTAGCCCTCACGGCGCGAGTGCCGCCCGGAGAAACGCTCGCAACTCGTCGCGCAGCTTGCGCAGTCCGGCTGCGTTCGGCTGCCAGCCCACCGCCCGCAGGGCCTCCGGCTCGGTGGCGATACCGGTGAGCGTCGCATAGCCCAGCGCGGCGACGAGTCCGGGGTCGCCGCGCCGAAGATGTCCGGCGTCCATCTCGTCGGCCAGGTAGCGCACGGCCCGCTCGACCAGTGGCTCGATTCGGCGACGGAGCCGGTCGGCCTGATCGACGTCGAGCCGACTCACCTCGCGGAACAGCCCGAGCAACGCGGGACGCCGAACGGCTGGCCGGAACACTGCGCGCACGATGCCGTCGATCCGCTCCAGCGGGCCGTCCGGTGCCGCGCGAACGGCTGCGTCGATCGACGACGAACAGCTCGGCGGCAACCGCATCGAGCACACCGTCCACGAGGGCGTCCTTCGACGCGAACCAGTACAGCACCGTCTGCTTGCGCACGCCGACCGCTCGGGCGATCTCGTCGAGCGACACCGCATCGACGCCTCGCGAACCGAACAGGTCGATCGACACGTCGATGATCCGATCTCGCGTCGGGGCCACCGCGGTCACATCGAGGCTCCGGCGCGAAGCGGTTGGGTCGTTCGGATCATCGCTCTCTACCAATTGGTAGAGGATCGTGATAGACATGTCAACCGTGATGGCCGACACGATCCCCGCCTCGCTGGCGGGCAAGCGCATTGCGATCACCGGGTCGACCGGGTTCGTCGGGACCGCGCTCGTCGAACGGCTGCTGCGCAGCGTTCCCGATTGCGAACTCGTCCTCCTCGTGCGCGACGGCCGCCGCACGCCCGCCGCTCGCCGCACCCAACGGGAGATCCTGAAGAACGACGCCTTCGACCGGTTGCGCGAGACGCACGGCGACGACTTCGACGACGCCGTCGCAAGTCGCATCCGAACCGTCGCCGGCGACGTCACCCGCGACGGGCTCGGGTTGAACGACGCCGACCGCGAACTGTGGGGCACCGCCGACGTCATCATCCACTCGGCGGCGGCAGTGTCGTTCGACTCGCCGATGGACTCCGCCGTCGAGATCAACCTGCTCGGCCCGACCCGCATCGCCAACCTCGCGAACGAGATGGCCGTGACACCGCACCTCGTCGCGGTGTCCACCTGCTACGTCGCCGGCAACCGCCGGGGGAACGCCCCCGAGATCCTCGTGAGCGACGGGCCATTCGACGTCGGCATCGACTGGCGCTCCGAAGTCGCGGCGACGAAACGGCTGCGCTCCGACACCGACGCGCTCGAGCCGGACCCCCGAACAGCTGAAGGTGTTCCGCAAGGAGGCCCGCGCCGAACTCGGCGCCGCCGGCGCCCCGGCGCTCGCCTCCAAGACCGAGGACCTCCGCCAGAAGTGGGTCAAGTCCGAACTGGTCAAGGCCGGCCGGGCCCGCGCCGCAAGCGTCGGCTGGCCCGACGCCTACGCGTTCACGAAGGCCCTCGGCGAACAGGCCCTGACCGACGTGAAGGGCCCCGTGCCCGTCTCGATCGTGCGCCCGTCGATCATCGAGTCCGCGCTCGCCGAGCCGAAGCCCGGTTGGATCCGCGGGTTCCGCATGGCCGAGCCGGTGATCATCTCCTTCGCCAAGGGCCTCCTCAAGGAGTTCCCCGGCGTCCCCGAGGGCACCGTCGACGTCATCCCGGTCGACATCGTCGTTGCCGCGATCATCGCCGTTGCGGCGGCCGGGCCCGACGACGCGCCGGCGATCACCCAGGTCGCGTCGGGCGGGATCAACCCGCTCAAGTACCGACGGATGGTCGACAACGTCACCGGCTGGTTCACCCGGAATCCGCTGTACGACACGAAGGGCCAGCCGATCGTGGTTCCCGAGTGGCGCTTTCCTGGTCGCGGCCGCGTCCAGAAACAGCTGACGCAGGCCAAGACGGCCCTCAGCACCGCCGACCGGGTGCTGCAGGCGTTGCCCCTGCGCGGGAGGCAGGCCGAGCTCTCGGCGCAACTCGAAGAGAAGCGCGTCGAGGTCGAAACCGCGCTCGAATACGTCGAGCTGTACGGCCTCTACACCGAGTGCGAGGCGATCTACCAGGTCGACAACCTGCTCGCGATCTGGGACGGCCTGGGCGAACAGGACCGCCTGGACTTCAACATCGATCCACGGTCGGTCGACTGGGACGAGTACATCAACGACATCCACCTCCCGTCGATCATCCAGCACGCCCGCGTCAAGACCACGCCGGGTGCCTCGAAGTCGACGGACCGCATGGCCCGCATGCGCAAACAGGTCCTCGACCCGAAGCGGCAGGTCGCTGCGTTCGATCTCGAGAACACGCTCATCTCGTCGAACGTCGTCGAGAGCTTCTCGTGGCTCGCCACCCGTCGGCTCGACACCCCCGAGCGGATTCGCTACGTCGCCCGCACGATCGTCGAGGCGCCGGGGCTCCTGCGCCTCGACCGCCAGGATCGCACCGACTTCCTCCGCCACTTCTACCGCCGCTACGAGCACGCACCGATCGAGCAGATCGAGACCGATGCACGCGAGATGCTCACGCAGTTGATCATGACGAAGTCGTTCCCGGAGGGAATCCGCCGCGTCCGCGAACACCGGGCGCTCGGGCACCGCACGATCCTGATCACCGGAGCGCTCGACTTCGCCGTCGCCGGCTTGAAGCCGCTGTTCGACGAGATCGTCGCCGCTGAGATGATGGTGCGGCCCGACGGCACGCTCTCGGGCGAGATGCACTCGGTGCCGCCGACCGGCGAGGCACGTGCCCAGATCCTCGCCGACTACTGCGACGCCGAGGGGCTCGACATCTCCAACTCCGTGGCGTACGCCGACTCGTCGTCGGACCTCCCGCTGTTCGAGGCGGTCGGCTACCCCGTCGCGGTCAACCCCGAGACCCGCCTGGCAACCATCGCCCGCAAGCGCGGCTGGCTCGTCGAGCACTGGTCGAAGTCGGCCGGCGCTCCGAAACCGTTCCTCCCGATCGGTGAGCTGATGGTCGAGCGTGAGCGCCGGAGGAAGTTCGCGTGAAGGCACTGCAGATCAAGCGCAACGTCGGTCGATTCGGGGCGGCGCGCATCGTCGGGGCGGTGTCACCGTCGGGGGCGACCAGGGTCGGCCCGCTCGAGTACCGCACGATCGACGATCCGACATCTCCCGGCGACGGGTGGCACCGAGTCGCCACCCGACTCACCGGGATCTGCGGCTCCGACCTCTCGCTCGTCGGAGGCCACGCCTCGACGTACTTCGAGGACTGGGTCAGCTTCCCGTTCGTTCCCGGACACGAGGTGGTCGGCGAACTCCTCGACGGCGACGACGCCGGGACGCGGGTGATCCTCGAGCCGGTTCTCGGACACGCATCCCGCGGCATCCCACTCCCATTCGAGGACGCACGCCCTGCCGACGGCGACGACTACGCCCACCTCGCGACCACGTCGACGAACGGTGTCGAACCCGCCATCCAGATCGGGTTCTGCTGCTCGACCGGCGGCGGATGGGCCCCGTGGTTCTGGGCCCACGAGTCGCAACTCCACCGCATCTCGGAGACGACGACCGACTTCCCCGACGAGCGAGCGGTGCTGGTCGAACCGTTCGCCGGCGGCATCCATGCGGCGCTGCTCGCAGCACCGATCGTCACCGATCGACCGAACCCGGTCGTGGCCGTCCTCGGGGCCGGGACGATGGGCCTCGCCGCCGTCGCCGGTCTCCGTCGCTACGTGCCCGGCGTCCGGATCGTGGTCGGCGCACGCTACTCACAGCAGCGCGAACTGGCGTCCGAATTCGGCGCCGACGTGGTCGTCGCCGACGATGCACTCGATCGGGCCGTGCGCCGCGAAGTCGGCTGCCACATGCTCGGCGCCGGCGAGTCGGGCGCGCTCTCCGGCGGCGCCGACGTCACGATCGACGCCGTGGGATCGTCCCGCTCGATCACCGACGCCCTCCGGATCACTCGCCCACGCGGCCGGGTCGTGCTGCTGGGCATGCCGGCTCGGGTCGACCTCGACCTCACCGGTCTCTGGCACCGCGAGATCGAACTCAAGGGTGCCTACACCTACGGCACCGAGACCCTCGCCGACGGAACGGTCACCGACACGTTCCGGCTGGCCACCGACACCGTCACGGCCGTTCGTGCCGAACGTCTGGTGTCGGCCACCTACCCGCTCGACGATCACGTCGATGCGATCGATCACGCCGCCAACGCCGGCCGTCGCGGTGCGATCAAGATCGCCTTCGATCTGCGAGAAAGCAGCTGACATGCCACGCCCCGGATTCGTCCTCGACGTCGACCGCTCGACGCCCCCCACGCTGTTCTGGCGAGGCGAGGGGTTCAGCCTCGAACGCCTCCCCGCCGACCGCAGCCGCATCATCTACCCGCCCGAACCGCTGGCCGGCCTCGACAACCTCGACGGCCACATCCGCGATGCCCTGCTCCACCCGCTCGACATGGACCCGCTGCCCGAGCTGTTGAAGCCGGACATGAAGCTGACGATCTGCTTCGACGACGCGAGCCTGTCGCTGCCGAAGATGCAACGCCCCGACAACCGACAGCGGATCATCGAAGCCGTGCTCGACATGGCAGCCGAAGCCGGCGTCGACGACGTGCACATCATCGCCGCACTCGGGTTGCACCGGCGGATGCACGAGTACGAACTGCGCCACGTTCTCGGTGACCGCATCGTCGACGCGTTCCTCCCGAAGGGCTTCCTGTACCAGCACGATGCCGAGGACCCCGACAACCTCGCGGTGATCGGCCACACCGACGAGGGCGAGATCCTCGAGATCAACAAGCGTGCCGCCGAATCCGACCTCGTCGTGTACGCAAACGTCAATCAAGTCGCGATGGACGGCGGCTGGAAGTCGCTCACCACGGGGCTCGCGAGCTACCGCTGCCTCAGCGAACACCACAATCCGGCGAGCCTGCAGAACACGCGCAGTCTCATGGATCGCCATCACTCGGCGTTGCACAAGTCCATCTGGCGGATGGGCAAGTTGCTGCGCGACTCGGGGCCGAAGGTGTTCCAGGTCGAGACGACGATCAACACCGAGGCATTTCCGTCACCGTTCGAGTTCCTCGCCAAGCGCGAGTGGGAGTGGACCGCCAAGGATCGCGGCTTGTTCCTGGCAAGCAGCAAGTCGCTGAACAAGCTGCCGAATCGGACCAAGCGCAAGATCTTCCACAACATCGAGGCGCCGTACCGAACGACGAGCGTCCAGGCCGGGTTCACCGAGACCGTGCACGAACGCACGCTCGAACACGTCTACCAGCAGCACCTCGTCGAGGTCGACGGCCAGACCGACATCCTCACGATGGGCATCCCGTTCATCAGCCCGTACAACCCCGAGTCGATCATGAACCCGATCCTCGTGATGTGCATGGGGCTCGGCTACCTGTTCAACATGTACCGCGGCAAACCGCTCGTGAAGGAGGGCGGCGTCGTGATCATGACGCACCCCACGTACGAGGAGTTCCACCCGGTTCACCACCCGAGCTACATCGACTTCTTCGACGAGGTGCTCGCCGACACCACCGACCCGGCCGAGATGTCGACGAAGTGGGAGAAGAAGTACGCCGAGGACGAGTGGTACCGCCACCTCTATCGCACGAGCTACGCCTACCACGGTGTCCACCCGTTCTATGCCTGGTACTGGGGCGCCCACGGCCAGCAGCACGCCGGCAAGGTGATCATCGTCGGCGGCCACGCGCCGGCCGTTCGTCGGCTCGGGTTCACCCCGGCGTCGACGATGAACGACGCGCTCGAGATCGCATCCGACACGGTCGGCCGCTCCCCGACCATCAGCCACCTCCACGTTCCCGGCGTGCTCGTCGCCGACGTCAAGTAGGCCGATCGAGATGGCCGGACGCACGACCCGTCAGTACATCCGTCGAGGGCAACGCCCCGACGGCCCTGGACGCTCGATCCACGTCGCGCAGCGCGCTGCCGGCTCTGTCGAAGGTCTGGTGCGGACCGCCGCCCGCCCCCTCGCCCGCTCCGGCTTCCCCTACCGCCGTCCGACGACACCGAAGAACGTGGTGGTCCCGCGCGAGCCGGACAGGCTCGGCGACGCGTACGACACCGACTGGGCCCGCCGTCCGCTGGCCCAGGCTGTACGCGGCCTCATCATCGAGGGGCCCATGCGTCTCGCCGTCCGCACGGTGGCGAGCCCGCGCGTCTCGGGGCTCGATCGCCTCACCGACCTGCTGCGGGCGGACGAGCCCGGCCCCGTCATCTTCGCCCCCAACCACCACAGCCACATCGACACCGGGGTGATGATCCGCTCGATCCCCGCCGTCTGGCGACGCGAGCTGGTGGTCGCCGCCGCGGCCGACTACTTCTTCGACGCCCACTGGAAGGCCGCGCTGTCGGCGCTGGCACTGAACGCGATTCCGATCGATCGGGATGCCACGAGCCGGGCAACCTTCGACCGACTCCGCGACACGATCGCCGACGGCAACAGCCTGATCATCTACCCCGAGGGCGGTCGCTCTCCCGATGGCTGGGGACAGGACTTCAAGGGCGGAGCGGCCTACCTCTCGACACGCACCGGTGCGCCGATCGTGCCGGTGTTCATCGACGGGACCGGTGAGATCTTCGGCAAGGGCGCGAGCAAGCTCTCGCCGGGTCGGACCACGGTGCTGTTCGGGACGCCGCTGACCGCCGCCGACGGCGAGAACACTCGTCGCTTCAACGACCGCATCGAAGCCGCGGTCACCCGACTCGGCGACGAGACCGTCACCGACTGGTGGACCGCCACGCGCAATGCCGCATCCGGCCGCAGCCCGAAGCTCTCCGGCCCCGAACACAACGGATGGCGCCGCCAGTGGCATCTCGGCGAGAAGCGACGTCTCAGCACGGCGGGCATCCGTCGTCGACGGGCGCGACGCTGGCCCGACCTCGGTTGATCGACCGGGGGTCGGTGCCCGGCGCGATCCGCGATCCGGCAGACTGTGGAGCGATGACCCGCCACCTCCGACCGCTCCTCCCCCTCGCTGCGTTTGCGCTCATCGGCGCCGCGTGCACGCAGCAGGAGTCGGTCACGCCGGCGTCACCCGCGCCGACCACGACCACCACGGTCGCCGCTCCCACGACGGTGCCGCCGCCGGTCACCGAACCGCCGGTCACCGACGTTCCAGCGCCGACGATCGCCGACACCACGACCACCGCACCGCCGACGACGATCCCACCTCCATCGGGCATCCCGTCGTCGACATCGACGCAGTTCTTCGGCGGCGGCGACCCCGACGGCTGGCTCTACCTGGGCCGTTGGACCGGCAACGATTGGGAAGCGGCGCTCGACGACGACCAGCAACCTCGGCAGCCGGCCATCGCGGACGACGAGGTCCTCATCCACGAAATCGACGTCGAGCCGATCAACGGCTCGGTCGGCGCAACAGCCGAGGCGTGCGCCGACGGTCGCACCGGCCCGGTGATCTCGCCCAACGCGCGGGCGCCCGAGGTCCCCGGGTTCGGCTACCGGTCGATCGCCTTTGCGGCTGACTGGGCGACGCAACCACGCCCGATCGCACTCGTCGACGCGACCGTCGACTCCTATGTCGCCGCCGGCGTGGCCGCCTTCGAGGGCACCGGCGTCGACGCCGCCTCCGGCGAACTGGAACAGATCGTGGTGACCGATCTCGACGGAGACGGCGACAGCGAGTCGCTCGTCGCATTCGAAGGCGCCGACTTCGCGACCCTCCTGCTCATCGACGCCGACTCGGGGACCGCGCTCACGGTCGCACTGGACAACGTCCCGGTTGCGACTCCTGACACCGGAGCGACGACCGAGCCACCGGACGCATCATTCGAGCAGCAGCGAGTGCTCGCCGTCGCCGACGTGAACGGTGACGGCCTCATGGAGTTCGTGACCCACGCCTACGAAGGCAACGAGTCCACCGTGATCGTGCACACCTACGACGGCACCGAAGTGACCGCCGTATTGACCACGAACTGCTGAAACGTTGCGGAGTGGGTCAGACCCACTCCGCTACGCGTTGCGGGGTGGGTCTGACCCACTCCGCAACGGTCACCAGGTGTCGATGTGGGGGCGGTGGCCGGTCGGCGGATCGGGGGTGGCGTCGAGCAGCGTGGTCAACCAGCGCCGGGTGTCGGCCGGGTCGATCACGTCGTCGATCTCGAAATGTGACGCCACGTTGACGGCCTTGCCGTGTTCGTACATCCGGTCGACCATCTGCTGGAACAGCGCCTCGCGTTCGGCATCGTCCGCGACCGCTTCGAGCTCCTTGCGGTATCCGAGCCGGACGGCACCCTCGAGCCCCATCCCGCCGAACTCACCGGTCGGCCATGCCAGGCACGCCAGCGGCGCCTTGGTCGAGCCGCCCATCATCGCCTGCGCCCCGAGCCCGTAGGCCTTGCGCGTGACGACGGTGATCGTCGGCACCGAGAGGTTCGCGCCGGTCACGAACAGCCGCGAGCAGTGGCGTACCAGGGCCGTCTCCTCGACATCGGGTCCGACCATCATCCCCGGCGTGTCGCACAGCGTGATGACCGCCAGCCCGTGCGCATCGCACAGCTGCATGAACCGCGCCGCCTTGTCGGAGCCGTCGCTGTCGATCGCTCCCCCGAGGTGCCGCGGGTTGTTGGCGAGCACGCCGACCGGTCGCCCCTCGAGCCGCGCCAGCGACGTCACCATGCCGGCACCGAACCCCTGCCGCAGCTCGAGCACCGAATCGTCGTCGAACAGCCCATCGATCACTCGGCGGATGTCGTACGCCCGGAGCCGGTCGAGCGGAACGACGTCGCGCAACGCCGACTGATCAGGCGCGGTCCACGTTTCGGTCCGACCCTGGAAGTACGACAGGTACCGCTTCGCGACACTCGACCGCCTCGGCTTCGTCGGAGACCACGATGTCGACGACGCCATTCGATCCCTGCACCTCGATCGGTCCGATGTCGGTCGGAGCGAACACCCCGAGACCGCCACCCTCGATCATCGCCGGACCGCCCATCCCGATGTTGCTGTCCTCGGTGGCGATCACCACGTCGCAGCACCCGAGGATCGCCGCGTTGCCGGCGAAGCAGTAGCCCGACGCGATCCCGACGATCGGTACCGTGCCCGACAGCTCCGCAAACCACCAGAACGCCAGACAGTCGAGCCCGCTGATGCCGGGCGGATCGGTGTCGCCGGGGCGCCCACCACCACCTTCGGTGAAGAACACCACCGGCGCACCCAGCTGCTCGGCGACCTCGATCAGGCGATCCTTCTTGCGGTGGTTCTGGTAGCCCTGGGTGCCGGCCAGCACCGTGTAGTCGTACGACATGATCACCGTCTTTGCAGCTCGGCCGGTGAACAGTTCCCCGTTCACGTCGCCGACGCCGCCGATCAACCCGTCGGCGGGCGTGTTCGCGATCAGGTCCGCGACGTCGCGTCGGCGCCGCTGCGCTGCAATGACGGTCGGTCCGTACTCGACGAACGTGCCGTCGTCGATCAAGTCGGCGAGGTTCTCCCGAGCCGTCCGCTTGCCGTTCGCGTGCCGCTTCGCAACGGCATCGACTCGGGCCGCGTCGAGTCCTGCTGCGTGGCGATCGAGCACCTCGGCGAGATCGGGTCGGACACCGCCGTCTGTCGACCCCTCGACATCGATCCGCTCCGGGACGCCCGACGGCGGAGGCAGCCGGGCGCCGCTCTCTGCGGGCGGACCCAGTTCGATCACAGGATCGTCCGGGTTGAGCGTCGTGCCGACCGGAGCCAGCACCGACGTGACGACGCCGGCCACGGATGCGACGACGTCGTGGTGCATCTTCATCGACTCGATCAGTGCGACGACCGCGCCGGCTGCGACATGGTCGCCTTCGACGACACGCACGTCGACGATCGTGCCCTGCAGTTCGGTGGTGACCGTGACACTCGCCGCACCCTGGTTCGACATGGCAGTCGGTCTAGCACGCAGCGGCACGCTCGGACGGTCCGGCGAGACGTCAGCGAGTGCGTCTCGACAGCCCGCTCGGGGAGCATTCGGACGACCTGGCGGTCGCTCATCTCATCGCCTGCCGACGCCGCTACGTGGGGTTGGCGACGGGCGAGCGCTGGAACGTGGTGATCGACACCTCGCCCATCACCAGGTCAGCAGCGACTGCGGCGAACAGCGCGGGCACGATGAATCCGGGTTGTCCGGTGGTCTCCGCGACGAACATGACGGCGGCGAGCGGGACTCGATACCCGGCGCCGAGGAACGCAGCCATGCCGAGCAGGACGTACAGGGTCGGGTCGACCGTGTTGAACACGTCGCCCACGATCCGGCCGACGATCGCTCCGCCGACGACGAGTGGGATGAACACGCCACCCACACCGCCGCCCGCCAACGTGGTCGCCGTTGCGCACATCCGCAGGAAGAAGATCGCGACGAGCACCCAGAGCGTCTGCGGGGTGGACAGCCAGGTGATCACCTCGTAGCCCGATCCGAGCGTGAGGCTCTCCCCCTTCGCCGGATCCCAGTCCTCCGATGTGATCACGCGGGTGATGAAGTAGAACGTGGTCAGGAGTCCCCCCGCGACCGTGAGACGAATGGCGATCGGTCGCAGCGTGAACGCCTTGGCCACGCGAATCAACTTCGAGAAGAACCGGGCCCCGATGGCGCAGCCGATGCCGACCAACACCGCCCCCAGCAGGTCGATGTAGTTGAACAGCGACGCCGTGCGCTCATCACCGACCACGAGGAAGATCGGATCGGTGCTCGTGAACGCAACGAAGGTGAGATACCCGGAGGCACTCGCAACGAGCGCGGGCAGCAACATCCGTCGCGCCATCTGATCTCGGAACGGCACCTCGAGCGCGAAGATCGCCCCCGTTGCCGGCGCCTTGAAGATCGCCGCCACCCCGGCAGCGGCACCGGCGACGAGCAGCGTGCGGTAGTCGGCTCCCCGGAAGTACGCCGGCAAGCGGCGCTGGATCATCGCGCCGATCGCCGACCCGCCGTACATCGACGGACCTTCGAGGCCCATTGCGCCGCCCGAGCCGAGGGTCGTGACCGCCGCGGCGATGCGCCCGACGAATGCGCGCCAGCGGAGCGGATACTCGGAGTCGTGAAAGGCACGGAGGTACTCGTCGGACGTGGCGGGCGACGCGCCCGACCCGACCGTGTTGAGGATCAACGCCGATGCGACCAGACCGAGGCCCGGCACGATCAGCCCCCACTTCCAATCGGACTCGTACAGCCAGTGGAGCAACACCTCGGTGACGAGGTACTCGAAGAAGTACACGCCGACGCCGGTGATCGCTCCCGTGATCGCCGCGAGCAGGACGACCTCGCGGGACCGACGCACGAGATCACGGAATTCGTCGGTGCGGATGTCGAGGTTCGACGGTCGAAACCCCGTCATCACCCGTTCACGCCACACGTTCGTCAACTCTAAGCCGCGCGCACCATCTCCGACTTCAGTTTCTGGACAGAACGTACGATGAACAAGCATGCCCATCGCGCTCGTCACCGGTTCCGCTGGCCTCATCGGGTCCCAGGCGGTGGAGCACTTCGCCGGTGCCGGGATGCACGTGGTCGGCGTCGACAACGACATGCGCAAGGTGTTCTTCGGCGACGACTCCTCGACCGCGTGGATGGCCACCGCCCTGAAGGACGAGCTCGGCGACGCGTACACCCACGAAACGCTCGACATCCGCGATCGTGCCGGCGGTCGAGGCGCTGTTCCGCACCTACGGCACCGACATCGAACTCGTCATCCACACCGCCGCGCAACCGTCGCACGACTGGGCCGCACGCGACCCGTTCACCGACTTCGACGTCAACGCCGTCGGCACCCTGAACATGATCGAGAACACCCGCCAGCACTGCCCCGACGCAGTGTTCATCTTCACCTCGACCAACAAGGTCTACGGCGACACACCGAACCGGCTGCCCGCTCGTCGAACACGAGACACGCTGGGAGATCGACCCCTCCCACGAGTACGCCGACGGGATCACGGAGGACATGTCGATCGACATGACCAAGCACAGCCTGTTCGGCGCCTCCAAGGTCGCCGCCGACGTCGTCGTGCAGGAATACGGCCGCTACTTCGACATGAAGACCGCCTGCTTCCGCGGCGGCACCCTCACCGGCCCGAACCACTCCGCCGCCGAACTCCACGGCTTCCTCGCCTACGTCATGCAGTGCACGATGTCCGGCACCCCGTACCGCGTGTTCGGCTACAAGGGCAAACAGGTCCGCGACGCCATCCACTCCTCCGACCTGATCAACTGCTTCGAGGCCGTGTACCGCAGCCCCCGCAGCGCCGAGGTGTACAACATCGGCGGCGGACGCCACTCGAACTGCTCGGTGCGCGAAGCGATCGCAATGTGCGAGGAGATCACCGGCAAGACCCTCGACCACACCTACGTCGAGGACAACCGGATCGGCGACCACATCTGGTGGATCGGCAGCAACGCCCGCTTCGAGGAGCACTACCCCGAATGGTCGCTGAAGTACGACGTCCGAATGATCCTCGAAGAGATGTTCGAGGCCAACACGGACCGCTGGTCCTGAGGCCGTTGCGCCCGACACCATGATCGATCTCGGCAAGGTCTCCATCCTCGGCGTCGAGGTCGACGCCGTCGACTACGAAGCGGCAACGGCGCGCATCATCGACGCCGCACGCGACGGTCGCCCGTACGCGGTGTCGGCCCTGGCGGTTCACGGCGTCATGGAGGGCGTCGACGACGCCGAGCACCTCGCACGACTCAACGCATTCGACCTCGTCACCCCCGACGGCCAACCGGTCCGCTGGGCCATGAACTGGTTGCACGACACCGAGCTTCCGGACCGCGTCTACGGGCCGAATCTCACCCTCGACGTGTGCCGCGCCGCGGCGGCGGCCGGACTTCCCGTCTACTTCTACGGCTCCACCCAGGACACGCTCGACCATCTCGCCGAGCGCCTCCCGACGCTCGCGCCGGGCATCGAGATCGCGGGGATGCAGCCGTCGCGGTTCCGGACCTCGACCGAGGACGAACTCGACCGAATCGCCGCCGACATCCGTGCGACCGGCGCGAAGATCTGCATGGTGGGCCTCGGATGCCCCCGCCAGGAGGTGTTCGCGTACGAGAACGCTCGGCGGCTGTCGATGCCGCTGATGGCGGTGGGTGCCGCATTCGACTTCCACGCCGGGCTCGCCACGGAGCCGCCCGCCTGGGTGCAACGCGCCGGGCTGCAGTGGGCACAACGTCTCGTCGCCAACCCGAAGCGCCTGTGGCGCCGCTACCTGATCCTGAACCCGAGATACGTCGCAGGCATCGCTCGCCAGCGCGTCGGCCGCTACACGCCGACCGCGCAGGACACCCCGACACACGTCGGCCACAGCTGAGGAGCAACCACCGAGGCCGACGCCTGAGGCGCCACGCCGGGATCCGACGACGCGGTCTCGCGTCAGGAGCCGGTGTTCTCGCCGAGCATGGCGGCGGGGGTCTTCGCCAGGATGGCGAGATCGGTCGACAGCGACACCCGCCGGACGTACTCGAGGTCCCATTCACCGTTCTCGTGCATCGGACCGTCGCCGCGGGCGCTCACCTGCCACAGGCCCGTCAGTCCGGGCTTCACCTGGTGCCGTTGTTCCAGCCCCGGCGGATACTTGTCGCACCACCGACTCGAGTTCAGGGCGGGGCCCGACGATGCTCATCTCACCCCGTGCGACGTTGATCAACTGTGGGAGCTCGTCCAGGCTGTAGCGACGGAGGAACCGACCGACGGTCGGTGTGGCGCGGATCGCGCTCGCGACTTGTGCGTCCGGCGACGGTCGTGGATCACATCGAGCGGCATCCCGCGTCGGTCGGGCTTCATCGTGCGGAACTTCAGCACGTCGAACCGTTCGCCGCCGCGGCCGATGCGCGTCTGACGGAACAGGACCGGGCGACCCATCGTGACCAGGACGACGAGCGCGATCACCGCCATCGGAATCGCGGCCACGAGCAGACCGAGCACCGCCGCCACCCGGTCGAAGGCCGGCTTCACGATGGAGGTGTAGACGCTGCGGCGAACGCGGATCTCCGGCCGTGGTGTGACCACGATGGACAGGGCCGGCCGCACCACTGGCGCCATCGGGCGCTCGCGGACTGGTCGCGGCGCACCTGTGCCGCAAGGACCGACCCACCGCTGTGTTCCGCCATCTCGGTACTCGTTTCGCTCGTCACCCTCGAGGTATCGGCAGGCTGTGGCGCCGACCTGAGGATTCTCCGCCGTGTCCGCCCCTGTCCGCAGTGGGACGCCCGACGGGCCGCCTGACCCGTCGGTGGCATTCTTCTCACCGCTGCCGCAGGGCGCAATGAACTTCACAGAGTCTTGACACAGTGCTGACCGAGGAGTGCTTCCACCGCCAGCGACCTGTGAGCAGTTGGCACGCCGGTAGCCTCGCCGCCGTGGCGAGCCCGATCAGCAACGATGTCGTTCGACGGGTGGGACGAAACGTCATCCGCACCGGGGCCATGGCCACGGCGGCGTTCCGACCGGGCCCCGACCTCGTCATCATCGGGGTGAAGCGGGGCGGGACGACCTCGCTGTTCCGCGATCTCGAACACCACCCGGCGATGTGCCCCCTGGTGCCGTCGGCCCGGCGCCTCCCCCTGCGCGAGAACCAGAAGGGGGTGCACTACTTCGACAGCAACTTCGATCGCGGCGATCGGTGGTACCGCAGCCACTTCCCCACACGCTGGTCGCGGACGATGCGTGCGAGGAGCGACCCACACCACCTTCACCGTCGAGGCCAGCCCGTACTACTTCTTCCAGCCGCTGGCTGCGGCCCGGGCGAGCGCCGCGCTGCCCGACGCTCGCTTCGTGGTCCTGCTGCGCGACCCCGTCGAACGGACGGTCTCGCACTGGGCGGAACAGACCCGAAACGGTGTCGAGACCCTCTCGCTCGCCGACGCGCTCGACGCCGAAGCCGAGCGCCTCGGCGACAGCGGCACGCTGCTGGCATCGGGCTCGCTCGCCACGAGCCATGCCTACGAGCAACAGAGTTACGCCACCCAGAGCGAGTACGCCGGGTCGTTGCAGCGATGGTTCGACCGCGCCGGGCCGGATCGCGTGACCGTGCTGTACTCCGAGGAGTACTACCGCGACCCGGCGGCGACGATCGGCACGATCACGAATGCGCTGGGGGTCGACCCGATGCCCGACGACGCAGTCGGTGGGCATCGCAATGCCGCACCACGACCCGGGGCGGTCGATCCCGACGTCGAGCGTCGACTGATCGAACGGTTCCGCCCCGACGTCGACCGGCTCACCCGGCTGCTCGGCGCTCCGCCACCGTGGCCGCGGTTCGAGCTTCAGCGACCCGGTTCGGCGTCCGATACCCAACCGTGAGAATCCTCCAGCTCCACGCCGGCTACCGGACGCCCGCGGGCGAGGACACGGTGGTACACGCGGAGGCCGATGCGCTGCGCGCCGCCGGCCACGACGTGTTCCAGATGATCGAGCACAACCCGCACGGAACCGCCGCGGCGCTCCGGGCCCTCACGAAGAGCCGGTACAACCGGGCGACCGGTGCCGCGGTTGCGGAGTTGTGCCGCGAGTGGAAGCCCGACGTCGTGCACGTGCACAACACCTGGTTTGCGTTGTCATCATCGGTGATCGATGCCGCGGCAGCCGCTGGGACACCGATCGTCATGACGATCCACAACTATCGCCTGGGTTGCCTGGGCGTCGACCTCTTCCGCGGCGATGAACTCTGCACCGCATGCGTCGGACGCTCCCCGCTGCGCGGGGTCGTGCACGGCTGCTACCGGGACTCGCGGGTGCTGTCCGCCGTCGCCGCCGTCGAGATCTCCTCGACTCGCCGCCGCTCGACGCTCGACGGGATCAGCCGCTTCGTCGCGCCATCGGCATTCATGGCAGACCGGTTGATCGACATCGGAGTCCCCGCCGATCGATTGACCGTCAAACCCCACTTCACCTCCGACCCCGGCGAACGGATCGCTGCGCCGTCCACGTCGGACGAAATCCTGTTCATCGGGCGGCTCGCGCCAGCAAAGGGCGTCCGCACGCTCCTGCGGGCGTGGGAGCGCTACGTCGACCGCGAACACGGTCCACATGCCCAGCTCACGATCATCGGCGACGGGCCACTCGCGAACGAGGCACGCGAAGCGGCCCCACGCGGAGTGTCCTTTGCCGGGTGGCTCTCGCACGAAGAAGTCCAAGCCCGGATGCTGACCGCCCGGGCCTTCGTCTTCCCGTCCGAATGGTACGAACCCTTCGGCATGGTGCTGATCGAAGCGATGGCCGCCGGGCTTGCGATCGTGGCCACGACCGCCTCCGACGCAGCACGGATCACCGCGACGCCACCCCAGCTCATCGCGCCCGCCGGCGACGATCGGGCGTTGGCACGGTGTCTCGAACAACTCGACGACCGCACCGTCGACGCTGCGGGGCGAGACGCCCGAGCGAGATTCCTCACGACCTATACGGTCGAAGCAGGTGTGGCCGAACTCGAAGCGCTGTACGCCTCCGTGATCGGGGCCCGCCCCATCGCTGCACCATGACCTGGCACCGCGTCCCGGCCGCACCGCGGATGCTGGTCCACGAATCGAGCGGACGCTCCGCACGCGCCGTGTGTGCGTTGGCCGGGACCTCCGACTGGCGACGAGCCGTGCTGGACCGCAGCGGCGTCGCGGCGCTCTCGGTGGCCGGCGCCCGACGGCTCCCGCGCACCGAGTGGCCACCCTGGCCGCCGGTGAGCTGGCCCCAGCTCGACGCCGAGCTGCGTCGTCGCCTGCTCCGGTTTCTCGATCCTCGGGGCGGTCGTGCCACGTCAGGCGAACCGGCCGCGACTGTCGCTCGTCGGTCGGATCACCGGCAACCTGGTCGTCGTCAAACTCGGTCTGCCCGACGATGGCCTCGAGCGGGAGGCGCTGGTCCTCGACCTGCTGGCCCGCGATCCGCTTCCCTCGATCGCCACCCCCGAGCGCATCGATTCCGGCACGCTGGCATTCGACGCGCTCGACGTCGCCTTCCTCGCGACCACCGCTCTGTCCGCCCGCCGCCAGCGCCCGGCCATCGACGAACCGCTGCGCACCTTCGAGTCCGATCTCGCGGTGCGCCTCGCCGAGCTTGCGACCCCCCACCGGTCGACGTCGACCCACGACCTCGTCCCCGTGCACGGCGATCTCACTCCGTGGAATCTGCGGCGGACCCCGCGGGGGCTCGTGCTCTTCGACTGGGAATCGGCGGGATGGGGTGAACCGGGAAGCGACCTCGCGCTCTACCGACGGTCCTGCGACGAGGTCCGTCGCCCGTGGCACACGCGACGAGGCCCCCGGTGACGCCGCGCTCGACGACCGCGCCTGGCGGCTTGCGAGCCCTCGTCATCCACAACTTCTACCGGTCGGAGAACGCCTCGGGTGAGAACCTCTCCGTGCGCGACGAGATCAACGGACTCCGCTCGCTCGGGTGGGACGTCGAAGTGATCAGCGCCGACAGCGACGTGATCGGCAGCGGCACGATTCCGCTCGGCGAACTGGCCGTGCGGCCGGTCTACAGCCGCCGCAGCGTGCGCCGAGTCCGCGACGCGGCACGCCGATTCCGCCCGCATGTCGCCCTCGTCGAGAACCTGTTTCCGCTCCACTCACCCTGGGTCATCCGTGAGCTCAGGACCCTGGGTGTGCCGGTGGCCGCCGGGGTTCGCAGCTACCGGATGGTCTGCTCGGCGTCGACGCTCTTCCGCGACGGGTCGATCTGTCGAGACTGCGTCGGGAGCCGGATCAACCTGCCGGCGATTCGCCACGGCTGCTACCAGGACATGCGCAGCCGCACGGCTCCCCTGGCGGCCAGTCTGGCGCTGCACCGTGGCACGTTCCGCTCGATCGATCGCTTCCTGGCGGTGTCGGAGTTCATGCGTGACGAACTGATCGCCGCCGGGTTCGACCGTCGACGGATCGTGGTCCGACCGAACTTCGTGCCCGACCCCGGACCTCCGACAGAACGGGTCGGCGACGGATTCCTCTTCGCCGGCCGGCTCACCCCCGACAAGGGTGTCGCCCCCATGCTGGAGGGATGGCAGCGCTCGGAGGCGTGGAGGCACCACCGCCTCCGCGTCGCCGGCAGCGGACCGCTCGACTCCCTGTTGGCCGGGCTGGACCCGGCACTGCGGGTCGAGCCGCTCGGCCTGCTGGGACACGACGCGCACGCTCGCTGCGACACGAGACGCGGCGGTCACCGTCGTGCCCTCGATGTGGCCCGAGCCGTTCGGACGCGGGGTCATCGAGGCCGCGGCGTGCGGCCGTCCGGCGCTCGTGTGCCGCTCCGGCGGGCTGGGTTCGCTCGTCGACGACGGCGTCACGGGGTGGGTGGCCGAACCCGATGCGGCCGGTCTCGCCGTGGCGTTTCGCCGCGCCGCCGACCCCGTGAATCACGCCGATTTCGGCCGGGCGGCACGGGCCGCCTACCTCGACCGCTACACACCCGACGCATCGCTCGGCGTGCTCGACCGCGAACTCCGGTCACTCGCCCATGCCGGCGTCGTCGACCGCACCTGACCGTGCGCCACGTTCTGCGCTCGCCGTCCGGGTTGCGACCACGCTCCGCATTGTTCGGTCGGGCTCCACGCCCGGGCGCCCGGCCAACGTCAATGCTGGCTCAAGCGATGCTCAAGCAGCGGCTCGCTCACGCCGAAGAAAGGAAACGATGAGTTCTTCCGGGTCGACCCCCTCGAACAACGCCGCCTTCGAAGGGTTCCGATCCGCGCCCGTGAACGACCGCAGCCCAGTCCGGGATCGGCCCCGTCGAGGCGTTCTGGCGGTTCCGGGCATGGACCGTCCCGATCACGATCGCGATCGGAGTCCTCGCCGCACTCGCCGCACTCGCCACGTCGGGCACGTCGACGGCGACGACGACGCTGTACCTGACGGACCCCCGCGGTGCCCCCGTCTTCAGAGACGGGTCGAGCAACCCAGCCGATCTCGGTCGATACGCCACCCAGCGCGCAGAGTTCGCCCAATCGGCCAACGTCTTGAACCAGGTCGTCACCGATCTCGATGCACTCCGCGCCGAGGACCCATCGATCCCACCCGCTGACGTCGACCGTCTCGACGAGATCGTCGACGCCACCACGACGTCGTCGTCCGACGTCCGCGTCGACTGCACGACCACCGATCCGCAAGAGGCCCTGCGCATCTGCAGCCTCGTCGTGCAGACCTACGTCGACATGGCCAACGCCGACATCCAGGACCGCGCCCAGATCCAGATCGACGTGCTGCTCGCCGAACGCGACCGGATCATCGCCGACGCCGACTCCCAACGCAGCTCGATCGCGGACATCGACGGACGCATCTCGGAGATCAGCACGGAGGCCGTGCTGTTCGGCAGCGGCGTCGAGTTCGTCGAGCCCGCCCGGGTCGAGGAGGACTCGCGGATCGTTCCGGCGATCCAGGTCGGACTGGCAGCACTGCTGTTCGCCGCCTTCGCGATGGCCGCGCTCGCCTGGTTCCGGGCGGGTCGTCGGCCGGTCGTCAACTCGGGGTCCGATGCGACCGTCTTCCTGCAGGCTCCGCTGCTGGGCGAGATCGTCGCCAACCCGCAGGAGCCGTTCGCTGCGGCGACCCCGCCCGGAGCCGCATATCAGCTCCTCGCGACGAGTCTGGGTGCGGTGCACCCGGACGGTGGCGTGCTGCTCGCCGGGACCGCGACGCCCAGCCCGCACTCCCACGAGACGATCGCCCGGATGTCGACGGCCTCCGCCCGGGAAGGGCGCCGCGTGCTCGTCGTCGACGGCGATGCCAGCGGCCGACGCCTCAGCCGGTTGTTCGGCCAGGAACAGACGAACGGTGGTCTCACCGAACTCCTCGCCGGCCTCGTCAGCTTCGACGAAGTCCGCCGCTCGATCGGCGTCGGAGGCGCCGCCACCCTCGATCTGATCACCGGTGGTCGACCGATCGACGATCCATCGAGCCTGTTCCGATCGCAGCAGGGTCGCGAGATCCTCGCGTCGTTCCGCAACCGCTACGACCTCGTCCTCGTCGCGATTCCACCGCTGCTCACGGCGGCCGACGGGTCCGCACTCGCGAGCGCCGCCGATGGCGTCGTGCTCGTCGTCGACCGCGGCACCGACGCCCATGACCTCGAAACGGTGCGCCAACGCCTCGACGTGCTGCGGACCCCGACCATCGGCGTCGTGTTCGATCACCGCCACGGCTCGAACTGACGATCGGCGACAGGAACATGGCCGCGCCTCGGGGCTCTCGACGACCGCTGGCCGCCGTCGCGTCGCAGGCGATCGTCGCCGGCTCCAGCCTGGTCCTGCAACTGATCGCACTCCGCCAGCTCGGCGAGCGCGGACTCGGCCAGTTCGCGCTGCTGTTCGGCATCCTGGTCACCGTCAACTCGATCCAGAGCGGCTGGCTGGGCGACTCGCTGACGGTGCTCGATCGGTTCGACCCCGGGATCCGGCGGGCGCTGGTCCACTCGCAGGTCACCATCGTCGTGGTCGTGTTCGGCATCACCACGCTGCTGGCGCTCCCCGTCGGAGGCGTCGACGCCACGACCGCGCTGTTGTTCGGCATCGCTTCCACCGCGTGGGTGATCGAAGAGACACTGCGCCGGTTGCTGATCGCTCGACGCGAGTTCACGAAGCTCGTCGTCAACGATGCCTCGTTCGCGGTCGGCTCGTTCGGCTTGATCGGCTTCGTCACGATCACCGGAGGGACCTTCGAACTCGAAACGCTGATCCTCGCACTGCTCGCCGGTGCGTCCGTCGCGATCGCGGTCGGCGTCATCCAACTCCCGTCGAGCGAACTGTCTCGCGGGTTGCTCGGACCCTCGAGAATGCGCGACGTCGCACGTTTCGCGGTGTGGCGTGCCGCCCAGATCGGGCTCCGACCGGGCAGCCAGGCGCTGGTTCGTACCGTCATCGTGGCCGTTGCGTCGTACGAAGCGCTGGGACAACTCGAAAGCGCCCGGCTCCTGCTCGCCCCGGTACTGACCGTGGTGAACGGTGCCGGGGTGTACCTGCTTCCCACGTACTCCGCACAGGCCAAGGCGGCCCGACGATTCTCTCCGGCGGTACCGCGAGCGATGGTCGCCGTCGGGGCGATCGCTGCGGCCTACGGGGCGGTCGCCACCGCGCTCCGCCAACCGCTGAGCGACCTGCTCACCGACGGATCGGTGACGATCACCGTCACCGCAGTCCTGGCGTGGACCGCGTACTCGGTCGGCTTCGGTGCAGGCGTCCCGGCGGGCAACGCGCTGGTCGCACGCGGTCGGTCGCGAATCGCGTTCACGACGCGGATCATCGACGCGTCGGTCGGCATCGTGGCGGCGACTGCGCTCGCTGCGTCGGGCAACGTCGACGCCGCTCCGTTCGGACTCGCACTGGGCACCGCCGTCGGTGCGATTCTGCTGCTCCGACGCCTGCGACAACTCCCACCACCCGACGCCACGCTCCCCCCACCCGTACCCGGTCAACGGCCCGTCGAGGTCGAGAGCGCACCCGAGCCACCCGCTCGATTCGGCGACATCTCCACGATGCGCGATCGCCGAAGCCGCGTCGGACGAAGCGGCGACGATGCGGTGGGAGCCGGTCGCCGCTCCCCTGCCGAAACCGCGCCGACGAATCGTCCCGTCCAGGACCGCGACGCCACCCGGCGACACCACCCGGCACGCAACGCTGCATCGAACGCCCACCGACCGTTGGCTCTGGCTGTTGCCGATCGTCGCGATCGTCGCCACGGAGTACAAGTTCCGTCGGCGAGCGATCGACGATGCGCTCGGCGGCTCGATCGACCTCATGATCCTGGTCGAACTCGCGATCTACGGTCTGATCGGACTGTGGGCCGTCTGGCGGCTGGCGCCCACACGATCGCGTCTCACACCGCTGACGGTGGTGATGTGGGGCTACATCCTGACGACCGCCGTGAGCTCGCTGTACTCCACGTTCGCCCTCCTGGCGCTCGCCAGGGCGGTGCAGCTCGTGATCATCGGCGCCGTCGTCCACGTGATCGCCGTCGACGGCCGACTTCACCAGATCAGCCGATTGGTCCACGGCTGGATCGTCCTGCTCACCGCCTCGATCGCCATCGGACTGGCCTACGTTGCGCCGACCACCGGACCACAGGAGGGTCGCTTCACGTGGCTGTTCGTGCACAGCGTCAGTGCGGGCTCGATGCTCGCGCTCTCCGTGCCGATGCTGCTCGGGCTCTGGCTGTCCGCCGGCCGACTCGACAACCCCGTCCGGCTCCCGTGGCCGCGCTGGTCCTACGGCGCACTCCTGATCATCCACCTCGTGTTCCTGCTCGCCACCCGGACCCGCGGTTCGATCGGTGGTGCCGGTATCGCGCTCGCCCTGATGGCGTGGATCTGGACGGGCCAGCGGGCCAAACCCCAACTGGTCCTCGGCGGGCTGATCGCCGGCGGCGCCTCGCTCCTCGCGTTCGGCGAGCCGATGTTCGCGTTCCTCACACGCGGCGAGAGCGCCGAACAGATCGGGACGTTCAACCGTCGGACCGAGATCTGGACACTGGCCTGGGAATCGTTCCTCGCGCATCCGCTGCACGGCCTCGGGTTCACGTCGGCGAAAGGCGTCTTCTTCGACGAGACCGGGCTGGGCGGCGCCCACAACGCGCTGTTCAACGTCATGATCGATACCGGGCTCATCGGTCTCGGCTGGTGGGTCGCGCTGCTCGTCTCGGTCGGCGTCGCGATCTCCCGCGTCGGTTCGGCCGCCCGACGCGGCACCTTGACGACCGGCGCGACCGGATCGGCCCGCGCCGACCATCTCATCCTGCTCGGCATGTTCACGGCGAGCATCGTCAACTCGATCACGACGGAGGGACTCGGCGCAGGCGTGAACGTCTCCGCCATCTGGCTGTATCTGATGGTCGCGTGGATCTGTGTGCTGCGACGCGACGGCGTCGCGCCGGTGGAGGCTCACCACGCGGTCGTCGACACTCGCGTGGGTGTCGACGAACGACTGGTTCCGCCCGCCCCCTGAGCGGACGGCTGCCGACTCCGCAACCCGTCACGATGCGCGACACTGGCGGGGTGGGGAACGCTCGGAGAGTCGCGGTGATCGGCGGCGGGTCGTGGGGTACCGCGCTCGCTCGCCTCCTCGCCCGCGAAGGCGTGGAGACCACCATCTGGGCATTGGAGGCCGACGTCGTCGAGTCGATCGCCACCGAACGACAGAACTCGGTCTTCCTGCCGGGCATCGACCTCCCGCCGACGCTCCGGGCGACGACCGATCTCGACGAAGCGCTCGCCGGCGCGACGGTCGTGGTGTCCGCCGTGCCGACCCAGCACATCCGGACGGTCTTCGCCGACGGCCAGCGGCTGCTCGCGAACGCCGAGTTGCTCGTGTCCGTCTCCAAGGGCATCGAGGTCGACACCCTGCAGATGCCCTCGCAGATCCTCCGGGAGATGTCCCCCTCGCACCTCGCCGACGACATCGTCGCACTGTCCGGTCCGTCGTTCGCGCACGAAGTCGGTCTGGACCATCCGGCTGCGGTGCTCGCCGCCGGGACCTCGATCGTTCGGGCCCGCGAAGTGCGCGATCTCTTCAACACGTCGTCGTTTCGCGTGTACTCCTCCGACGACATCGTGTCGGCAGAGCTCGGTGGCGCACTGAAGAACGTGATCGCGATCGCCGCCGGGATGTCCTCCGGCCTCGGGTTCGCGCAGAACTCGAAGGCCGCGCTGATCACCCGGGGGTTGGCCGAGATCATGCGCGTCGGCGCTGCGCTGGGCGGCGACCCGGCGACGTTCGCCGGTCTCTCCGGCATGGGGGACCTCGTGCTCACGTGCAGCGGCGACCTCTCGCGCAACCGCCAGGTCGGCCTCGCCGTCGGACGCGGGCGACCACTCGCCGACGTGCTCGCCGACATGAACATGGTCGCCGAAGGTGTCAAGACCACCCTTGCCGCCCGGCGCCTGGCTGCGCAGGCGGGAGTGTCGATGCCGATCGCCGAAGAGGTCTATCTCACCCTCTACGAGGAGAAGGAACCGGGCGTGGCGCTCGCCGACCTCATGGGACGCGCGGCACGAGACGAACGCTCCGACTGACGCCGACCGACCTTGCGGTCACGAACGAGACGGTGCGACCCGGAGGTCAGCGATCGAGAGCGAGCGCGTCTGCGAAGTGCGGGATCGTGCGCTCGAGCCCGGTCCGAAGATCGATCTCCGGCGACCATCCCAGCGCCTCGCTCGCCAACGTGATGTCGGGCTGGCGTTGCTTCGGATCGTCGGCGGGAAGCGGTTCGTACACGATGCCCGCGGTGTTGCCCGTGAGTTCGTTGACCATGTCGGCCAGCTCGAGCATCGTGAACTCGCCCGGATTGCCGATGTTCACCGGGCCGATCACATCGCCGTCGAGCAACGCGAGGAAGCCGCGCACCTCGTCGGCGACGAAGCAGAAGCTGCGGGTCTGGGACCCGTCGCCGTAGATGGTCAACGGCTCGCCGACGCAGCGCCTGGGTGATGAAGTTCGACACGACGCGGCCGTCGTCGGGTTGCATCCGCGGGCCGTACGTGTTGAAGATCCGCACCACACGGATGTCGAGACCGTGCGTGCGGTGATAGGCGAACGTCAGCGCCTCGGAGAAGCGCTTCGCCTCGTCGTACATGCTCCGTGGACCGATCGGGTTCACGTTCCCCCAGTAGTCCTCGCGCTGAGGGTGCACGGCGGGGTCGCCGTACACCTCGCTCGTCGACGCCATGAAGAACCGGGCCGACTTCGCCCGTGCCAGCTCCAACAGGTTGCGCGTGCCGATACTGCCCGACGTCGAGCGTCTCGATCGGCAATGCGTAGTAGTCCTTCGGTGACGCCGGGCTCGCCAGGTTCATCACCGCATCGACCTCGCCGTCGAGCGTCCAGGACTGCGTGATGTCCTGCTCGACGAGTTCGAACGCAGCGTGATCGATCAGGTGCGCGACGTTGCGGCGGCTGCCGGTGACGAAGTTGTCGACGCACACGACGCGGTCGCCGCGGGCGACGAGCTCGTCACACAGGTGCGAGCCGAGGAATCCGCCACCACCGGCGACGACGACGCGCATCAGCGACGTCCGACGCCGTCGTAGCGCAGCCCGGCGTTCTTGACCTGGTCGGGGTCGAGCAGGTTGCGGGTGTCGACGATCGTCGTGCCCTTGCCGGCGCGGCGGGCGATCTCGTCGAGGTCGACCTTCGCGAACTCCGGCCACTCGGTGAGCACGCACACGACGTCGACGCCGTCGGCCACGTCGATCAGCTCGGGCGTCAACTCGATGCCGGCGAGCGCCGCACGTTGGTGGGGCGAGAGCTCGCCGACCGTGGTCGGGTCGAAGGCCTTGACCTCGGCCCCGACCGTGCGGAGCTCGGCGATGATCGCCATCGCCGGCGACTCGCGCAGGTCGTCGGTGCCCGCCTTGAACGTCAGCCCCATCGCACCGACGGTCACACCGGACAGGTCCGACTGGTGGCGACCGACGGCCTTGGCGATCTTGTCGACCATCCGGCGCCGTTGTTCGTCGTTCACTGTGATGACACCGCGCATCATCGAGAAGTCGTAGCCGTGGTCCTCGGCGATCTTGACGAGCGCCCGGCTGTCCTTGGGGAAGCACGAGCCACCCCAGCCCGGCCCGGGGTTGAGGAACCGTGAGCCGATGCGAGTGTCCGACCCGATGCCGTCGACCACGGCGGCCACGTCGGCGCCGACGTGCTCGCACATCGCCGCCACGGCGTTGACGAAGCTGATCTTCATCGCGAGGAACCCGTTGGCGGCGTACTTGATCGTCTCGGCCGATGCCGGGTCGGTGATGATCACCGGCGTGTCGATGTTCGCGTAGAGCTCGGCGACCTTCTCGGCGGCGGCGCGATTCGCCGCGCCGATCACGACGCGATCGGGCAACAGGAAGTCGTTGACGGCCGTGCCCTCGCGGAGGAACTCGGGGTTCGACACGACCGACACGTCGTCACGCTGCAACACCTTCTCGACGGCGATCGTCGAGCCGACCGGCACGGTCGACTTGTTGACCACGACCGCTCCCGGCTTGAGCACCGGGGCGATCTCGCGCGCCGCCTGTTCGATGTAGGACAGATCGGCGCTGCCGTCTTCACCCTGCGGCGTCGGCACGCACAGGAAGACGATGTCGGCGTCGGCGGCCGCCGCCTGCGACCCGAGCACGAACTCGATCCGCCCGAGGGCGCGTGCCTCGTTCACGATCTGTTCCAGCCCGTCCTCGACGATCGGGATGTGGCCGTCGTTGAGCATGTCGACCTTGCGCGGGTCGATGTCGCCGCACACCACGTGGTGGCCGAGATGCGCGAAGCATCCACCGGTGGTGAGCCCGACGTAGCCGGTTCCCACGACAGCCAAGGCGAATGTTCGGTCGACGTCATGGGTGTGAATCCTCGGGTGATCGTGTCGGACATCGGTCGCCGTTTCGCGTTCGTGGGGGAAGCCGGCGTCCGACCGTGGGTCGAACGCCTGACAAGCTATCGGGACTTCTTGGCCATGATCTTGAACCCCTCCTGTCCACCGCACTCCGCACACCGCTCGGTACTGTCGGGACGTGGACCCGCTGGCCAGCACTCTGTCGATCGCGGTCTTGACGCGTACGGTCGAGCCGATCGACGACGGGCTGATCGAGGCATGCGGCGACGAACCGAACTTCGCGTGTCGCCGCGTGTTCGAGGAGACCGACAACACCACGCTCGCCGGGCTCGCCGACTGGTTGATCGACCGTCCGTTGATGATCCTCCTGATCCTCGTCGCCTCGTGGATCCTGGTGCGAATCGCTCGACGCGGCGTCGATCGGTTGGTGAAGCGAATCGTGATCACCGACGACCGATCGAATCGCCGGATCATGATCCCGGGCCTCGACAGCGTCGCGAAGCTCGACACCGCCGAGGACCGTGAACGCGAAGAGCGCGTCCGACTCCGCGAGAGTGCACGGGCGGCCTCGATCAGCGAGGTGCTGCGGAGTACGACCACGGTGCTCATCTGGACGATCGCCGCGATGCTGGTGCTCGGCGAACTCGGGGTCAACCTCGCCCCGCTGATCGCAGGCGCCGGGATCGCCGGTGTCGCACTGGGCTTCGGCGCGCAGGCGCTCGTCAAGGACTGCATCAGCGGTCTGTTCATGCTCCTGGAGGACCAGTACGGCATCGGCGACATCGTCGATCTGGGCGAAGCGACCGGCATCGTCGAAGAGGTCGCCCTGCGCACCACCGTGTTGCGCGGCGTCGACGGCACCGTGTGGCACGTTCCCAACGGGGAGGTGACGCGCGTCGGCAACAAGTCCCAGCACTGGTCGACGGCGCTGATCGACGTCGACGTGGCCTACGACGCCGACCTCGGCGCAGTCCGCGAGCTGATGCAGCGCACTGCTGAGGAGGTCTGCGCACGAGAAGACCTGGCCGACGACATTCTCGACGCGCCGCAGGTGCTCGGAGTGGAAGCGCTCGCCGCCGATGGCATCACGCTGCGGATGACCGTCACCACCGCACCCGGGACCCAATGGACGATCCAGCGGCGCCTGCGCGAGGAGTTGAAGGCGGCCTTCGACGAGGCCGGGATCGAGATTCCTTTCCCCCAGCGGACCGTGTGGCTACGAAACCAGGACGGCTGATGCCATGATGTCCTCCGTGACGGACACCCTCCGAGGCGTGGCGAGGACCACCCGATGACCGACTTCTTCGCTGCGACACCCGGCGGGGCGATGCTCGGGATCGCCGTCGTGCTCGCGGTCGTGGGTCACCTCGCCATGTGGTGGGCCGAGCGACACGCCACCCCCCAGCGGATCGAATCGGTCGGCGGGTCGGGGGCGCTCCGCAAGGAATCGCCTGCGGTCGTCAACGTGCTCACCAACGACGCAACGCTGACCGCCGCGGGGATGCGCGCGACGGTCGTCGACCTGGCCACCCGCGGCTGGCTGCGCATCCTTCCCCCGCTGACCGATGACGAGACCTGCCGAGTGCGCCCGTCGTCGGAGGCCTACGACGGCGATGCCCTGCTCCCCCACGAACGCCTCGTGCTGCAGCACATCCTCGCCCGGTTCACCACCGAGCAGGCGATCCCAGCACGCCACCTCGCGGTCGACATCCGCGGGTCGTGGTGGCGCCGGTTCCGAAACCTCGTGTACGCCGAAGCCAAGCGCAGCGGGCTGGTCAAGCGGAGATGGACGCCGCTCCTGCTCGGCGGCCCCGTGGCGGCGGCCGTGCTCGGGTTGTTCGCCTGGAATGCGTCTCGCGACGACGGCACCGATGTCGCCGTGATCGACTCGGTCGAACGTCGCGTGATCGCCATCGCAGCGCTGGTTGCGCTGGTGCTGTTGGTCGTGCGCATCGTGCGGCACCTCGTCAGCAATGACGTGACCCACACCGAAGCCGGCGTTGCGGCAACCGCACGCTGGCTTGCCGTGCGGCAGCGGCTCGTCGCCGGCGGCTTTGCGCCGATGGCACCGAGTTCGCTCGAGATCGGTGACCGTCGACTCGCATACGCCACGGCGATGTGTCTCGCCGACGGGGCACGGATCGAGCTCCCGCTCGCCCGTGAGGATCACTTCCGGGCCTGGAGTGCGGTCGGCGGTGGCGGACGGCTGGTCCGGGTCAAGTATCCGTGGCGGCCGATCTACGGCATCAACCCGCTCTATGCGCTCATCGGGGGACTCGTGGCGACCTTCGTCGGTCTGCGCGCCCGCCGGTTCTTCACCGATGTGGCCAACGAGGAGGCGTGGGAGTCGCTGTACGAACGTTTCGAACAGCAGGACTGGTTGATCAGCGGCATCGCGACCGGCGTCGTCTTCGTCTCCTGGATCCCCATCCTGCTCGGCCTCTGGGCCGCGCTGGCCGGCGCAGCCGACATGTTCAACACGGTCGAGCGCACCGGCGTGGTCATCCGCGCTCGACGCCCGGCCGAGGTGACCCCGCTCCCTCGTTCGCTGGTCAAACGTGTCGAGGGCGACCGCTACAGCCTGTACGTCGCCGTCGACGACGGGTCATCCGACACGATCACCGCGTGGCGCGCCACCGAGCGCACCGCGACTCCGCAGGGGGTCGATGCCGTCGTGCGGGCAACGCCGATCCTCGGATACGTCCGGCGGTCGTCGCCGATCGGCCACGTCCTCCTCGAATAGTCCCGGGTCGCACCGGGTCAGGAGCCGACCGCGACGGGCTCTGCGGCGGTCCGGTCACCGGCTCGATCGGCGTTGCGGCGGATCGCCTCCACCATCTCCGCCCAGCGCGGGCGTGGGAGGTCATGGCCCATGTCGGGGAACATCAGGAGACGCGCGCCGGGAACGGCCGCCGCCGTGGCGATCCCACCGCTCGGCTTGACGAGGGTGTCGAGGAGGCCGTGGATCACCAGCGTGGGCACGGTCACGTCGGCGAGACCGGGTGTGCGGTCGGGGCTCGCCATGATCGCAGTGGTCTGGCGCTGGACGCCGACCGGTCGGAAGCTGCGCTCGACGCTGGCCTGTGACCGTGCGCGATGCTCCTCGGGATCGAAGTGCGGGCCACTCCACAACTGAAAGCTCGCGACCGACCGGTCGGCGGCGTTCTCCTGGGTCGGCGCAGGCATCCGGGCCATCTTCGCCATCACCTTGGCGGCGATCCGGCCGGACTTGCCGTCGCCGGGATTCGACATGATCGACGTGAGCGAGCGGACGCGCGACGGATGACCGATCGTGAGCTGCTGGGCGATCATGCCCCCCATCGACATGCCGACCACGTGGGCCGATTCGATGCCGAGGGCGTCCATGAGCCCGGCGGCGTCATCGGCCATGTCGACGACCGTGTAGCCGGCCTTCGGCGGCCGCTTCGCGAGCGCGCCGAGCACGGCCTTCGTCTGCTTCGGCGGCTCCCAGTCGAACTCGGTGCTGAGCCCGATGTCGCGGTTGTCGTACACGGTCACCTGGAACCCGGCCGCCACGAGTTCGTCGACGAACCCGTCCGGCCAGTCGGTGAGCTGGCCGCCGAGGCCCATGATCAGCAGGAGCGGTTCCCCGGTTCCGTGCTGTTCGTATTCGATGGTGATGCCGTTCGCCGATACCTGAGCCATCGGATGGAGGCTACGGGCTGACAACGCTGCTGCGAAGTCAGCGGTCGCGACGACGAGCGCGCTCCCGGCTCGACTCGCCAGAACCCGGCCTTCAGGTACTCGCCCTCGTCGTACGTGACCGGGTGATCGATGTCGTGGCCGGTCCGGCGCAGTTCGGTGAACGTCGCACCGTGTTCCTCGGCCGCCTCGGTGACGGTGTCGAAGAACTCGGCCGGTGTGACGCGGCTCGAACAGGAGGCCTGCACCAGGATGCCTCCCTCCTCGACGAGTCCGATCGCGAGCTTGGTCAGCTTGGCGTAGGCGGCCCGGGCCCGTCCGACGGTCGCCGCCTTCTGGGCGAACGACGGCGGGTCGACGATGACGAGATCGAAGCGCCTCCCGGCGCGCCCGAGTGCGCCCATCGCGTCGAACGCGTCCGCGACCTCGGTCGTCACCGCGCACGCTCCCACTGCCGGCACGTCGGCGTTGTGACCGAGGTTCCGGTGCAGGACTTCCAAGGTCGGCTCGGAGGCATCGACGGCGTGGACCGAAGTCGCCCCGCCCGCCGCGGCGTGGACCGTGAACCCGCCCGTCGATGCGAACACGTCGAGCACCCGCTTCCCGCCGGCCAGCTTGCCGACCGCGAGGCGATTGAGCCGCTGATCGAGGAAGTGCCCGGTCTTCTGTCCGGTCTGGACGTCGGCTTCGAAGGTGAGATCGCCTTCGCTGAACAGGATCGGTCCGTCGGGGATCTCACCGACGACCACGTCGCCGTCGTCGAGACCGTGGGTGTCGAGCGACTGGAGGTTGCGGGCCAGCCGCAGCACGATCGTGTCGACACCCGTCGCCGCGAGCACCCCGTCGACGACGGACCGCAGATGCGGGTACCAGATCTCGCTGTAGAGCTTGATGACACCGACGTGGTCGTAGCAGTCGACGACGAGGCCGGGCAGCCCGTCGTTCTCGCCGTTGACCGCTCGGTAGCCCGGGCCGTGCACGGCGCGGCCGCTGCCGACGTGGCGATCGAACAGCACCTGACGCCGTGCCACCGATGCGGCGATCCGCTCGGCGAACCAGGCGGCGTCGACCGTGACCGGGTCACCGACGTGGATCATCCGCAGCCGAATCGGCGAGTTCGGATCCCACAGCCCGATCGCTGCGAACTTGCGATTGCGATCGAACACGATGCCGATGTCGCCCGGTGCCCCGTCGTCGTGGTTGACCGACTCGATGGACCGGTCGTACACCCACGGGTGGCGCCCTCGGATTCGGCGCAGTGCGTCGGGGGTCACCCGGATCGCGAGCCGCCGCTCAGACGGCTCCGGGAGCCCGTCGAGCAGGCTGGAGCCGCCGGTCACGACGTGACCGGCGGGTTCGTGGTGTCCCCGACGACGGCGACGATGCCGACGCTCGGATCGACCGCACCGGCATACACGTCGCCCCACGCGGCTCGGGCGGCCTCGGGTCCGACGCGGTGCTCGACGGTCATCCAGGCACGACTCCCGGCGACGAAGTCGGCGATCGCTTCGGCACAGCGGTGTCCGAATTCGGCCAGGCCCCATTCCTCCTGGCGACGACCGACCTCGCTCGGCGCGAAGAACAGCTGCGGCGTCGGACCTGCGAGCGGAGCATCGGCCACGGGCGGCGCATCGTGGTGGCTGCGCCCGACCGTCATCGAGTAGGCGAGCCCGTTGCCGAAGTGGTCGTGGACGGCGTGCAGCGCCGCCGGGTCTCCGGCCATGTCGATCGACACGGCGCCACCGTCGGTCGCGACGGAGGCGATCGCGTCGTACGTGACCACTTCGTCGTAGTACCCCAGTCCGTCGACCATCTCGACGTTGCCCGGCGAGGTGACGCCGACGACGTGCACATCACCTCGCAGATGGGCGCGTTGCGCGAACCCGATCGCCGTCTTCGACGATGCGGACAGCACGAGGACCCGTGCGGCGCCGAAGTACTCCGCACCCGAACCACCGCCGTCGGCGAAGAACTCCTCCGCGAGGAAGCCGGTGAGGAACAGCCCGCGGAGCAGGGCGTGACGATCTTCCGCGTCGGCGAGCCCGTGGGTGCCGTGATCGGCATGCGGGTACATCGGGTCGGCGTCGGTGGCGACGTAGGCGCGATACACCGGCGCGTGCGCCCTGCGGTGGGCGCCGTCGTCGCGGAAGCCGTCGTTCGTCGCCGTCGGCGTGAACACGACGTGCGATGCCATCGGGTACCACCCGTAGAACCGACGTCCGAGCGCGATGTCGTCTGCCCGCGATTCGACCACGGTCGCCCACCCCATCGCCGGCACGCGTCCGAAGGTCGTGTCGTCGGTCGGGAAGAAGTCCCAGTAGCCGAGCATGTCACCGAAGACGGCGTACGTGATGTTGTTCGCCGTGATCGCGAACCGATCGATCCGGAGCCGCACCTGACCGGCTTCGAGGTCGCCCGCTTCGTGCGGTTCGGTGACCAGACGGGTGTCGCCGACCGCATCGCGTCGTACCTCGAGCGTGGTCGTGCGGTGCTCGTCGCCGGTCGGATCCTGTTGCATCCCTCCAGCATGCCCGATTCGTCCTCGATTCGGGGACGGGTGGGCCCAGCGGGTACACAGCACACCATGAGCAACGAGTCGAACCCGCCCACGTACCGATCCACCGGCACGTCGGACCTGCACGTCGAGCGCCTCTTCGGACTGTCCGGCAAGGTCGCCGTCGTGACCGGCGGTTCGCGCGGCATCGGGTTCATGATCGCCGCCGGTCTGGTCACCAATGGGGTGACCACCTACATCACGGCGCGCAAGGCCGGCGCCTGCGATGCGGCGGCTGCGGAACTCGATGCCCTGTCGGACACCGCGTCGTGCATCTCGATTCCGGCAGATCTCGCCGACTCGGCCGGCGTCGATGCGTTCGTCGCAACGCTCCGGGAGCACACCGACACCGTCGACATCCTGGTCAACAACGCCGGCGCAGCGTGGGGGGCTCCGCTCGGCGAGTTCCCCGATGTGGGCTTCGACAAGGTGATGAACATCAACGTCAAGGCACCCTTCATGTTGACCCAGTCCCTGCTGCCCGAGCTGGAGGCCGGCGCGACGGCTGACGATCCGGCGCGGGTGATCATGATCGGGTCGATCGACGGGATCCGGGTCCCGATCGGCGACAACTACAGCTATTCGGCGGCGAAGGCGGGAGTTCACATGCTCGCTCGACACCTCGGCGCACACGTGGTCGGCCGGCACATCACCGTGAACTCGATCGCGCCGGGCCCGTTCGAGTCGAAGATGATGGAGTACATGCTCGAGTCGGAGGACACCCGGTCGATGGTGATCGACAACGTCCCGCGCAAGCGCATCGGCACCGCTGAGGACATCGCCGGCACGGTGATCTTCCTGGCGAGCCGCGCCGGAGCGTTCACGACGGGCGCGACCGTCCCGGTCGACGGCGGGATCTCGACGATTCGGATGGGATGATCGTGAACGCGAGATGAACCGCCGGCGGATCCGGTGAACCGACGTCGCGTGTCGCCTACGGTGTCTCGGGTGAGCGACATCAAGCGAATTGCGATCAGCACCGGCGGGGGCGACGCCCCGGGCCTCAACGCAGTGATCCGTTCCGTGACGCTGGCGTCACTCAACCGCGGGTGGGAGGTCGTCGGGATCCGCGACGGTTTCAACGGGTTGATGTTTCCCGAGGAGTACACCGACGGCGGGCTGATCGATCTCACGCGCGAACACGTCCGCGGCATCTCGCATCTCGGTGGCACGATCATCGGCTCCACCAACCGTGGCAACCCGACGGCCTATCCGACGCAGGGGCCCGACGGGGAGTGGACCGAGGTCGACCGAACACCCGAGTTGCTCGATCGCTTCGCCGCTGCGGGCATCGATGCACTGATCACGGTGGGCGGTGACGGCTCGCTCACGATCGGGAACCATCTCCATCAGCACGGGCTGCGCGTGATCGGCGTCCCGAAGACGATCGACAACGACCTGGACAAGACGACGGCCACGTTCGGCTTCGACACGGCGGTGAGTTTCGCGACCGAATGCATCGACCGGCTGTTCACCACCGCCACCTCACACGGGCGGATCATCGTCGTCGAAGTGATGGGCCGGTACGCCGGGTGGATCGCGCTGCATGCGGGAATGGCTGCCGGCGCCCACTCGATCCTGATCCCCGAGATCCCCTTCGACCTCGCGAACGTGGCGGACATGATCACCGAACGCGAAGGCCGTGGCGCCAAGTTCTCGATCGTGGTCGTGGCGGAGGGGGCCGTTCCCCGAGACGGTGAGCTGTCGACCATCGGCAAGGCAATCGGCCAGGCCGTCCAGCTCGGCGGCATCGGCGGGAAGGTGAGCGCTGGGCTCGAGGCGATGACCGGGAAGGAAACCCGCTGTGTCGTGCTCGGACACCTGCTCCGCGGTGGTTCGCCGACGGCGACCGACCGCAACCTCGGGCTGCGTTTCGGGGCAGCCGCAGTACGCGCGCTCGACGAGGGCGAAGACGGCGTGATGGTGGCCCTCGACCCGCCGACCGTGGTCTACGTTCCGCTCGCCGAAGCGGTCTATCGGCTCAAGAACGTGCCGCCGGATTGCGACACGATCCTCACCGCACGTGACCTGGGGATCAACTTCGGCGATCGCCCAGCCGGCTGACGCTTCGTTGCGACCCGCGGCGGCGCCAGCGAACGACCGCCGTCACCGTCCGCTCCGCACGATGACCTCGGCGCCGCGCTCCTCGGGCTGATCGTCGACCAGCTCGGCGGGGAACCCGGGCGCGAGCACCGCCACCCCGGTCGCGTCCTCCAGGCGGCGGATGACGTTGGGCGACCACTCTCGATCGCCGTACCGCGCCGCGGCGTCGCGGAAGATGTCGATCATGACCGGGTTCATCTCGAGGGGGACGCCGACACGGTCCGCGATCGACTGGAACAGGCCGATGTCCTTGAGGACGAGGTCCATCGTGAAACTGATGTCGCGCGACCCGTTCAGAATCACCTGGCTCTCGGTCTCGTGGACGAAGGAGTTCCCACTCGAGATGCGAAACGCCTCGTAGGTGGTGCCGAGGTCGACACCAGCGGCCGCCATCGTCGTGAGCGCCTCGGCCAGGGTGATCAGGTTCGCGGTCGCCAGGTAGTTGGTCGCCACCTTGAGCACCGACGCCGTGCCGAGTGGGCCGGTGTGGAGGACCTGACGGCCGAGCACCGTCAACAGCGGCAGGATGCGCTCGAACGTCGAGCGTTCCGCGCCGGCGAAGATCGAGATGTTCCCCGTGGCCGCCCGATGACAGCCACCCGAGACCGGGCAGTCCACCGGCTCGCCCCCTGCTGCGATGACCAACGCTCCGAGCCGCGTGATCTCCGACTCGTCGGTCGTCGACATCTCGAGCCAGACCTTGCCAGCGGACCATCCCTCCAGCAGCCCGTCGGGGCCTTCGACGACCACGGCCGATGCCGCCGGGCTCGGGAGGCACGTGATCACGACGTCGCATCGCCGTGCCAGCTCACGCGGGCTCTCGGCCACGGCAGCTCCCCGAGCGACGAACTCCTCGACGACCGATCGGTCGAGATCGTGGACGACGAGGTCGAAACCGTTGCGTGCGACCGATCCGGCGAGTTTGCCCCCGACGTTGCCGAGCCCGACGAACCCGATCGTGACGGCACCGGGCACGATGTCGGGACGACGCTGGCCGCCGCTCATCGAACGAGGGACGCCGGGCCGGCGGCCGTGAACTGCGGGTCGTGGGCCGGCCGTGAGAAGACCTCGCGCACGTCGTCGGCGAACGAGTCGAGCGGATCGATCGGATGGTCCGGGTCGAACGACGACTGGTCCCACCGGGCGCAGAAGTCGGCGCACAACGGTGCCCACGGATGGTCGGCGAACGCGTCGCGGCGGTTTCGGTCGCCGCCGAGGTGGTGGGCGAAGTACCAGCTCTGGAACACGCCGTGCTGTTCCACGACCCAGGTGACCTCGGCTCGGACGTAGGGACGCAGCACTGCTGCTGCAACCTCGGCGTGGTTGTACGGCGCGAGTTCGTCGCCGATGTCGTGGACCAGTGCGGCCACGACCCAGTCGACGTCCGCGCCGTCTCGCCGAGCACGAGTCGCGCTCTGCAAGGAGTGGTCGAGCCGGGTGATGCGGTAGCCGCCGAGGGAGTCCTCGAGCCGGGCGAGCGTGTCGAGGATGCGATCGCCGAGGCCCGCCGCGTGCTCGCGTTCGAACCGGTCGAGCAGGGCGTAGTCCTCGGCAGTCCCGTCCTCCATCGCGGTGAACGACACCGTGTCGCCCGGCGAGTCGGCCGTCGGGAGTGGACCTCCTGCACGGGGTCGGCTGCGGTCGGGTTGGTCATCGTCGGGCTCCGTTCTCGCGCTGGCTCCGGTTGAGGAGCCGCCACATCGTCGCAGGTCCGTCGCGGTCGATGTAGCACCCCTGCAGATGACGGTGTCCACCCGTCGCCTCGAACGGGCGTCGGCCGTGGAGCACCCGATGGTTGTCCACGACCAGCACGTCACCAGCCTCCATCTTGAACTCGAGTTGGTGCGCCGGGTCGTTGAGCCAGTCGGAGAGCCAACGCCGTGCCGCGTAGTACGCGTCGAGCACGTCGGGCGCCGCGCACGGCGCGAAGTCGAGCCGCGGGGAGAACCTGAACTGGCGAAGCGTCCCGTCGGCGTGCAGTTCGATCATCGGCGCATGGGCCACGACCACGTCGCTGCCGATGTCGTAGCGGAACTCGATGACCAGCTCACAGAGCGTCCGGAACCACGCGGGGTCGTGCCGACGGAGCGCATCGACCGCGGCGAGTCCGTCGACAACCGTCGACTCGCCGCCCGGCGCATCGTTCGCGAGCGTGTGGAGGAACTGCAGCCCCGGCGTCGGCTGTCGATACGGCTGATCGAGGTGGGCGCTGAGCCCGACGGAGGCGTACGCGAGGTCTTCGGGGTCGGGGACGCTGCGGACGTCGAACAGCGCACCGAAGCTCGTCGGCGAGACCCGTCCGAAGCGCCCGGCGATGTCGTGCAGCGAGCCCGGGGCCGTGGGTGTCCCGGTGATCACGAAGCAGCCGAGCGTGTGGAACGCGTGCAGCACGGCTCGCTGGCCGTCCTGGTCGTCGCACAACTCCTCCCATGCGATCGTCGGGAGCACGTCGAGGTGCGACCAGGCGATCGGCGTCGGCGGCGCGTCAGGATCCGGACCGATCCAGGCCGCCAGCTGCGTGGCGTGGACCTCGCGACAGCGCCCATCGGAGAACCTCACCCGGATCATTCCCGCGTCGTCGACGGTCGCGGCGGTGACCGCGAGGTCGTCGGGCACGTCCGCAGGTTCGTAGAGCCGCTGCCGGCTCGTCGGATCGACGTCGAACGGATCGGTGGAGCGTTCGAGCAACCACAGCGGATGAAACGTGTGCCCGACGCCGTCGAGTTCGACCTGGAGTCGGCCCGACACCGCGGCGGCCACGACCGCTCCGGCGTCGATTTCTGGTTCGGCAACGGCGGAGAGCTCGACCACGTTCACATGGTCATCTTCGTCATGCTCCACGCCACGCAACAGGCGTCTTGGAGGCATGCTTGCATGTCCTCACAGCATGCTACGGTCGCTGGATGCGTCCGATCGTCGAGCGCGCCGAGCGTCTCCAGCGACTTGCGGCCTTCGATGCGGCGGCGCGCACCGGCAGCTTCACGGCGGCGGCCGCGGAGTTGGGTTCGACGCAACCGGCGGTCACGCGCCAGATCCGTGCGCTCGAACGCTCGCTCGGACTGGAGCTGTTCGAGCGCACGGCCAACCGCAGCCACCTCACCGAGGCGGGCCGGCTGGTCGCCGCAGCCGTCGACGCCGGGTTCACGTCGATGGAGCAGACCCTTGCATCGGTGAGCGAACACGCGTCGACGTTCGTGCTGGCCAGTCCGCCCGGGTTCGCCCAGCTGATGATGGTGCCGGTGCTCGACGAGCTGCACACTGCGCTCGAGTCGGACATCAGACTGTGGCTGTACGACCGAGACACCGACCTCGATGACGGCAGCGCCGACGCGATGATCCGCATCGGATCGGGCGACTGGCCGGGCCTCGACGCCGTCCGCCTGTTCGACGAAGTCGTGATCCCGGTGGCGACGAGCTCGTTCGCGCTCGAGCACGGCCTCGATGCCCGTTCGACCGCCGCCGAGGTGCTGGCGACACCGCTGCTCCACATGGACGCAACCGATCGGCCGTGGATGTCGTGGGCCGACTGGCTCGCCCACTTCGACCTGGCGCTCACGTCGCGTCGCCGGGTGCTCCACAACGCGTATCCAGCGGTCGTCCAGGAGGCGCTGGCCGGCCGAGGCGTCGCGCTCGGCTGGCGCGGGGTGATCGACCGCTACCTGGACGACGGCGTGCTCGTCCCCGTCGGACCCGAAGTGGCGACCGACCGTGCGTACTGCCTCGCCTGGCCGGAGGGGCGCCGGACGCCGGCGGTCGAGGCCGTGATCGTCTGGATGACCCCCGGGGGTACCCGGGCGGAGTGACACTCGACGCCGGCGCATGACGGCGTCGTCGCAGCGCGCCCGCTGTGGCTACGATCCGCGCCATGTCCACCGCCGACGCGTTCCTCACGAAATGGGCCGACATCGCGGCCATCGGTTCCGCAGCCGCGGTGCTCGGATGGGACCAGGAGACGTACATGCCCCCGAAGGGCCAGGCGACGCGCGGCCACACGCTGTCGGTGCTCGCGGGGCTCCACCACGATCACCTGACCGATCCGGCGCTCGCCGAGGCGATCGACGCAGCAGCTGAGTCCGCCGGTGACGATCCGACACTGGCGCGCCAGGTTGCCGCAGCGCGCCATGACGTGACCCGCGCATCGGCCATCCCGGGCGATCTCGCGCGCCGGATGGCCGAGTTGAAGAGCCGAGCGTTGGCTGCCTGGCAGCAGGCGAAGTCCGATGTCGACTTCGCCCCGTTCGCCCCGGTCCTGTCGGACGTCGTCGCGCTCACGATCGAACAGGCCGACGCCCTCGTCGACGCCGGCGTCGCCACCGGGCGCTACGACGCGTTGCTCGACGCATATGAACCCGGAGCGACCGAGGAGCAGCTGAGCAGGCTGCTCGGCGAACTCCGCAGCGAACTGTCGCCACTGGTCAAGGCCGTCGCCGAGAGCGGGGTGACCGTCGACGAGTCACCGGCCCGCGGCACGTTTCCCGAGGCCGCACAGCTCACGCTCGGACGCACCGTCGCGAATGCGATCGGTTACGACTTCGACGGGGGACGCCTCGACGCATCCGCGCATCCCTTCACGACGGGTTTCGGTCCCGGTGACGTGCGCATCACGTGGCGGGCTGAGCCTGACGACTTCCGACCGGGTTTGTTCGGGATCATGCACGAAACGGGACACGCGATGTACGAGCAGGGCCTCCCCGCCGATCTGGCGCGCACCCCGCTCGGCGAGGCGGTGTCGCTCGGCATCCACGAGAGCCAGTCTCGGCTCTGGGAGAACCAGGTCGGCCGGTCCCGACCGTTCTGGGAGTGGGCGCTCCCCCACTTCCACGACGCGTTTCCCGAATCGGCGGGGGTCACCGTCGACTCGCTGTACCCGGCGCTGCACACGATCGCGCCGTCGGTGATCCGGGTGGAGGCCGACGAGGGCACGTACAACCTGCACATCGTGGCTCGCTTCGAGATCGAGCGGCAGTTGATCGCAGGCGACGTCGATGTCGCCGAGCTCCCCGAGCTGTGGAGCGACACCTATGACGAGTTGCTCGGTGTGCGTCCCGCGTCGGTCGCGGACGGCGTGTTGCAGGACATCCACTGGGCGATGGGCGCGTTCGGGTACTTCCCGACCTACACCCTGGGCAACCTGGTGGCCGCCCAGCTGTTCGACGCGGCCACCGCCTCGATCGACGATCTCCCCGGCCGGATCGCTGCGGGCGATTTCCGCCCGCTGCTGGACTGGCTGCGCGACAACGTGCATCGTCACGGCCGACGCCTCACCGCCGACGAACTCGTCGAGCGCGCCACCGGCGCCCCGCTGTCCAGCGCCGCGTTCCTCGCGCACCTCCGAGCCACCGCCGGCGAGGTCTACGGCGTCGCGTAGCGGAGTGGGTCAGACCCACTCCGCTACGCGACCGCCGGGATGGGCCCCTGGGTAGGGTGCGGGCATGAGCGAACGCGACCGGATTCGCCTCACACAATTCAGCCACGGAGCCGGTTGAGGCTGCAAGCTCGCCCCGGGCGAGCTGGCGCACGTCGTGCGCCACATGCAGCACGATCACCCCGCCGAACTCCTCGTGGGTTCCGACACCGGCGACGATGCCGCCGTGTGGCAGATCGACGCGGACCGGGCACTGGTCTCCACGGCCGACTTCATCACCCCGGTCGTCGATGACGCCCGCACCTGGGGTCGAGTCGCCGCGGCGAACAGCGTGTCCGACGTCTACGCCATGGGTGGCCGTCCGCTGTTCGCGCTGAACCTCGTCGGCTGGAACAGCGACGAGCTCCCCACCGAGCTGCTCGGCGAACTCCTCGCCGGCGGTCAGGACATCGCCACCGCCGCCGGGTTCGCCATCGTCGGCGGGCACACGATCGACGACCCCGAGCCGAAATACGGCATGGCCGTCACCGGCGAGGTTCATCCCGATCGGATCCTCACCAACGCCGGGCTGCGTGCCGGGCAGGATCTGATCCTCACGAAACCGCTCGGTGTGGGCGTGCTGACCACGGCGATCAAGGCCGACGTCGCTTCCACGGCGGAAACCGACGCGGCGGTGGCGTCGATGACCCGCCTGAACGACGTCGGGGCCGGACTCGCGGTCGAAGCGGGCGCCACCGGGTGCACCGACGTCACCGGCTTCGGGCTCCTCGGCCATCTCGGGCGGATGGCGATCGAATCGCGGGTCCGCTGCGAGATCGAGTTCGCATCGATCCCCTTCCTCGACGGAGCGGTCACGCACGCGACCTCGGGCATCATGCCGGGCGGCAGCCGCCGCAACCTCGCGTGGGGCGCGGAACTGCTCGATGCGGGCGAACACGACGAGGTGCACCAACTCCTCGTGGCCGACGCCCAGACGTCGGGCGGGCTGATCTTCGGGATCGACCCCGGCTCGACCGATGCGGTGCTCGCCGAACTCGCGCGCACCGGCCACACGGCGGCGCACATCGGCACGACGTCGGTCGGCGACGCGCAGATCGTCCTGCGCTGAGAATCAGTCGTCGGCCGCCGTCCAGCGCGCGGCCGCCCGCACCGCACCGTCGGTGACGAGCCACGCACCCACGGAATCGTGATCGGCTGCGACGACGAGATCCAGGTCCCGCTCGTCGACTTCGATGGGCAGGAGATACTCGAGTTCGGCGCGACCGGTCCGGGTCGACTCGTCCAACGCAGCAGCCTCTTCGAGGAACGCCCAGGTGGCTGCATTGTTGACGTGACCGAACGGATCGAGGTCGGTCCGCCGGACCTGCCACGACCGGATCGATGCGCCGGCGGGCGGGCCGGGCAGCGCCAGACGCGCCGACACGGTGCGCCCCGCTGCCGTTGCGGCATACGCGTCGAGGAAGTCGGCGGCGATACGCGCCGGCTTCTCGGTGCGGACGTCGATCTGGACCCACAGGCTCACCGCGTCGATGCACGCGCCCCGATCGCCGACGATCTCGGTCCGGCGCTCCGCCCACGACCGGCCGATTCCGGTGCACCAGGTCGATGCCGTGATCCGCTCGCCGAGGCGGGCCGGACGGGTCGTGGAGATCGAGGTCCGGCGCACGAGCCAGCCGAACGCGCGATCGAGACCGGCCTCGGCTGCATCCTCGGTCGCGACATCTTGCATGTACCGCGCCGTGGCATCGAGTCGCATCCGTCCGTTTCGGTCGACGTCACCGAGGCGCACCGTTGCGTCGAGGGCAAAGACCCGGCCGTCGGCGGGACGGGGCAGCAGTTCGACGGCAGGCGCGGCGCTCGGCACGGCTCGCATCATGCCAGCTCGACGCGTCGGACGGCGCGTCTGGACGAGCACTCCGGCGGTCAGCGGAATTCGATCCCCTCGAACTCGCCGCTCGACCGCCAGCGAGCGATGTATTCGAAGTACGCCACGGGTCCGTCGGGATAGCCGAGCGAGTTGCGGGTGGCCTTCTTGTCCGCGCCCTTGCCCTCGTTGTTGTAGTAGCCGGGGGTGCACGTGGGGTCGCCACCGAAGGTCCGGCCGCCTGCCTCGAGCTTCTCGACCCACGCTTGCTCGGCCTCTGGGGTGACCTCGATCTCGTCCGCACCGGTGTCGTTTGCGTGGGCGATCACCGTCGCGATCGTGCTCGCCGCCTCGGTCAGGTTGTGGGGGATGTTCGAGATCAGGTTCGCCCCCTGCGCCGGGCCGACGATGAACATGTTCGGGAATCCGTGGACGTGGATGCCGTGCAGGCTCGACATGCCGTCGGCCCAGTGCTCGGACAGCATCTCGCCGTCGCGTCCGCACACGTCGTAGCCCCACCGACGGGTGAACGCGGTACCCACCTCGAATCCGGACGCGTAGATGATGCAGTCGAGTTCGTACTCGACCCCGTCGACGATCACCCCTGCCTCGGTGATCTCCTCGACGCCCTTGCCGTCGGTGTGGACGAGGTGCGTATTGGGCTCGTTGAACGCATCGAGGTACTGGTCGTGGAAGCACGGGCGCTTGCACAGTTGGCGGTACCAGGGCTTCAACGCCTCGGCGGTGTCGGGGTCGGCGATGATCGCATCGACGCGGGCCCGGATCTCGGCCATCTTCTCGTCGTCGCTGTCGTGGTACGCAGCCAGCATGCCCTCGGGTGACAGATCGGGCTCGGGCGACGACAGCAGCTTGTCGCGGATCCGCTGGGAGATGTCGGTCCAGCCGTCCATCACCAGGTCTTCGTCGGCGAACCCGCCGGTCTGGAGCGTGGTGAAGTTCTCCATCCAGCGCTGCTGCCATCCCGGCTCCAGCGTCGCGAACCAGTCGGGGTCCGTCCGTTGGTTGTTGCGCACGTCGATCGACGACGGCGTGCGTTGGAACACGTAGAGCTCGCCGGCCGCGCGGGCGAGATGCGGAACGCACTGCACCGCCGTGGCCCCCGTCCCGATGATGCCGACACGCTTGTCTGCGAGGTTGTCCATCGGCGCACCCGACGGATCGCCGCCCGTGTACTCGTAGTCCCAGCGGCTGGTGTGGAAGCTGTGGCCCGCGAAGCGTTCGAGGCCGGGGATGCCGGGCAGCTTCGGTCGGTGGAGCGGGCCGGTGCCCATCGCGAGGTACTTCGCCCGCATCGCGTCACCGCGGTTGGTGTGGATGGTCCAGCGGCGCGTGTCGTCGTCCCACTCGACGCCGGTCACTTCGGTACAGAACACGGCGTTGTCGTACAGATCGAAGTGCTCGCCGATGCGGCGGCAGTGCTCCGCGATCTCGGGAGCATGCGTGTACTTCTCGCTCGGCATGTGGCCGGTCTCTTCGAGCAGGGGGAGGTAGATGAACGACGCGGTGTCGCACTGCGCTCCGGGGTACCGATTCCAGTACCAGGTGCCCCCGAAATCGCCGCCCTTCTCGATGATCCGCACGTCGGTGATGCCGGCCTGCTTCAGCCGGGCGCCCGTGACCAACCCGGCGAACCCGCCACCGATGAAGGCCACCTCGACCTCATCGGTCAGCGGAGCGCGGGGTTCGGGCTCGGCATAGGGATCATCGAGGAAGTGCGCGAACTTGCCGACCGGCTCGACGTACTGGTCGTTTCCGTCCTCTCGGAGTCGCTTGTCGCGCTCGGCCGCGTACTTGCGCAGTAGCGATTCTCGGTCGAGCTCGATGGCGGGTCCCCGAAACGTCATCTCGACAGTCTGACCGACAAGTCCCGGCGCACCGCAACCCGGGGTGTTCGTTGATGCCTGGCATCAACGAACGCTTCCGGCGGTTCTGGAGCGTGGGTCAGGCGGTGACGCCGGCACCGTAGCGACGCAGCGCGCGGGCCATCTCGGCACGCACGTCGACACCGGACAGCAGCGCACCGACCGCGGGAATGGACGTGTGGATCTGGCCACGAGCCCGCACGTGTTCGACGTCGACGCCTGCGGCAGCCAGCGCCTCTGCGTATGCCTGGCCCTCGTCGCGCAGCGGGTCGAACTCGCACGTCACGATCATCGCAGGCGGCAGACCTTCGAGACTGTCCGCACGCAGTGGCGATGCGCCCGGATCGACGCGATCCTCGGGATCGGCGTAGTGATCCCAGAACCAGTTCATCAACGCCGCCGTCAGGACGTACCCGTCGCCGTTCTCGTCGTACGACGGACGCGTGAGGTCGCAGTCGGTGACCGGCGTGAGCAGCAGTTGTCCGCTGATCACGGGTCCGCCTTCGTCACGTGCCCGTTGCGTGACCACTGCGGCGATGTTCGCGCCGGCGCTCCATCCCGCCACGGCCAACGCGCCCGGGATCCCACCGAGCTGTTCGGCGTGGTCGTCGATCCAGCACGTGGCTGCGTAACCGTCGTCGGGCGCCGCCGGGAAGCGGGCTTCAGGTGCGTGTCGGTAGTCGACCGAGATCACCATCGACCCGGACTGCACACACAGATCTCGGCACAGCGCGTCGTCCGATGTCGCGTTGCCGATCACCCATCCACCACCGTGGAAGTAGACGACGATGGGGTGGGGTCCCGGGGTCGCTGGACGATAGAGCCGATAGGCCAGATCGTTGCCGACCGCGCCCGGCAACGTGGCGTCGACGACCTCGCCCACCTCTGGACCCGGCGGGCTGGCGACCGACATCGCCTCCGAGAACGCTCGCGCCTCGACCGGCGACATCGTGTCCATCGCCGGGAGCGCCATCTCCTCCATCATCTCGAGCATGACCGTCACGTCGGGTTGCACGCGACAGACGACACCGTCGTTGACCTCGGTCCCGTCCGGTCCCGAGACCTCGAAACCGAGATACCCGCGCTCGACGACCTCGTCGCAGATGCGGCGGTACCGGTCGACGCCACCGACGTACGGCAACACGACTCGTGGCTTGCCCGGCACGTTTGCGCCCATGTACCAGGAGTTCGCCTGTGGGAAGAGCGTGATGTCGGCGAAGTCGTTGGTGTGCTGCACCCACCCCGCCTCGGCCGTCGCCGTCGGCTCGATGACGGTCTTGCCCGTGTCGCGCAGGTGCCCGATCGTGTCGCAGATCCAGTCGACGTGTTGCTCGATGGAGACCGCCATGTTGGACAACACCGACGGGCTCTGCGGACCGGTCACCATGAACAGGTTCGGGAAGCCGTGAGACATCAACCCGAGGTAGGTGTGGGGTCCGTCGGCCCACCGATCGCGGAGTTCGGTTCCCTCGCGTCCGGCGATGTCGACCGCGACGATGGCACCGGTCATCGCGTCGAAGCCGGTCGCGAACACGATCGCGTCGAACTCGTATGACGTCGCCCCGTCGCCCGTGACCACGTCGATGCCGGTCTCGGTGATCGACTCGATGGGGTGGTTGCGCAGATCGACGAGGTGGACGTGCGGTTCGTTGAACGTCGCGTAGTACCCGGTGTCGAGGCACAGCCGTTTCGTGCCGAGCGGATAGGTGCGCGGGCTCAGGAGCTCCGCGGTCTCGGGGTCGTCGACGGCGGCACGAATCTTCTCGCGCACGAACTCACAGGCGGTCTCGTTGGCAGCCGGATCGATGATCAGGTCGTTGAACGCACCGATCATCGAGAAGATCGTCCCCTCCTCCCACGCCTCCTCGTACCGCTCGCGCCGCTGCTCCTCGGACACGCCGAGGGCACTCTCGGTCGCGACCTCGCGCGGCACACCACCCGACGACCACCGCGCCTGCTCCCGGTAGGCCGCGCGGTCGGCCTTGATCCTGGCAGCATCGTCCGGGCGGACCGGGCCGTTGTGCGCCGGCAACGAGAAGTTCGGCGTGCGCTGGAACACGGTGAGCTCGCTCGCCTGCGACGCGATGATCGGAATCGACTGGATCGCCGACGACCCGGTACCGATGACCCCGACGCGCTTGCCCGTGAAGTCGACCCCCTCGTGCGGCCACCGTCCGGTGAAGTACACCTCGCCACCGAAGTTGCCCGCACCCTCGACGTCGGGATCCTTCATCACCGACAGGCAGCCGGTTGCCATCACGTAGTAGCGACAGGTCGTCGTCGCGCCGTCATCGGTACGGACCTCCCACAGCGCCGAGTCGTCGTTCCACTGCGCGCCGTCGACACGCGGTCGAGAATCGCACGTCGCGTCGCAGGTCGTGCTTGTCGGCGACGAAGCCGAGGTAGCGGAGGATCTCCGGTTGTGTGGCGTACCGCTCGGACCACTCCCACTGTTGGTCGAGCTCCGGGTCCCAGCTGTACGAGTAGTCGATGCTCTGCACATCACAGCGCGCGCCCGGATACCGATTCCAGTACCACGTGCCGCCGACGTCGTCACCGGCCTCGATGGCGATCGCCGCGAGCCCCATCTCTCTGAACCGGTGCAACAGGTACAACCCGGCAAAGCCGGCGCCGACGACCACCACGTCGACATCGGGCGTGCGATTCACGTCGTTCATGGCAACCTCCAACCGTGCGGCGCATCCCTTGCCCCGCACGGTTCATCTTCACACGCTGCGCCACGCCGGCATCGACACGGCGCGTAGCGGAGTGGGTCTGACCCACTCCGCTACGCGTAGCGGGTGGCGAGTTGCGCGAGGAGGTCGCGGCACTCGGTGGCGCAGCGCTCGATGATGTCGGCGACCGGCTCGACCTCGTCGATGCGCCCGGCGACCTGACCCGTCAACGCGAGGCTGGCGTTCATGTCGCCCCCGAAGTAGAGGTCCATCGTCGATCCGACGAGCGCGGTCATCGCGTTCGTCTCCGTGTCGAACTCGAGTGCCTCGGAGCGTTCCGTGCGCAGCGCGCGCAGCGACGGCGATGTGTGGCGGTTCAGGAAGACGGTGTCGGTCTCGGCGGCGTCGATGATCGACTGCTTCCAGTTCTCGTGGACCGGCGACTCGGCGGCCGACACCATCCGCGTCCCCATCTGGATGCCTTCGGCACCGAGCGCGAGTGCGGCCGCCATCGATGCACCGTCGACCATGCCACCGGCAGCGATGATCGGCACGTCGACCTTCGAGGCGATGAGCGGGAGCAGGACCATCAGCGCGACATCTCGCGGGTTCTTGAAGCCGCCACCCTCTCCCCCTTCGACGACGAGACCGTCGACCCCTGCCTCGACGGCTTTGAGCGCGCCGTACAACGTCGGCACGACGTGGAACACGGTGAGCCCGGCCGCCTTCAGCTGGCCGGTGTACTTCGTCGGGTTGCCCGCCGACGTGGTGACGAACTGGACGCCCTGATCGACGACGAACTGGACGATGTCGGGGTCACGCACGAACGCCTGGGCGATGTTGACGCCGAACGGCTTGTCGGTGAGGTCGGCCATCTTCTCGATCTCGGCGCGTACGGCGTCGAGTTCACCCGAGGACGTCTCGATGATCCCCATCCCGCCGGCGTTCGAGACGGCGGACGCGAGCTGCGCCCGAGCGATCCACCCCATCGGTGCCTGCACGATCGGATACTCGACGCCGAGCATGTCGGTGACGCGGTTGGGAAAGGTCGACGAAGCCATGTCCCTTTCGTAGCGGGTGCGCCGCGTCGCGCACGAACCCGCTCAGCCGGCCGGGACGCGGCTCCGTTTGGCCTGCAGCATCGCTCGGTCGGCGACGTCGAGCGGATTGTGGTCGTCGAGCGACGACTGTCCCACGCTGACCGAGACCGAGTCGGGTCCCCCCGGGATGCCGAGCGGGGCGCTGACCGCCTCACGGACCCGGTGCGCGATGTCGGTCGCCACGTCGTCGTCGGCACCGTGGAGGAGAACGACGAACTCGTCGCCGCCGACTCGGCCGACCGTGTCATCGGCCCGACAGGTCGCCGTGAGCCGTTCGGCGATGGCGATGAGGACGCGGTCACCGATCTCGTGTCCGTATCCGTCGTTGACCGCTTTGAACTCGTCGACATCGACGTACAGCAGCGACCCGGTGCGTCGCTCGTCCGCGAGCTCGATCAGCAGCGCCCGTCGGTTCGTCAACCCGGTCAGCACGTCGGTCGCGGCGGCGTGTTCGAGCTGATCCCGATCCTCCCACCGTTCGAAGAGCAGGGCGGCGGCGTTCACCAGCGTCTGGATCCGAGCGGCCACGTTGATCTTGACGTAGTCGGCGGGATACTCGTCCGGCACGCGACCGAGCTGGATGAACGCAGCGATCAGCCGGTCGCGCACGTAGACGGGGGCAACGATCGTGCGCCGCCAGCCTCGGGCGTCCATCAGCCGGCGGGTGTCGGCAGCGAGCATGGTGACGTTGATCGCAGTGGTCTGGTTGGCAACCATCCCGGTCCACGGAGCCCATCGCCGCTCGACGATGTCGGAGCGGACGGCAGCAACGATGTCGGCATCGTCGGCGCGGGACGTCGTGAAGGTCGGATGCTGCGGGTCCTCCAGTCCGACGAGGACCCATCGACTCGTGTAGTTGTCGTTGTCGACGAGCAGCTCTTCGCACAGCATTCGACGTACGTCGTCGCGGGACGCACCTGACATCTCGAGGTCGAGCGAGCGGATGATCGATCCGTTGAGCGAGAGCGGCACGATCATCACGGTCCAGCGCCAGTGCCCGTCGGCTTCGATCCGCCCGGTCGGGATGATGTCGACCGGATGATCGATGCCGTCGTCGATGATGGACAGCCGGAAGGGCAGCGGGAGCGCGACGGTGTCGCCCGACTCGGTGACGTTCTCGATGAAGTACATCGCCAGCTCGTCGGCGTCTTCGGGCCGAATGTGGTCGAACACGGTCGTGCCGACCAGCGCGGGCACGTCGATGCCGAGGAAACCGCCGAATCCGCCGTGGGCCTCCTTGATCATGCCGTGACCTTCGACGACCAGCACGACTGCCCGCACTGACTCGATGACATCTGTTCCGGCCATATCCGTTTGCATCGGACACCGTCGGTGCCAACTTGATTGCAGCGTCTGTCAAGAAATCCGCGGGCACCCTCACCGTCCGGTCGGTGAGGGTGCCCTTCGCCTCACGGCAGGTAGGGGATGCTCGAGACCTTCTCGAGCCCCACGACCGTGAGCACTTCACCACTCGGGTCGTAGGTCGCCACCGGGTAGGTGTACGCACAGATCGCCGAGTAGCTCTCGGCCGCTCCACACTCGATGTCGGTGTCCCCCGGCCAGTAGGTCAGACCCTCGGTGTCGCCGATGAAGTCGTAGATCGCCTGGCCGGTCACCTCGCCGCCGGCCTCGGCCAGCTGATTGGCGTAGCCGGCGATCGAGAGCGTCGTCGTGAGGCCGAGGCCACCGAGACCGAGCGCCGTCGAGTCGACTTCTTCCGGTGACACGCCCATGGCCGGTGCGAGGATCTCCTGGAGCAGCGCCAGCTCGGGCGTGTCCTCTTCGGTGGAGATTCCGACGAAGTGCCAGCCGAGTGCATCGTCACCGACTTCGTCGATCACGTCACCGTCCGCACAGATCGCCGTGGTGACGACCGGGATCTCGATACCGAGCGAGGCTCGGCCACGCATCGTGCCGACGCAACCGGCATCGGCGTAGAGCGAGATCAACACATCGGGATCGTTGTCGGCGGCTTGGCGCATGAGACCCTGGAACCCGGCGTCGGTCTCGTTGTCGCCGCCCTTGATCGTGATGTGTTCGACGCCGGCGATGTCGAGTGCTGCTGTGAGGCCGGCCTCGGTCGCGTTGGCGCCGGCGTTGTCGGCGCTCACGATGCTCACCTTGGACGCTCCGAAGTGGTCCTTCACGACGGCGGCCATGGCTCCCACCGTGGTGGAGTTGCCGCCGGTGAGGTACCGGGCGTTGGCGGTGTTGTCGGTCGGGAGAATCGGGAGCATGCCGATCAGTGGCGTACCGGCCGCCTCGTAGGTGGCGTAGTCGACGAACACGTCGAGACCGATGATCACCAGCTCGACGCCCTTTCCGGTGAGTTCCTGCGCACACGCCTGGGATCCCTCGGGCGAGCCGGGCGTCGAACAGGTCTCGAGCCTCACCGGCCGGTCACCGAAGCCCCCGTGCTCGTTGAGGTAGTCGATGGTCGCGCTGGTGAAGTTGCGGACGTCGGGGAAGTCGAGCCCCGGCGAACCTTCGCTGTTGACGAGTCCGACCACCATCTCCTCACCCGTCGGCGGCGCGAGGTCGGGGAACGAACTGGTCCAGGAGTCGGCGCCCGCATCGGCGTCGCTCGGTGCTTCGGTGTCGGCAGGTGCGCTGCTGTCGGCGGGTGCGTCGGTGTCCGCGGGCGCTTCGCTGTCGGCGGGCGCATCCGTCTCGGTGGGCGCCTCGGACTCAGGCGGTGCGGCGGAGTCCTCGGTCACCTCTGCGGTGTCGGCGGGTGCGTCGGTCGACGGCGTGGCGTCGTCGTCGCTGCCGCATGCAGCAGCGACGAGCGCGAGCGCGACGAACCCCCCGGCGACTGCTGTTCGACGCGGACGGCGGCGAGTGATCGGCGAATGCGGTCGTTTCATGATTCCCCCAAGTTGTGTCGGCGCCGTGGTCGGCGTCTGTTGGTCTTCGGTGTCTTCGTGTCGTGGCGCTGCCCAGCTGCCGATTTCAGTGGCATCTCGTCGTCGCCGGCCGATTCCCCAATCGACCGGCAACGGCGGAGATCAATCGGCCGTGCTCGCCGGTACCCAGTTGCCGTGGAAGCCGAACGGGACCCGCGGGAGTTGCACGGTGGCAACCGGTTCGTTGCTCATCGACGCGGCGTCGAAGATGGCGTACTCACTCGAGTCGGTGTTCGCGTCGTAGACGTAGGTCATCAGGTACCCGTCGTCTTCGTTCACGGCATCGGCCTTCGGGACGAACGACGATTCACCCGGAAGACGGCCCACACCGACGTCGATCTGGTCGCGTGCGCCGGTCTCGAGGTCGTACTTGAGGATGGCGCCGTTGGCCGACAGCGGCTCCTCGAACGCGGACGCTGCCGCATTGGCCATCATGTAGCCGTAGCGATGCTCGAGCCCGACGCGGGCGTCGGGAACACGCGGAAACTCGGCGGGCAGGTCGTCGACCTGCTCGTCCTTGACCGTGCCCGACGTGGTGTCGATCGTCCATCGGTGCAGCGCCGGTTCCGGGAAGTCCATCGGCCCGTCGCGCCAGATGTGATCGAGGCGGGCGACGTCGATGATGATCTTGTCGTCGGCTTCGTAGGCGTTCATCGGGTGGAAGACGTAGCAGGGGTCGATGTCGTACCAGACGACGTCGGCATCGGTGCCGGTCCTCGGCATGACACCGAGGCGAGCTGCGTAGTCGTCGCTCCAGCGGATCGGCATCTCGCCGCGCATCGCCAGTTCGAGATCGAACACGGCAGGCAGGTCCATGAAGATCGCGTTGTGCTCGGTGACGTTGAAGTCGTGCATCATCGTCGGGCCACCGACGGTGATGTTCTCGGCCTGCACGAGTTCTCCGTCGGCCGACACACGGAGGTACGTCAGATACGGCTCCATCATCGAGTAGCCGAACCCGAGCATCTCGCCGGTGATCGCGCAGATCTTCGGATGCGCGGTGAACGGACCGGACAACTTGCCCTGGTAGTCGGTCGGGCCGACGGTGTCGAGGTTGCCGTCGAGCACATACGGGAAGTGGCCCTCCTCGAGTGCGAGGATCTGGCCGGCGTGGCCGACGACGTTGGTGTTGGCCTTCGACGACGCCATGTCGGTGAGGCTCTCGGCCATGTCGATCACGGGCTTGTCCGGGTTCGCCACGAACGGCGTCTGGACATAGCGGTTGCGATACCACTCGGCCTGCCCGTCGCGGCAGTCGGATGCCGTGGATCATCCCGTCGCCGAGGAACGGGTGATCGCTGTATCCGGTGATCGGATTCGCGCCGTTGCGCACGTAGCGGCCGTCGAGCTCGGGCGGGATGGTGCCCCGGACCTCGAGGTCGGTGATCGTTCGTTCGTCCTGGACGGGTGTCCAGTTGCCTCTCAGATGGAGCGGTGTTTCCTCGGTGGTCGACATGATCTCATCCCCTTCGTGAGTTCGGTCCGGTGTTCGCTTCACTCGGTCGACGAGCTGTGCCGCCGACCGCATTCATTCCCCCGTGCGAACACTACGTCGGTTGCGAACGGTCGTCCGACACGGAGCGCACCGACCCGTGACGTCGGCCGACCGGGCGGTCAGCCGTCGATGTCGAAGCCGAGGGCCAGGCCGGCGTCGAGGTCGTCGACGGCGGTGAAGGTCCGGCGCACGAGCGCCTCGAACAGGGCGACCCCGCGCGGGTTCGCCGGGTCGATCGTGAGCAGGCTGGCGCCGAACGACACCGCATAGAACACGAGCCCTTCGAGGTACCCCTGGCGCACCGTCTCCTCGGTGACGGCATCGCTGGGGACGCCGTGTGCATGGAGCGCGGCGACGTAGCGGGAGAGCAGGTCGTTCTCGTGGGCTCGACGCATGTCGACGGTCAGGTTGTTTGCGCAGAAGTACACGAAGTCGGCCTGGCCCGGCGCGCGCATGCTCAGCTGCCAGTCGATCACGGCAACCGAACCGTCGTGGCCGTAGAACAGGTTGTCGAGTCGGAAGTCGCCGTGGGTCATCGTGACCGGTTCGTCGAAGTGGCCTTCGATCCAGGCGGGGATTCCCTCGACGAAGCGCTCGCACCATCGCAGACAGCGCGCCGGGAGCTCGTCGCCGAAGCGTTCGAGGAAGAGCGGCCATCCGACGGCGAACGTGTCGCCCAGCGTGTGAATCGCCGGATCGTCGAGCCCGGGCATCCACTCGAACGTCGCGAGCAGCGGGTGTTCGAACCAGGTGGCGTGGTGCAGCGCGAGTGCGTCCATTGCGAGCTCGGCCTGCGTGAGCGTTGCGCCGGCGACGTGATCTCCCACGACGGCCGGTGCCAGGTCCTCCAGCACGAGGCACGGCGGGTCGGCCACGTTGACCAGCGCGGCAGGAATCCGAATCGACATGTGCGGAGCGACGTCGCGGTAGAAGCAGTGTTCGCGCTCCCACACCCGCATCATCTCGCCGATGAAGATGCCGCCGGGGTCCGCCGTCGGCAGCTTCACGATGACGGACTCGGGGGCTCGTGCGTCGGTCGACGTCAGCCGGACGCGGGCCAGCTGTCCCATGAACCCCTCGCCTGCACCGATCTCGTCGACCTCGATCGCGTCGATCGGGACCTCCAGATGTTCGGCGAGCCAAGCCGGCGTGATGGCCTCGAGCGTGCGTGGTACATCCCCCATGGCCGGACGGTACACCTCCGAGGGGTTGGTGAATGACGGCGGAGCACCGCGGTCTCGCCAGCACGGTTCGGCCTCCTGCCGGAGCCCGCACCGCCAGCAGCCGTCGTCCATGCGCAACGAGTTCAGGAGGACAGGATCATGGCGCGCCATCGATGTCGGCGACTTCGTTGTCGCTCGGGTCCGCGTCGCCGTGTTCTGCGATGCGCGTGGTGCAGTGGTCGCAGGACCACGGACCCGATGGGTCGGACCACGCAGCGGCGGGCTGCTGGACCGTCGGCGAACGAGAAATCGACGCCGGGAAGAACAGGCGACACCGAACGCACTGGCGCAGCGGCGACGGCACCGGCTGCGCCGCTGTCATGGGGTCGGGCACTGTGGCCGCCTGTCGGGCGGAACGTTCAGTGGTCGAAGGGCTTCTTGTCCTGCTGCTTGGCGCGTTTCGCTTCGCGCTTCTCCTTCAGGGTCTTGCCGGCCTTCTTGCCGTCTCGGCGTTGCGGTGATTTGTCTGGCATCGGTGGCTCCTTCGTTGTCGAGTAGGTCTGATCGGGCGCCGGGACGTGGGAACGTCACGCTGCTCGATCGAGTTGCGAGCCGGGCGCAGCACCGCCGGCGATCCGGTCGGTGACGACGACGTCGTCGGACATGACGCTCAGCCGGATCCACGGCTGCCGGATCATCGCACCGATCCGATCGACTTCGGGGACGGCCGTGTCCGTTCCGGCGGGGCTTCGGTGGTCGGGTTGCGACATGGGGTCTCCTGTGAGCAAGGGCTCAGAGGAGGCGACCAAATCGAGTCGGCATTGCGTGCCGAACGGTCAGAAGAGGTCCCCGGTGAGTCGGTGGGCTCTCAACGTACCACGCGGCTGCTGCGTGTGCGTCCCGACCGTGTCGACGACGATGTCGACGTGACGACTCGAACGCCCAGCCGCCTGACGGTCCCCCGGCGTTCGGGGAATCGATATGGTCCGACGGAACGCTCGACACCGCCGACTCGGCACCGAGACATGAACGAAAGAGCACTGCGATGACCGCGTCAGATCGAGCCACCTCTCGCCCGAGCGTGGCCTACTTCTGCATGGAGTACGGGTTGCACACCGACCTCAAGTTGTATGCCGGCGGCCTCGGCATCCTGGCCGGCGACTACCTGAAAGGCGCTCGCGACCACGAACGACCGATCATCGGCCTCGGCATCAAGTGGAAGCAGGGCTACACGGACCAACACATCGGCGCGGACGGGCGCCCCTACGACAGCTACCCGGTGCGGGACTACGACCTCGTCGACACCGGTGTGACCGTGCCGGTCACCATCCGCGACCACGAGGTCCACGTGAAGGTCTGGCTGACCGAGGCGTACGGCAACGCGCCGATCTACCTCCTCGACACCGACATCGACGCGAACGCGGGACCGGACCGATGGATCTGCGGACAGCTCTACGGCTGGTTCGCCGAAGAACGGCTGGCGCAGGAGATCGTGTTGGGTGTCGGCGGCGTACGCGCATTGCGTGCGCTCGGCATCGACGTCGACGTGTACCACTTCAACGAGGGCCACGCGGTGCTCGCTGCGCTCGAACTCATCGAGGAGCGCCGGTCAGCGGGCCTCGACTTCGACCATGCGTGGCAGGCCACGCGCGACGAGGTCGTCTTCACGACCCACACACCGGTCATCCAGGGCAACGAGAGCCACGAGCTGCGCGCGATGGAGTACATGGGCGCGACACTGGGCCTGACGCTCGAGCAGATGGAGCGGATCGGCGGCAACCCGTTCAACATGACCGTCGCGGCCCTGCGAGTCGCTCGACGGGCCAATGCGGTCGCAGAGCTCCACGCCGAGACCGCGAACGTCATGTGGGAGCACGTGGACGGTCGCTGCGAGATCGTGCCGATCACGAATTGCATCCACACCCCCACCTGGGTCGACGACCGGATCACTGCGGCGTTCGTGGCCGGTCGGCCGCTCCGGCCCGTCCACGAGGAGATCAAGTCCGAGCTGATCGACTTCATTGCGGAGCGCACCGGCACCCGGCTCCGCCAGGACAGGATCATCATCGGCTTCAGCCGCCGAGCGGCGCCGTACAAGCGCAGCGACCTCGTGTTCAGCGACCTCGACCGCATCGGGCCGTACCTCGAGCGCGGTGACGTGCAGATCGTGTTCAGCGGCAAGGCCCACCCGCTCGACGACACGGGCAAGGACATCGTGGCCCAACTCGTCGAGATGTCCCGGCGGTTCCCGAACGCCGTGGTGTTCCTCCAGGACTACGACATGGAGATCGGCAAGATGCTCACGCGGGGCTCCGATGTCTGGCTCAACAACCCACGACGCCCGCAGGAAGCGAGCGGCACGAGCGGGATGAAGGCGGCCATGAACGGGGTGCTCAACTGTTCGGTTCTCGACGGTTGGTGGCCCGAGGCCTGCGAGGACGGCGTGAACGGCTGGCAGATCGGCGACGGTTTCGAGTCCGACGACGTGGACGAACTCGACGAACACGATGCCGCGGCGCTCTACTCCGTCCTCCTCGACAAGGTGCTGCCCACGTTCTCCGACGACCCGGAGCGGTGGGAGTCGATGATGCGGGCGAGCATCGAGTCGACGTCGGAACGCTTCGCCGTCGAGCGGATGCTCGACGACTACGAAGCGCTGCTCTACCGCGACCGACTGAGCGTCGACGCTCGTGGACGGTCGGCTGCGGCGTCTGCGGTGCGCTCCCCGGGGCCACCGAGCCCTGATCTCGCTGCCGGACGTTCGGTAGTGTCGCGGGATGCGTCCGGCGGCTCCCTGCACAGCGCGGAGCGCGTTTTCCCTGCGTCAGGGCGAGATTCACGGTTGTGATCGATCTGTGATCGGGAACGTGGATCGTGATCGGTGTTCAGATCACGACAACCACTGGAGTCAACCCATGCAGAACCACCACACCACCCACCTCGGATCCGTCAGCCGAATCGGCTCGGGCAGCCGGCGCCGGCGGCAGGCCATCGTCGCGTTGGCGACGGTCACGCTCGGCATCGTCGCCACCGCGTGTGGCAGCGACACCGACGCAAACAGCGCGGCCACCGACGAATCCGCCGCGGCGACCGACAATGCGCCGGCATCGACCGACACACCGACCATCACATCCGATGCGGCGCCGACCACCGACTCCGTGCCGGCGGGGCCCGAGCCGGTGGCGAGCGACGTGGTCATCGACATCTTCCTCCATCTCAGCGGTGAGCGGGAGGACACCGGCACCTTCGTCGTGTCCGACGGGGGCGATGCGCTCGGCTGCGACGATGGCCGGTTCTACCTGTCGGCCGACGACCAGAACCTGGCGTTCATGACATGCGAAACCGGTTCGAACACGGGTGAGTTCAAGATGTCGATCGACCCGACGCTGGGCGCCGACGAGACCTTCACCGGGACGTGGACGATCGTTTCCGGGACCGGTGACTTCGAGACGCTCAGCGGCGGCGGAGCGTTCGAGGACGTGCGGGACGTCCCGGCCGGCTCGATCGTCGGGACCCGGACCGGTGAGATCCAGTTCGCCGCCACGGACGGATGATCAACGGGTCAGAGATGCCTCCGTCGAGCGCCGAACCCTCGGATGTCGATCGCAGCGTCGACGCGACGGTCCGGGTGTTCGGCGGGATGGGTGTGCACACCCTCGCCGGTCCGGTGCACGTCGGCGGACCTCGTCAGCGCCGACTCCTGGCGCTGCTCACCGTGCGTGCCGGTTCGGTGGTCAGCCTCGATTGGCTGACGGAGTACCTGTGGGGCGACGATGATCGGCCCGCCGGACCGGAGCGGGCGGTCCGGACCTATGTCTCGCGTCTGCGCGGGTTCGCTGCCCGAGGCAGTCAGCGGGTGGATCGAAACCGTGGGTGACGGCTACCGCTTGGCCGCGCCGCCCGACGCCATCGAACACCAACGGTTCTCGATGCTCCGGGCGCAAGCCAGGCGCGCACGTGACCGCGACGATCCGGCAGCCGCACGCGCTGGCGCTCGACGAGGCGCTGTCGATGTGGCGAGGTGAGCCGTTCGTCGAACTGGAGGACCTCGATTGGGCGCGGGCCGAAACGGAGCGACTCCAGCTCGATCGGCTGGAGATGCTGGAGGAGCGATGGGAGACCGAACTCGCGCTCGGGCGGCACACGCAGATCACCGGTGAGCTGGCGTCGTTCACCGCCGAGCACGGACACCGCGACCGTGCGGTGCGACAGTACGCGCTGGCACTGCATCGTTCGGGGCGAACTCCCGAAGCGCTCCGGGCGATCGCCGATCACCGGCGGCGTCTCGTCGACGAGACGGGGCTCGACCCGTCACCGGAGATGGCTGATCTCGAACGAGCGATCCTCGATGCCGATCCGGCACTCGACGTCGAGACCGTGGGCGTCCCGCTCCGCGGCTACCGGCTGTTGGAGCAAGCGGGAAGCGGGGCGTTCTCGATCGTCTGGAGAGGGGTGCAACCGTCGGTGGAACGCGAGGTGGCGATCAAACAGATCCGCGCTGAACTCGCCTCGCGACCGGAGTTCATCCGGCGCTTCGAGGCCGAGGCGCATCTGGTCGCCCGCATCGAACACCCGCACATCGTCCCGCTGATCGACTACTGGCGCGACCCCGACTCGGCGTATCTCGTGATGCGCTGGCTGTCGGGCGGGACACTCGAACGCCGACTCGACGACGGTCGGCTCTCGATCGACGAGACGATGACGCTCGCACGCCAGCTCGGCGGTGCGCTCTCGGCAGCGCACGCAGCCGGCGTGGTGCACCGAGACGTCAAGACCGCCAACATCATCTTCGACGACGCGGGCCACGCATTCCTCGGTGACTTCGGGATCGCACTCGCCGCAACCGAGTCTGCTGGTCCCGAAGCGGCACTGTCGCCCGGCTCACCGATGTACGCGGCGCCGGAGCAGATCCGCCACGAGCAACTCGGGCCCGAGTCCGACGTGTTCAGCCTCGGCGTGGTGCTCTACGAGTGCTTCAGCGGCGCGCTGCCGTTCGCGGCGTCGTCGCCGGGCGAAACGATCGACCGTCAACTCCGGACCCCGTTCCCGGCCCTGTCGACGGTCGTCGACGTCCCCCTCGCCGTGTCCGATGCAGTCGGGCGGGCGACCGCGAAGGAGCCGGGCGACAGGTTCGCCACGATTGCCGACTTCGTCGAGGCCCTCGATGCTGCCGCGTCGATCGTGCCCCGCGAGGGAGGCGACGAGCGCAGCGGCCCCGTTCTCGTCGGCCGGCGCATCACGAACCCGTACGTCGGTCTGCGGGCCTTCGACGAGACCGACACCGATCGGTTCTTCGGCCGAGAACGGCTCGTCGACCAGTTGGTCACCCGGTTCGCGGGCAACACGATCCAGTCGCGCTGCGTCGTGGTCATCGGGCCGTCGGGGTCGGGCAAGTCGTCGGTCGTGCGCGCCGGGCTCGTCCCCGCGCTCCGCCACGGCGCAGTACCGGGTTCGGAGCGCTGGTTCACGACGACCATGGTCCCCGGCGACGACCCGTACGAATCGGTCGAGGCCGCACTCCTTCGCATCGCCGTGCACCAACCGTCGGCGTTGCTCGATCAGCTTCGCGATGGTCCCCGAGGCATCCTGCGGGGTACCCGGCGCTGCCTCGGCAACGATGACGACCGGGTCCTCCTGGTCATCGACCAGTTCGAGGAGCTGTTCACCGGCCACCCCGAGCAGAGCGACCGAGCGAACCACTTCCTGGACGCGCTTGCGGTCGCGATCGAAGACCCGACGACCCCACTGCGCATCGTCATCACCATGCGCGCCGACTACTTCCACCGTCCGCTCGAACACGCCGCATTCGCACCCATCCTCGACGGCACTGCGATCACGGTGATGCCCTTGGCCGCCGACGAACTCGAACGCGCCGTCGTGGAGCCGGCACGCCGGCAAGGCGTCAGCTTCGAACCCGGCCTCGTCGCCCGTCTCGTCGCCGACAGCTCCGGTCAGCCCTCACCGCTCCCGATGCTCCAGTACACGCTCGGCGAGCTGTTCGATCGACGACCCGCCGACTCCACCGTCCTCACCGTCGACGCATACGAAGAACTCGGCGGCCTGAGCGCCGCGCTCGCGATCCATGCCGATGCCATCTACGAGATCGGGAATGGGCAACAGCGCGAGGCCGTCCGGCGCGTCTTCGGTCAGCTGACCAGGGTGAACCGAGACGGAGCCGACCTGCGCCGCCGAGTCGCGGCCGCCGACCTCGGCGCGGACGAGGCCACGCGTTGGGTGTTGCGTGAGTATGCAGCTGCCCGGCTCCTCACGTTCGACCGCGACCTCGCAACGCGCGAGCCAACCGTCGAGGTTGCTCACGAGGCGCTCCTGCGGGAGTGGCCGCGTCTGACCACGTGGCTGGCAGAGGACGCCGAGCTGCTGGCAACGCTGGGTGCGATCACCAGCGCCGCAAATGCGTGGGCTGCGGGCGGCCGGCTCGACCCCGACCTGTACCGAGGCGGGCGTCTCGACACAGCGATCGAGATCGCCGCCCACACACCCGACCGTCTTCGTCCGCTCGATCGGGAGTTCGTCGAGGCGTCCCGTGCGGTCGCCGATGCTGCGCGTGAAGCCGAGCAACGACGGCTCCTTCGGCTCCGTCGTCTCGTCGGGGCCACCGCCGTCGCGCTGGTGATCGCCCTGGTCGCGGTTGGCGTTGCCCTCGGCCAGCGCAATCGGGCGGACAACGAGGCTCGCGCGGCTGAACGAGAGGCGGCGATCGCTGCGGCGGCGAGCGAAGAAGCCCAGACGCAGACCGAACTCGCCGAGGAGCAGGCCGACGCGGAACGGGCGGCAACGGATCGTGCCAACGTCGCGGCGATCGTCAGCAACTCTGCTGCGCTTCGATCCGACGACCCCGAGGTCGCGCTGCTCCTCGCTTTGGAGGCCGACACCCGAGCACCGGGTGCGGCGACCGAGCAAGCCATCTTGAACGCGTTGGTCGAACGCGGACTCCCGCGGGCGAGCGTGCCGCTCTACTCGCCGCCCGATGACGACATCTGTATCGGCGACCCGCAGTACGTCTCGGCCGACGGCGACACACGGTTCTTCGCCACCGAGGCGGCGATGGTCAGTCAGGATCTGCTGACCGGCGAGATCACCGACCACGGCACGCCACCCGAACCCTCGCGCGCGATGGATCGGCGACGCCGTCGTCGGGCTGCGATGGGCGGGCTTCCTCGATGGTCGCCAATGGATCGGGCCCGACGACGGTGAACTCACATCGATCGACGCGGGCAGACGCGGCGCGCCACTGACTCGCGAGTTCGCAGGCGACCGCCTCCTGTTCGGCGACGACGGACCCGACGGACCGACCGCGAGCGTCGTGGACATGACGACCGGCGAGACCGTGGGGACACCGCTGGCCGGGCTGGTGATGAGCGACCCACAAGCCGCCGCGGTGAGCCCCGACGGGACGACCTTCGCCATCGGCGCCATCTCACCGGAGGCGCCCGGCGACCCGACAGGAGACGGACGCCTCTTCCTGGTCGATGCTGCCACGGGAGCCGAGATCCTTCGCGTCGAGCTTCCGACCGAGGTGGTCCGCGTGGCCTTCGATCCCGGCAGCGGCGACGTCATCACGCTCAGCCGACAGGGTGAGCTGATCACGCTCGACGCGGCGAGCGGGCAGGTCCTGGCACGGACCGACACCGCGGTGAACAGCTTCGACCGACTTGCGGTCCGCCCCGACGGCCTCGTCGTGATCACCTCACCGGGGCAAGTCGAGTTGATCGATCGGGCAGTCGGTCGCGTGGCGACGCCGCTCCGTCTACCCGGGCTCAGTACGGTGCGGTCCGACGGCACGGTGATCAATGTCGCAGATGGCCGGGCCCGGCTCATCGATCTCGACACCGGACCGCTCGTCGAGTCGAGCTGGCCGGTCGACCCCGCCGCGCTGGTCCAGTTCGGCGCCGGCAAGGCCGGCGTCGTGCGACCCGACGGGACGGCAGAGATCATCGACCTGGCCACCGGCGACGTCGCTCCACTCGAACTGGTCGACGCCGACGGCGCACCGTTCCCGGCGATCGCCGTCTATCCCGAAGAGGAGGGCGTGCTCGCGTTCTCCGATGACGGACGCATCGGACGCTGGACCGACGGTCGCCGAGTCGAGGAGGTGACCGCGCCGAGCATCGCGGGATCGCTGTCGATGAGCCGCGGCCAGCAGGCCGACCTCGGTGATGGACCGTCCGGCGCGGCGTTCGCCGGTCTCGGGGCGATGATCGGGTACAGCCGCGCCACCGGGGACACCTCGGAGATCTACCTGCTGGATGTGGACCCGGGCTCGCTCGATGTGCCGCTCCGCATCAGTGGGCTCACCGGTGAAGTCGACGTCAGTGCGTATCCGGCAGCCGATGGCGGCCTCCACGTGATGGGGAGCACCGGCCGACTGCGCACGTACGACTCCTCGGGCAGACGGACAACCGAGCTCGTGACCGGGTTGACGGACCTGTCCGCGGTTGCGGGTGATGCGTCGACGGGACTGCTTGCCTTCGGCGGCATACCCGGAGCGGTGATCGTCGATCCGCAGGGTCAGTCGTTCGAGATCCTCGATGACGCCGGACCGGTCGCCACGCTCGGATTCGCCCGTGAAGGTGAGCTCCTCGTCACCGTCGGCGCAGACGGGACCGTTCGACTCTGGGACGTCGAGGCCGGTGAGCCGCTCGGGACCGTCTGGAACGGCATCGGCGGCGCATCATCGTCACCGCCGCTCTACGACCCTGACTCCGATTCGATCTGGGTGGCCACCTCGGGTCGCATCATCGAGATCCCGCTCGATCCGGCGGCGTGGGTCGAGCGAGCATGTGAGGTCCTCGATCGCGAGCTGACCGAAGCGGAACGGGACCGGTTCGTCCCCGGCGACGATCCGCCGACACCCGTCTGCGCCGGCAATTGACCAACCAGGCTCACTCGGCCGCCTTGCGCAAACCAGTCCGCAGCGGCCGTTTCGGCGTGTCGAGCTTGACCCGAAAAAGCCGTTGACCAGGGCCGGAGCCCTGGTCAAGCGCATTTCTCAGTGTGTCGAAGGGGGGACTTGAACTCCGGTATGTGGAGATCACGTCGAGTGTCGTTGAGCGACGTTTGACCTGTTCAGGGCACGTTTTCGTGAACTGCTCGTGTCGGCTGATGTCGTCTGATTCCCGCTAGTTTCGCCCCGTTCGCGGACATTTCGCGGACAAATTGCTGACAAGCGACACCTCGCCGACAAGGCTCTCGCGAAGGGCGTCCGACTACTCCGTTGCTTTCGGGTGACCGACGCTCGCATCAGTCATCCACACGATTCGCCGGTCGTCGTCGATGCAGTACCAGATCCGCCCGCCGGCAGTCACCTCGTATTGCCATTGCTCCATCTCGACTCCGTTGACGGCACGGTCCCCCAGCGAACCCCGGAGGCGATGCTGCCTCGAGTCCACTCGCCGCGGCTCTGCCGTGATCCGCTCCCACGCAACACGCGCGTTGGCCGCTGCGGCGGAGCAGATCTGCTCCCAACCCTTCACGGCGTCGTTGGTTGCGAAGCGGAAGTCCCATCCGTCCTTCGACGGCGGCGGCGCTACTCGTTCCTTGCGTTTCGCCATCGGGCTATCCCGGGATGGTCACAGCGTCGCCATCGGCATCGATCGAGCGTCGGAGACGCCGAGCGAGCTTCGGGTCCGCGTGGACCTCGGCTGTCGCCTTCCACTCGCGGAGCAGCTGACCGACGGGTGCGAAGTTGTCCATGCCAGCGACGGCCATCAACGTCGTGGTCAACTCGTCGACGAAAGCACCCCGGTCGCGCTTCGGAAGGAACGTCGCCCAAGGGAACACATCGGCGACCGTCTGTTCCAATCCAGCTGGACTGTGGATCATCATGTTGCGCAGCAACCGAGCAAGCGCCTCGAACGCTTCGGACCGCTCGTCGTCGCGATCGGCTTCACTCAGCCTCAGCGACGGTGCGTTTCGGCGGCGCAGCAATACGTCGTGATCGGCGAGTTCAGCGACAACATCGTTCGGCTGGCGCAGAAACTCGGAGAAGGGTCGCTCGATCACTCGCATGAGACGATGATATCTGAACTACATCAGAAGTCAATCCGCACCGCCCTCCGTGCGGGCCCAGTTGGGTTCCCGAATTAATACGTTACATATCTAACGTATTAATTCTACGATGCTTGCGTGGAACAGCTCAGCGTCAACCAGGCCGCCGGAGCGCTCGGAGTTTCCCATGTGCAGGTGGGCCGACTCATCGGCGCTGGCGAACTGGTCGCCAAACGCTTCGGGCGAAGCTGGGCCATCGACCCGGAGTCTCTGCACCGATACCGCCTCTTGAGACCGCAGCGGGGTCGACCGTTGTCCGAACGAGCCGCGTGGCAGCGGGTGCTCGACGCCGAACCGCCAGCCAACATCGATGAAGCCGTCAACCTCGCTCGCCTCGTACGACGACGAAGCCGGAACGAACGGGTCCGAATCCTCCCTGCCCTCGACGGCCCCATCGGCGACGACCCGCGTGTCCGCCATGGCGGGGCACACGCCGCCATCCATCACGGCGCCGGCATCGGACGGCCCGAGCAACGAGACATCTACATCAGCGCAGAGGATGTTGATGCGTTCCGCTCCGACTACCGCGCCAACTCGAACGCCAAGGACCCAAATGTCGTGCTTCGCATCGTCGACAAACGCATCGAGTTCGACGACGTATTCGTGCCCGCAATCGTTGCCGTGATTGATCTGCTCGATTCCGCCGACACGCGTGCGGCGACCACCACGCTCGAACTGCTGCTCCCGTAGCTCGCAGCACTCCCCGATCACGGCGACGGTGCTACTCCGTTGCGACCCGATGAGCTTCCCAGATCTCCGGCCGCAGGCGTCCTCGATCACTCACGTCCAGACCCGCAGCGATCGCCCAGGCCCGCACCTCGGCCGTCGTCGGTTCGGGTGCGGGCACCGGGCCACCGATCGGCAGGGCATCGACGCGGGCGGTGCCGACTGCATCGTTGGCTCGGTGCTCGATCGCGGCACCAAAGAATCGGTACGTCCACTCCTGAGCGAGTTGCCGCGTTTCGGCGAACACGATCGGCACCGTCGGGTACCTCACCGCCGCCTCCGCGATCTGCTCTGCCACCGAGGCCGGACGAACGCGAGTGAGCTTGAACAACGACGAGTACCGATCATCGACGACCACCGCCGCGTGAGAAACGTCGGCCATCGCAGCGAGCAAGGTCCAGAGCTTTCCGCCGATGATCGTCGACACGAGATCCTCGATGCTCTTGCGTTCGACGACTGCTACGACCTCACCGTCCGCTTCGACGGCGTAGTCCCCAACCGGCAGCGCCCGCTTCGAGGTCGTCGCCTGCTGGTCGGAGAACTTCCAGGCGTACCGCTCACGCGTGTCCACCACGATGTCGAGGCGACGACCCGACGCGCGAGCCGTCGGTACCGCAACGTTCGGCCGAGCCTGCTTGCGGGTTCGCGCCGACTGCCAGAACACGACATCGCGACCCCGAGCCCTGGTGAACACGAACTGCGACCTGTTCTCCCGCGCCCGATCCAGAACCAGATCGATGGCGACACCGCGACGCACACAGGAGGTCACCGGCACCCGCTCCACGATCTCGAGTTCCTCGGGGTCTGGCCACTCGGTCGCCGGATGGCAGAACACCTTGGCAGTGCGAGGCCACGTGTCCTTCACCTTCAGGACGACCGGTCGGGATCCCAGCGGCAAGCGCACCAGGAACGGCAGCGTCGACGCTGGGTCAGGGTTCCGGGCGATGACGAACTCCACGACCCAACCGTAGATCGGCGAGCGTCGGCGCCCGGGTTACGGCGCTCACATTATGAGTGGCATTCCACTCCCCCGTCGATCGCGTCGGCGAAGGCAACTCGTCCGAAGGTCTGGACCGCCGACCAACTCCGGGCGTTCCTGGATCACGTCGCCGACAGTCGGTACCTCCCGGCATGGATCTTCCTCGCCACCTCGGGCTGCCGACGCGGCGAGGGCCTCGGCGTGAAGTGGTCCGACGTCGACCTCGACGCCGGCACCGCCATCATCTCTCGACAGGTGACGGCGATCGACCATCGGGTGATCGTGAAGGACGTTCCGAAGACGAAGCACGGTCACCTCATCCGCCTCGACAGCGGCACGGACGCGATGCTGCGTCGACTGCGCTCGGAGCAGGCCGAAGAGAAGCTTCGGCTCGGGCCGGGCTATGTCGACGCGGGATACGTGTTCTGCCAGTGGGACGGCCAGCCGTACCACCCCGAGCGATTCTCACGTGAATTCGATCGCAACCGGGAGTACTTCAACCGTGACCATCCCGACGACCAGCTCCCACCGATCACACTCCACGGGCTTCGCCACACATGGGCGACGTTGGCGCTGCGAGCCGGCATCGACATCAAGATCGTGAGCGAGCGCCTGAACCACAGCAGCACCACCATCACCCGAGAGATCTACACGCATGTGACGCCGCCGATGCAGAGTGATGCGGCCGAGCGGGTCGCTCATCTCATCCGTGGAACGTGAGGCAACAGGCACCATCGGCGACTTCTCGCCGAAGCCCCACGGGTCAGGGGCGCTTCGAGCAGACGACGGACCTGAGGTCCAACACCGTCGGTGGTCGGTCTGTGTGCTTCACGGCCGAGTGCCTTCTCCCACGGAACCCTGGCTCTGGAACACACGACGGAGCACTTGAGTCCGCGAATATGGGTGGCCCACCGCCGATCTCCCGGCGATCAGAAGTGCCGCGATGGGCGGGTCGCGGCGTGCCTGCAACGCCCGCGATATCGAGTGGTTCGCATCGGGACGTTGCGGTCGATCGCATCGTGTGCGACTTCCGGAGTGCTCAGATCGACCTCGGGGGAATCGTCGTGGCGGCGCGTGATTCTGGCGTCGTAGGTTGCGGCGATGCCATCGCTGCGCGAAGAGACTCGTGTGGGTCGAGACGCTCTCGAAGCAGTCACGACTCTCCTGCAGCGTGCCCGGGCTGTGCATCCGACGGCCGGGCTGTATGAAGCCGCCGATCTGCAGTGGTGGTGGGCGCAAGAGCCGGGACTGATCGAGACGTTTCCCCAGCTCTTCTGGTTCGACGACGCCGGTCGCCCGGCGGCCGCTGTGATCACGACCGAGTGGAGCTACGGAGTTCAGATGGACCCGATCGTGCTGCCAGCCGCCGCCCCCGAAATCGTCGCTGACGTGGTTGACCGGGGACTCGATCACGCCGATGCCGCTGGTTACGACTCGGTGCAACTCGAGGTCGACCGCGCAGATCACGTACTCCGCGGGTCGATGTCTGAGCGAGGCTTCGCGGCTCGAAGAGTCCGGGTGGGCGGAATCCTGGATGTCTATCGATGCTCGGCCCGAGGTCAGCGTGCTGCCGGTGGACTACCGCCTACGCGTGTCGCCTTGACACGCAAGCGCTGACCTCATCATCTGAGCGAACGAAACGGACCGACTGTCGAGCGACGACTCGCGCAGACCACGCTGTACCGGCCGGACCTCGATCTCGTTGTTCTCGACCGTAACGACGAGGTGGCTGGCTACGGCCTGTTCTGGTTCGACCCTGACACGTCAACCGGACTGGTCGAACCGATGCGCACCGAAGACGATCATCAGCGACGCGGCCTCGCCCGCCATCTGCTCACGGCGGGGATCGAGAAGCTGGCGCGCGCCGGCGCCGATCGAGTCAAGATCTGCTTCGAGCTGAACAACCCGGCGTCGAGCCAGCTCTACCCCGAGGTCGGCTTTCGGCCGGTGAAGCGAACCGATGTCTTCACAGGTCCGACGAACACCCCACCGACCGCTTCATCAGCCGCAGCGGCTCCGACGGGTGCTGGCTGAGGCGCCGGCGAAGACGATCGTCCGTGGTATCGCAGCGCACACAACTGTTCACGCCTACGAGCCGGGAGACCGCACAGGATCCGGCCGATCGGTTGCCGTCGAGCGGTATCGACGCCCGTCGCCTCGCTGTGCAATACAGCGCACATCAGCGAGCGCAACGGTGCCGATCAGGAGCGGGTCACGCGCGAGCTGTGGGTCGGTGATATGCGTGCATCGCAGGCAATTCGGCGACGAGCGCTGGCGCCCGATCGCGGGTGCGCGCATCTCGGATCCGGTCGTCGCAGGTTGATCTTGCTCAATAGGGTTCCGTTGGTGACCTTCGCGCTCCCGTCCGCCGAAGATGTCGCCGACCGGCGAGCTGTTCGTTTCGTACAAGGCACCGCTGGCACCGAGTCGAGCTACGGCGATCCGCTTGACGCTGCACTCGTTGACAAGGATGGCTATGGCGCGCAGGGGTGAGTTCACCAGTGCTGCAGCTGCGTGGGTCGCTGGTGGGATCGTCGGTGCCATCTGCTGCCTCGTGGCCTTCGTGCTCGTGCCGGCGGTCGGGCTGTTCGGGGATGCCAACAGCACGCTTGAGCGGACTGTGGGGGTCTTGGCCGGACTGGCGTGTGGCTTTGGCTTCGTTGCCGGACCGCTCGTGATCGGTGCTCGCACACGCGACATGGGCACGCTGGTGCCAGCAGGGCTTGTCGCCGTGGCCGTCTTAGCGGGTGTTCTGGTCGCTGCCTGGTGACGGTTTCTCGGACCGGTCCGGGACACGCGATCGCCCGACGGGAGGTCACAGAAGAGCGGTGTTGCGGCGCACGTTCTCGAGTACCTGTCCGCTCGCAGTCGTGCCGAACCCGGACGGGTAGCTCACTCGGGATCCACCGGGATTATCGCGTGGTCCACCGAGACCAGTCGATGCAGTCCAGTCGTGTCCGAGAAGACGGGTGACTCTACGGGCCGCGGCGGTCGACTGGTCGACAGCATGCGACGGGGAGGCTGTAGCTTCGGTCCGTGGCAGGACGTGAGACGGCACTCATTGTCGAGGTCCCAGAGGCGGAGGGCCTGGTGGGTGAATGGCGGGCGAAGCACGACCCGGTGGCGGTCCGTGGGATTCCAGCTCACATCACAGCTCTGTTCCCGTTCGTCCCTCCTGGCGAACTGACCAAAGCCGTGCTTGATCAGCTTTCGCTGCTGTGTTCGACGCTTCAACCGTTCGAATACGAGCTGGTCGAGATCGATCGTTTCCCGGAGGCGGTGTGGCTACGCCCCTCGCCCGACGATGAGTTCCGGTCGCTGACTCGATCGATCTGGAGGGCCTTCCCGGACTTCCCGCCGTACGGCGGCCAGTTCCCGGACTCGCAACCTCATCTGACCGTGGCGAAGCTCGCAGAGAGCAGACAGGACGGCTTCGTTCGCCAGCTGACGGAGGCAATCAACGACCGGCTGCCAGTCGCCTGTGTAGCTTCGGCGGTCTCGGTGTTCGTCAGCGATGGGGATGGGGTCTGGGATCGGCAGCATCGGTTCCCTCTTGGCGTCGCCGATTAGCGACTACGTAGACGCGAATTCCGAGCGGATCGACCCGAGGAGGTCGTGCCGAACCCGAACGGGTCGTGCTTGTCGGTGCGACGGGTTGTTATGGGCGGTTCGGTCGTCCGGGTGCGGACGGTCAGAATGGAGCGGTGACGTTCCTGCGGTCGGTCGAGCTCAATCGAGACGCTCCGGGCCCAGAGGCGGGGCACCCGTTCGACGTGCCGGCCCTCGCAGCGATGGCAACTCACGACGGGTCGCTGCGATTCGACCGGGGCGTGACCGTGCTCGTTGGTGACAACGGCTCCGGCAAGTCGACCCTGCTCGAGGCGATCGCCGTCCATCAGGGAATGAACGCCGAAGGCGGCGCACGCGGCATGCAGTTCCAGACACACAACGACAGCGTCTCGTCGCTCCACAAGCATCTGCCGCGTGTTGCGCTCACCACAGCAGCCCCAAGATGCATTCTTCTTGCGCGCCGAGAGCTTCTTCAACGTCGCGACCGCCATCGAAGGCTACGGCCCGAGGTCGCTCGCCCTGTACGGCGGCTCGCCCCACGATCGATCCCACGGCGAGTCGTTCATCGACCTCGTCGTGCACCGATTCGGCCCGCGCAGCCTGTTCTTGTTGGACGAACCCGAAGCTGCGCTGTCGGTGCACGGACAGCTCCAGCTCCTGGTGCGAATGCACGATCTCGTCGCTGAGGGTTGCCAGTTCGTGATCGCTACCCACTCGCCGCTGCTGATGGCCTACCCGACCGCGGCGATCTATCAGTTCACCGACGCCGGCATCACCTCGGCGGAATGGGCCGACATCGACACCGTTCGAATCACCTCCGACTTCCTCGCCCACCCAACCGACTTCCTACGCGAACTACTCGCCGACGAATGATCACCGGCTCTGGCCGCGCTTGCGCATTCTGTGCGGGTCGACGAGCGCAACGGTGCCGATCTCGGACGGGTCTGGAGCGGTTGCGACGCTGAGCATTCTGGGCGGCTTCATCGTGGTGTCATGAGACCTGTTGCGTTCACGGCGCCGTTACATGTAACGTTCTGATATGGCCCGTCAACGTTCGACTGCTGCGAGTGCCGTCCGGGTGCGCGCTCATCGCGAGCGGCTTCGCGCACAGGGCTTGCGCCCAGTTCAGTTCTGGGTGCCCGACGTCCGATCACCCCAGTTCGCGCAGCAAGCCCATGATCAATCGCTCGCGGTTGCGACCAGCGACCTCGAGTCCGATGATCAAGCGTTCATCGACGCACTCGGCGACGACGGGTGAAACGCGGCGAGATCTGGACCGCCGCCGCGGGCAGCGGCTACGCCGGCAAACCGCGACCAGTCGTCATCATCCAAGATGATCTCTTCGACGCAACCGCGTCGGTCACGGTCTGTGCGTTCACCACTGACGAGACCGATGCTCCACTGTTTCGCATACCTGTCGACGCCAACGAGGCGACCGGGATCCGCCAGCCGAGCCGGCTCATGGTCGACAAGATCACCACCGTCCCTCGCGCGAAACTTGGCGAACGGATCGGCCAACTTTCCGACGACGACATGGCCAGACTCGCGCGATCCGTTGTCGTGTTCCTCGGCCTCGCAACATCCTGACCAGCAGCGTGCGACCGGCGCGTTCTCGCGCAGGTAGCCGCTCGAAGAAGTGCCGATCACGAGCGGTCGGTTGGGGTGTCGTGCGGTGTTGATCTGATCGGTTTCGGGGACTCGGTCGATCGGCGGCGGGCTATGCCTCGGATGGCTTGAACAACTCGCGTGCGCGCTCGCATGCATCTACGACGTCGGCGGTGGTTGGCGGCTCGCCACGTTCGAACATCTCGACCTGGAGCCGTGGGCCGTGGCTGCCGATCGATTCGATCTGCGCTGCAGTGACGGGCTGAATCACGTAGTGGATGTGCACCGGAACGCCTCCGGCGTGGGACCACAGACAGTTGTAGACCTGATCCGCGTCGGTCAAGGCTGCAGCAACGGTCGACGCATCACGAAGCAGTGGACCAAGCGCCGCGGCCTCGTTGTCGGTCAGTTCGGCTACCGCGGTGACATGACGATGCGGCTTGACGATCAGGGTGCCGACACCGAGCGGACCGATGCAATGCTCGACGCGCCATCCGTGACGCTGATGGATGAGGCCGCCGGGCAGTTCTCGGGTTCCGTTGGCAAGCGAACAGGCTTCGCACTCTCGATCGTTGTCCATCTCACATGCTCGCACCCCGGCGCCGACGCATGCATGACAGCATGGATCCGATGGATGCGATCGAACTGCGCCCGGCCACCCCGGACGATGCCGACGCGGTCGAGGCGTACCACGCACGATGCTTCGATAGGACCTACGCCACGCAGCTGCTCGCTGGGGACATCGAATCGCCCGACCGGGACGGGATGAGGCGCCAGTTCCGCGACTGGTTCCAGCCGGACTCCGATGTCGACACCCAGCTCGTCGTGGTCGATGGCGTGCCGATCGCTCACTTCACCGTGAGCGGGCACCGCCTCGTTCACCTGTTCGTCGAGCCCGCACACCAAGGCAAGGGACTGGGCCGCCAACTGCTGTCGATAGTCGAGTCGACGCTCGTCGACGCCGGCCACACAGAACTCGAGCTCCACACCAGGGTCGACAACGTCGCAGCGATTGCGTTCTACGAGAAGGCGGGATGGACCGTGACCGATCAGGTGATCCACACCGTTGAGCACGGCATCAGCTACGACGAGCACGTCCTCGTCAAGCACCACCCATGAAGACCCACTCATCCCAGCCGTCGAACCTCGCTCCGCTGGCATCGCACATTCTCGAGCACCCCGCCGCTCGCAGTCGTGCCGATCTCGTACGGCTTGCGAACCGTAGACGAGCTGGGATTATGCGCTACTCGATGAAGTAGTCGGACCTCAAACACTCTGCCGGGATTGTGCGATCGGCCGGGATCTTGACACGGGTATTGCCGAGTTCCCTTGAGGAGAGCCTGTGCCACACATCGCGATCTTCGAGGGCCACGCGTTGGGCGGGAGGCCAAGGTCGCCGGGGTCGGCGTACCGCGTCGGTGCGGCGAATGGCGCCGTTCGTTCCAGCTGGGACGGCCCGAGGGTCTCTGCCTTGTGTCCGTGTCCGGGCGGAGCCCTCGTTCACCCGCTGAACGCGAGCGCCGCAGTCCGCAGCAGGGCAATCGCACCGACGACAATTGATGTGATCGCGATTGCTCGTGTCACGACCGAGTTCGTAGGTCGAGCTGTGCACAGCACCCCCAGAGCGAGGGCCACAACGCCACCGAGAACGGCGAAACATTGATTCTTGCCAGCAATGAGCCCGGCATCGCCGAAATACCGACCGAGTTTGTTCCCGGTGGGGGCACACGGGTCTCTGGGAGTAGGCGTCCCATGACGTGGTGGGGTTTGGGGTAGTCGGAGGGGTCCACCACGTGGTGGGGTCATCGGCGTGATTCTCGGTGTGTTCCGGCAAGAGCACACTGAAGGAGAACACCCCGATGACCCTGTCCCAGTCTGACGTATCTGACCTGCTCGACGCGTTCCGTGTCGGTGATGGTGTCGATCTGATCCGCGAGTCCGTGCGGCTCGTGTTGCAAGAGTTGATCGAGACCGAACTGACCGAGACGATCGGCGCTGGCCGCTTCGAGCGCACCGAAGACCGCACCGGCGAACGCAACGGTTCTCGACCACGGTTGTTGGCAACCAAGGCCGGCGACGTCGAGTTGGCGATCCCGAAGCTCCGCAAAGGCAGCTTCTTCCCGATCGATTCTCGAGCCGCGCCGCCGTATCGACCAGGCGCTCTATGCGGTGGTGATGGAGGCCTACGTCGCGGGCGTCTCGACCCGCTCGGTCGATGATCTGGTCGCAGCGTTGGGGATCGATTCGGGCATCTCGAAGTCCGAAGTCTCACGGATCTGTGGCGGCCTGGACGAAGTCGTCGGCGCCTTCCGCACCCGACCTCTCGATCATGTGGAGTTCCCCTACGTGTATCTCGACGCGACCTATCTCCATGTCCGCAACCAGACCTCGCAGGTCACCTCGATGGCCGTGGTCGTGGCGACCGGGATCACCGCCAACGGTGACCGGGAGATCCTGGGTTGCGACATCGGCGACTCCGAAGACGAGATCTTCTGGAAGAGCTTCCTGCGCACCCTCAAGCAGCGAGGGCTTGGCGGTGTGAAGCTGGTGATCTCGGACCAGCACTCCGGGCTCGTCGCCGCCTTGCGCAAGTCGTTCCAGGGATCGAGCCATCAACGCTGCCGGGTGCACTTCGCCCGCAACCTGCTTGGCGCTCGTCCCGCGCAGCCACACCGACATGGTCGCTGCGTTGTTCCGCACGATCTTCGTTCAACCCGACGCCGACAACGTGTCGGCGACGTGGGACCAGGTCCGCGATCAGCTCGCCGACAAGTTCCCCAAGATCGGACCGTTGATGGACGACGCGAAGGCCGAGGTCCTCGCGTTCAGCTGCTTCCCGAAGGCGCACTGGCAGAAGATCTGGTCAACGAACCCCCTCGAGCGGATCAACAAGGAGATCAAGAGAAGGTCGCGGGTCGTGGGGATCTTCCCGAACGAGGCATCGGTGATCCGACTCGTCGGCGCGGTGCTCGCCGACATGCACGACGAATGGGTTGCCTCCGATCGCCGCTACCTCTCCGAGGGCTCAATGGCCAAGCTCTACCCGACGCGCGATACTGACCCCATCGCCGAACTCAACAACGGCGACTGACACCGAGGATCAACCTCGAAACCCCACCACCCCACGGGGCACTGCCGATCGCGAACGTGCGACATGTAGCAGCGACGTTGCCGGTGTTCTGGCGAGCATGATCCAAGGCTCAGCGTGCTGCTGGTACGCAGTCGATCTGAGGCCACGGAGGTGCTTCCGCCGTGTGTCTGTAGGAGGAACCACAGGTTCCACCACCGGGCCCACCTCACGGCGGACCTGTCACCTCAACACCTGGACACGAAGACCTAGCAGGGTGCTGAAATTCGACTTTGGTGCTCGCGTTCGGTGCTGAAATCGAAAAGACTGTGGGGATGCGTGGAAGTAGCGATCCGCAGTTGGCGATGTTGTCGACGGTGTCGACCGAGGATCTGATCCCGGCCGATCATCCGATCCGTAAGATCCGTGTCGTGGTCGACACGGTTCTTGACGAACTCGATCCGATGTTCACCGAGATGTACGCGACTAGCGGCCGCAGCGGTCCCGCCGGAGTCGTTGCTGAAGGCAACGGTGCTGATGGCGATGTACTCGATCCGTTCCGAACGCGCCTTCTGCGAACGCCTGAACTACGACCTGCTGTTCAAGTGGTTCTTGGACATGCGGTGACACCTTCGATCTGGGATCCTTGGATCTCAGGAAGGAGTCACCAATGCCCACACGCCCGCCGTATCCGGCTGAGTATCGAGCCGAGCTTGTTCGCCTCGTGCGCGAGGAAGGCCGAACACCGAGCGAGCTTGCGAAGGAGTTCGAACCGTCGGCGCAGTCGATCTCGAACTGGGTCGCCCAAGCTGACATCGACCATGGCCGCCGCGACGGTCTCACGACTGATGAGAAGGCGGAGCTGAAACGGCTCCGCTCCGAGGTTCGCGTGCTGAAGATGGAGAAGGATCTGCTGGAAAAGCAGCGGCCTTCTTCGCTGCGAAGACGACCTCGAGCCGGTGAAGGTGTTCGAGTTCATCGAAGCGGAGAAGGCCAACTTCAGTGTCAAGTTCATGTGCGACCGCCTCGGCGTCACCCGCCAGGGCTTCTACGCGTGGCGCAAACGCCCGCCGTGCCACCGCCGGGTAGTTGATGTCGCGTACACGGCGGTGATCAAACGGATCCACACCGAGTCGCGCTCCAACGATGGCGCGCCGCGCATCCACGCCGAGCTGGCTGATGACTACAACATCCGCTGCGGTCGCAAACGTGTCGCCCGGCTGATGCGCCAAGCCGGGCTCGTGGGATGTCACCGACGACGCAAGGTCTGGACCACCAAGCGCGATCCGGACCGAGCGCCCGCACCCGACGCACTGAAACGGGACTTCACTGCGCCGGGCCCGAATCGGGTGTGGGTGGCCGACATCACCTACATCCCGACGTGGGCCGGGTTCGGCTACCTCGCGACCGTCTTGGACGTGTTCAGTCGCCGCATCGTCGGCTGGTCGTTCGCCAACCACATGCGCGTCGACCTCGTCGTCGACGCTGTCGACATGGCCGTCTCGATGCGCCGCCCACTACCCGGCGTCATCCACCATTCGGACCAAGGAGGCCAATACGGCGCACGCGACTTCGTTCGGCGTTGCCGCCGAGCGGGGATCACGATCTCGATGGGATCCGTCGGCGACTGTTACGACAATTCGATGGCTGAGTCGTTCTTCGCGACGCTCGAGTGCGAGCTGCTGCATCAGCACCGGTTCCGCAACACGACCGACGCCCGCGTCGAGATCATGTCGTTCATCGACTGGTACAACCACCGCCGCCGCCACACCAAGCTCGACATGAAGAGCCCCGTCCGCTACGAAGAGATCCACCACGCGGCTCACGCCGCATAACCAACCGGTGTCAACGAGACCGGGTCAGCTCCATGCGCATCGACCAGCCGGCGTTCGACGCGACCACGTTCACCAAGAACCGCCAACGATTGTTGGACCATCAGGTGGCTGATGAGTTCTTCGCGGCGGTGGTGCGCCAGGCGAAGCTGCGCCGCTACGTGTCGTCGGATCACTTCTCCGTTGACGGCACCTTGTTGGAGGCGTGGGCGTCGCACAAGTCGTTCAAGCCAAAGGACTCCGACCCCGACGATGACGGTCCGAAGGGCCGCAACGTCGAAGCCTCCTGGCATGGTCAGAAGCGGTCGAACGACACGCACGCCTCCACGACCGATCCCGAAGCCCGCCTCTATCGCAAGTCGAACAACACCGCTGCGACGTTGTGCTACTCGGCGCACCTGTTGATGGAGAACCGCTCCGCGCTCATCGTCGACGCCGAGCTGGGCACCGCTGATGGCTACGCCGAGCGGGCAACCGCGATCGAGATGCTCGACCGGCTCCCCCAAGTCGAAGCGCAGACGCACGATCGCCGGCGACCGCAACTACGACACCAGACAGTTCGTTGCTGACGCGCGTGAGCGTGGGTTCACGCCGCACGTCGCGCAGAACACGAATGGTCGAAGATCGGCGATCGACAGGCGCACGACCCGCCACCCAGGCCACGACGTGTCGCAGCGGATCCGCAAGCGAGTCGAGGAACCCTTCGGCTGGATCAAGACCGTCGGCGGTGGCCGAAAGCTCAGATACATCGGCCGACAACGCAACCGGGCCTGGTTCAAGATCGACGCCGCCGTCTACAACATCATCCGCATCACCGCTCTCGACGCCCAACCCGCCTGACACCCGCCCGGAACCGCCCACCGGACGGTTCACGGAGCGAGGACGAGCGAACCACCATCGCGGATCAGATCAAGCGCCACCTCCCAACGGGGACTCGGAATCTCATCGAGCCCAAACGCATCCACTGGCACGATTCAGATTGTCGCGAAGCTGCAGGCGGGCATCATCAGTTCGTGAACGTCGCCCGACGACGGGAGCCACTCACGAAAACGGTTCGGAGCGCTCATTCCGGTGCTCGAGAACGTGCACGCCCAGAGCGCAGCTCTCTTGGCCCGGCCGGACCCGCTGCCGAATGGTCTACGACCTGCTGCGCAGATCGTGAATCCAGACGTGGTTGTTGTCGTCGGTGCCGCTGATGACCAATCCTCGCGCGCGCAAGCCATCGATCCGTTTGTCCCCACTGAAGCCGACGACCTCACGTGGGCGAAGCTCGCCACGCCAGCGTCCACCGCGGCAGCGGCTCGCATCGTTCGCTCGATCGCCGAGTCGACCCTTCTGCCAGCTGCGACGGTGACCGCCGGGTGACTTCGCCGGCAACCACGCGGGCAAGATCCGACGTGTTGCGCGAGCGGCGTACGGGAAGGTCGAGACCAGGCTGATCACGAGTGCGCCGTGATGCGCAAGTACCTCTCGCGATCCGGACACGACAGCCCCCCGTGCCGCCTCGCACGCGGGGTCCCTGCGTCAACTCCGACGGCTCCTCGCCGCCGAGTTCGACACTTGAGCACGACCCGGACGCAGTTCACTGATCTTGGGCAGGTCGTCGCTCGCGCATGGGCCATCCCGAGTGCGTTCGGGCCGGATGTGCCACCGTCAAGACGAGTGGCTTCACCTGGGCGGCCGACGACCTCACGGCCAGTGGCGTCCGGATCACGCTCGTGGACGAAACGCGTCCGCGGACGCGTTTCGCCTCGCACAGCGACACCAGAGCCACCCGGAGGAGGCGACGAACAGACGGGCATTTCCGACCACCTGAGCGAGCGAATACGTGCCGTACTCGCGCGGGGTGTTCACCGTTTCGCATCTGCACATTCGGGGCGGACGAGGTCTCTCCTGGTATCAATTTGATACCAGGATGTGATGGCGATGACACTGAGGCTCTCCGAAGACGAGCAGGGCGCGCTTCGAGATCGAGCGGCAGCGGAGGGATCTCAATGCAGGACGCTGCTCGCCGAGCAATCCGCGACGACGTCGCACGCTCAGCGCACCGGTCCCGAGTCGCCGCGGCGGCTGAACTGATCAGCGACGTGCACGCCGACAGCGATCGAGCGACTTGCTCGCTGAGCGTCCGGTCGAGTTCCTGGACCTCGACGACCTACTCGAGCGTGCGAGAATCCTGAGCGGTGATTCAACACCGATCCGCGAACGTTGGCCGCTGGGCTCGGCCGTCGCACGGCCACAGACCACCGACGGCGGGCGAAGGCGTGGATGCGACGATCTGGCTGAAGGCTGCTGCGCTGCTGCAGTCGGTCGTGGGATAACGCCTTCATCGGTGGCGACGAGCGAGTCGGCTGGCTCACGGCCGCAGACTTCCTCGAGATCAACGACGTCAGTGTTGCGGCGTGTCCCGTGTCAAGGATCTTGCTCAGTTCGGGGTGATTTCTGGTTGAGTGGTCGGGTCGGCCTGGTAGCGGTCGATCGGTCGGCCGTACCCGATTGCTTCGTGGGGTCGGATCGTGTTGTACTCGACGATGAAGTCATCGACGTGGCGAACAAGATCGGCGCAGGTGTCGATGTCGTGGCGGTAGAGCCGCTCGTACTTGATCGACTGGAACCAGCGCTCGATGACCCCGTTGGTGTGCGGTGAGCGGTGTCGGGTGCGGACGTGTTCGAAGTGCGGTCGGCCGGCGAACCACTTCGCGACCGCGACGGACTTCATTGCGGGTCCGTTGTCGGTGACGATCACGACCGGCTCGAACTCGCCGGTGGCGGCGTTGATGCAGTCCTCGAACAGCGAGACGCCGAGCAGCTCTTCGACGGCACGCTCCGCGGCATCGAAAGCCGCACAGAGATCCGGTGCGGTCTGAGTTGCGGTGACAGGGCAGGCGAGCGCAACCTTGGCGACGTAGTCGACGACCCCACCGAGCTGCCAGGTGCCCTCGGTGGCGGTCTCGAACTGGGAGAAGTCAGCTTGCCAGAGCCGGTTCCGTCGGGTCGGCGGCGACTCCAGGAAGCTGGCCTTGCGGGCTTTGGCGAGCTGGCGCCGCTCGGCCTGGTAGGCGACCGGCTGCAACAGATCGCGCCGGCCCATTGCCCGAGCGACCGACGATGCTGACCCGACCCGGTGACCGTCGACGCGCATGATCGCATGCACCTTGCGGTGTCCCCACGCCGGCCAGTCCTGTGCGTACTTCTCCACGAGCGGCTCGATCCGTCGACGATCGGCGCCGGCCACGGACCGCGCACCGGGTCACCGGCACGATGACGGGCCAGGCGCCACGTGTAGGTGCGGCGTGGGACCCCGATCAGCTCAGCGAACCTCGAAACACTGAGCTGGGCATCGGTGCGGATCATCTCGAGGTCCTCGAAGGGGGGAGGAACTCCGCCCCCTTCTTCCACACCCGCAGCTGCACATGCGCCTCGCCGAGCGCGGCTTTCAGTTCCTCGTTCTCAGCTTCGAGTTCATGCTCACGACTCGACGCTCGCCGAGCGCCTTGCTCGAGGCCGGCGCGGCCCGATTCGAGGAACAGTCGTTTCCAGTTGTGGATCGACTGCTCCGACACGCCGTTCTTGCGGCCCGCCTCTGCAGCGGTCGAGTCGCCGCGCAACACGGCCAGCACGATGCGCACCTTGTCCTCTGTTGTCTTCTTCGATGGTCTCGCCACGGGTCTGTCCTCCTTCGGGACTCAAACCCGAACCTGAGCAACAAATCCTGACACGGCACAGCCTTACCTGTCGAGTGGCGGCAGCTGTTTCGGTTTGGCGAGGTCGGGATTGCCGGTCAGTTCGGCGATGCGTTGGCGGTTCATGCCGTGGCTCTGGTGGTAGAGCGACACTGCGGCGTCGAGCGGGTGTCGGGCGACGACGATGTAGGCTACTTGACCGTCGTCCGGTAGCCCGTCGAGCGGTGTGTGTGTCTTGATGAATCGGCGGTGACGCTGGGAGGCGAGATCGGCGAAGAGGTCGTTCTTCGACAAGACAGTCCAGCCAGTCGAGCCAGGGCGACAGCTCTGCAAGCGGCCGCGGGAGTATCCTGGTGTTTCGAAGATCAGCAGCGCACAGATCATCTGAACCCAGGTGGTGCCGGACTGGTACGGGTGCTGATGACAATGTCGTCATCGTGGAAATCGAAGTCGAGCCACCGGGCGCTGTCCTCGTCTGCCGACAGGTACCGGATCGGCTTACTCGTCACGCCGCCACGGTAGACGTCGAGCCCCCATCACCGCCGAGGTACGCAACCGCTTGAGCGCCTAGGCAGCAATAGACCCTGCAGGGAATATCGCCTCATCGCCGACCGTGGGCCAGGCGCTTCTGCTGCGCGCTGGTGCTCGCGCACCTGGCCGAGCCCGGACGTGCCTGATTGAGTCGGGGGTGCGTTGCGGCGGTTGTCGTAGCGTCGGTGGTGCCGGTCGGTTGGCTCTGTATGTGCCTGCCGCCTGCGGGTTGGCTTTCTAACGAACTGTCAGCCGGTCGGTGTCATTGCCGTGGTGTGGCTCGAAAGAGGCGCGGACACGTTCGGCTCGAATCAGGAGTGCCCACCTCGGTTCCATCCCGCCGAGAGAAAGGCACTGTTCCATGTCCACCATCACGATCGGGATCGACCCGCACAAGGCGTCCCACACCGCGGTCGCGGTCGACGAGTTTGAGACCGTCGTCGACGAGATCCGTATCCGTTCCTGTCCGACCCAAG
>CAVOHA010000004.1:0-13930 GCA_963695475.1 Ilumatobacteraceae bacterium
ATCGGGGACGAACAGCGCGGCGACGAGCGTGAGTGTGATCAGCGACGAGACGCGTCGAGACATGGGTCCTCCTGTCGATCGGAGATGCAGGCGGGACGCGCGCGGCGTCGATGGGGCGTCAGGTGACGCCGGCGGCGCTCATACGCGAGCGCAGGTGCAGAACCGACTTGGTGTGGATCTGCGACACCCGGCTCTCGGTGACGCCGATGACGTCACCGATCTCCGACAGGGTGAGACCCTCGTCGTAGTACAGCGAGAGCACGAGCTTCTCCCGTTCGGGCAACTTGCGGATCTCGGCGCGCATGATGGCGCTCAGTTCCTTGTCCTCGATGACGGCCGACGGAGACCCGGACATCGCCGTGTCGGGCGCGGACGGCTCTGCGCCGGCGGCGATCGCACGATCGAGCGGCCCGATCGTCGTACTCGCGATCGCCGACAACCACTTCGTGAGTTCCTTCTCCGTGATGCCGAGATGCTCGGCCAACTCCTCGTCGTTCGGGGCCCGTCCCTCACGGTGCTCGAGCTCGGCGAACGCCTTCTCGACCTGGCGAGCCCTGCTCCGCACCGAACGCGGCACCCAGTCGAGCTGGCGGAGCCCGTCGTAGATCGCCCCACGGATGCGCGGCACGGCGAAGGTCTCGAACTTCACACCGCGTTCGGGGTCGAAGCGTTCGATGGCGTCGATCAGGCCGAACACACCGGAGCCGACGAGATCGCCGGAGTCGACGTTCGACGGGAGCCCGGCGCCGATACGACCGGCCACGAACTTGACCAGCGGCGAGTAGTGGACGATCAGGTGATCGCGCGGGCACCGTTCTTCCGCTTGAGCCAGCGGTTCCACTGCATCTGGAGGTCGGCGTCTTCGGGAACGATGCTCATGCTCTGGGGTGTGCCTCGCGATAGGCGGCCGAGAGTCGTTCTCGACTGACGTGAGTGTAACGCTGCGTCGTCGCCACATCGGAGTGACCCAACAACTCTTGGACGGCGCGCAGGTCGGCGCCGCCGTCGAGGAGGTGCGTGGCGAAGCTGTGGCGCAGCGCGTGCGGATGGGTCGGAACCGGCGATCGTCGATCGACGATTCGGCGGACGTCGCGTGGGGTGAGGGGATTGCCGCGCTCGTTGCCGAACAGGATGTCGCCAGGTCCGTCGGAACCCGGAACGACGACCTCGGAACGGATCGCCAACCACGCGTGCAACGTGTCGACCGCCGGCTGGCTGAGCGGAACCCGTCGCTCCTTCGCGCCCTTGCCCCACACGGTCGCGGCGTGCTGACCGAGCGACAGTGAAGCAACGGTGAGCGTGCAGAGCTCGCTCACACGCAGCCCCGAACCGTAGAGCACCTCGAGCACGGCGTCGTCGCGACGGCGTCGCCAGTCCGGCTCGTCGGGTGCGGCTGTCGTGGGGTCGGCGAACAGCCCGTGCAACTCGGATCGATCGAGCACGCGGCGGCAGGCGCCCGTCGCCGGCGGGGACCGACACGCCGGTGGTCGGGTCGACCGTCCCGAGCCCCGTCGCTACGCGCCACCGGTAGTAGCGACGGATCGACGCCGTCTTGCGGGCGATGGTGCGCCGGGCGAACCGGCGTGTGGTCAAGAACGCGAGATATCGCCGGATCGTGGCTCGGGTGACGGCGTCCGGGTCTTCGAGTTCGCTTCGGGCGCACCACTCTGCGAAGCCGCGCAGGTCGGAGCCGTACGCGGCGACGGTGTTCGCGGACAATGCCGTCAGCGAGTCGCTGAAGTCGTCGATGCACCACCGTTCCACCGGAGCGATCGTAGGACGCTGGCGCGTGATCGTCGAGGGATGATGTGGCAAGTCATGTCAGATCGGCGTATTCGTCGACCGGTTCGAACCATCCTCCCGACTCGGCGACCCACCCGGCGCGTTCGAGCCGGGCCAGGGCCAGCGCCGAACGGGCCAGCGGCCAGCGCTCCCCCAGCGCCATCGATTCGACACTCTGCGGGCGATCTCGGCAGCGGACCAGCGCAGTGGCTTCGTCGCCGGTCGGCCGCTGCCGAGAGTCGAAACGTCGCACACCGGCACGCCGGGTCTCGAGACCGAGCGCCGCGAGGAGCGTCTCGGTCGACGCGGCCGGCGCTGCGCCGTCCTCCAGCAGCGCATTGGTGCCGAGGCACGAGCGCTGGTCGACCGGCCCCGGCACCGCGAACACCTCGATGCCGCGCTCGGCCGCTTCGCGTGCGGTGATCAGGCTCCCGCCGCGCTCTCGACTCTCGACCACGACGACGAGCTCGGAGAGTGCGGCGAGGATCCGATTGCGCTGCGGAAACCGGAACGGATCGGGCGCGGTGCCAGGTGGCCACTCGGACAGCACGACCCCGACCTCGGCCACCTGCTCCCACAGCACTCGATGGCGGCGCGGATACGGATCGCCGTGCCCGTTCGCGACGATCGCCGCCGGCGCGGCCGACGCAGCCGCAAGCGCACCACGATGGGCCGCGCCGTCGACGCCGAGCGCCAGGCCCGAGACGACGCAGACACCGGCGGCAGCCAACTCGTCGCCGAATCGAGCGGCGGTCTGCGCGCCCCGGCGTGTCGGGTTGCGCGTCCCGACGATCCCGACCCGCCGACCCGTCAGGACGCCCGGGTCACCCTGTGCGAACAGCACCGCCGGGCGTCGCGGATCGTCGAGCAGTTGGGCCGGCCACCCGGCGTCACCCGGCACCAGGATGTCGACACCCAGCTCGGCACAACGGTCGCCGATCGCGTCGGGTGTGATCGTGCGCGCCGACGCCTTCCATCGCTTGGCGAGGTCGGTGTACTGCCGAAAGGCTCCGGCGATCGCCGGCGACGGCGGCTCCACGCCCGCCGCCATCGCGTACCCCTCGATGGGCGACCGTCCGGAGCAGAGCGCCACGAGGCGCGGCGTGGTCATGTGATCGAACCCAGCCAGCGCGGCGAGGTGTGCACGTTCGGCTGCGGTCATCATGCGGCGGCCCTCGATGCGCCGATCGGTCGGACATCGGTCCGCATTTCGAGCGCGAGCGCGATGACCTCCTCATCGATCTCGTCGGTCGGCTCGGCCGAGAGATCGGCGATGGTTCGTGCGACGCGTCGAATGCGGTGATAGCCGCGCCCGCTCAGGCGACCGCGTTCCATCTGGTCGCGGAGCGTGGCGAGCGCTCCGGGCGACAACGGCGCCATCGTGTCGAGATCCCGCGCCGAGAGTCCGGCGTTGACCACTCCCTGGCGAAGTACCGCTCGCGCCCGAGCGGTGGCCACACGCTCGGCGACCACCGCACTCGATTCGCCCCGCTCCCCGCTCAGCAGGTCGTCGACGACCGGACGATCGACCCGGACCCGCAGATCGAACCGGTCGAGCAGCGGACCCGACACCCGACCCGAATACTTCGCGACCTGCGCCTCGCCGCACTCGCACCCGCCGGGCCTGCCACCTTCGCCGCACGGACAGGGATTCATGGCGGCCACGAGTTGGAAACGCGACGGGATCGTCGTGTGCTGCAGTGCTCGTCCGACCCGAACTTCGCCGTCTTCGAGCGGCTGGCGGATCGTGTCGATCACCTTGCGGTTGAACTCCGGCAGTTCGTCCAGGAAGAGCACCCCACAGTGCGCGATGGAGATCTCCCCCGGTCGCAGGCTGTGCGACCCACCGCCCACGATCGATGCTTCGGAGCTGGTGTGATGTGGCGCCCGGTACGGCGGGCGCGTGACGAACCCCTCCGGCGGGAGCGAGATCCCCGCGGCGGAGTGGATCATCGTGACTTCGAGCGCTTCGTCTCGCGACAGCGCCGGCAGCAGGCCCGGCAGTCGCGCCGCGAACATGGTCTTGCCGGATCCCGGCGAGCCCACGAACAGGCAGTGGTGGCCACCCGCCGCCGCGATCTCGAGCGCGCGCCGCGCCATCGGTTGCCCGACGACGTCGGCGAGGTCAGGGTCGGGTGGGCGATCGAGCCCGACGACGTCGATGTCGTGGTCGGGCCACGGCGCTCGATCCTCGAACACCTCCAGCAACTCGCTGAGGTGCGCGACGGGATGCACGCGGGCATCGGACACGACCCACGCCTCGTGCGCGTTCGCGACGGGGACCACGATGTCGAGGTCGGCCAACACGCCGGCCATCGGCGCCACACCGGGGATCGAACGGATCGAACCGTCGAGCCCGAGTTCGCCGAGCAACGCGAGCCGCCCGATCGCCTCGACCGGCACGCGACCGGACGCCACCATCACCCCGACGGCGATGGCCAGGTCGAGCCCCGACCCGGCCTTGCGCTGTTGCGACGGGGCGAGGTTGACCGTCACCTTCGTGTCGGGCCACGGGACCCCTGAGGACATGACGGCCGCTCGAACACGGTCACGGGACTCGCGAATCGACTCGTCGGGCAGGCCGACGACGTGAAACCCGGGAAGCCCCTTGGCGACGTGGACTTCGACGGTCACGCGGTGCCCGCGAGCACCGAACAACACGGCGGATGGAATGGACGCGAACATGAGGCCTCCGAGATCAACGAATCGATGAGTTGGATCGGGAGAGACGACAACGGCCTCACGACGTGTTCAACCGGTGACGCTACTGCGGGGGTACCCCAGAGTTACGGGGTCCGCTCGCCCGGGAGGCCGGCGACTCCCGGCCCGACGGGATCGACCGACCCGCTCGGCACCAGGGCCCCGCCACGCTCGTCGCGTTTCGTCCCGCACCCCGGGCACGATCGCGACGAGACGCATCGGGGGAACAGCGGACCGGAGGGACCGGACGCAGGATCGGTGGGGGATCGACGCGGCGTGACACCGAACGCGCAGACCGAGCTGGCATGATCGTGCGGTGCCGATCCGTGTCCGACAACGCCGGTCTCGCGCTCGCGTCGTCGGCGCGGCGTGCGCGATCGTCGGCGGCGCCACCCTGCTCGCCTGCGGGAGCGACGACGCTGGCGGCAACGCCGAGCGCTTCTGCGGCGAGATCGAGGTGAACCAGGCCACGTTGTTCTCGCCCGATCTGACCACGGCGACCGACATCGAGCCGCTCCTCGAGCTCTACCGAGAGGTCGGCCGATTCGCGCCGACTCGCGATCGAGGCCGAGTGGGAACAGCTCGTGCTCAACTACGAGACGGCGAGCACGGTGGTGCCCGGTGACGACGCGTCGCTCCAGGCGGCCGCCGCGCAGGCCTACCAGTCGGAACAGTCGGCCGCTGCGCTGAAGCAATGGCTCATCGACAACTGCGCCCTCGACATCGGGCCCGTGGCGACGATCGTCGCGCAGGGCACCTGACCGGCGGGTCGGGTCAGAGGATTTCGCCGCGGCGCAGGATCACCGAGTCGCACAGGCCGTAATCCTTGGCCTCCTCGGCGGTGAACCAGCGGTCGCGCTCGGAATCGGCTTGGATCTGCTCGAGCTCCTTGCCGGAGTGGAACGCGATCAGCTCGGCCATCCGCTTCTTGGTGTAGCGGAGCTGTTCGGCCTGGATCTGGATGTCGGATGCCTGACCCCGGAGGCCGGCGAGCGGCTGGTGCATCATCACCCGGGCGTTCGGCAGCACGTAGCGCTTGCCTGCGGCGCCCGCCGTGAGCAGGAACTGCCCCATCGACGCCGCCAGGCCGAGACACACCGTGGCCACGTCGCAGCCCACGAACTGCATCGTGTCGTAGATGGCCATGCCGGCCGTGACCGATCCGCCCGGGCTGTTGACGTACAGCCAGATGTCGGCGTTCGGATCCTCGCCTTCGAGGTAGAGGAGCTGGGCACAGATCTGATTGGCGATGTCGTCGTTCACATCGGAGCCGAGCATGACGACACGGTTCTTCAGCAACCGGTCGAACACCGCGGATCGCGGGTCGAAACCGGACTCCAATCCGTAGGGGGTCGGCGTGATGGCGGCACCGTGATCTGCAAGCGTCTCTGGCATGGCGACATGCTATCGGTCGCTGTTTCGGACTAGGTTTCACGGCCATGTCGGTGACCGCTTCCTTCCAGCCAGACCGCGTCGCCGCGTCACCCGGGCAAACGGCGGCGCTCTCGCTGCACCTGCAGAACAACACCGGGGCCGAACGCGTGGTCACGCTGCGCGCCGGCGGCGGGCTCGCGGCACAGACCGTGCTGCAGACCGAGACGATCTACCTGGACCCGAACGAGCATTTCGAGGTGCCGGTGATCGTCGACGCGAACTCGAGCCTCCTGGCCGGAAACCACAGCTGCGTGATCGAAGTGATCGACGACGACGAGACGACCAGCGCTGCGGCAACGGTCGAGATCAACGCCACCGTCGCGTGGACCGCCCGCCTCGAGCCCGGACAGGTCCGCTTCCCCGACCGCCGGACGCCACAAGGTCGTCGTCGACAACCTGGGCAACGTGCCGATCACCGTCGAGATCGCGACGACCACCGAGCCCGACGTCGTCGCCGAAGTCGCGGCGCCCGCAGTGAACATCGACGGCGGCAAATCGGCCAAGGTCGAGCTGCGGGTCGCACCGCTGTCTCGATTCTGGAGTGGCCCACCGGTCGAGCACCCGTTCACCGTGCTGCTCAACGGCAGCGACAGCGAGCAGCTGACACTCGAGGGCATGTACGAGCAGGGTCCCCGGGTCCGGCCGTGGGTCGTTCCTGCGCTCGCCGGGATGATCGGCTCGCTGCTGCTCGGCACGCTCGCCTGGTTCGTCCTCCTGCGCCCGGCGGTCGAGAACATCGCCATCGACCAAGCCACCGAACTCGACGAGGCGCAGCAGGCCGCGCTCGACGAACGAGTCGCCGCCATCGAGGCCGCCGCCGAGGAGGCCTCGCGCCTCCCGCTCGGCGAACCCACCGACCTGCGCCTCTCGGTGTCAGCCGCCGCTGCCACCACTGCAACCGAGGCGTTCGACTTCGACCAGAGCGGCACCGGACGGGTCCTCTCGATCAGCGACGTCATCTTCCAGAACCCGACGGGAGCCGTTGGTCGCGTCGAACTGCTCCGCGACGACGAGGTCCTGCTCGATCAGGAGATGGCGAACTTCCGCGATCTCGACTTCCACCTGGTGGCACCGTTCCAGGTCGACAGTCGCAGCACGATCTCGCTCCGCGTCACGTGCCAGACCCCGGGGCCGGGTACCGATTCGTGCGAAGCGGCGGCCACCATCATCGGCTTCGTCGACGACCCCTGAACCCTTCCCCGACGATCCACTCCGTGCGCTCGCGACGGCGGGCCGGCCGCGAGCCGGCGGCTCGACCTCAGCGGCTGATGTTCGGCCCGATGCCGTCGAGGACGCTCGGTTGCGATCGGTTCGTCGTCGTCGTGACGAGCATCTCCGCCGTGACGTCGCCGAACTGATCGGTCTGGCCGGCGACCGACGCCTCGGACGGTCCGCTGCGCGTGTGCTGGAGCACGATCACGGGGATGGCGAAGCCGCCGGTGTCGTCGACCACCACGTCCTGGGTACTGCCGCTCCACGTGAGTTCGACGGTCAGGCCGGTCGGGAAGCCGTCCCCGCGAATCGTCACGACCTGCCCGGTCGTCGCGACGTCGGGCAGCACCGTGAGCGTCGGCGGCTCGGCGCCCACCCCGTCGATCGTCGCCGAGATCTCGGTCCCGCTGTCGAGTGACGCCACCAGCTGCACGGACTGCTCACCCGTTGCCCCCGGCGCGAACGCGATGGTCACGCTGCAGCGGCCATTGGACGCCAGCGAGGCAGCGGCGCAATCGGTTTCGACGATTTCGAAGCCGACCACATCGGCCGGATCGAGACGGACACCGACGACGGTCACCGCGTTCGGCGTGGTGTTGACGATCTCGACGAGGCCCGTGCGGCGCCCCGCGTCGACGATCGTCGGAGCGAATTCGAACGCAGCCGGGGCGAACGCCACGATCCCGGCACCACGGTCGTCGTGGTGGTCGTCGTTGTCGGTCGAGTCCCGCCGGTGGTCGAAGTCGTTCGTGAGCCACCGGTCGCGTGCCGGTCCCGGGAATCCGGTCGTGCTGCCACCGGTGGTGGTTCCACCGGTAGTCGACCGAGGGGCGTGGTCGTCGTGTCGGGTGTCTGGACAGGTGGGGCCTGGCCGATGGCGCGGAGTTCGGTCGTGAACGGCACGGGATCGGTCGCCGCAGAGAGGGGTGTGAGCGTCAGGACGCCGAACGCGTCTTCGAGGAACTCGACCGTGAACTCGACATCGAGACTGCAGGTCGACCCGGGGCGCACGACGGGCGTGCACGACTCGGACGCGATCCGGAAGGTCCCGTCGACGGCGACCGACGCCACCCCGAGACTGGCCGGCCCGTCGTTGGTGAACGTGACCGTGGTGCGCAACGTCGTGCCGAGGTCGCCGGTACCCAGCCGGTAGGTGCCGGAGTCGAACCCGGCATCGGCGGCGATCGAGGTGATCGTGATGTCCGTCTCGACACCGACGACCGACGCCGAATCGAACGCCACGGTGTTCGCGAATCGGTCGACGGCAGCGCCGGACACCGGAACGGTCGGTCCGCCCAGACTCGACGTGTCGATCTGGGAGAAGGCACCGGGCTCCGCTCCGATCCACGAACTGAGCTGGAGCGCGTCGTCGGACTGGTACACGACATGGTTGCCGTCGTCGCTGATGGCCGGGCGACTTCCCGAGCCGAGCGGGACCGGGCTGCTCTGGTTCTGACGAATCGTGACCGTCGACGAGGCTGGGTCGGCGACGACTGCGCTGTAGGCGACGATCGTCCCGTCGCCGGAGACGCTGGGCTGATGCGCCGAGGCGGCCACGACCGACACGGTGTCGACCGCGCCGACTCGGTCGACGCGGTACACCGTGAGTCCGTCGGCGAGCGTGAGATCGGGGCCACCGGCGAAGACGACCGTCGATCCGTCGCCCGACAGGTCGACGTCGGCGTCGACGAACAGCGCCGGGCCGGCGCCGGACGGATCCTGGGCAGGCGGCACGAACGCCGTCGTCGGCGCATACCCGCCCGTCGTACGATCGAAACGCACGACCTCGGATCCGACGCTCACCACGATCACCGCGCCGTCCGACGACACTGCTGGCGGCCCGAATGCGTCGACGTCGGTCGCTGCGACGAGCTCGGTCGCCACTGCGTCGGGCGTGCACCGGTCGAGTGCGAACAGCCTGGCCGGCGCACTCGCCGCTTGGAACGATGCGAGGCCGGCAGGTGTCGGAGCACTCGGGGCAGGGTCAGCCGCAGCAGGATCTCGGGCGGATCGCCCGCAACCGAATCACCGGCGACCGGGTCGGCCGCCGCCGGATCGACCGTGGTGCTCGTCGAGGTGGTGTCGGGGTCGGGGTCTGGGGTCTCGGGATCCGGATCGACTTGCTGGTTGTCGGTCACGGGCGCAACGGACCAGGCAACGGTGCAGCCATCTCCACTCACGGCCGGGTGTTCACCACCGCGTCGAACCGGGAATCGCCACCGTGGTCCCGGCGATCCGGTCGTGCACGACGATGCTGGACACCCCGGTCGAGTCCAACGAGGAGAACACGACGATGTTGCCATCGGCGGAAAGATCCGGCGCAGCGTCGAGACCCGGATACGGGATGGTGACCGGCGGCGCCGTCTGCGCGCCGCTGGACGCGCCGAAGGAGTCGACAACGAGGAAGCCACCCAACGCAAGCGCGCCGACAGCCCCCAGCCGAGTCCAGCCGGTCAACATGTGGACAACGTTACTCCCCTGCCGGCCGGCCTCGACCGTCGGCCCGGTCAAGGGATCGTCAAGTACGTGCCGAAACCGATCAGCGGGTGACGCCGGACATGACGATTCCGACACGCTGGGTGGTTGCGAGCTCACTTGCGTCGATGGTTTCGAGAAGTCCGGCCAGCCCCGCCGTCCCGGTCGCACTGGCGTCGTAGCCGGCCCGATGCGCCAATGCGTGGGCTCGCTCGATGTTGCGTTCGCTCGCGACGACGGTGTCCCCGTCGGTCGCCCGCACCGCATCCAGGACACCGATCCAGTCGTAGGTCTCGTCGTCGAGGATCCCGTCCGCCAACGACGCCGGTTCGATCCAGGGGGTCATCACGGTTCCCCAGTCATCGCCTGGACCGGCACCGAGCCGCCACGCCCGGTCGAGTGGGGCACACCCTTCGGCCTGCACCGCCATCAGCCGCGGGCGATGGCCGAGCTCGACGAGGCCGGCGCCCAGGCACGCGGCGAACGCGCCGCCACCGACCTGGACGAACACGGCATCGAGCGATCCCGGTCCGTCGGGAGCGACGAGCTGCTCGGCGATTTCCCACCCGATCGTGCGACCCCCGTCGAGACACAGTGCGTTCTCGGGCCCCTGCACCGTGAACGGCACCGCGCCCGCCTCCACGGCCTCGCGAAACCGCAGCATCGCGGGATCACCGGGCGGGTCGTCGGCGCGCCGCTCGCAGCGGTGGACGTTCGCCTGCAGCTCGTCGAGCCGGTCACCGAATCCGTCACTCATCCAGGTGGGGACGTACACGTCGATCGGCCATGAGGCGGCGCGGGCGAGGGTCGCCGCGGCCAACGCGGCATTTCCGCACGATGCGATCGCGAGGCGGGGCCGGTTCGGGAGTTCACCGAGCAGTTCGAGCGCACGGAGGTGGAGCAGGATCGTGACGAGATGCCGGGCCTTCTGGCTGCCTCCCACTCCCCCGGTCTCGTCCTTGACCCAGACTCCTCCGTCGCCGGTGAACCCCAGTTCGTCGGACAGCACGTCCGAGCGACCGAACGGCGTGGTGACGAATCCGACACCGTCGACGCCGCGCACGGCCTCGTCGAGTTCGCCCACCAACGCCGCGCGGGCGTCGGTGGTCATCCCACGCGCTGCCGCAGCGGCCGCCCAGGCCAGACGACGGTCGTGGCGGACGAACGGATTCGGAGAGACCGCGGGCGGAGCTCCGTTGCCGAGCGACGCCGACGTTGCGTGCAGCACGTGATGGCGATCGCGCAACGTCGATTTCGGACAGCGCCACGGCTGCGGCTCGGACAGCGCCACACGTGTGCCGCAGACCGCACAGCGCCACCCGACGACGTCATGCATCGGTCGGCGGCCCGTCAGCTCGCGGCGGCGACGCGGCCGTTGAAGTCGTCGATCATGGTGTCCCACACGTCGACGTATCGGCGCAGGCCCCTCCAGAAGTCCTGGTGGCGGCGAGCTTCGAACAATTCGAAGGGCGTCCCCTGCTGTTCCACCCACGTGTAGTAGCCGAGGTTGAAGATCCGACGGCGGTCGGCCTCGGTGCAGTCGATCATGTGATCGGTGTCGACGTTCGCGAGGTGCTCGCCGAACGCCTCGGCGGCATCGGCCGGCGTGAACTCGCCGCCGAAGCGCGTCGCGAGCAGCTTCGCCCGTTCGCTCGGATACAGCGCAGCGCCGTCGGTCGCGATGGTCACGATTGCGTCGTCCGGTCCGAGGTCGAGCATCTTGGCGGTCTTGATCGCGGCGAGCATGTTGCAGATCGCCGAGAACCCGAAGTGCTCGAGTTGCGCGACGACCGCCTCGGGCACGCCCTTCCTGGCGAGGTGGGCACGGCCGGCCTCGGAGTTGAACATGAGGTCGAGCTCGTCGGTGGCCTTGTCCGAGATCGCCACGACGACGTCGGTGTTCGTGACGTTGTGGATCAGCGGGATGTGCTTGTCGCCGATGCCCTGGATGTTGTGCTCGCCGAAACCGTTCTCGAGCATCGTCGGACACTCGAGCGCCTCGACCGCGACGATCTTCGTGCCGTACTCCTCCTTCAGGCGATCACCGGCGCGCGATGGTGCCGGCCGACCCGGTTGCGCTGGTGAACGCCGCCAACCGCGAGGTCGCGTCCCGAGTCGGCTCGTGGACCTGCTCGAACACGTGGGCGAGCGCCCGACCGGTCACGTTGAAGTGGCCGAGATGATTGCCGAACTCGGAGAACTGATTGAGGATGAAGTTGCCGGGGTCCTTCGCCAACTCGTTGCAGGCGTCGTAGATCTCCTTGACGTTCGACTCGGTGCCGAACGTCTTGATGACGTCCTCCTCCGGGTTGGCGCACCACGTGTCGAGCCAGTCGAAACGCTCCTGGCTCATGCCTTCGGGCAGGATCGCCACACCGCGACTCGCCATGATCTTGCTGATCGCGATGCCGCCACGGGCGTAGTTGCCGGTCGACGGCCACACGGCGCGGTGCACCGTCGGGTCGAACTGGCCGGTCACGACCCGCGGCGCCAGGCACGAGTACGCGGCCAGCACCTTGTGGGCGGTGATCATCGGGAAGCGGTCGCCGAACACGACGATGATCGGCGACGACACGCCGGTCAGTTCGGGCGGCAGGACGACGTGGTCCGGGATCTGCACGCGGTTGCCCGACAGGTCGTTGTACCAGTGGACACGCCACAGGTTGCGGGCGTCGGGGCCCTGTGGATCGGCGTCACCGACTTTGGCGGCGTGGTCGAACGTCGACGGATCGGCGAGCTGGCCGAACGTCGGCAGCGTGATGCCCTGGCTCCGGAACCGCTCGACGCTGTTCGCGAGTGCCCCCTCGTCGACGATTCGATCGGCGAGGCCGAACTGGTTCTCGAGGGCGGACGAGTTCACGTCGGGCGGGACGGACGTGTCGATGGCGGTCACCTTTACAGTCTGTCAAGTCCGAGCGTTCGGCCACTCCCCCGGCGGCTTCTGCCCACACCGCACGAGCCCCCAGCGTGTGTCACGATCGACGTGATGATGTCGGACCGACGAAGATCCACTGTCGAGAGACCGCCTGACCGGCTGCACCGGCAACAGCACGGGCCGGATCAGAACGGTCGGTCGTCGGGCGGCTCGGTACTGGGCCCGACGTGCGCGTCGAGCCAGTCGCACACGTCCTGCGCGCCTGTCCAACACTGCGAATCCTGCGTTCCACCTGCTTGGTGTGGATCCACTTCGGCGCACCGAAGTCCTTCGACAGCATCAGGCCCTTGCGCCGGATCAACTCGATCCGCGGGTGATCACGGTCGTAGCCAGCGCGGTGCGGTCTTCAGCGCGCCGATCGAGCCGACCTCGTACCGACGTTGCTCGGCATCGGCGACGAGCGCGGCGATCTCCTCGCCCGTCGCATCCGCAACGACAGCATCACGAAAGCGGCGGAGTTGGTCCCTGGCCATCGCGAAGTACCCGGCCGCCACCATCAACCCATCGGCCGACAACTGGAGATAGTGGCCGGTACCGCCCTCGGACTCCCCGAACGCCCCCTGGTGTGTCTTGTACGGAGGCCTGTTCTTCGCGAACCGCTGATCGTTGTGCGGGCGGAACAGATGGAACGGTCCGTATTCGGCGAGCGCATCGGTCAGCTCGATCATCGGCGCCTTCACCTGCTCGACGTAACGCTCGCGGTGCTCGTTCCAGAACGCCTTGGAGTTGTCGGCGCCGAGCTGTTCGTAGAACTCGATCGCTTCGACGGGAAATCCGGTGAACGCCATGGCGCGATGGTACGCAGATGGCACGTTGCGGGACAGATGCGGTCCTGTGCGTCGCCATGGCAGACCTCTTCCTGGGTGGGGCAATCGACCCCCACCACCCACGAACACGCCACCGACGACGCATCGGCCCCACGTCACTGCGCCACCGACGATCTCATCACGGTGTGATCGTGGGCATGACCGGTTCGGGCAAGACCGGACTTGGCCCAGCGTCATCGAAGAGGCACTGAATTGGGTGCTGCCGGTCATTGCGATCGACCCGAAGGGCATCTCGTGGACCTGTCTCGCGTTCCCCGATTTTGCCGCAGCTTCCGGCATGGATCGACAGAGGCTCAGGCAAAGAACACCGACAAGACCCCCGAGATAGAGACCGCCGCCGAGCCAAGGCGCACTGTGGACCCACGCACCAGATGGGGACTCGGCAGCTCGGACATCGGTGAGCTGCGGTCCCGAACCGACTTCACGATCTACACACCCGGGTCCGAGGCGGTGGTGTCCCGTCAACATCGTGGGTTCGCTCCAAGTGCGTCGACATGAGCGACGCCGAAGTGATCAGCGACGAGATCGACGGGTACGTCACCGGTCTGCTCGGCCTCGTCGGGGT
>CAVOHA010000005.1:0-51434 GCA_963695475.1 Ilumatobacteraceae bacterium
AGCAAAGATGGTTGTTCGGCATTGGCACGACCTTGTGCGCTGCTCTCGCAACGCGCTCGAGAGCTCATCGTCATCGTCGCCCGACTCGCACGGGAACACCGTGGTGGGGTGAAACCGTGTTTCACCCTTGCGCATCGTGTTTCGCCCTGCGTGTCGAAGCAGGCGCTTCGGATAGTCGTCGACGCGGCTCTCGGTGAAGAGGCGGCCGCTCGTCTTCGCCCAGCTGATGAGCGGGGCCAGGACCCGCTGCAACATCCTGGTGTGATCGACCATCGCGCCGAATGAGCAGCCACGACGATCAACCAGATCGTGTTGAGCATCGACACGACACCACCACCTGAGAACGAGTCGTCGAGCTGGTCGGTGCCACTGTCGAGTTCGAAGCCGTTCCCCAGCGACTCGAGCGAGAGCTTGACCCACTCGGTGAACGCATTCAGGTCCTCGCCGCTCATCAACTCTGAGATGAGGTCGCCCTGCGTCAATCCGGCGAGGACCCCGCCGAGACCGCTCCGGCCATCAGCGGCGGTCCCGTGCGCTCCATCACCTCCTCGCCGGACGCCACCTGGGGGATGGGTGATGTTCGCCGCCGTCGTCTCGGTGCTCCCTGCGTTGACCGATGCGTTCCCCTCTCAGGGCGGCATGGGTACCCAGCTCCCGCTGGGCGGGCTCACGATGCTCAACGTCGGTGGAAGTTTCATCAACGTCGCGGTGCCCGCCTCGGTGGGGCAGGTGGCGCGTCAACATCCGCTTCGCCGAGAAGTGCGGCGTGTCGACGGGGACCGCCTCGAGTGGCGGGCGGGCTGGGATTATCGATCGGTCTTGTCGTGCTCCGAGGCCACCGTGGACTCCCGTTGATAGGCGCCTGATCGCGGACGGGCCCACCCGGCGGCAAAGGTCCCCGCGGTCGATTCAGGCGGGCCGCCTGCCCGCGTCGACTCGACGGCCGATCGAGCAACCGGGCCCAGTTGCCTGGTCTTGGAGCGAGCGATGATCGCCCCTTCACCGAATGTTGGTGCGCGTCGTCGGCACCGCTTCGAGCCGCACCGGGTCGATCGGTTCGCCGGTCTCTTCGTCGTGGCCGTAGGAGCCGTCGTCGACGCGTTGGAGCGCGGCCGTGACGTCGGCGAGCGACTGCTCGATATCGGCCTCGAGTCCCATCTCGGTCTCGACGCGGGTGGTGTCCTGCGCAGCATCGCCGGACAGCGTGTCGATGGGGCCATCGGTGGTTCGTTCTCCTCGGACTCGGCGAGCTCACGCTGCAACCTCTCCCGTTCGACGACAAGGCGGGCGCGGGCACGGTCGAGATCGATGGTCGGCATCTCGGAATCCTCCGCATGGCGCGTTCCCCGGATCAACCCTGAGCGGTCCGGAGGCGGCTCCCCGAAGCGCTTGCCAACGCCGGCAAGGCGCCTTCGGCTAGGCCAACGTTCCCGGCCTCGCCGCCGGCCGGACGAAGTGACTTCGAGTTCGTCGATGGAGATTGACGCGCGTGGAGCCTTCAGTGGCGTCGAACAGTTCGCCAACAGAGCAAGGATCGTTCGGCGTTGGCCGCCCGTGCGAGTGATGGCGCGGGTCGATGTATTTCCGCTCGACCTGGCGCGACGACGTGCATCAGACATCATCTGGTGCTGGCGAAGTTCGGCGTAGTTGTGCGAGGTTGGGCAGCTCGACGAGCAACGTGAGGCGGCGTAGTGACCAGTGAATCAATGACCGTCGGCGGAGCAGCGTCGGGCCGATCCGGATCGGGTCAAGGCATTCTCGGACGGCGTGTTCGCCATCATCATCACGATTCTGGTACTGGAGATCGGAGTTCCTCCCGAGCTCCCGGAGCGGTCCCTCGCTGATGCGATCGGCGAGATAGGTCCCCAGCTGCTCGCCTGGGTGATCAGCTTCTTCATCGTCGGCATGTACTGGGTCTGGCACCGGGATCTGTTCAATCAAGTGAGGTTCGTCAATCGCGACGTCGTGTGGTTGAACCTGTTGTTCATGATGCCGACGGCGTTGATCCCATTCGCCGCGTCGGTGCTGGGCGAGTACCACGACGAGCCGATCGCGTTGCACCTCTATGGGGCTGTGCTTCATCGCGTCGGCGTTGCTGCGCTGGCTCCTGTATGCATACTTGATGCGTCGCCCGAGTCTGCTGTGGGAGCCGCCGGGAACCAAACGGCGAAGGGTGGGCGCTCTGCTGGCCGGTGCGCCGATCGTGGTCTACGTCATTGCGATGCTCGTTGCGCCGGCTGCGCCCTCGGTGAGTCTGTTGCTCTACTTCGCCATGCCGCTGTTGTACCTCATGCTCATCGCGGGTCTGCGCCAGAGCCCACGGACTCGTGACGAGGCTGCGGACTACGGCTGAGCGCCCTTGCGGCTCGAGATGACACCAGAGCTGAACGAATCGCTGGGAGCGGGCCATGCAGTCACCGCCACGGAACGCGCCGGAGGCGTCCGACCTCGGCACGGGCGTCCATCCGCTGCGACGGATGGAACCCTCGGAGGTCTCGCTGTTCGGGCTGGTGCGTGAGCGATGTTGTCATCGCAGCGATCGTGTGCCGGGCGGTCAGGGCGAGGCCGCGGCACCCGGACGCACGTCGAAACTGTCGAGACGAGTCATCCGAACGACTCCACCGCGCAGGTGTTCGTCTCGTGCACGATGCCACCGATCGCGATCCGCATCCACCGACCGTACGCCTGCGCACGAGCCCGCCGAGTACGTTCACCGGTGTGTCGAACACGACGGACGCAGTGATCATCGGAGGTGGCATTGCCGGAGTCTCCATCGGCTACGAGCTCTGCGAGCGGGGACTGTCGGTCCACCTCCTCGAGGCCGAGGACTCCCTTGCTCAGCACGCAACCGGTCGCTCTGCTGCGCAGTACCTCGAGACCTACGGCAACGAGTGCGTGCGTCGGTTGACGGTCGCGGGGCGGTCGTTCTTCGAGCAACCGCCGTCCGAGTTGGTGGATGGTCCACTCTGGCATTCGCGCCCGCTCATGCAGGTATGCGCTCCCGAACATGTCGCCCGAGTCCGCGCCCGTACCGACGTGTTACGGGAGCTCGCTCCCACCACCACCTTCATCGACGCAGCCGATGCAATCACCTTGATGCCGGTACTGCGACCCGAAGCTGTCGGCGGTGCGCTCCTCGAACCCGACGCCATGGAACTCGATGTCGCAGCCATTCATCAGGCGTTCGTGCGGGGAATGAGCCGTTCCGATGCCGCGATCACCTCGAACGCTCCCGTCACCGCCGTCTCGCGCTCAGGCGACGGGTGGATCGTCACCACTCCCTCGGCGACGATTTCCACCCCACTGGTCGTCAACGCGGCCGGAGCGTGGTGCGATCAGATCGCGGAACTCGCGGGCATCGAACCACTCGGTCTGCGGCCACTCCGACGTACCGCAGCGGTCGCGTCGCTCCCCTCGGGCATCGGAGACATCGGCTCGTGGCCGCTCGTCGCCTTCGAGTCCGATGAGGGTGGCATGGCCGCCTACTGCAAACCGGAACCCGGCGGACTCCTGATCTCACCCGCAGACGAGACGCTCTCACCGCCGTGCGACGCACGCGCCGAAGAGATCGATGTCGCTCGTGCCATGGACATCGTCGACTCCTGGACCACCCTCGAACTCCGCCACATCCGAACGACATGGGCGGGCCTTCGCACATTCGCTGCCGATCGGACGCCCGTCGCAGGGTTCGCCCCGACAGCTCCCGGCTTCTTCTGGCTCGCAGCGCAGGGCGGCTACGGCATCCAGACCGCACCCGGCCTCGCCCGAGCCGCGGCAGGGCTGATCCTCGACGGCGAACTACCACCAGACCTCGCCTCGGCCGGGCTCACACCATCGGACCTCGCGCCCTCGCGTCCCGGAATTCGAGGAGATCTCGCGGCCGGGTAGGAGACTCGAGGGAAGTCCAACAGAACAGGTCGGTGGTGGAGCGAGCATCCACACCGACCCGAGCCGGGTGCAACCCGGACTGGACCGCGCTGGCGCTCGCGGTGTGCCCCGCTGATCGAAGGAGGGATTGGCAGCATCGGGCTCCCTGACGCACGGCGCTGGGCGAATGCGACGAGCGGTGCCGCCTGGACGTCAGTTGGCAGCTGCGTTTGCGGTTCGCTGCTCGGCGGCGCGGACTCCGTGGCGCCAGACGCCGAGCGCGCCGAGCCCGACCGGAATGATGAGCAGCCAGGTCATCAGCCGGTAGAGCAGGACGCCGGCGGTGATCTGGTTGACCCACTCGTCGCCGGCCGCGGCGGTGAGCATGCCGACGAAGCCGAGTTCGGCGACGCCGGCGCTGCCGGGCGTGAGTGGGATCGCGGTGAGCCCGGCAACCAGCCCGAACACGGCGACGATTGCCATCCATCCGAGGGCGTCCTCGGGGATTCCGACGAAACGCAGCGTCATGACGAGGAGCGCGCACTTCGCAGCCAGCGTCGCCACCGTCGCCGTGGTCGCCTTCAGCCACTTCCCGGCGAGATGGTCGACGGCTTCGGCGCGCTTGGTGGCCAACGTGGTTCCGAGGTTCTCGTCCGGCGCCGGCTTCCCGATCCGGCGGCGCACGGTGCGCACCGGGCCGTCGAGCCAGCGCCCGACCGCCTCGGTCCGGGTCGCCGAGCCGAGCGTGACGGCGATCGCAACGACGATCACCGCGAGCGCGGCCGAGGCGGTGACGATGACGGAGAAGAACCCCGACAGTGGGACATCGGCCAGCACGATCAGCACACCGGCGAGTGAGGGCAGCACCAGCTGAGAGCCGATCGAGAAGATGCCGCTCCCGACGACCGCGGTCGCCGCGGCCGACGACGACACACCCCACGACTGGAACATGCTGAACCGGACGGGCAGGTCACTCGGGCCGGGGATCACCGACGACACCGCCGTCGGGCCGAGGCTGGCGAGCACGCCACGGCGCACCGCGAGCTTGTCGACCAGCGACGCCGTCAACGCGCCCTGCAGCACGATCCACACCAGCCAGCCGAAGACCAGCGAGAGCCACTCGGCGTCGGAGAGCTCACCGATCGCGCTGCGGACCTCGCCCCAGTCGAGATCGTCGAAGACGTTGAACAACACCCAACTCGACAGCACCAGGACACCGACGATGATCGCCACGCGGGTCGCCACTCTTCGGATGGTCTTGGCTCGCGACGCCGGTTCCTGCTCGGCGGGCAGCGCCTCGGCTGCAGCGGTGAGTGCCGCTCCGGCGGGATCGTCAGCCATGTCTGGCGCACGTTACCAACCACGCGTCGGTCGTCTTGGTGCCGATCGCAAACGAGCATCCTTTCGGCAGGCTGATCCGACCGGGATGGTCGGAACTCGCCGCGAATCACGGAGGGCTCAGAAGGAGTGCGAAGCCGAGGAGGGTGAACCGTGGTTTCACCCCGGCGCGCCCCTCGGGGGCCGCCCGCGCCGTGGGCAAACTGTCGTTCGTCCCGAGCCGCGAGTGTGCAACTCTGCGTGCGAGCGCCGACTCGTCGTGTGCTCGAGCGGCTCGTGACGCCCGCCGACGCGAGGACCGATCGTGACATCACCCGAAGCCCCGTCCGACGCACCTGCAGGAGCCCCGTCGTCGGCCGCGTCGTTGTCGGCACTCGGGGTGATGGTGGCGGCGATCCTGATCGCGGTCGCCCTGTTCGGCGGCGAGGTCGACAGCGGACCGCTCCAGGTGTCGATGACCCTCGGCCTGGCAGCAGCCGTGCTGATCGCCGCGCGATCCACACACGACCGACCGCGAGAGTTCCTCGGTGAGTCGATGGTCGGCGGGATCACCTCGGCGATCGCCACCTTCTTCCTCATCATCGTCATCGGCATGCTCGTCTCCTCGCTGCTGCTCGCCGGGACGATCGCCACGATGTTGTCCTACGGTGCCGAGCTCGCCACTCCGACGATCCTCTATCCGGTTGCGCTGATCGCGGCGACCCTGATCGGCGTCATCCTCGGCAGCTCGTTCACGACCGTCGCCGGGCTCGGTGTCCCGTTCGTCGCCCTGGCACCCCTGATGGGGCTCTCACCGGAGATCGCTGCCGCGGCGGTGGTGGCCGGCGCGTTCACCGGCGACGGCATCGCCAGGGTCTCCGACACACTCGTGCTGACCACGGACATGGTCGGTGGCGTCGCGCCGGCGCGCCAGTCGAGCATCATGGCTCGCCTCGTGGCACCCGGCTGGGTCGCGACGCTCGCGCTGATGATCTACCTCGGGATCCGCGACGGCGGCGGATCGTTCGACGGCGGCGCCGTGACCGAGGTGATCGAGACCGAGTTCTCGGTGTCACTCCTCTGTCTGGTCCCGCTGCTCATCGTGTTCATCATCTCGACGAAGTCCTCGGCGTTCTTCGCCGTGCTCGGCGGAGCGCTGTCCGCCGTGGTGATCGCCGGCTTCACCCAGCGAGACCTGATCGAACGGCTCGCCGACGACGACCGGCCGTACATCGTCCAATGGGCGGAGGTCAGCATCGAGACACTGGCCAACGGTTTCGACCTCGACAGCCCGACCGTCGAGCTGAACAGCATCTTCTTCGGCGGGGGCGCCGTCGGCCTGCTCCCGACGGTGTGGCTCATCCTCGTGGCGTCCGCGTACGGCGGCCTGATGTCGAGAACCGGCATGCTCGCCGCTGCGATTGCACCGCTGCTGCGCTGGGCCAGGACATCGGCGCGGCTCATCATCGCCTCGGCGGCGACCACGACCGGGTTCAACCTCGCCATGGCCGACCCCTATGTCGCGATCATCGTGAGCGCCGAGACCTACCGGGACAAGTTCAAGGCAGCGCGGCTCGAACCGGTCACCCAATCCGCATCGATCGCAGCCTCCGGTTCGCTGCTCTCGAGCGTCATCCCGTGGAACGTCCACGGTGCCTTCGTCGCAGGCGTCCTGGGCATCGGAACCTTGAGCTTCGCCGGCTATGCGATCGTGATCTGGGCGACCCCACTCGTCCTCGTCGCGTCGGCCGTCTGGTTCTCGCGCAAGGACTCCCTTCCCGCCGACGAGGATCCGGACGACGCCTACGGCCCGGAACCCACGACACGTCCGGAGCGTCGGACGTCGATCTGACGGCACCGGCGCCGACGCGGGGTGAACATCGATTTCACCCATCTCGAGCCATGAGATCCCGCTGGGACCGGACTTTGAATCTGCCGTGGTCGTCAGCGCCGTGACGTCGGGGGACGCGCCAACCGATTGGCCAGCCGAAACCCGATGATCTCGGATTTCTTCGATCGACGATCCGTCAAGAAAGACGTCTCATCGGGTTGAAGCTGAGAAGCGTCCTGCGTTTCGTGCCGGACTCGGTGATGGCGGCCGTCACCCACGCGGTCGGCCTGGATGACCGGGTCCAGCGCATGGCCCGTGCCCTCAGTGACCGCTGAGCATGTTCTTCGCGGTCGCAACCGCGAGCGCGATGAACAACACCACGCTCGCGTAGGTGAGCGCTCGCAGTCGGCTGCTGTGGTCGCCTGGACCGCTCCGAACAACTGCATACGCGACGACGGCGATGAAGGCTGCGAGCAGGAACCGAACTGCGTCCAGCTCTGCAGATGCAGGAAGGAGGAGGATCGGGACCGTACACAGTGCGGCCGTGGCGGTCGCGCCGACCAGTTGGGCAAACGCGAGTTCCCTGTCTTCGCGGCGGAGTTCGCCTGACTCGACCAGGCGTGCCGACAGACGGAACGCAAACAAGTGGGCGAGCGCCAGCCCGATGGTCGTGCCCCAGACGATGCCGAGCACGCCGAGGAGATGGCGATCGGTTTGATCGGGCAGTCCGGTCAGAGCGGCGAGGAGACACACCGACACGTACAGAGCCATCGTGAATCCCTCTTTGCGCTGTTCGTTCTGCGGACGGGCTCGGCGGCGATCCGCGGCAACGGCAGGGCCGCGACGACTCATCGTCGACGATCCTTTCACGTGGTGCTCAGCCGCTGAGCAACCGCGCTCCCGAGCGCTCGCGGGCTCAGGTTCAGACCTCGTCACAGGTAGTCGTGCTTCGTCAGCCAGCGCAGGCTGACGTAGCCCCACAGCGGCGGGAGGTAGTAACTGATGAGGCGGTAGATCAGGACGGCAGAGACCGCCGTCCCAGGGTCCACGCCGATCGCCGTGAGGCCCGCCGTCATGCCCGCCTCGCTGACCCCGACACCGCCGGGGATGGGCATCAACCCGGCGAACAGTGAGACGGTGACGTTGATGAAGATCGCCTGGCCGAGGGTGATCGATCCTCCGACCGCAGCGACGCACATGGCGAACCCGGCGGCGTAGAGGACCTCGGTCCCGATCGAGCTGCCCAGCGCGGTCAGGGCGACTCTCGGCTCCTTCAGCGTCTGGAAGGCGTCGCCGATCTGGGACAGTGGCCGCTCGAGCTTGCTCCAGGCCCAGTGCCGCAACGCCGGAACCGCCCACACCACGATCACTGCGCCGGCAAACAGTACGACCGCCATGCCCAGCAGTCGCAGCACGCTGCCGCCGCCCTGCAGGTCGGACAGGTCGATGCTGCCGGCGCCAACCATGATGGTCAGGACGATGAGGATCGCCTGGGCGACGAACCCGATGAACCCCGTGATCGCGCCGGTGGTGGTCGAGGTGACCGGGCTGATGCCGAATTTCTGGAAGTAGCGCGCGTTGGTTGCGACGCGGCCGGCGGCGGACGGGATCGCGATGTTGACGAAGCCGATCGCGAACTGCTCGATCGTGGTGACGCCGACGGGAACCGGTTTCGGCGACACCGCGGCCAGTGCGATTGCGTCGGTGTAGTTCGTCGCAGCCGCGAGGACGAGGCCGAGGAGCACGAGGCTCCAGCGGGCGTCGGCCAGACTCTCGGCGATCGTGTCGAACCCGACTTCGGCGAGCCCGGCGATCAGGGTGTAGGCCGCGAGCACGATGAACGCGGTCATGAGCGCGCTCTTCCAGCTGACCCGTGTCAGCTGCTCGGTCGGTGGAACATCGATGCCCAGCGCCGCCGCCGTCTGCTTGCGAAGATCGGCGATCTTGATCTTCTGGCGCTTCACGTGTCCACGCAGACGGGAGTTGAGTGCTGCGGTCTGGAGCACCGGAAGCATCGCCGCGAGATCGTGGTCGCCCCGTGCGCGACGGGCTGCCGCAATCGCACGATCCGGGCCCGCGCCGGTCGTGGTGAGCACCAGCATCGCAGCGACGTCCTGGTTGATCTGGTCGTCGTTGGGGTTGATGGCCGCGTCGCTGAACCCCATGAGTTGCAGGGCGCCTGAGGCGTTGACCCAGATGTGGATGTCGTCGAGTGAGCCGTGGCTGATTCCGGCATCGTGGAGGTCGCCGAGGAGCTTCCAGGCCGCATCGAGCAGGTCGTCGTCGACCTCGTCGGCGGTCGTGTTCGCCAACGAGTGATCGGCCAGTTCGGTGACGAGCAACGCATCGCCGGTGCGGGTCACCCCGACGGTGACGACGTCGGGAACCGACACCCCGCGCTTGCTCGCCAGCAGCATCGCCAGGGACTCGTGCTCGATCTGCTGGCGGCGGTCGGATCCGAATTGTGCGTCGTCGCTCTCGTACCAGGCTTGACGCCACAGCCGGCTCTGTCGACGGGCGCTCCATGCGTCGCGCCCGAGCCCGTAGACGAACACGTTCCGGCCATCGCCCGTGACCCCTGACAGCACGAGTGCGGCAAGCGGTTGCTCGTCGTAGTAGGTCAGCCGGTCCATCTGGATGCCGAGATCGGCGAGCCCGGCGCGAAGCCGGTTGGTCGACGGCAAGCCCGCCGACGTGCCGAGCAGGTACCGGACGATCGCTGCGGCGATCAGCCCGACGAGCACGCCTCCCAGCGCGTCGCTGACGGTGGTGACTCGTCCGAGGGTTGCCGCGCCCGTCGCCACGAGGATGAACGTCCACCCGATCCTGCGCATCGGCGCCGTCAGCCATGGCGACGCCGCGGCCTGGAGCGCGGTGGAGGTCGTGATGAAGAACGCCGGGAACGTGAACCGTGTCTGTTGTAGATCGAAGAACGGGAAATCGGGCCAGCGGTCATCGATGAGCCGGGTGAGGGCGAACACCACAACGACGGCCAGCAGGGCGGCGAGGGCCATGTCGCGGAGCAGCTCCAGCCGGTCGCGGGCGAGGACGCCGACGCCGACGAGCAGCGCGAACGAATAGACGACGCCCACGACGTAGGCCGCCTGTCCGATCCAGAGCAGCCAGCCCGGCAACGTCCCGACGAACTGGAGCGCACTGTCGTCGAATGTCGAACCGTCACCGGCAACGAGGATCAGCAGTACGAGCACGACCGAGTTGAGGCCGGCAGAGATCAGGTCCGTTCGGAGCCGAATGCGAGGCGCGTCCGAGGGCGCGGAGAACACCTGCACCCCTCGCGTTCCATGGTTGCCGGTCCGGTCGGTCACCGACTCAGCCGATTTCCACGTGCGACATCGACATCTCCCCACGATCGCATGGTCCACACCTCCAGGTCATGAACGGTAGGCCACTCCCTGGACGGCTGAGAACTACTGGCCGGCGAAGTACTTCGCCGCAGTTCGCAGAGAGCCAGGAGAATGATCGACTCCCGAGATCTCGTCCGGGTTCGGGGCCAGACCGAAGTACATGCCGCAGAAATCTCGGGCAGGATCGACGTAGATGCCCTGACCCATGTTGCCGTGCTTGAAGAGCGCGCCGTCGGTGAAGGAGTGGTCCCACTGGGCAGTGTTGGTGTACGGCTTCTCACCGAACCAGCCGAGGCCGTCGCCCTCCTCGATGGCGTCGAGCGACGTACGTTCACCGGTGTGACGCACATCCACGAGCATGTCGTAGCGGTTGTACGCATCGATGAGTGTCTTTCCGTACTCGGTGAGCGGACCGTTCTCTTTCACGAAACAACTGTCACCCACAGGATTTCGCTGTGGGCAGTGTGTCGATGGCGACCGAGTCATGGACCATCTTCTGCGCCCGGTCAGAAGACGGGTACTCGTGCAACCGTTGAGGGATCTCGGAGTAGTCCTTCCCCGTTGCGTACGGATTGAATTCGGTCGCAAGGGGAAAGCCTTTGGTGGCGTACGGGTTGGCATCCGTTGCTGGTGCTCCGTCGTCTTGGCTCACATGCTCCCCCTCGCCGTAGTCGACCGATTCGACCATTCGTGTGGAACGTAGAGGGTTTCTGTCAGAGCGGCCAGCGAAGCGGGGGTGAACCTGGCGTTCACCCCGATCGCATCGCCCTCGTACGCCACCAGCGCGTCCGTGGCGCCGCAGATGCCGTGCTCCTGATTCGGCACCCGGACTGCTACCCGGCGTCTGGGCCCGCGTCGGTCGAAGGTGGACCGAAGAACCCCGACCTCCGCAGCTCGCGCCCCATGTCGGAGGTGATCGCGAGGACGGGGGCGGCGAGGACCAGCCCGAGTAGCCCGGCGAGCATGCCGCCGAGCGTCGTGGCCAGGAGGATCGGGAGCGGGCCCATGTTCAGACTGCCGCCGATGAGCATCGGCTGCAGGAAGTTCTCGAGCACCAGGTTGACGAACAGGGTCACGACCAGCATGGCGATGGCCAGGCCGACGCCACCTTCGCCGAGACCCATCAGCACGGCGAAGGCGCCACCGAAGAACCCGCCAAGATAGGGCACGTAGGCGCCGAAGAAGTTGACGATTCCGATCGCCAGGGCGGCGGGGACATCCAGCACGGCTGCGGCGAGCCCGATCACCACGCCGTTGGACAGCGCGATCAGCGTCTGGCCACGGAAGTAGCCCCGGACGTCGCGCACGACATCGTCGGCGATCAAGGTTCGCCACGGGCGACCCTCCCCTGCGGTGGCACCACGGGGCGTGGCGTCGGGCCCGTCCTTGAGCAGGTAGTAGAGCACGAACAATGAGAGGACCGTTGCTGACACCAACGCGGTCACGGAGTTGAATGCCGACAGCACACCACCTGCGAGTCCGCTCGCCAGCCTGGGGCCGTTGTCCGCGAGCGTCGACGACACTTCGTCGGCGAGGTCGTCTGGGATCGGGGTGGCGGCCAACCATCCGGTGATGTCGTCCACGGCCTTGTCCAGGTTCTCGCTCAGCTGGTCGCTTTGATCGACCACGGCGGCGGCGGTCAGGTAGACGATCCCGGCAGCAGTCGCGGTCAACCCGAAAAGGACGCCCGCCGCAGCGAGCGCTCGCGGGACGCCCCGATCGCAAAGCCACGTCACGACGGGCGCGAAGACGATCGCCAGGAGCACAGCAATGACGAGTGGTCCGGTGATCGCGCTCGTTGCAGCGAGCAAGAGCGCGGTCGCTCCGACGGCGAGCAGAAAGCCGACCAGCAGCCAACTGAACACTCCGACCCGGCGTGCCCAGTAGGGAAGACCCAGAGAGGAGATCTCGCCCTGTGATGCTGCGACATCAGGACGATCGGACATCACGGCCGTCGCCCATGTCGATCGCTGTGTTCATGTGTGTCACCGACTCCACGCGAACGATGCGCAATCCCTCGACGATGGCCGCGACCGTCGAGGAATCCGGCGGCTGCGACTCGTCGACGGCAACACCGACCTCCTGCTGCTCGTACTTCTCGGCGAGCTGGTCGAGGTGAGCATCGATCGGTGCACGATCTTGCTCGTACGGCGCGGTGCCGGGCGGTCGTGTCACGGCTGGATATCTGTGAACAGGGGTCAACGAGGCGTTCTCCATGCGAAGTCGTGCGGCGCGCGCTGTGGCGCCACCGCGCAGGACTCAGGATTCGAGTGCGTCGTCGATCTGATCAGCCGACTTCGACACTGCCTTGACCAGTTTGTCGTAGTCGTCGCGGTCGATCGCCTTGTTCACCCGCTTGCTGGCCTTGCCGAGCACCTTCTCCAGACGGTCGAGGTAGACGGCGTCGACGACGGCGACGACCGCTGACGAGTCCGCCGGGAAGTACTCGTCGAGTTCGACACCGAGTTCCTTCTCCTCGTGCTTCTTGGTCAGGTGTCCGAGCAGTGCGCCGATCCCTGCACCGATCGCCGTCGAGGCAAGCAGTGGCGGAGCGAAGAGGCCGACGACGAGGCCCACGCCGCCGCCGAGCATCGCTCCAGATGCGGTGTCGCCGTCGCCGGACTCGAGTACATCGACGGCGCCGTTCGCGTCGCGGCTCATCACGATCGCACCGACGACCATGAGGTCTGGTCCTTCCGCGGCCTTCAAATCGTCGAAGTCGGCGCGAGCGCCGTCACCGTCGGCGTAGGTGGCTGCGTAGAGGACGAGGTTTTCGTCTGACATGTTGGTTCTCCGTTGAGTGAGGCGATCGGGTCACCCGACCGTGCGGCAGCCGAGCGATTCGACGGCGTCGCGAAAGTAGGGCCCCGGGGTTGTCGAGGCCAGTTCGGAGAGGGTGAACGACACATTCACCCCGAATCGCCGCTCCGACGTCGGTCATCGGACCGTCCAGTTCGTAGCCGGCAGCCCGAATCCGTACGCCAATCGTGACCAACCACCGCTCGACGGCGATGGCCGCACCCGACTGAGCGCCGGATCGCCATCGCCATCGCCATCTTCGTTGGTCTCGGTCTGCTGATCGTCTTCATGGTCCAGAACACCGAGCGGGTGGCCGTCAGCTTCCTGCTGTGGAACCTCGACTCGCCCGTCTGGTTCATGGTCCTCGGCGCCGCACTTCTCGGAGCGATCGTGCTGTACGGGCTCGGCGTGGTGCGGCGGCACCGGCAGGGCAACGAGTAACCGAGGGTCACCCCTCAACGGGGTCGGGCAGGGCGAGCGAGATCCCGAGCTCTCCGCACCGTGCGACCGCGTCGGGCAGCGTGCCGACGCCGAGCGTCCGGTACGCGTGCTGGACGTAGGTCTTGACCGTGTTCACGGACAGGTGCATCTCCTCGGCGGCGTCCCGCCGGGACGCTCCTGCGGCAAGTGCGGCGAGCACGGTGCGTTCCCGTGCACCCAACAGCGGCTCGTCGGCGCCCATCTCGACCATCGTGGCGACACGACGCTCCAGAGCGTGGAGCATGCCGGGCTGGGCCATCGACGCCACGATCGGCCCGACGTCCAACAGCATGCTGCGTGCTGCATCGACGTCGCCTGTGCGGACGTGCGACCACGCTCGAAGCAGCCTGGCCAGACACTTGAGCGACGGGGAGCCGATCGTCTCGACGATGTCGTCGACGCGTCGATACATGTCGGCGTGATCGATTGTCGAGTCGGTCACGAGCAGTGCAGCGAGGGCCCAGCCGATGTCTGCGCTGCTGCTCCCGTGATACTCCGACAGGGCGACGGCCTCACGCGCGTGCTGCAAGGCCGCCGGTCTGGCTCTGTCCAGCACCTCGCCCACGGCGATCTTGCCGAGGCACACGATTCGGACGGGTGCCACGTTGGGGTCGTTCGCCGGGAACGCGTCGAGGACCCACTGCGACAACGTGACGCACGACTCCCGCTCGCCGGCAACCAGCAGCACTTGCGCGAGCGACGAGATGTCGTGGGCGAGTGCGATTTCTCCGAACGTCGGTCGGGACGTGCCGTCGGGACGCAACGAGTAGAGGTCGAGCGACGAGATGGCCTCGAACGCCAACTCCGCAGCGTCGGCCAGTCGGCCGGCCAGATGCAGCTCCCGGCAGCGTTGGACCTCGACCGCCAAGTGGAGGTTGAGTGTGTGGAGCCCCGCTGGCTCGCTCTTCAACAAGTTCGAGGCAAGTGCTCGCACGACGGTCACCAGACCGGTCTGGCCGGACCGGTGTGCGCTTTCGGCGAGCAGGACCAGCAGCGCAGCGTTCGACGCCACGGTGTCGGATGGCAGCCGATCGATCCATCCGGTGACGGCGTCGTAGCGACCCTCGTTGAGCGCGCGAAGCCCGAACTCGACGATCGCTTCGCTCGCAGCCTGGTCATCGCCCGCACCCAGCAGGTACTCGATCGCCTCCCCGTGGCGTTCATGTGCTCGGCACCACTCCGCGGCCCGTCGCTGGAGTTCGGATGAGCGCCCGGGCGCCACTCGGTCCAGCCGACGCCGCAGCCACGACCGGAAGACCATGTGGTACTGGAACGTGAGCCACTGTCCGCCGATCCACTCGGTGAACATGTTGGACCGCGTCAGATGACGGAGCACGTCTTCACAATCGGTTCGGCCGGTCAGCTCGCAACACAGCGCCGGGTCGATCGTGTCGAGGACACAGGTGTCGAGCAGGAATTGCTGGATGTCAGGTTCGATCGAGTCGAACACCTGATCGCCCATGACCTCGTCGAAGTGGCCGTAGCCGTCCTGCGTCACTTCGGCCGACGACATCGAGATGGCGCTGTCCCTGAGCAGGAGACCACTCACTGCGGCGCCGAGTGCCCAGCCGTCGGTCTGCTGGTGGACGACGTCGACGTCCCGATCGCTGACCTTGCGCCCGGCGGCGGCGCACACGATCGCTGCCGTCTCCTGCGGGCTGAGTCGGAGGTCGGTTGCCGAACAAATCGCAAGGAGGCCCCGACGGCGCTGATCGTCCAATCCCGCTGCAGGAATCCACCTGCCGATGAGCACGACTCGAAGCGCCTCGCCGTCGACGGCTCTCAGGCTGCGAACCACGTCGAGCGACGGTGCGTCGGCGAGTTCGTGGACGTCGTCGATCACCAGGACCACGCGACGGCCGGCGCGCTCGACGGAACCTGCCAAGACAGACATCGAGCCCGCAGCGTCAGCGCCGTCGGGATCGAGTTCCTGCCCGTCGGCGGGAAGTAGGGCGTCGAACAGATCGGCGGCCAGGACCTTCGAGTCGCGGTGACGCTGCTGGATCGACAGCCAGGTCACCTCGGCGAGCCGGGTCGTCGACGCCCATGCCCTCACCGCCGAGGACTTGCCGCATCCCGCCGGTCCGGTGACTTCTCCGCCCGACAGATCGAACAACCGCTCGAGTTGCGCGTCGACACGTTCGCGATGAACCAACAAGAGGTCTTCGCGGAAAGTCACGGAGGGAGGATATCGAAGGCCGAGGAGTCGGTTGTTCGGGAGCCTCGTGCGGTACCGGATTGCGGCCGACGAGTTCCCCCACCGGCCACGATCCCAGAGTACGTCCTCTGGGGGATCTGAGAGCGGCCGTCGAGTCCTCGGATTCGAAGTGTCGGAATCGCTGGTCATCTCTGGGGCGATATCAGGCCTGCGCATCGAGTGATCCGACTCCACCTCCGAACCCGCACAGCCCGGCGGATCGTGAAGCACGCCCTCACGATCCGCCGGGATCTCGCCGTTTCCGGGTCGCCGTCCCCTCACTCCGGGGTTGTCGAAGGCGCTGCCACACCGAGGGCATCTTCGAGGGCTGCGAGTCGGGCCTCCAACTCGTCGACTCGTTGGGCGAGCGAGGTGTTGCCCCGGCCGGCACCCGAGGCCGGGCTCGCGCCGAGCTCCTCGATGTCGGGGACTCCCTCGCCGAGTAGATGTGCCCACCGGTCCTGACTCTGGCCCGGACCGCGGCCGATGTCGACGACCAGCGGCTCGGCGCGGCCGGCGAGCCCCACCAGCACACGCTCGACGTCATCGAGCGCTTCGAAGCCGGTGCCCTGGGAGGTCGGGTATCGCTCGGTTCGTGTCCTCAACTCGCCAGGCGACTGCGGCCCACGGAGCAGCAGGACGCCGAGGACGGCCAGTTGGTCCTCGTCGAGTCCGAGGGCGTCGCCGAGGATGTGCCGGTGCTTGTCCGCCCGGCCGCTGGCGTTGGTGCGCGCCAACCCCTGCTGTCGAATCTCGAGCATGGCGTCGATGACCGTGCGTTCGCTGTAGTCGACGACTGGCTCGCGGTTCGACTTCTGATTGCACGCATTGACCAGCCCGTTCGTCGAGAGTGGATAGTGGTCCGGTGTCGTCGCTCCCTTTTCGACGAGACAGCCGAGCACTCGCACCTGTTCTGCGGTCAGTTCCATCGCTGCACAGTATTTCCTCCCGCTGCAGGCCGTAACGTGCGCCGTATGGCTGAACAAATGGTGTCGGTGTCCCGGGTGATCAAGGCGTCGCCGGAGGTGATCTTCGACGTGCTGGCCGATCCGGCCAAACACTCCGAGATCGACGGATCGGGCATGGTCCAGCAGGTCCGTGGCGAGGGCACGCGTCTCGAACTCGGGACCAAGTTCGGCATGGACATGAAGATGGGGCCGCTGCCGTATCGGGTCTCGAGCACGGTCGTCGAGTTCGAGGAGAATCGCCTGATCGCCTGGGCACACTTCGGCAAGCACCGGTGGCGTTACGAGCTCTCGCCCACCGAGGTCGACGGCGAGCCGGCGACAGAGGTCACCGAGACATTCGACTGGTCGACGTCGCTGTTCCCGAAGGGGATCGAGCTGGCCGGCTACCCGAAGAAGCACCCGGCGAACATGGAAGCCACGCTCGAGCGGTTGGCGAAACTCGTCGAAGCCTGACCCGGCTCACCGGCGGCGCACGTTCTGTTCGGCTTCGACCGGACGAACGATCCGCAGGAAACCCAGGAGCCGTCGACGCCGTGACACGACCGGTGCGGGCGCGGGTGGCTCGGGGTCGATCGGCGGCGTGGGTGGGCCGGCTGCGGTCCAACGAGCGACGATCGCCTCGGTGTCGAGCGGGGCGACGCTCGACGGAGGGCCCCAGGTGACGAAACGGTTCACGTTCCGAATCCGCTCGTTGAGTTGCTCGATCAGCTCGCGAACCTCGCGCTCGCTGGACGCCGCCTTGGCCGCCGCGAGCGTCTCGTCGCGATCGGTTCGGATCGCGATGGTCGGCGGGGTGACCGCAACCTCCTCGCGTTGCAGCTTCGCCTTGACCCACCAGAGTTCGTCGTGCGGGCGGTCGATGCCGTCGATGGGGCGACCCTGACCCTCCAGGTCGTCGAACGCGCCGGCACGGCGCCCGTCCTCGATCTGACGCTCGATCCACGACTCCCACGTCGCCGCCTTCGGCTTGCGTTCGGTCATCTGCCGCACCTCATCGCAGACGCGACTCTACGAGTCGGTCGGGTGGTCTGGTCTCGTCGAGCCGGCGATCAGCGTGCGAAGGTTCGACCGATGGGATCTGTCAACACACCGATGATCGACTACGACGAGATCGCCGACGGCGCGATCGCGGTGATCACCCTCGATCGCCCGGAGGCGCGCGAACGCCCAGAACAAGCAGATGACCTACGAGTTGAACGACGCGTTCACCCGGGCGGCGAACAGCGACTCGGTGAAGTGCATCGTGCTTGCGGCAAACGGCCCGCACTTCTCGGCCGGCCACGACCTGAAAGGCCCCGGCGAGTACGAAGCCGATCCCGTCTGGGTCGGCGGCTCGACCGATCGGGGCGGTGCCGAAGGGCTCATGGCGTTCGAGGAGGAGATGTACCTCCACATGTGCCGTCGTTGGCACGACATCCCGAAACCGACCATCGCGGCGGTCCAGGGCAACGTCATCGCCGGCGGCCTGATGCTGATGTGGGTGTGCGACATCATCATCGCTGCCGACGACGCCAGCTTCCGCGACATGACGGTCGAGTTCGGTGTGAACGGCGTCGAGTGGTTCAACCATCCGTGGGAGTTCGGGATCCGCAAGGCCAAGGAGCTGTTGTTCACCGGCGATGCGATCGACGCCGCTGAAGCCCACCGGCTCGGCATGGTCAACCACGTCGTGCCGCGTGACGAGCTGGAGGATTTCACCCTGGCGATGGCCGGTCGCATCGCTGCCAAGCCGTCGTTCTCACTCAAGCTCGCCAAGCTCGCCGTCAACCAGACCCTCGACGTGCAGGGGTTCCAGCTCGCACAGCAGCAGGCGTTCGGACTGCAGCACGTCGGCCACGCCCACGCCCGCGCCGAGCAGCTCCGCGAGACCGGGCGGGACATGTTCCCCGGCGCCGGTCGCAGCCGGACACCCTTCGACGTCCCCACCGACGACCCCGACTGACGCGTCACCCACCGAGAACTGTGAGCGGGTCGGGCAGAAACCTCGGTTCAGGACTCACAGTTCGCGGCGGTGGCAGCGACGGGCCGGGGATCTGTGAGTCGGTCGGGCAGAAACCTCGGTTGAGGGCTCACAGTTCGCGGCGGTGGTGGGTCAGATGTCGAGGCCCTTGGCGACGACGGGGGTGAGCCGGTGGATCTCCGGGGGAGCGGCGAGGAAGGCGCCGGTTGCGGCCATCGCCACCTTCATCGCGTCGCCCTTGCCGTGGGCGGCGACCGCGTCGTCGTCGGTGTAGAGCTCGAAGAACCAGTAGACGTTGTCGACGTCACGGTGCACCGAGTAGATCTCGAGCCCGGCCTCCTCGTTGGCGGCCTCGATGAGCACGGCGAGTTCGGCCTCGAACTCGGTGGTGCGCCCTTCGGCGCAGACGAGCTTGGCGATCAGCGAGTGTTTCGACATGGCCGGAAACTACCGCGCCCGCCGATCAGCGGGCGGCGTCGACCGCTCGATAGTGACGCGTGAGGTCGTCGAGCCGGGCCTTGAGCTCGGCGTCGAGCGGTGTCGCGGCAGCGGCCACCGCATCGGCGAGTTGGCCACTCGAACTCGCGCCGACGATCGGGACGGTGACGTCGGGATTCGCCAGCACCCACCCCACCGCCATCTGTGCGAGCGAGATCCCCGCCTCCGCAGCGAGCGGGCGCATCGCCTCGACGACCTCGAACTTGTCGTCGGCCCAGTAGCGCTCCTGGTAGCGCTTCGAGGCGCTGCCGAGGGTGAACCGCGTGCCCTCGGTCGGCCCCGCTGCCGGCTGATGCTTCCCGGTCGAGCAGCCCGCCGGCGATCGGGTTGTAGGCCATCACGGCGATGTCGTCGTGGCGGCACAGCGGGAGCAGCTCACGTTCGATGTCGCGGAACAGCAGGTTGTACCGAGGCTGCACCGACTCGTAGCGCGAGATGCCGAGCGCCTCGCTGCGACCGACCGCCTTCGCGAGCTGCCAGGCCGCGAAGTTCGAACAACCGATGTAGTGGACCTTGCCCGCACGGACCATGTCGTCGAGTGCGCGCAGGGTCTCGTCGATCGGGGTGTCCGAGTCGAAGAAGTGGATCTGGAACAGATCGAGATGGTCGGTCTGCAGTCGGCGCAGCGATGCGTCGAGTGCACCGATCACGTGCTTGCGAGTCGCGCCGCGGTTCCACGGGTTCGGACCCATCGGCGCCCAGAACTTGCTGGCCAGGATCACGTCGTCGCGACGGCCGCGGCTCGTCATCCAGCGCCCGATGATCTCCTCGGTGAGGCCGGAGAGCTCGCCGTCCTGGCCGTTCGGGTAGGCGTCGGCGGTGTCGATGAAGGTGATCCCCGCATCGAACGCCGTGTCGAGGATGTCGAACGACGACTCCTCGTCGCACTGGGTTCCGAAGGTCATCGTCCCGAGACAGAGCGACGAGACGCGCATGCCGGTCCGACCGAACTTGACGTGTTGCATCCGATCACCGTAGGTGCGCGCCCCGACGGGCCCGTGCTGGAGTTCGAGGTCGCGGGTGAGGTCGCCTCCGGGGTCGGATTTGGCCCGGCGCCCCGAGCCTGCGCGTGCGGCCGTGTCGTACGATCGGAGCGTGGGTGTGATCGACGGATCCGGCGAGATCGGAGTCACGGTGCGCGCAGTCGAGGCCGACGAGTCGGCGACGATCGACACCATTGCCGAGCGGATGCACCTGACCCTCGCCGAGGTGCTCGACCGGGAACAGGCCGAGGCGATGTTCAGCAGAGCGGAACTCGTCGAGCGGGTGCATTGGCACCTCGATCGCACCGATTCCGACCGGCGCGCCGACGTGTTCGTCGCGGAGGACGACGAGGGGACGATCGTCGGACACACGATCGTGCGCGTCGAGTCTGACCCCGACGTTGCACCCGAGCCGGTCGGGCTGTTCGCCACCACGTACGTCGACCCGCGCCGCCGCCGCTCGGGAGTCGCCGCCGCGTTGCTCGAAGCGGGGGAGCGGTGGATGGTCGCCGAAGGCATGACGACCGCGGTGACCTACACCGACCCGGCGAACGCGCCGTTGATCACGCTGTACGCACGACACGGCTACACCTGGGAACGGATCGACGACGCCTGGGCGCGTGCGACGCGCGCCATCCCGTGAATCGTGGGCGGGTCACGCTTCGTTCGTGCGACGACCCTCGGGCAGACTGGTCGGATGGGAACACCACCTGTCCCGATCCTCGACGTGAGCCGACCGCTCGACGTGCAACTCGATGCGCTCGACACGGCGTGCCGGGATCATGGCTTCTTCCTGATCTCGGGGCACGGTCTCGACGACGTCATCGGTCGGACATGGGACGCCGCCCGGGCGTTCTTCGACGCCGACCGCTCGGTGCGGTCGGGTGTCGAGCGTGACGGCGACAACCCGCTCGGCTGGTACGACCGCGAGCTGACGAAACGCAAGCGTGATGCGAAGGAGGTCTTCGACTTCACCGATCCGGCGTTCCCGCCGGCCGACGCGCACAACCGATGGCCGAGCGGTGTCGACGGGTTCCGCGAGACGATGGCCGACTTCTACGATGCCTTCAGCGATCTGTCGACCACGGCCGTCGAGATCGTTCATCGGGCGCTCGGGCTCGACCCCGCTGACGGCCTGCGGTTCGGTGGCGCACGCACGAACAGTTCGGTCCGCCTCAACCACTATCCGCTCGGCGACCCGGTGCCCGCCGCCGAGCGTGTTGGGCTACGCGGGCTCGGCGAGACAGCGCTCGGGTATCACACCGACCCCGGCGTCGTGACGCTGCTGCTCCAGGACGACACCGGTGGACTCCAGACCCGAGCGCGAGATGGCGGGTGGGTGGACGTCGACCCGATCCCGGGCACGGTCGTGGTGAACCTCGCGGACAGCGTGCAGGTGTGGACGAACGATCGGTACCGCGCTGCGGTGCACCGCGTCGTGCCGATGACGCAGCGCCCGCGGATGAGCATCCCGTACTTCCTGCATCCGGCGCGCGACGCCGTCGTCGAGCCGATCCCCGAACTGATCGAGGGTTCCGCCCGATACCGAGCCTTCGAATGGCGGGCATTCATGCGCGCTCGCACCGACGACAACTTTGCCGACCTCGGCGCGCCGGACACGCAGATCAGCGACTACCTCGTCGACGCCGGCTGACGCGTTCGGCGACGGTCCCGTCGCCGTGATCAGAAGTCCGCAGTCACGGGGTAGTCGTCGTCGCGCTGTTCCGGGTCGACGTGCTTGCGGACGTCGGGGTCGTCGTCGATCTGCTTGCCCGTCAGGCGAATGCCCGAGAGCATCACGATCGCGAAGACGACGACGAAGAAGATGATGGCGGAGATGGCGAACCATGCTGTGGTGGTCATGACGCAGGACTACCCGGATCATTTATCGCTAAACATCGCCATCGACCGCCGGGCCGCCGCGACGTCGTGACCGGGGTGCGACCGATCAGGGGTTGAGCGTCGGGCCGAAACTCGGTTGCGGGGCGCACCCCGCCGGCGCCGCTGCGGGCGCGGTCGGCGGGATGTCGAACCGTGTCGCCCACTCGTCGAGGGAGACGGGCTCGAGCGTGGCCACGAACGACTCGAGGTCCTCGAAGGTGAGCTCGGTGCTGCTCACGTTGAACACCGTCGGCCCGTCCTGCCAGTACACGCTGACCAGCGCGGGGTCGTTCGGGGCGATGTCGAGGAACGCGGGGCCCCCGAGGAACGACGTCGCTCCGAGCTGGCGCCCGCCGAACATCAGCTGCGAAATGGATCCGTCGGGGATCTGGACCACCCGCGCCGCGCGTGTCTCTGTGAACACCGGTACCCGGAACTGCGTCGTGTAGCTCGTCTGCGCCTCGCCGATGTCGAGGACCGAGAAGCCGGCGGGAAGCGAAACGTCGATCGTTGCGTTGCCATCGACCGACATCGACTCGAACAGCGACGTGATCTCGGGCCGGTACAGCTCCGCTCCCGGGGCATCATTGAGCACGACGACGCCGCACGGCGCGAGCACCTGATACGTCACCGACCTCGCGTCGCTCGCCGGTGGGACGCCGATGCCGAGCGACCCGACCTGGCGAACGTCGAGGGCGGCCACTTCGGGCGGACCGCCGTCGAACTCGGCCATCCACATCGTCGTCCCGTCGGGTGCCGTCAGCAGCATCGTGCTGCTCCCCGGTACCGCCGGCGCGATCGTCACCTCGTCGGCGGCCAGCAGCTCGGTGGGCAGGACGAGTGGCGCCGCTCGCGACGCGCCGGTCCGGACGAACGGCGGAGCGGTCGTCGGCGCAGCAGTACTGGTCGGCCCGGCGGTCGTGACCGGCGCCGACGTGTCCGGCGCCGTGTCGGCATCATCATCCCTCGAGAGCACCGACCAGGCCACGCCGCCGACGAGGAGCACGGCGGCGACGCCCAGCACCATCCGCACGATCGATCCGGTCTGCCGGGAGCGGCGACGCAGTGGGACGCCCGCGCCGCGCGGTGCCGTCGACACCACTGCGCCGCTCTCCGAGCGGGCGCCGAAGGTGCGCGTCGTGTCGTCGTGTCCGACCCCGAACACCGTCTCGCGGATCATCCTTCGATCGGTCAGCGGCATCGGGTCGACCTCGGGTCGCACGGCGTGGATCGTGTCGAACACGTTCACGAAGCGTCCTCCGACACTGCGATCTTCAGTTCACGGCGGATGCGCCCGAGTGCCGACCGGACCGTGCCGACCGACAGCTCGAGCGCTTCGGCGATCGAACTCTGCGGGCACGACTCCCAGAGCGACAGCAACAGGATGTCGCGGTCCTCGGCGTCGAGGTCGGCGACCGCGCTCATCAGCAGCGCCTCGGGCGGAACCTGCGCGCCGGCCTGCTCCGTCGGAGGTGCGCCCGCAGCGCCGCGGATGTCGGCGTTCGCTTCGTGCTCGACCACCCGTGCCTGGACCGTCGGCCGACCTGATACCAGCGGATCGAGCACGTCGGCGGTGTAGTCATCGGTCTTGATGCGCAGCGACCGAAGGTGCTCCCGCTCGGTGTCGAGGTGCCCGCGCAGCGCTTTGGTGGCGGCGCCGTAGAGGAACAACCGCTCGGTGCCGCGCTCGGTGTCGAAGCGGTCCCACGTTCGCAGTGCCAGCTCGAACGCCTCGCCGGTGATGGCCGGCGCGGGACCCGCGCCCACGCGGCGCGCGATCAATGCGTGGACAGCTTCCACGTGATCGTCGTACAGGCGGGCCGCAGCCGCTCCGGTCAAAGGCACGCCACACTCTGCCAAATGTGGCGGAGCCCCCGTGAATTCGCGCCGTTCTTCGTTCGATCAGCGCTGCAACATGCCGTATGCATGAGTCGGCGTGAGCGTGACCAGTAGCCGACGGTCGGCGACCATGGCCGCGCGGTATTCGTCCCAGTTGTCGTGTTCTCCGGCGATGGTTCGGTAGTAGTCGACCAGACGATCGACGGTTGCGTCGGCGGGATCGGCGGCCACCGGGCTCAGCGCTGCGTCCGCCTCGATGACTGCGTACGCCCAGAAGTCGTCGCGGTTGATGTGCAGCGACGCCCGGCTCGTCCGGCGGAGGTTCGCAGTCTTGGCGCGCCCATCGGTGACGGAGATCACGATGCGACCGTCGTCGTCGACGACGTACGCGATGTTCGACGACTGCGGGCGACCGTTCGACTTCTCGGTGATGAGGATCCCGTTGCGGTGGTCGCGGGCGAAATCGAGGGCGTCGGTGAGCTGCATGCACGCTGCAACACGGGTCGTCGGGTGGGTGTTCCCCGACTCGCGTCATCGAGTCCCGGCCGACTCGCGGCTGCTGTCCCCGCTCAGCGTCCCCTCCTCGGCGGTTCGGTCTTGGCCGCCCCGGCGAGTTGGCCTAGTGTCGTGCCGTCGGCCACGACCACGCACTGTGATCCGCCGCCACATTGCCGACCCGAAGAAGCGAGTTCCGCCACATGTCGAAGTTCCTCCGCACCTCTCTTGCAGCACTGCTTGCGCTCGCCGGGGCCGTCGTGTTCAGTCCGGGCGTTGCCCTCGCATCGTTCGGTCCGGACATGGAGTTCACGATGGGATCCACGGTCACCGTGGGCGACACGGGCCTTCCGGCGTCGATCACGTTGACCAACGGCAGCGACGGGACCGAAGAGGGCTTCACGGCCGTCATCTGCAATCAGGGTGACAACCCGCCGTGCCTCGATCCCGGCGGTGCACCACCCGACGACGACATCGGGATCAACCTGATCCTGTCCTGCGGCCAGTTCGGTACGTCGACGACCTGCGCTGCGGCTGACCCGGGCGTGTTCCGGCCGTCGTTGACGGGGTCGGGTCGGGCCGGCACCGAGTGCGCCGGCACCATCTTCGACATCGTCGACTACAACCCGGCGTTCGGTGCGTTGCGCTTCACGCCGCGGACCGGAAACGTGCTGCTCGCCGACCCCGGTGTCGGCTGCGTCATCGACTTCACGGTCGACGTCGTCGGGTACCCGTCGATCGACCGCTCCGGCGCGCCGGGCCAGCAGACCGGCCAGCTCGGCGATGTGCTCGCGTACTCCGACAACGAGCAGCAGCTCCCCGGCGAGGCGACCGACACCCGCGACATCACGGTGCAGCGCAGCGCAACCGGAGATCGAGACGTTCGCATCACCGGCGGTCGCGCTGGGCGCCGGCACGATCACCGACCGCGCCACGATCTTCGGACGAGCATTCCCCGACGCGACCGCGAGCGTGCAGTTCGACCTCTACGGTCCCGACGACGAACGGTGTGCCAACCCACCGGTGTTCACGAGCACCGTGCCGATCTCGGCCACCGACACGCAAGCCACGAGCGAGCCCTACACGCCGGCCGCCGTCGGCACGTATCGATGGATCGCCACCTACCTCGGCGACTCGAACAACAACATCGCCGCCGGCGAGTGCAACGACGACAACGAGAGCGTGGTCGTCACCCCGGGTCAGCCGACGTTGGTCACGAATGCGTCCGACGACATCCAACTCGGTGGCGGGACGCTGACGGACACCGCGACAGTCGCTGGCCGGGTCGGCCCGCTCGACGGTGCCACCGTCGACTTCCGCCTCTACGGCCCGAACGACGCCGACTGCTCGGGCGCACCGATCTTCGAGTCGCTCGGCGTCGCCATCTCGGCGACCTCCGACGTCGTCACCTCGGCAGCGTTCACGCCGGTGCTCCCCGGCACGTACCGCTGGATCGCCGAGTACAGCGGCGACGCCAACAACTTCGGCGCGGCCGGTGAATGCAACGATCCGAACGAGTCGACCGAGGTCGAGAAGGCCCAGCCCGAGATCACGACCGACGCGGGCGACGACATCGCCATCGGTGGCTCACTGAACGACAAGGCAACGGTGACGGGTCGAGTCAACCCGCTCGCCTCGACCGTCGACTTCCGCCTCTACGGTCCCGACGACGTCGACTGCTCCGGCACGCCGGCCTTCGAAGCGCTCGGACTCGAGCTGGCACCGGGCGACACGATGGTGACATCTCCGTCGTTCACGCCGACCGTCGCCGGGACCTATCGCTGGGTGGCCGCATACAGCGGCGATGCGAACAACGAGCCAGCCGTCGGCGAGTGCGGCGATCCGACCGAGACCGTCGACGTGCTGCAGGGCGACCCCCAGATCACCACGCAGGCGTCACCGGGCATCGCGGTGGGCGCCGGCGTGCTGTTCGACCGAGCGACCGTCACCGGCCGCGTGCTTCCGCAGCCCGGCGCGACGATCGACTTCCGCCTCTACGGTCCGGGCGACACCACGTGCAGCCGGCCACCGGTGTTCGAGAGCCGCGTGAACTACCCGGTCGCTGGTGGCGAGGTGCGCTCGGCGAGCTTCACCCCGACGACCGCCGGTGTCTACCGGTGGGTGGCGACCTACAGCGGCGACGCCAACAACGCGTCGGCCGTCGGAGTCTGCGGTGATCCCGTCGAGACCGTCGAAGTGGTGCTCAACCCCGACGTCGAGCTGCCGGCCACCGGCGCCGAGACGGACATGCTGTTGCGCACGGGCGGTGGACTGCTGCTCGCCGGGCTCGCGATGCTGTTCGGTCTCGGGAGCCGCCGCCGGCGTCCCACGCTGGGCTCCTGACGCCGGTCCGACCCGTCAATCGACCGGCGTGAGTGGCGGGTCGCCGCGAAGGACGGCGACCACGTTGCGCGCCGCGAGTTCGGCCATCGCATCGCGTGTCTCGACCGTCGCCGAGCCGAGGTGGGGGACCAGGACCACATTGTCGAGGCCGAGCAGGCCGGGGTCGACGTCGGGCTCGTGTTCGAACACGTCGAGTCCGGCACCGGCGATGGTGCCGTCACGCAGTGCGGCGGCGAGTGCGGACTCGTGCACGATCGGACCGCGGGCGGTGTTGATCAGGAACGCCGACGGTCGCATCGCCGCGAGGGCCGCAGCATCGACGAGGTGGTGTGTGGCGTCGCTGTAGGGGCAGTGCAGCGAGACGACATCGCTCGTGGCGAGGAGTTCGTCGAGCGGAACGAGCTGCGCATCGAGTCGAGCCTCGACCTCCGGGCTCACGCGTGAGCGGTTGTGGTACACGACCTGCATGCCGAACGCACGAGCCCGGGCGGCCACCGCTTGGCCGATCCCACCCATGCCGACGATGCCGAGGCGGCGCCCGTGCAGCCCGGTGCCGAGCATCATGAACATGCCCCACTTCCAGGTGGTTCCCGACCGGATCAGCCGTTCGCCCTCGCCGAGTCGCCGCGTGACGGCGAGGAGCAGACCGATCGTGAGGTCGGCGGTGGCGTCGGTCAGCACGCCCGGTGTGTTCGTGACGTGCACGCCGCGTGCGGCGCAGGCCGCGACGTCGATGTTGTTGTAGCCGACTGCGACGTTGGCGACGAGGCGCAGGTTCGGCGCGGCCGCGAGGAACGCGGTGTCGACTCGATCGTGGAGGAGCGTCACGACGGCGTCGGCACCGGCCAGTTGCTCGTCGCGGAGCTCGATCGGGATCGGATCGTCGGCATCCCAACTCCAGACGTCTCCGGCCTCGTGCAGCACGTCGAGGCCGACGCGCGGTATCCGGCCGGTCACGACGATGTGCGGTTCGGCTGGGTTCACTGCGGGCTCCGATCGATCCGACGACAGGATGTCACGCCACCCGCATCGCCACCGAGACGCTACTCAGATCGGCGAAAAGGCCCGGACGGCGTCCCGGGGCGCAATACTGGCCGGATGGGCAAGCGTCGTCCACTCCAGCACGTCACCATCCACGGCCACTCGGTGGGGTTCCGGCGCGCCGGAACGCCCGGGCGGCAGACGATTCTCCTCATCCACGGGCTCGCCGGCAGTTCGAAGACCTGGGACGCCGTGATCGATGACCTGAGTGTGGAGTACGACGTCATCGCGCCGGATTTGCTGGGTCATGGTGAGTCGGCCAAGCCCCTCGGCGACTACTCGCTCGGCGCGTTCGCAAGCGGGTTGCGTGACTTTCTCGCCGTGCTCGACGTGCGCAGTGTCACCGTGGTCGGCCACTCGTTCGGTGGCGGCGTCGCGATGCAACTCGCCTACCAGCATCCGCCGTTGATCGACCGGCTGGTCCTCGTCGGGTCGGGTGGACTCGGTCGGGAGGTCTCGCCGCTCCTGCGGCTGCTCGCGTTGCCGGGGGCCGAATACCTGATGCCGATCGGGATCCCGAAACCATTCGTCGAGCGAGCCACCGAGGTCGGACGGTTCCTCGGGCGGCGAAACCTTCGCTCGGATCGGCTCGGCGAACTCTGGCGGGCCTATTCCTCGCTCGCGGGCGCCGAGAACCGGCAGGCGTTCGTGCGCACGATGCGCGGCGTGATCGAGTTCGGCGGCCAGAAGGTCGACGCGAGCGATCGGCTGTATCTGGCGGCGCGGGTTCCGATGATGATCGTGTGGGGCGACCGTGACGGAGTCATCCCGGTGTCACATGCTCACCGCGGCGCACGAACTGATCGAGAACAGCCGGCTGGAGATCCTCGAAGGCGTCGGCCACTTCCCGCATGTCGAAGCACCCGAGATGTTCACCGCATCGGTGCTCGATTTCATGGGCGCAACCGAGCCCGGCACCGACGACCAGACCCTGCGCGAGATCCTGCTCGCGCACGCCGCCAGCTGACCAACATGATGTTCATCCCGGATCAACATCACGTTGATCCGGGATCGATGTCATGACCTGCGGAGGATGAGCGACTCCTGACCGTCGGATTCGAGGTGGTGGAGGATCTCGGCATCGGGTCGCGTGAATGCCCGGAGCAACTCGCCGGACGGCGCGTGGAACGGCCCCGGCGATTCAGCCCCGGTCTGCGAGAGCACGGTGACGACGGCGAGCCCGCCGGGAACGAGGCGCGTGACGAATGCGTCGTACAGGTCGATCCCGCGAAACCGCTGGCAGACGATGACATCGAACCCGTCGATGTCGGCCGGTATCCCGGTGTCGAGGTCCGCAACGCGGGCATCGACATGAGGACCGACCCCGCCGGCCGTTGCGGCCTTTCGGGTCAGGTCGATGGCCGTGTCCGATGCGTCGAGGGCGACGACGTCGAATCCTCGCTGTGCGAGCCAGACCGACTGCCCACCGGCGCCGCAGGCCACATCGAGGGCGCGTCCCGACGTCGCGACGAGATCGACCAGGCCGGCCGCCGTCAGCGCGTCGGGCGGGCGCGGGTCGGCAACCGGTTGCCCGGCGTAGCGAGCGTTCCAGCGCGGTCCGTCCTCCGCGGCCATCAATCGGCCCGGTGCAGCGGCAGGGTGCAACAGCGGAAGCTTCCACCGGTCTTGGGCGGTTCCGAATACGGCACCTCGATCACCTCGATGCCGCGTTCGCGCATTTCGGCGTTGATCCGCGTCGAGGTCGGCTGAGAGATCACGGTGGACGGATCGAGCGACAACACGTTCGTGCCGAGGCGCTGCTGCTCCTCGCGGGTCACCTCGATCAGGTCGTACGTGTCGCGCACCGACGCGGGGATCTCCCGCATGCCGCCGGGGTAGATCAACGCATGCCCGTCGCCGACGGGGAGGAACGAGCAGTCGAGATGCAAGACGTCTTCGCCATGGTGCAGGCCGCGCAGCGTGATCGGCACGATCTCGTGGTCCGGCACGAGTTGCATCAGCCAGGCCGCCCCCGCGAGAGTCGTGCGCTGACCGATGCCAACGAAGACCTTGCCGCGGTCGACGATCACGTCGCCGCCTTCGAGCACGAGGTCCTCGGGTCCGAACAGGATCTTCACGTGTTCGGGGAACCGTTCGAACAGGTGGGCGTAGCCGCGCCACTCGTGGCGCCGGCTCTTCGCGGCCATCGTCGTCACCACGAACGTGTCGCCGATCACCACGCCGATGTCGCGCGTCATCATCTGGTCGGGGATGTACGGGAGGGGATGGGGCTGCAACACCTCGATGTCGCGGGACCGCAGGACGTCGATGAAACCGTTCAACTGGGCGGTGACCGCCTCTGCGGTCGGGGCGTCGGGGCTGTCGTAGAACTTGCGCTGGGTCTCGTTGATGATCTCCGGGACGACCTGCAGGAAGTTGTCGGGGTAGCCGACGATCACCGAGCGGAGCGGCGCGGTCTCTGAATCGACGAAGACATCCATCGGCGCAGCGTATTCACCCCTGGACGGTCCCGACGTGAGATCATCATGCACCGTGAGTGAGACCGATATCGACACACAGACATCCACCGGCTGGCTGGCCGACGACGACCTCGAGATGATCCGCGCCAACGTGCCGATCGTGTACGTGGATGCCGTCCCGGTGAGGGTCGACTCGCTCGGCAACGTCATCGAGGTCGGGATGCTCCTGCGTGCCGCAGCCGACGGCACGATCAGCCGGATGGTCGTGACCGGGCGGGTGATGTTCAACGAGCGCGTACGCGAAGCGCTGATGCGGCACTGTGAGAAGGATCTCGGTCCGCTCGCGTTCCCGCGCGTCCCGGCGAATCCGACGCCCTTCACCGTCGTCGAGTACTTCCCGGATCCCGACCGTTCCGGCTTCTACGACCCGCGCCACCATGCGGTGTCGCTCGCATACGTCGTTCCGGTCGAGGGGGAGTGCGAGCCGACTCAGGAGGCGCTCGACCTCACGTGGTTCGAGCCGGAGGAGGCCGTCAGCCGCGAAGTCCGCGAGTCGATGACGAGCGGTCACGATCGCCTGATCCGACTCGCGCTCGCACACGTCGGCAAACTCCCCTGAACCCGCCGAACAACGGGCGAACATTGCCAGCCTGGAGTCGGCTCCGCCATCTAGTGTGGGCGTGGGATGCCGGAGGGAGAAATCATTCACCGCGCTGCGAGCGCGATGCGGACCGCACTCGGCGGCAAGCCGATGACTCGCTTCGACGCCCCTCGTCTCGTCGGCCCCGTCCCGCAGGCGGGACGCACCATCGAGAAGGTCGAGTCGCACGGCAAGCACCTCGAGATCGAGTGGGACAACGGCATGATCCTGCACACGCACATGCGCATGTCCGGGTCGTGGCACCTCTATCGCCAGGGCGAGAAGTGGCGGCGGCCGTATCAGCAGATGCGCGCGTCGATCGAGAACCACGACTGGGTGGCGGTGTGCTTCAATGCGCCGCTCGTCGAGACGTACCGTCGGCCCGACAAGCGACGCCATCCCGGCATGGGGCGCCTCGGGCCCGACCTGTGTCGCCTCGACGCCGATCTCGGGCTCGCCGTCAACCTCCTGCTCTCGTACCCCGATGCCGACGAGCGGATCGCCGAGGTGCTGCTCGACCAGCGCGTGATGTGCGGCGTCGGCAACGTGTACCGGTGCGAGGTGCTGTGGGCGACGGCGATCAGCCCGTTCGCACGCGTCGCTGACCTCACCGAATCGGATGCGGTCCGCCTCGTCAACACGGCGGCGTCGCAGCTCCGGGCGAACATCGACCACGTCGGCCGAGTGGAGGCGAACGACGTCCGCGGCGGGCTCGCCGTCTACGGGCGCAACGGACAGCGCTGCCCGCGCTGCGCCGGCAGTGTCGACATGCGTCGGATGGGGTTGCACGATCGCGTGCTGTACTGGTGTCCCGGTTGTCAGAACCACCTGGACCCGCGAGTGGCTCGGACCCCCGACGACACCCCGGTGATGGACCCGCACCCGGCGGCTCAGCGATTCCTCGCCGACCTCCCCTGGAACCGCGGCGCGAGTTGAGCGCTGCCTCGGTCAGCCGCGGCCGAGGATCCGATCGACGTCGATCTCGATGACCGCGCGGTCGTCTCGCTCCTTCGGCTGTTGGTAGCGCTCGGCGTACCCCTCGACGCCGGCGACGACATCGGCTGGGTCGGTCACGAGGCGCACGGGGCCCTCGAGCGCGAGCCAGCGTCCGCCGTCGACCTGGCACACGGCCGCGCGTTGGCCGGCCGCTTCCATTCGGCCGGCGTTCAGCGCCTTCTGTGATGCGGCCCAGGTGATCACCCGCGCGACCTTCGCGTCGACGTCGTAGCTGAACCCGACGGCGACGACGTGGGGCGAACCGTCGGTGCGCAGGGTGGTGAGCGTGGCGAGGTGCCGCTCCCGGAGGAACGTGAGCACGTCGTCGTCGAGTTGATCGGGGTCGAGCGCCATGTTCTCGTTCTATCCGCCTCGCCGGGGCCCGCCTCGCCGGGGCCCGCCTCGTCGGAATTGTGGCGGATCGTGACGGCTGCCGTCACGATCCGCCACAATTCGCGAGCGGAGGGGCGGCAGGGCGAGCGGGAGGGGCGAGCGGGCGGCGGTGGAGGGAGGCCGGTGGCGGCCCTATTCGGTGGCGATGGCCTCGAGGACGTTCATGTTGCTCGCCTTGTAGGACGGGTAGAGGGCGGCGGCCAGGCCGGCGATGACGGCACCGATCAGGATCAGCACCACGATCCCGGGGCTGAACGCGAGGTCGCTGATCACGTTGTCGGGCACCGCCTGGCTCAGCACCACGCCGAGGAACGTGCCGAGGAGGACGCCGATCAGCGGCGCCGAACACCGAGACGATCACCGCCTCCCAGCGCACCGCTCGGCGCGTCTGTCGACGCGTCATGCCGACCGCACGGAGCAGCCCGATCTCCCGGGTCCGTTCGAAGACGCCGAGCGCAAGGGTGATCGAGATGCCGATCACTGCGATCACGATCGCGAACAGGAGGAGGAAGCCGATGAGGAAGAGCAGCTGGTTGATCTGGTCCTCCTGTTCCTGCAGGAATTCGGCGTTCGACTGCACGGTCGCCTGCGGGAACTGCTCGAACGCTTCGCGCACGGCTTCGTCCCCGGCCTCCGGTTCGACGCCGTCGGCGAGCGCGGCGAGGGCGAACACGTCGCTCTGGGTCTCGTCGCCGCTCACCTCCTCGAGCAGCTCGAGGTCGATGAACCAGTTCAGCCCGAATGAGTTGTCCGCGAACAGGAGGTCGACGGTGAGCTCTCGCACTTCGCCGTTTCGGAACGTGACCGACACCGTGTCACCGAACTCGAGATCCGCCGACTCGGCGGCCTCGTCGTGGATGGCGAGCGAGGAGGCCGTGAGTTCGTCGAAGCTGCCGGCGACGTTGTCGAAGTCGACGAGTTGCGAGGCTGCCTGTGGATCGACGGCGGTCAGCGTCTTGGTGTCGTCGCCGACCTGGGCGGGGGCGATGCGGAACGGTGTGGCGGCCGAGATCTCCGGCAGCTCGGCGAGGGTCTCGACGACGATCGGCGGGAACCCGCCGTCGCCCGGTCCACCACCACCGCCGGCGCTCTGCACGATGTAGTCGGCCGACACCGATCGCTCCAGCGTCGCCGTGATCGACTCGCGCAGCGACGACGCGAAGACCGCCGCGGCGCTGACGAGTGCCACGCCGATCATCAGCGCCGAAGCACTCGACGATGTCCGACGCGGTGCACGCGCCACGTTGTCGCGGGCGAGCTTGCCCGGCGTCTTGAAGAGCTTGGCAATGGGCCAGCCGATCGCCCTGGTCACGGGTGTCGCGATCGTGGCGGACACGCTGGCGATCCCGAGGAACAGCAGCAGTGCCCCGCCGCCGGCGAGCACGATCAGCGCGAACGTGCCACCTGGCGACACGAACAGGCCGACGAGCAGCATGACGACGCCGATCGCCGAGGTGACGGCGCCCACGACGAGTCGCCGCGAGCGGATCGCGGCGAACCCCAGCTCGGGGCGCATCGCGGCGACCGGGGGGATCTTCGCCGCGCGACGTGAGGGCACGATGACCGACAGCATGGTGACGCCGATGCCGACGATGGCCGCCACGATGACCGTGCGGGGGAGGAGCACGGGAGTGGAGGACGGAAAGCCGGCCCCGATCGCGTTGAAGCCCACCACGATCAGTTGGGCGACGCCCAACCCGGCGATCACCCCGAACACCGTGCCGGCGATGCCGACGCCGAGCGCCTCGATCGAGATCATGCGGCGGACCTGCTTGCCCGACGCGCCGATCGCTCGCAGGAGCGCCAGCTCGCGCAGCCGCTGGCCGATGGTGATCTGGAACACGTTGTTGATGATGAACGCTGCGACGAACGCCGTCACGAACGCGAAGATCAGCAACCCGGTTCCGAAGATCGAGATGAACTGACCGATCTGATCCTGGAACTCCTCGATCAGCATCTCGCGGTCGACGATCTCGTACTCGCTGCCGAGTGCGGCGACGATGTCCGCCTCCACCTCGATCGATGTCGGCGTCGTCGGTGATCCCGACGTTGATCTGATTGACCAGGCCGTTCGCGTCGAAGTGGTCCAGTGCCGTTTCGAGATCGACGGCAACGACGGACACCCCGAGGAAGCTGTCGCTGTCGGGCGTGCCGACGGTGCCGACCAGTTCGGCGGTGTAGATGCCGGTGTCGGTCGAATAGCTGACCTGGTCGCCGACCTCGAAGCCTTCACGGGTCGCCGTCGCCTTGTCGACGACGAGTTCGTCCGGCCCGATCGGCGCCCTCCCTTCCTTCAGCTCGACCCCCGCCAGGGTGTCCGGCTGGTACTGGGTGCCGAACATGCCGCCGGTGACGGTGATCGGCTCGAGGTCGTCGTTGAGGATCTGCGCGCGCGCCGTGAGGTCGGGCTCGATGACGGCGATGCCGTCGATCCCCGCGAGTTGGTCGGCCACTTCGATGGGGATCGGTGGCGGTTCGTTGTCGCTGCCGAAGCTCTCGTCTTCGAACGCGTTGGTACCGCGGACCTGGAGGTCGACGTCCTGGACGAGATCTTCGATCAGCCCGTCGAACGAGCGGGTGAGGCTGTCGGCGAGGACGAACGACCCGGCGACGAACGACACGCCGGCCATGACGGCGAAGACGATCGCGATCGTTCGGCCGAGGCGGGCGCGGATGCTCTTGCGGGCGATGAGGCTGGTGGAGCCGGCCATGTCAGTGTCCCAGGTGCTTCATGCGTTCGAAGATCTCGTCCGAGGTCGGATCGACCAGTTCGCCGTCGAGCTTCCCGTCGGCGACGAACACCACGCGGTCGGCGTACGAGGCGGCGTTCGGATCGTGGGTGACCATGACGATGGTCTGGCCGAACTCGCGCACCGCGCGCCGCATGAAGTCGAGGATCTCGGCGCCGGTGGTGGAGTCGAGGTTGCCGGTCGGCTCGTCGGCGAAGATGATGTCGGGACGTGACGCCAGCGCCCGCGCCACCGCGACGCGCTGCTGCTGGCCGCCGGACAGTTCGCTCGGCCGGTGGTGGACGCGGTCCTTCAAACCGACCGTCGTGATGACCTGGTCGATCCACGCGGCGTCGCCGGACTCGCCGCCGAGCATCATCGGCAGCCGGATGTTCTCGTCGGCGGTGAGCGTGGGGATCAGGTTGAACGCCTGGAAGACGAAGCCGATCTTCGTGCGGCGCAGCTCGGTGAGCTGCTTGTCGTTGAGCGCCGCGAGGTAGGTGTCGCCGACGTAGGTGGCGCCCGATGTCAGCGCGTCGAGCCCGGCGAGGCAGTGGAGCAGGGTCGACTTGCCCGAGCCCGACGGGCCCATGATCGCCGTGAACTTGCCGGTCTCGAACGACACGGTCACGCCGTCGAGCGCGCGGACCTCGGCGTCGCCGATGCCGTAGACCTTCATGGCGTCGATCGCGCCGGCGGCGGCGGTCGTCGGGCGGGGAGCGGGGGGCGCGAGATCGGTACTCATGGGACTCCAGCATGCCGACGGGTCCCGTCGATGTCATCCACCTCGAGGTGGATTGCGGTCACCGATCGGTTGATCAGCGGGGGCAGCGTGTCGGGTCAGTCGCCGCCGGGGACGACCAGGCCCGACTCGTAGGCGGCGACCACGGCCTGGACACGGTCGCGCGCACCGAGCTTCGCGAGGATCCGACCGACGTGGGTCTTCACGGTCGCCTCGCCGAGGATACAGCTCGGTGGCGATCTCGCCGTTGCTCAGCCCGCGGGCCATCAGCCTGATGACGTCGGATTCGCGTTCGGTCAGTTCCTGGATTCCCGGGAACGCCTCGGGTTGGCCGATCGGCCGCCGTGCGATCTCGTCGATCAGGGTCTGGGTGACGGACGGGGCCAGCAGCGCGTCGCCGGCGGCGACGACGCGAATCGCGTCGATCAGCTGCTCCGGTGGCGCGTCCTTCAGCAGGAACCCGCTCGCCCCGGCGCGCAGCGCAGCGTGCACGTAGTCGTCGAGGTCGAACGTCGTGAGCATCATCACGCGGGCGGTGGTCGTCGCCCGCGCAGATCCGTTCACACGCCTCGATGCCGTCCATGTTCGGCATGCGCACATCCATCAGGATCACGTCGGGGCGTGCCCGATCGACCATCTCGACCGCATCGCGACCGTCGACCGCCTCGCCGACGACCGTGATCCCCGGTTCGGCCTCGAGGATCATGCGGAAGCCGGTGCGCACCATCGCCTGATCGTCGACGAGCATCACCCGGATCATTGGGTCACCTCCTGGGGCGTGGTCGAGCCGGCCGTGGCTCGCGCGAACTGGGGGAGGTCGGCCGTGACGCTCCATCCGCCTCCGACTCGCCACCCGGCTGCCAGGTGCCCGCCGATCGCCTCGACCCGCTCGTGCATCCCGACGAGGCCGTACCCGGCGCCGTCGTCGTCGGCCGCCGCGCCGCGACCGTCGTCGACGACACGGATCCGGACACCGTCGTCGAGCCGCTCGATGCGGATGTCGACGGCGACACCGGGCCGGCATGGCGCCGGATGTTCGTGAGCGACTCCTGGACGATGCGGTAGCCGGTCAGGTCGACGCTGGATCCGAGGTCGTCGAGATCGCCCGACACGGTCAGCGAGACCGGCAGGTCGTCGGAGGACGCCACGAGCGCCGCGAGCTCGGCCAGTTTCGGTTGCGGGCTCAGCGCCGGGCCACGATCGCCGTCGAGGCGATGACCGGCTCGTCCGACGTCGCGACGCAGCACGCCGAGGATGCTGCGCAGTTCGTCCATCGTCTGGCGCCCGGTCGACTCGACGTTCGCCAGCGCGGTTTCGGCGTTGTCCGGCGACGTGTCGAGGCTCCGCCGGGCCGCCGCCGCCTGGATCACCATCACGCTCACGGAGTGGGCCACCACGTCGTGGAGTTCGCGGGCGATCCGGGTTCGCTCGTCGGCGACCCGACGCTGCGCGACGAGTTCGCGTTCGCGTTCGGCCCGCTGGAGCCGCTCCTGGAGGGCATCGGCCGCTTCGCGCCGGCGGCGCAGGTTGTCGCCGAGCACGAATGCGGTGATGAGGACGACGATGCTGGAGATGAAACTGCCGATGTCGAGTTCGTCGACGAGCAGCCCGGCGACGAACAGCACGCCGATCGACCCGGTGGCGACGAGCAGGAGCGTGTCCGAGCTCGGCCGACCGCGTGCGCGCCGAGCGAATACAGGGCGACGAGCACACCGATGAAGCCCGATCCGTCGATGTCGGCGAATTCGGCGACGACCTGGGCCGCGACGACGATCGCCGTCGAGAGGATCGGGTCGGTCCGGCGCCAGGCGATCGGGAACACCGACGCGATGACGAGCGGGACCGTCCACCATGCCGGCTCGGTGTAGTCCTCGGACGTGTCGATCTGGGCGATGTGGAGCGCGACCGACGCAACGGTGAGCACCGTTGCGAGGAGCAGGTCCGCCTGCTGGGGGTGCGCCCGGAGCCAGCGGATCGGCGTGGGCCGTCGCCATCGAACATCCGTCGAGTTCGCCATGATCCCGAACGACCGTACCGAAACGTGACGTCTCACTCATCCGCCTGGGGGCTGACGTGTCGTACGCTCAGCGGCTGATGGCGTGCGTGTCATGTTCCCAGCCCCTCCCGGAGGGCGCGCGATTCTGCTCCTTCTGCGGGCACGAGGTGCGCTCGAGCGCGGTCGAGGAACGACGAGTCGTCACCGTGCTGTTCGCCGACCTCGTCGGCTACACCGCGCTGTCCGAACACGTCGATCCCGAGCGGGTCAAGCGGATACTCGACGGGGCGTTCCAACGGCTGATCGACGAGATCGAACGGTTCGGTGGTCGCGTCGACAAGGTGCTCGGCGACGGAATCCTGGCGTTGTTCGGCGCCCCGGTCGCCCACGAGGACGATCCCGATCGGGCGATCCGTGCGGCGATCGAGATGCACGCAGCGCTCGACGGCTACGTGAGCGAGATCGGGCTGGAGCAACGGTTGCAGTTGCGGATCGGGGTCAACACCGGCGAGGTGGTGGTGGGCACCGTCTCGGGGACGGACGGGTACACGGCGATGGGTGACGTCGTCAACGTCGCATCTCGGCTGCAGGCGATGGCGCCGCCCGGCGGGACGTATTTCGGTGCGACGACGGCGGCCCAGCTCTCGCCGGACATCGAACGGGTGCTCGTCGCCCACAGTGAGGTGCGTGGCCGCGAGCAGACCGAGGCCGTCTGGCAGGTGACCGGCCGACTCGAACGGTCACCGCGATCGGCCGGTCACCTCACGACGTGCGGTTCGTCGGGCGCTCAACGCAACACGAGTTGCTCGCGTCGGTGATGAGCCTCGTCGCCGGGGGCCGTGGCGCGGTGGTGTCGGTCTCGGGAGAGGCCGGCAGCGGCAAGACCCGTCTGGTCAACGAGGCGCTGTCGAGATTCCCGAGCCGTCGTGTCGTCGTCTTCTCCGGCGTGTGCGCACCGTACGGCGAGACCAACGTGTGGGCGCCCATTGCGACGGCACTGCTCAAGCTGATGGGTGCCGATCGTGATGTTCCGCCGCCCGGCTCCGTGAGCTCGTCGAGGAGCGGGGGCTCGAGCTGTACGGCTTCGACCGCCCGATCCGCGGCTCCAGCGGTTCGTCGAGGGGGCGACTCCATCTCTTCGGCCATCCGTCCGAACTCGATCGCGTTGCGCCCGGACAGGCGCGTGAGATCCTCATGCAGGTCGTGGTCGAGGGCGTCCACCGTCGTTCGCAGCATGTGCCGGTCGTGGTCTGGATCGACGACCTGCAGTGGGCGGATCCGCTGTTGCTCGAACTCCTCGGCCGGCTGACCCGCTCGCTGGTCGACCGTCCGGTGCTGCTGGTCACCGCACAACGCGACGACGCCGAGATCGATTGGCCGCCGAGCCATGACCACCCGATCATGATCCGGATGCCGCTCGACCCGTTGAGTCGGCTGGAATCCGACGAACTGCTCTCCTGCGGTGCTCGGCGATTCGGTCGACGTCGGTCTGGCCGACCAGCTCTTCGAGCGGAGCGGGGGCAACCCGCTGTTCCTCACCCAACTCGCCGAGGTCGCTCGGGATCAGCCCGGCCAGGAGGTCCTTCCGGGCTCGCTCCGAGCGCTCATCGCGGCGCGGCTCGACACACTTCCGAGCGGGCAGCGCCAGGTGATCGACAATGCCTCCGTGCTCGGCGCGACCGGCCCGTTGAGCGCGCTCGAGCGGTTCGGTGTCGAGATGGGGCAGCCGTTCGATGCGGGCGACCTCGACGAACTCGTCGACAACGGGATGTTCGATGTCGACGATCGCTGGTGGCGATTCCGCTCGGACGTGGTCCGTGAGGTTGCCTATCAGACGTTGACGAAGTCGGCGCGGGCGCAGCGCCATGCCGGAACGGCGGCGGTCATGCACGAGTTTCGAGCTCGGGCCGATCGATCAGATCGCCCATCACGCGGCATCGGCAGCCGAACTCGTCGGCGACATCGGGCCGGTCGACGGGGTTCCCGACGACATCGCCGACCGAGCGGTTGCGGTGCTCGGTCGCGCCGCCGAGCGATCGCTCGATGTCGGCGCGTTCACGCAGGCGATCCGTCAGACCAGCAGGGCACTCGATCTGCTCGGATCGTGTTCCGATCAGGACGCCGAGCGATCGCTGAAGCTGACACGAGCGCGTGCCGCCGTCGAACGGCGTGAAGCGACGATCGCCGAAGTCGATGCCGAGCAGGTGCTCGAGTCGGCGCTCGCCGACGGCGACGTCCGCGACGAGGCGATCGCTCGCCGCCTCATCGGCGTCGTCTCCCAGCAACAGGGCGACCTGCCCCGGGCGCGCGACGAGTTGACGAAGAGCGTCGCGCTGCTGCGCACGCTCGGGCCCGGTCCGGAGCTGACGACGTCGCTGAGCGATCGCGGATTCGTCGAGGTCTTCGGCGGGTCGCTGGAAGAGGCCGACCGGATCCTCGACGAAGCCGAGCAGATGGCGTCCGACGCCGACGACCGCCGCCGGTTGGCGTGGATCCGACAGCACCAGGCCTGGGTGGCGTTCCTGTCGGGAAACACCGAACTCGCCGAGGAACGGCTGGCGGTGTCGTCGGGTCTCTTCGACGACCTCGGCGACCGGTCGGGCGCCGGTTGGGCGATGGGACTCCTCGCCTACGTCCGGTTCTTCGAGCGTCGCTTCGAAGATGCCGAGGATCTGGCCACGACGGTGCGGCGCGAGGCGATCGAGCTCGGCGAGCTGTGGGCACCGGCGATGATGGATTCGCTGATGGCATCGGTGCGTCTGTGGACCGGGCGGTTCTCGGATGCCGAAGAACTGTCCCGGCGAGCGTTGACCGGGTTCCGCGAGCTGAACGACCGGTTCGGCATCGTGCAGGCGTTGGCGCCGCGGATGCGGGCGCTGGTTGCGCTCGGTCGCAACCAGGAAGCCGAGCGCAGCTTGGAAGAGGCGCTGTCGTTGGCCGACGCCTTCGGCGACCTCGCAATCCCGACGATGGCCGCAGCGGGCACGGCAGCGCACCTCGGGCTGGGCGCACGCGCCGTTGCGCTCAGCGAGGTGGCGTTGTCGAGAATGCTCGCGATGCACGCCGACGGGTCCGAAGCGCGGATCACGCTCGCGTTGGGGCTGTGCCAGGTCGGAGACCCCGATCGGGCGCTCGCCACGCTGCTGGAGATCCGGGAGCAGGCGCCGTACTCGCATGCGGTCACGGCGGTCGCCGCCGCGATGTCGGGGATGGCCGACACAGCGCTCGAAGCGGCCGATCTCGTCGTCGGCGACGACACGTCGACATATCTCGACCGAGTGCTCGCCGACATCGCTGCGGGAGCGGCGCTCATGCCGACGGACCCACAAGTCGCACGTGGCCGTCTGGAACGCGCCCGAGAGGTCGCGACCGCCGCCGGCGATGCCGCGGCGATCGCGTTGTCGACTGCCGCGAGTGCCGAGCTCGGGTCCGATGTGGAGATCCGAGCGATCCAACATCTCGGGGAAGGATGGAAGCGCGTCGTGTTCGGTCTCGGCGTCGCAAGCGAACGTCGCGAGGAGCAGCGATGAGCGAACGGCCACGATTCTCGACCGGCCTCATCGTCGGTCGGTTCGATCCGCCCCACCTCGGTCACTCGCACATGATCGATTGGGCCGCCGACCGCACCGATCACCTCGTCGTCTACGTGAACTCCTCGTTTTCTCGTGACACGGTGCCGGGCGAACTGCGTGCCACGTGGCTGGCCGAGGCGCACCCCACCGTCGAGGTCCGCGTCGTTCGCCATTCGTTGGCCACCGATTGGGACGACGAGGCGCTGTGGGCGCGGTGGATCGCGCTGTTCCGCGATCACTGGCCACACGAGGAGGGGCCGCACGCCGTGTTCTCTTCCGATGTGTACGTGTCCGGGATCGCCGAGCGGCTCGACGCGACGGCCGTGACCGTCGACCCCGATCGCACCGCGGTGCCGATCAGTGCGACGCAGATCCGCGACGAACCGGCGGCCCACCTCGACAAGGTGACACCGCCGGTCCGTCAGTGGATCGAGTCGAACTGGCTGATCTGATCAGCGGTTCGGCTGTTTGGTGATTCGGAGGTAGGGCTTCACCGGTTCCCAGCCGGCCGGGAAGAGCTCGCGAGCTTCGTCGTCGGACAGGGCCGGGACGATGATCACGTCGTCGCCGTCCTTCCAGTCGGCCGGGGTGGCGACCTTGTGGTCGGCCGTGAGCTGCAGGCTGTCGATGACGCGCAGGATCTCGGTGAAGTTGCGGCCGGTCGAGGCCGGGTAGGTGAGCGTGAGCTTGACCTTCTTGTCGGGGCCGATGATGAACACCGAGCGCACGGTCAGGGTGTCGTTGGCGTTCTCGTGGATCATGTCGTAGAGGTCGGCGACGTGGCGGTCGGGATCGCCGATCATCGGGAAGTTGACCGCGGTGCCCTGGGTCTCCTCGATGTCCTTCTCCCACTCGACGTGGCTGTCGACCGGGTCGACCGACAGGCCGATGACCTTGACGTTGCGCTTGTCGAACTCGGGCTTGAGGGCGGCGACGGTGCCGAGCTCGGTGGTGCAGACCGGGGTGAAGTCCTTCGGGTGGCTGAACAGCACACCCCACGAGTCGCCGAGCCACTCGTGGAAGTTGATCTCGCCCTGGGTGGTGGGGGCGGTGAAGTCGGGGGCGGTGTCGCCGAGACGGACGGCCATGGTGATCTCCTGTGTTGAGAAGTGTGAGCGGAGTGGCGTGATGGCTGCGTACGGTGCCGAACGCGATCGGTCAATTCCGACAAGTTAGGTCGGGAATCGCAATTTGTAAACCGTCGGTTCGGAAATGTGGCATCGTGGTGAATCGGCAGCGGTGGGGTGCTGTCATCGGGAGTGACCGACGCAAGTGGTTTCGGCGTCGCTGATCGGAAGGACGAGAGATGATCCGTAAGACGCATACAAAGGGGCTTTCTGCGTTGCGCGGCGTGGTGGCGATGGCGATGATGATGGCGCCAGTGGTGGTGCTGTCTGCCGGGAGCCCCGCGAGCGCCGCTGGACCGCCGGTGTTCATCAACGAGATCCACTACGACAACGACGGCACCGATGCCGACGAGGCCATCGAGATCGCCGGCCCGGCCGGCACCGACCTGACCGGCTGGTCGGTCGTGCTCTACAACGGCGTAATGGGACCGTGTACGACTCCATCGCACTGTCGGGCACGATCCCCGACCAGCAGGCGGGCTTCGGCACGGTGAGCGTTCTCCGAGCAGGTATCCAGAACGGCTCGCCGGACGGCATCGCGTTGGTCGACGCCGGCAGCACGGTCGTCGAGTTCCTCAGCTACGAGGGCAGCTTTGCTGGTGTCGGCGGACCGGCCGCCGGAATGACCTGAGTACCGACATCGGTGTGTCCGAGTCGGGCACGACCCCGATCGGCGACTCGTTGCAGAGGACCGGTACCGGCACGATGGGCGGCGACTTCGCGTGGGCGCCGGCGCAGCAGAACACGTTCGGGCTGATCAACACCGGCCAGACGTTCAATGGCGGCGGTGGTGGGGGCGGCCCGGTCCCCGGCGACCTGGTCATCACCGAGGTCATGCAGAATCCGTCTGCGGTCAGCGACAGTTCAGGCGAGTGGTTCGAGATCCGGAACATCTCCGGGTGCGACATCGACGTCGAACGGCTGGACGATCAGCGACGACGGCGTCGACTCGCACACGATCGACAACGGCGGGCCGCTCAACGTTCCCGCCGGCGGCGTCATCGTGCTCGGGAACAACGACGACCCGGCGACCAACGGTGGCGTCACCGTCGACTACGAGTACGGCTCGTTCGTTCCTCAGCAACAGCGACGACGAGGTGATCCTCACCGATCCGGCGGCCGTGGAGTTCGATCGCATCGAGTACGACGACGGGGCCGTGTGGCCTGACCCGAACGGTGCGTCGATGAACCTCGATCCGTCTTCGACCACCACCGTCGCCAACGACGACGGTGCGAACTGGTGCGATGCCACGTGCGCCGTTCGGCGACGGGGACCTCGGAACGCCGGGTGCCGAGAACGACACGTGCGAAGATCCCGAGCCCGAGCTGGTCTTCATCCACGAGGTCCAGGGCAGCCGGAGCTCGTCGGTGGCGATCACCGGCCCGGTCAAGGTCCAGGCCATCGTCACCAGCCTGTTCGAGCGCGACGACGCTGCTCGACGGCGTTCTTCCTCCAGGAGGAGGACGCCGACGCCGACGGCGATCCGGCGACCTCCGAGGGCATCTTCGTCTTCTGCCGCGGCAACTGCCCCGACCGTCGCCGCCGGCGACCTCGTCACCGTCACGGCGACGCCGTGGAGTTCTTCGGCATGAGCCAGATCGACATGGCGTTCGGCTCGGGCACGGCCGTCATCGAGAGCTCCGGCAACCCGCTTCCGACGGCGGTCACGGTCGCGCCTGCCGGCGGCTGGCAGCACGATCGACGAGAGCCACCTTCGAGAACATCGAGGGCATGCTCGTCGACGTTCACCGACACGCTGGTCGTCAGCGAGTACTTCCAGCTGGCCCGCTTCGGCCAGATCGTGCTGACCGAGTCGTCGCGGCCGTACCAGTTCACCCACCTCGATGCACGCCGAGCGTCGCCGGGCTACGCCGCCTTCCTCGACGACCTGGCGACGCGTCGGATCATCCTCGACGACGACAACAACGACAACAACGACGCCATCTCCGGCGCGGCCGCCGACGAGGCGTACTACTACCCGGAGGGTGGTCTGTCGCTCGGCAACAAGTTCCGCGGCGGCGACACCATCGACGACCTGACCGGCGTGATGCACTGGAGCTTCGCCGGGTCGTCGGGCACCGATGCCTGGCGCATCCGGCCGATCCCGACGGAGTACGACTACACCTTCACGTCGGTCAACCCCGAGCCCGGCCTCGCCCGACGCCGTCGGCGGGTCGATCCAGGTGGCGAGCTTCAACGTGCTCAACTACTTCACGACGATCGACGAGACCTCGGGCAGCAGCAGTGGTCCCTGCGGGCCGAGCGGCACGCTCGACTGCCGCGGCGCCGACAGCGTCGCCGAGCTCGACCGCCAGCGAGACAAGATCGTCGCCGCGTTGATCGAGCTCGACGCCGACGTCGTCGGCCTGATCGAGATCGAGAACGACGACGACACGTCGGTCGCCGACCTGGTCGGCCGCGCTCAACGCGGTCGCCGGCGCCGGCACCTACGACTACATCGCCACCGGCTTCATCGGCACGGATGCGATCAAGTTGGCGCTCGTCTACAAGCCGGGCTCGGTCAGCCCGCTCGGCGACTTCGCGATCCTCGACAGCTCGGTCGATCCGGCATTCATCGACACGAAGAACCGCCCGGTGCTCATCCAGACCTTCGTCGAGAATGCCACCAGCGAGCGGTTCACGGTGGCCGTCAATCACCTCAAGTCGAAGGGATCGTCGCTGTGCGACGATCCGATCCCCGACCCGGACCTGAACGACGGTCAGGCCAACTGCAACCTCACGAGGACGGCGGCCGCACCGGCACTCGCCGACTACCTGGCGACCGACCCGACCGGCAGCGGTGATCCCGACTTCCTGATCATCGGCGACCTCAACGCCTACGCGATGGAGGATCCGATCACCGCCTTGCACGGACGCCGGTTACACCGACCTGATCGACCAGTTCCAGGGCGCGAGCGCGCTACAGCTACGTCTTCGACGGCCAGCTCGGCTATCTCGACCACGCTCTCGCCAACGGCGCACTGCTGCTCGCAGGTGACGGGCGTGACCGACTGGCACATCAACGCCGACGAGGTCAACGTGTTCGACTACAACGACGACATTCGGGACAGCCCGGCGAAGCCTCGTTCGAACGCGAGACGACGGTCGGGTCCGCTCTACGCACCGGATCCGCTCCGGTCGTCGGATCACGACCCGCTGCTCGTCGGTCTCGGCCTCGATTCGATCCCCGACAACCCGACGTGCAGCGGCCTCGCCGCCACGATCATCGGGACGCCGGGGGACGATGTGATCGTCGGCACCAACATGTCCGACGTGATCATGTCCTTCGGCGGCGACGACACGATCTTCGGCGGCAACGGCGACGACGTGATCTGTGCCGGCTATGGGGACGATGTCATCGACGGCGGGAACGGAAAGGACGTGCTCTTCGGCGACGAGGGCGACGACTCGCTCGCCGGCGGGAACGGCAAGGACTCACTCGACGGCGGGAACGGGACCGACGATGGGGACGGTGGCAACGGTCGGGACACCTGCGCCAACCTCGAGGCGGCAATCGACTGCGAGCTTTGACGCTCGAAGGAGCGCGGGTCCAGGTGACCACGAGGTCGCCAGCCCGTCACACGACAAGGGAGGGATCGAATGATCCGGATAATCGGTTCGAATCGTCGTTCGGTGGCGCTGGTCGCCGCACTTGCGATGTTGTCCACTGCGGTACTCGCCAATCCGGTCGACGCCGGCGCCGGCAAACCAGCGCCCGTTCGCTTCGCGACCTTCAACGCATCGCTCAATCGGAACAACGCCGGTGACCTCGCGGCGGAGCTCGTCCGTCGCCGGGCAGTGCTCAACCCGACGCGATCGCCGAGATCATCCAGCGCACCCGACCCGACGTGCTGCTGATCAACGAGTTCGACTACGACCCGGTCGCGCTCGTCGAGTTCCAGGACAACTACCTGTCGGTTCCGCATGGCGATGCGGCGCCGATCGACTACCCGTACACCTATCGTCGCGCCGTCGAACACCGGCGTCTTCTCCGGGTTCGACTACGACAACAGCGGCGCGGCGGGCGACTTCGTCCCGAACGACTCGTACGGCTTCGGCTTCTTCCCGGGCCAGTTCGGCATGGCCGTGCTCTCGATGTACCCGATCGACTTCGACAGCGGTCCGCACGTTCCAGAATTTCAAGTGGAAGGACATGCCCGGCGCGCTGCTTGCCGACAGACCCGGACGGGACACCCTGGTACACGCCGGGTCCCGAGCTCGACTCGTTCCGGCTCTCCTCGAAGAGCCACTGGGACGTGCCGATCGAGATCGGCAAGAAGACGGTGCACTTCCTCGTCAGCCACCCGACACCGCCGGTCTTCGACGGGCCCGAGGACCGCAACGGCACCCGCAACCACGACGAGATCCGCTTCTGGGCCGACTACGTCGGCCCGGGTGCTGCGACCGGGTAGTTACATCTACGACGACAACGGCGAACTACGGCGGTCTGCAGCCGGGCTCGATGTTCGTCATCGCCGGCGACCAGAACTCCGACCCGCTCGACGGCGACAGCATCCCCGGCGCGTCGCAGCACCTGCTCGACCATCCGCGTGATCAACACCAAGGTCACGCCGTCCAGCCCCGGCGGGCCGAGCAGGCGGCGCTGCAGGGCGGCGCCAACACGACGCATCTCAGCGACCCGGCGTTCGACACCGCCGACTTCTCCGACTCCTGCGCCGGGCAATCTGCGCGCCGACTACGTGCTCCCGAGCAAACAGCTGCGGATCACCGACGCCGGCGTGTTCTGGCCCTGGTCCGACCGACCCGCTGTTCCCGCTCGTCGGCATGTTCCCGTTCCCGAGCTCGGACCATCGGCTCGTGTGGGTCGACGTGAGTCACGGGGCGTTCAGGTAGCGGACGGAACTTGCGAGATCGCTGGCGATGCTCACGGTCGATCTGTTTGGATGGGACCATGAGCATTCCGGTCGAACTCGACGTCCTCGAAGCCAAGACCGGCGAGTACGGGTGGGCGTACCTGCTGACGGTCGGCGACGACATGCGGCCGAAGATCGTGGCGTGCCCGCCGGAGTGGCACGACGGGATGATGTGTTTCGCGGCAGGGGGAGGGTCGGCGCCGCAACTCGGCGTGCGCCCGTCGGTGACGGTCACGTTCCCGCCGCTCGAGCCCGACGGCTACAGGCTGATCGTCGACGGTGACGCCACCGTCGACGAGTCGGGTGAGGTGCCACGCGTACATGTTGCACCGACCGGTGCCGTGTTGCATCGGCCCGCACCGGCAGGATTCATCAACACCGCCACCGGCTGCAGCCACGACTGCGCACCGGTCGACTGACCCAGCGCCGTCCTGGGGTACGGCGCTGCGTCGGGCGCATGACCTGCGGCGATCATGCGTTGGATCCGTTGCCGGAGCGCGGTGGTCGTGTCGAACGCCGCGGGACTTCCGGCACTGGTCGCACACGATGTCGAACCGCCAGATTGATGGGAGACGTCTGCGCTGTGGCGGGGCACCGCAAGCGTCGGATCGACGTGCCCGCGACGACGGGTGGACAACGATGAGGAGGTGCCAGCGATGGTGTTCGAAGAGACAGTGGTTCTCACCGGGGCGTTCGATGATGTGGTGCTCGCGACGAAGGCTGCGCTCGCCGACCACGGGTTCGGTGTGTTGACCGAGATCGACATGCAGCAGACCTTGAAGGCGAAGATCGACAAGGACATGGACAGGTACGTGATTCTCGGAGCATGCAACCCGAATCTGGCGAGTGCGGCGCTCGATGTCGAACCTCACGTCGGGGTGCTGCTTGCCGTGCAACGTGGTGGTTCGCCAGGTCGACGACACGGTGCACGTCGACGCGCTCGACCCGGGGCTGATGGTTTCGATGACGAGCCGCGACGAATTGGCACCGATCGCTGCCGAGGCCCGCCGGCTGATCGGTGAGGCGCTCGCGGCGCTCGTCGCCGGTTGATCCCAGCACCGGCGACGCCGGCCTCGGCCCGGCAGGGTAGTCATGCGAGACTCAGCGACGTGAGCGAGCAGTCGACTGACGCACCCGGTGAGCTCGACGACTCGCAACCACCAGCCACCGACGAGCCGACGTCCCCGATGGTGGCCGATCGGCGTGGGGTCGGCGACGGCGCTGGTGGGTGTGTGGGCGTTCGCGATCGCCTGGGTCGGCATCTGGGGATCGAGCCCGGCGTACCTGATCACGTTGTTGCTGTCGCTCGCCGCGGGCATCGGACTCGTCACGTGGGCGCTCCTCGTCGGTCCGCCGCCACCGCGTTCGGCGAGGAGCGTCTGGTCGGCACGCGGCGGGCTGCTGGTCGCCGGCGCGGTGCTGCTCGGCCTGCTCGTCTACCTCAAGCCGCTGTCCGCGCAACAGATCGCCCTCGACGCACTCGACGACGGCAACGGGGTGACCGTCGACGTGTCGAGGTCATCGATCCGGCTCACCCCGACCGACGACCCGCGGGCCGCCGGGCTCGCCTTCTATCCCGGAGCGAAGGTCGACCCGCAGGCCTACGCCCACGTGCTGCGTCCGGTCGCCGAAGCGGGCTTCTCGGTCGTCATTTTCAAGCAGCCGTACAACCTCGCGATCCTCGACTCGAACGCCGCCGACGCCGTGATCGGCGAACCCGACGACACCATCGACCGGTGGGCCGTCGGTGGACACTCACTCGGCGGTGCCATGGCCTCCAGCTACGCCGAGACCGGCCGTGACGAACTGGTCGGCCTGCTGCTCTACGCCGCCTACCCGGTCGGGGACATGTCCGAGCGCACCGGTCTCGCCGTCATGTCGGTGTCCGGAACCAACGACGGCCTGGCGACGCCCACCGACATCGACGAGCACAAGCCCGACCTGCCGGCGTCGACGGAGTACGTCCCGATCGACGGTGCAATCCACTCGTTCTTCGGTGACTACGGCCTGCAGAACGGCGACGGGACGCCCGGCACAGCGCGAACCGACGCCCAGCGCCAGATCGCGGACGCCTCGATCCGATTCCTCGAGACACTCGACGCTGCTTGACCGGCCGGGACGCAGCGTGCACGTGATTTCACCCCGGGTGAGGGCGGGAACCAGAGCCCCGCCCTCACCACGGACGGATCAGGATCCGGGGATCTTCAGCAGCATCAGCTGCCCGGATTCGAGCTTGGATGTGACGTTCGTGTCGGGATCGAAGCTCTCTTCGACCAAGTTGCCATGACCCTGCACGTCGAGCAGCCAGGTGCCGCCGCCGAACCACTCCGACACGTCGACGATGCCGCTGGACTCGCCGTCGGGGTCGTTCACGGTGGCCACCGGGCGCCAGGCCTCCTGGCGAAGGCGGTACTGCCAGACCTTGGCGCTCGTCGGTGTCCTCCTGGACCATCAGGCTCTTCGTGCTGGTGTCCAGGTTGTCCGGGCTCAGGAACGGGACGTAACCACCCATGGTGTCGTCGTCGCCCTGGGCGAGCTTCGTGAAGCTGTCCACGACCTTCGGGTCGTCGTCGTTGAAGTCGAAACGGAAGATCGCACCGTTCGGCGAGATGCTCTCCGTTCTCGAGCGGGCCAGCCGACCAGTCGTCGGATCGCCATTCTCGTCGACCGCGGGCCCAACCCGCCGCCGCCGGTGTCGGCCATGTAGACGACGGTGGGGTCGTTCTTGTCGTAGGCGATGTCCTCGACGCGGACGAACTGGAACACGTTGTTGTCGTTCGACCAGTTCTCGAGCGCGTCCTGTGGGAACGCGCGGTCGTGCCCTTGGCGATCTCCTCGGGGACGGGGATGAACTCACCGGCGAAGTCGTCGCCCGGGTTGATCGTCGAGGTAGTCGTTCGCGTCGTTGGAGGGTTGATGGGTCGACCAGCGGTCCCGCTTCGGTGCCGGTCACCCGGAACGCCCAGAGCGTGCCCTCGTCGGCGATGAGTGCACTGGGCTGGTCGTCGGCCAGATACATGTACACCTGCGCCGACGGCACGGCTGAACGTGTCGTCAGCGGACAGCGGCGGTGACCTGGTCCGCCACCCGGCACGATGATGGTGTTCTCGTGGTTGAGCCGACCCATCCCCGGGATCGCGACGTCCTCGCCGGTCTCGGTGTTCAGGGCCACTGCGAAGCCGCCCTGCCGAGTGCCGTCGCCGGGAAATGCGTCAGGTTCGTAGAGCGGCGGATTCGATGACAGGCCGGCGTCGTTCGTCTCCTCGCCCGTGAAGAACACGTAGTCGTCGAATCCCTCGGCGGGTCCGGCCATCGAGGCCGAGCAGAACCTGCGGAACCCATCATCGGAACCGAGGGCCACCGAGGCGCGGAGAACGCCGCCCTGACCTTGTCCGCCCTTGGTGCTGAGCGTCAGCTTCGAGACCGAGGCGTTCTGGAAGTCGGCCGTACCGAAGAACGGCACGGTGGTCTCCTGGTGCGCGACGTAGACGTCGACCGTGTGCTTCTCGTGCTCCGGGGCGGACACCGATCCCGTCGGGGAGGCCCTGGAACTGAAAGCCGTCGAGCGACTCGCCCGACGAGAATGATCGCGGTGACCGACGCCCCGGACGCGAGACCCGGCGCGAGCGTGATGAACGGGCCGTCGGACGTCAGGTAGGCCGCCGGCTTCGGTTTGGCGTCAGCGGACCCCGTGGCGGTGGCGACGAACGTGAGCGCAAGGAGCGAACCGCCCAGCGCTCGTGGGAGCGATCTTGATCGAGTACGCATCAGGGATCCCCTTTTCCTTGATCCGAGTCGCAGGTCACGGCTCTGGGCGATCCAACGTAACACACGGTCTTGGCCACCTTTTCCGAGCGTCGCGGCGGGAACCGCCGAACTCCAGGATCCCGTCGGGGTCGTTGACGTTCCGCGGTGGTTCCTACGGCGTCGACCTCGGACACCTGCCCATGGAACTCGGCGACCGCACCGCTGCCAAGGAGTGGTGTCTGGAGGCGTTGAGCCTGCACGGCAAGATCGACGCGCGTACAGCCGGCAGCGAGCAGCCGAATCGATCGGAACGAGCCCGGTGACCGGCTCGGA
>CAVOHA010000006.1:0-259127 GCA_963695475.1 Ilumatobacteraceae bacterium
CGAAGACACACGCCGATCCACCGCCACACTTCTTCGACACCGAAGCGATCGGGTTGTCGTGGCTGTCCGAGGCCGCAGCCACGGCCGCGGCGGGTGGCGACTCGGACGGCATCGCCGTCGCGCAGGTGCTCGCCGTTGCCGACGACGTGCTCGTTCTGGAGTGGATCGACGAGGGCCGGCCCCACGGCACGACCGACGTCGAGTTCGGCCGCGCGCTCGCTCGACTCCACCGCCTCGGCGCGGCGACGTTCGGCCGGACCGACCGGCGCACGACCGGGAGCCGAGCGCTTCCGAACGAACCGACCTCGACCTGGCCGGAGTTCTACGCCCAGAATCGGCTGGTGCCGCTGGCTCGGCTCGCACGAGACAGTGGTGCGCTCGGTGAGCGTGCGGTGGACCGTTTGTCGGCGGTGGCCGACGGCCTGGCGCTGGTGGGGGCCGCCGACGAGCCACCGGCGCTCCTGCACGGCGACCTGTGGGCGGGCAACCGGCTCGTCGACCGGGACGGGCTGAGCTGGCTGATCGACCCGGCCGCCCACGGTGGCCATCGGGAGTTCGACCTGGCGATGATGGCGTTGTTCGGCGGGTTCGGCGAGGACTGCTGGCGCGGGTACGACGACGAGTTCGCTCTGGCCGACGGGTGGCGCGACCGTGTGCCGCTGCATCAGTTGGCGCCACTCGTCGTCCACGCGATCAAGTTCGGCGGCGGTTATGCGGCTGCCGTCGATCGAGCCTTGGACGCATGCGAGCGCCGCGCTGAGGTCAGCGCATCGCCGCGTCAACCGAGCTCCGGCCACCGACGCCACTGCCGGTCGCGTGACCGGCGTCACGCAGCATCCCGGCGAGAGGGCGGGCCGGTGGTCTGGATGGACCCGTCGGGGAAGCGGACGGTGAGCTCCCGATTCGGACCGAGCGTCAGTTGCCAGTCGGAGCGGTGGACCTGCGCATGGTGGTGGGCGCAGAGTGGGAGCAGGTTGTCGAGGTCGGTTCGGCCGCCGTGGCGCCACCAGATGATGTGGTGCAGCTTGGTCTTGGCGTAGGCCACCTGGCAGCCGGGGATCGCACAGGTGCGGTAGAGCCCGTTGAGTGCTCGCCGTTGCGCGCGGTTGGCCAGCCGTGAGGAACGACCGAGGTCGAGTTCGCCCGGCGCATGGATCACGACGCCGTTGCGGACGACGACCGCATTGACCTCCGAGTCGTCGGCTCCGATGAGATCGGCGAGCACTCGCATCGGCATCTCGACGGGGATCGGCCAGTCGACGCTCGGTTCGCCCACCCCGTTCGGTTGATCGACGTCGATGACGGCGACGAACTCGGGTCGGCCGGAACGACGGGCTCCGGCAGCGGTCCCCTCGACGAGCCGAGCGAACGCGTGCGCTCGCAGGAACGCCTGTTTCTCGATCGGATCGGTCGGGCAGCATTCGGGCACCTGCTCGGCGAACAGGGTCTCGATCGCGGTGTCCAAGGCGGAAGCCAGCTTGACCCCGAGGACCGGGTCGAAGCGGCCCTTGACGTTCCACATGCCGTCGTCGTCGACCCACGTGCGCATCGAGGTCTGGCGCCGCTGCTGTTCGAGTTGGTCCATGCCGTCGTCGGCGAGGAGGCGGCGGCGCTCGGTGCGCAGCCGCTTGCCGAACTGGTCTGGCGTGGCGGTGGCGGCGACGTCGGCCAGCCCATCGGCGATGTCGAGCAGTTGTTCACGCTGGCGCTCGTCGAGGCCCCTGCCGGCGCGGGTGACGGCGTCGACGTGAGCCGACGTGATCGACGCGTCGCCGAGCGCTTCGGCAAGCCGTGGGGTGTCGTCGAGCGTGTCGGCGCGCTCGATCGTCTTGGAGGCGCCGCCGAGCGTGCCACGAGAGGTCTGAGCGATCGCCGACTCGGGGAAGGGGACTGCTGGCTTGAGTGCCGACACGAAGGCCGCTTCGGACGCATCGAGATAGGCCCGCACATCGCGGAGATCGGCCAGACCCTGCTCGAGGTCGGCCACGATCGCAGCGCCCGCGGCGACCGCAGCACGGGTGGCGACGATGCGCTCCGTCCGCTCGATCAGCCCGGCTGCTTCCATGTGCCCATTGTGCGCACAGGGGTACCTCAGAGTTCTCCAGACCGTGGGCGGGGCGGCGCCAGGTCGGGAAAATCCGTGCAACGCCCGGATCGACGTGCTTGGGTTTTCCGATGGGAAGGATGGAGGACACCCGAGCACTCGTGGAGGCGGCCGCCGACACCATGCGTTGGATCGACGAGTACACCGCTGAGGTGACGGTCGATGGTCGAACGTGTCACGTCGGGGTCGTTCTGCTCCGCAAGAGCGTGCTGCAGGTGAGCGGCGTCGAAGTGCTCGCGTGGCTCGGAGGCCGTCCGCTGCGATTCGATCTGGGCGCGCGCGGGGTGACGGTCCCCAGCCTCCCGACGCTTCCGACCGGCGATCCGGCGTTCGACGAACGATTCGTCATCCAGGGCCAACCGATCGAGCCGTGCGTTGCCGCCTTCGACGCCGAGGTTCGCCGCTGGGCCACCGAACGATTTCCGACCTGGCCCTCCCTCGCGACCACGGACGGAAACCTCCGCGTGTTCCACCAGACGGTCTCCGACGATTCGAGCTGGTCGACGTCACCGGAGGACCTGCGATCGTCGATCGGGTGGACGCTCCACCTCGCCGGCCGCCTGACGTCTGAGTTCGATCGGGCATACGATGAGCTCCGCCGATCGTCGGGGGAGGCGGCGGCAGGGCAGTGGATGACGGACCTGCAGGAGGGTGTCACGAAGCACGCCAGCCGGCGCAGGGTGACCCGGGCTGTCGTGTTCTCGATTCCCCTCGTCGCGCTGCTCCTGTCGGTGCTCTACTTCTTCCTCACGATCCCCTGACGGCAAGCCGGTCGCCGTCAGGCCGTCGATGGATCCGGCAGCGCGGCGTCGACTGTTGTCCCACTGTTACCGCCCTGTTCTACTCTGCTGTCGTGGGTGGGACGCAGGAGCCCCTGGTTGTCGCCGTCGACGGCCCGGTCGATGTCGGCGGCGTGCTGCGCTGCACCGTGCGGGTGAACGAGCAACTCGGCAGCGAATCCATGGAGTTGCGTCTCGCCGCGTCGGTGATCGCCAACGGCGTCGTCGTGTATCGGCATCGCTGGTCATCGGCACGGGCGACGAAGGCCGGCGGGTTCGAAGCCGGTGACACCGTCGCCATCGACGTCGACGTTCCGCTCGAGGCGCCCGCATCCCGCCGCTTCCCGGCGGGATCGCTCGAATGGAGCCTGGAGGCCGTGTGTGGCGCCGAGACGTCCGAGCCCACGGCAGCGGTGATCACCCCCGGCGGTCGGCGGAGACCGGTGTACGCCGACCGGCTCGTTCGACGGCGGTGCGCCGTGGTTCGCCATCCTCCTGCAAGCCGCCATCGTCGCGGCCGTGCTCTTCCCGGCGACGTTGGTGTCGCAAGCGATCGGCTCGCCGTGGCCGGTGATTGCAGCCGCAGCGGTGGTCGTCGTCGCAATCGGAATGATCGTCATCGACGCCCGCAAGAAGGAACCGTTTCCGTTCGGCATCACGGAGTCGGCGGTTCGTCGTGGCGGGGCGTTGCAGATCGAACTCGATGATCCGCCCGTGTCGCGTGCACGGCCCGGTTGGTGACCACGGTGGACCGGGTCGAATCGAGTGGCGAGTCTACGACAGCGATCGGCATGTCGTCAACGGACCGATCAGCAAGATCGACCCCGGAGTACGTCGCACCGTCGTCGCGGTCCCTGCGGACACGCCGCCCAAGTCGATCGTGGGTCTGGACCGGGACACCCACATCATCACCGGGCACTTCGTGGAGATCGAACGCTACGGAGGACCCGAGCGCTCGTTGCGTCACAAGCCGGTCAGCCGTCGGTCGATCGACGTGGCCGACTGAGCTCGGCCACTCCCCGACAGATCACCGGCGTCGGGCACACGCTCGGGTCGCTCGGTTTCAGGTGGTGGGGATGTCGCCGGTGACGTCGGCGATGATGTGGGTGACTGCGGCGTCCACGCCCGTGGCGGGGACGCCGCAGTCGGTGGTCGGCCGGTTGCAGGTCGGCAACAACGACGGAGGACGAGGCGCCGTCTCCGCGCCGGTGGCAGACTCTTTCCCATGAGCGCTCCGACCCTCGACACCTCCGTGTACCTCGATCGCCTCGCCCGTGTTCGTTCGGCGATGGGCGAGCACGACGTCGACGCGGTGCTGCTGTCGGTCGGCCATGACCTGCCGTATCTGACCGGCTACACGGCGATGCCACTCGAGCGACTGACCCTGCTCGTCGTGCCACCGCGAGGGTGATGCGTCGCTGCTGATCCCCGGGCTCGAAGCCGCCCGTGTCGCCGAGCAACCCGGGGTGTTCGATCTCGTGCCGTGGGGCGAAACCGACGACCCGACGGCAATCGCCGCCGAGCTCGCTGCGGGTGCCAAGCGCATTGCCGTCGGCGATCAGATGTGGGCACGCTTCCTCGTCGAGCTGCTGCCGCACCTGCCCGGCGCCGAGTACACCCGCGCGGTCGACGTGGTCGGCGCGTTGCGGCGGACGAAGGATCAGGCCGAGATCGATGCGCTCGCAGCGGCCGGCGCAGCGGTCGACCTGATCGCCGGAGAACTGCAACGCGGCGAGATCCCGCTCGTCGGCCGTACCGAGGCCGAGGTCTCGGCACACCTCGGACGCCGGATCATCGAGGAGGGCCACCAGAAGGTGAACTTCGCGATCGTCGCAGCAGGCGAGAACGCGTCGAGTCCGCACCATCATCCCGGCGACCGTGTGATCCGCGAGAACGAGATCGTGCTCTGCGACTTCGGTGGAACGATGAACGGCTACTGCTCCGACACGACTCGCTGTGTGGTCACCGGTGAGATCGCGCCCGACGTCGCCGAGGCGTACGCCGTGCTCCACGAAGCCCAGGCGGCAGGTGTGGCGGCCGCAACGGTCGGCACGCCGTGCGAGGACGTCGACCGCGCCGCCCGCAAGGTGATCGACGACGCCGGCTACGGCGAGTACTTCATCCACCGCACCGGCCACGGCATCGGGCTCGAGGAGCACGAGGACCCGTACATCGTCGAGGGCAACGACCTGCCGCTCGCGGCCGGCCATGCGTTCAGCGTCGAGCCCGGCATCTACGTCCCCGGCAAGTGGGGCATGCGCCTCGAGGACATCGCCGTCGCCACCGACGACGGACCCCGCCGCCTCAACAACTCCGACCACTCCCTCATCTCCCTCGCGTAGCGGAGTGGGTCAGACCCACTCCGCTACAGCGTCGATGGGAACGATGCGGCCGTGGAAGACTTGCGCGATGACTGCGATCGACGAGCCCGCAACCAAGCTGCCGTTCTACATGAAGGGCAACTACGCACCGGTTGCCGACGAGGTCGATGCCGTCGATCTGCCGGTCACGGGGCAGCTCCCGACGGAGCTGAACGGCCGGTTCTTCCGCAACGGCGCGAACCCGGCCCCCGGCGTCACCCCGAGCCACTGGTTCGACGGCGACGGGATGATCCACGGCATCCGGCTGCGTGACGGCAACGCCGAGTGGTACCGGAACCGCTGGGTCCGCACGAAGCTCCTCGCCGGCGAGCAGCGCTTCGACCCGGAGACGTTCGACTTCGACCTGTCCGCCGGGCGGGCGAACACCCACGTCCTGCGCCACGGCGGCCGCATCCTCGCGCTCGAGGAGGGCAGCTTCCCCAACGAGATCTCGCCCGACCTCGACACGCTCGGCCCGACCGACTTCGGCGGCGCGGTCACCACGCCGGTCACGGCGCATCCGCACGTGTGCGCCGAAACCGGCGAGATGCACTTCTTCGGCTACGGCCTCGTCTCGGAGCCCTACGTCACCTACTACGTCGCCGACGCCTCCGGGCAGGTGATCCATGCCCAGCCGATCGACACCCCTGCTCCGGTCATGATGCACGACTTCGCGATCAGCCGGAACCACGCGATCTTCATGGATCTCCCGGTCGTGTTCGACCTCGACATCGCGCTCAGCGGCGGGGGCATGCCGTTCTGCTGGCGCCCCGACAACGGATCGCGGATCGGCCTCGTCGACCGCCGCAAGATCGGCACCGGCGCGCCGGTCGAGACCCGCTGGTTCGACATCGACAGCTGCTACGTGTTCCACATCGTCAACGCCTGGGACGAAGAGGACGGCAACGTCGTCGTGCTCGATGCGGGCCGCCACCAGTCCATGTGGGATGGCAGCCCGGACGCGTTCGAGCCGTGCTACCTGTGGCGCTGGCGCTTCGACCTGCGGACCGGCAAGGTCACCGAGCAACAGCTCGACGACGTCGAGCACGCCTTCCCGCGTATCGACGACCGGCGCACCGGGTTCGAGAACCGCTACAGCTGGGCCGTCACGGGCCGCCCCGACGAGCCGGCGATCACCGACGCGGCCACCGGCGTCGTCAAGTACGACCTGTCCGACGGCTCCTCGACGTTCCACGACTTCGGCGCCGGCCGCTCGACCTCGGAGCCGATCTTCGTGCCGGCCGACGACGCCGCTGCCGAAGACGAGGGCTGGATCCTCTCCTTCGTGTACGACAAGGCGGACCAGACGTCACAGTTCGTGGTGCTCGACGCAGCGGACATGTCCGCCGACCCCGTGGCGACGATCGCGCTCCCGCAGCGGGTTCCGCACGGCTTCCACGGGTCGTGGATCGCCGACGAGGACTGACCTCGACGGGCTGCTCGCCGGAGCGGTTCAGCCGCTCGTGAACTGCGTCGTGTCGGGCTCGGGGGAGTAGCTCGTCAACTCGATCGTGACGTCGGCGCCGACGAACTCGGCGAGCGCACCCGAGGCGAGCGCGCAGTAGGTCTTGGTCCCGCCGGCCACGGCGACGTCGACGCATTGGGCGCTCTGCCCGGCGATCGTCTTGTCGTACGCAACCGGGTCGCCGATGCGGCGAACGGCGTCGGCGCGCAACCGCTGTGCGAACGCCGGGCCGTAGAACGTGTGGGGAAGTTGCGTGTCGCTGATCCGGGCGTCGTTGAGCGATGCCTCGCATTCGGCCGTCATGAGATTGCACGTCCGCTCGTCGGCGCCGTCGACGATGAACCGGACGGATCGCTCGTCGTTGTCGATCGTGATCGAGCGGCGCTGCCCGGCCGCCTGCACGACCGTGCCGGTCGACGAGACCGAGTTGAAGAACGTCTCGATGTCGTACCCGGCGGTGAATTCCGAGCTGCCGACCGAATCGAGCAGGCCGAGCACGAGGTCGATGTCCGCGTTGCCGGTGGCCTCGGTCGGGACGGTCTCGTCGTCCTCGAACGACGGCCGCTCCCCGGTGAAACACCCGGCGAGAAGCAGGCTCGCGGCGGCGATCGCGAGGTACACGAGCGATCGCCGGGGTGGAGTCGCGGGGTCGGCCCGGAACGCAGTCATCAGACCGACGAGGCTACGAGCCGACGCCGCGGTTCGACGTGCACTTCGCCGTTACCCTCCACCCTCGTGATCAGACTCGAAGCGGCGACGGTCCTGCTGCAGTGGGCGACCGGCGGAATGCTGTTCTGCTGGTTCACCACCCGCCACCGCGTCGTCGGGCTGGGATACGGCTGGCTGCTCCGGGGCACCTATTTCTGCTTCGCGGCCGGCGCGCTCGCCGCGGGGCTCGCCTTCGGCGTGAACCCGATCCGCGAGATCTCGTCGGCTGGCGTCGCGCTCGCCTGCCTCGTCGGGCTGGGCGTGTCGATCGCACGGCGAAAGGCCGGCGTGTCCGGCCAGCTGGCCGAGTTCGACCGCCGTTCGGAGCGAGTGGCGGCCATGACCGGCATCGACCGGCAGGCGGCTCCCGACGACTCGGTCGACGACGAGGTGCCCGCCCGCGGGCCGGAGTTCAACCCGATCCTCGACCTCGTCCCGGCGATGATCGGCGCCGTCGGGCTGATCGCCGCAGCCGTCGATGCAGGCGGAAACACCACCGTTGCGCTGCTGCGCACGTTGATCGGTGCCGCATTCATCGGCGCGATCAGCGACGGGATGCTGCTCGGGCACTGGTACCTCGTCCAACCGGGTCTGCCGCGCAAGCTGCTCAACGAGATGGTCACGGCGCTCGGATGGCTCTGGCCACTCGAAATCGGGGCACTGCTGTTGCCGGTCGGGATGATCAGCGTCTGGACCGGGGCCGTCGACGACGGGTGGGGCGGGCTCCTCGGCTGGATGTGGGCGATGTGTGCGATCACCACGATCGTGCTCGTCTTCGTCACCCGAGCCGCCCTGAAGGAGCGCTACTACTCCGCGGTGATGGCGGCGACCGGGCTGCTCTACCTGGCGATCCTGACCGCGTTCGGCACCGACATCGTCGCCCGAGCAGTCCTCGACCAGACGTAGCGTCGACCACCGTGATCCGGTTCGGGATCACGGTCGATGTGACATGCTCTGTCGATGGCACGTCCGGTGTGGAGTGGAACGATCTCGTTCGGGTTGGTGGCGATCCCGGTGAAGCTGTTCCACGCCGTGCGGAAGAAGTCCGTCTCGTTCAACCAGCTCGACGAGCGCAACCTGGCGCGCATTCGCTACCGCAAGGTGAACGCCGAGACGAGTGAAGAGGTGAGCGAGGAGCACATCGTCAAGGGATACGAGGTGGCCAAAGGACGCTACGTCGTGGTGGATCCCGACGAGCTCGAGCCGTTCATGCCGGCCGCGACCAAGACGATCGAGCTCGAGGAGTTCGTCGATCTCGACCAGATCGATCCGGTGTACTTCGACACCGCCTACTACGTCGCCCCGGACGCCAACGCCAAGCCGTACGCGCTGCTCGCCCAGGCCATGGAGGCGTCCGGCAAGGTCGGCATCGGCCGCTACGTCATGCGCAACAAGCAGTACACGGCAGCGATTCGAGCCGAATCCGGACGGATGGTGATGTCGTCGCTCGCCTATGCCGACGAAGTCGTCGATCCGCTCGAGATCGAGGAACTCGCGGCACTCGACGAGGTCGAGGTCAGCGACAAGGAGGTGCTGATGGCCGAGTCACTCGTCGAGTCGCTCAGCGCCGACTTCGAACCCGAGAAGTACCACGACGAGTATCGCGAGCAGGTGATGGCCCTGATCGAGATGAAGGCGGATGGGCAGGAGATCACCACGCCGATGGTCGAGACGGAGGCGCCCAAGGTCATCGACATCATGGCGGCGCTCGAGGCGAGCGTCGCTGCCGCGAAGGCGAGTCGCGCCCACCATCCGGCCGCGAAGGCCGCCGCGAAGCTCGCGTCGGTGTCGGAGCAGCCGAGCCGGAACGACACGCCGGCGAACAAGACACCCACGAAGAAGACACCCCCGAAGAAGGTGAGTGCGAAGAAGGCCGCCGCCAGGAAGGCGACAGCGAGGAAGCCTGCAGCGAAGACGTCGACCGCCAAGAAGCGTGCCGCCAAGAAGAAGGCGGCCGCCAAGAAGTCGGTGGCCAAGAAGTCGGCGTGAGCGCATCGACAGTCGTCGAGATCGACGGGCGTGAGGTCAAGCTCACGAACCTGGACAAGGTGCTGTATCCGTCGGGATTCACCAAGGCCGAGGTCATCGACTACTTCGTGCGTGTCGCTCCGACCGCGGTGGCCCACCTTGCGGGCCGGTGCATCACGTTTCGGCGATTCCCCGACGGTGCCGACGCGGACGGGTTCTTCGAGAAGCGGTGCAACCGCTATCGCCCGGACTGGGTGCCGGTCTCGCTCGGTCCCGGCGATCGTCGTGGTGGTATCGAGTACTGCCGCATCGAGGACACGGCGACCATGGCGTGGGCGGCGAACCTGGCTGCACTGGAGCTCCACGCGCCGATGGCGCTCGCGGCCGATCTCGACACGCCGCGGGCCATCGTCTTCGACTTCGATCCGGGTCCGGACACGTCGATCGTCGAGTGTTGCCAGGTGGCACTCGCCGCGCAGGCGGTGCTCGATGCCGTGCAGCTCGTCGGTTGGTGCAAGACATCGGGCTCCAAAGGCCTGCAGATGTACGTCCCGCTGAACACCGTCGGCGCCACGCACCAGGGCGCCGCAGATCTTGCGCTCGCAGTCGGCCAGGTTCTCGAGCGTCAGCTCGAGGGTCGGGTCACCACGGTCATGGCGAAGGTGGAGCGTCCGGGCAAGGTCTTCGTCGACTGGAGCCAGAACGCACTCCACAAGACGACCATTGCGCCGTACTCGCTGCGTGCCGGCTCTCGTCCCACCGTCTCGACGCCGGTGACGTGGGACGAGGTCCAAGCGTGCGCCGATGGGAGCGACCCGTTGGTGTTCGAGGCGGCCGATGTCCTCGCCCGGATCGAGGAGCACGGCGATCTCTTCGCGCCGGTGCTGTCGGTGCAGCAGGAGCTGCCGACGCCGTCAGGATGACCGACGCGTTGCGGGCGACGTGTCCGCGAGATCAGGCGATGACGCCGGCGGCGCGCAGCGCGTCAGCGTCGAAGCCGAGTTCGGCAAGGATCTCCAACGTGTGCTCACCGTGACCGGGCGCGACACGACCGACCTCCTGTGGTGTGGCGTGCAGGCGGGCGGCGGGACGTGGTTCTCGGATTCGGCCGGCGATCGGGTGATCGCGCTCGACGAACACCTCGTTGTTGACGACTTGCGGATCGGTCGGGAGATCAGCGAGCGTGTTGATCTTCGACGCCGGTACGTCGTGCTGCGCCGATCGCTCGACGAAGTCGTCGAGCGAGCAGCCGGCTGCAGCCTCGGCGAGTTCGACGACCATTGCGTTGGCGTTTGCCATTCGCGAGAGCGTGTCGACGAAACGCGGGTCCTCGGCCATCTCGGCACGACCGTAGGTGGCACACAAGCCGGCGAACTCGGAGTCGGTGACCGCCGCCGCACTGGCGAAACCGTCCGCGAGCCGGGTGACGGCGTAGTTCGATGCGAGGGTCGGCTGTCGGTTGACGTCGTCATCCAGCAACGCCGCATCCATGGCCGAGTCAGGCCACAGGAATGCGATGGCCGTGTCGATCATCGCGAGTTCGATGTGCTGGCCGCCGGCCTTCCCGGTCGCACGAGCGAAGAGAGCAGCGGTGATCGCCTGCGCGGCGGTGTAGGCGGTCGATTTGTCGCAGAGCAGCGTGCGGAACATCGCGGGCTCGCCGGTCGCCGGGTCGGTCTGGACGCTCGCGAGGCCCGATGCTGCCTGGATGACGTTGTCGTACACGCGACGGCCGCTGTACGGACCGTTCGGGCCGTACCCCGAGATCGACATGTACACGAGGTCCGGGTTGATCGCGGCGAGGTCGTCGTAGCCGAGGCCCAATCGAGCCATCGCTCCGGGCCGGAAGTTCTGGATCACGACGTCGGCGTCTTCGACGAGCCGGTGGATCACGTCGCGCCCACCGTCGGCCTTGAGGTCGACGACCAGCGATCGCTTGCCGCGGTTGTTGTTCGCGAAGATCCCGGTCATCCCGTTCTTCGACGTGCCCAGTAACCGCATGATGTCGCCGAATCCCGGCGTTTCGACCTTGACGACATCGGCGCCCTGATCGGCGAGCATCATCGCTGCCAGCGGCCCCGAGATCATGACCGAGAAGTCCACTACCTTCACACCGTCGAGAGGTCCCATCGGGACATGATTCCCGGTCTGCTGCGGATTGCACGAGGTGGAGGTCGGCGCGGCGGACGCGAGCGGTGGGGTCCAGCGCCGGAGCTCAGCCGAGTGGGGCGGCGGGCCAGATGACGACTCGCCCGTCAGCCGTCCCGACTGCGTACGCGACACCGCCACGGTGCGCGACGGCGGACACGTTGGTGCTGATCGGCGCGCCGAGCGCGACGCGCGTGACCTCGCGGACACCGTTGTCGCTGTCGTCGCGCGTGACCACCGCCAACTCGTCTCTGCTCTGTGTCGGCAGCAACACGTCGAGTCGGCCGTCGCCGTCGGCATCGGACACGATGCCGAGGTCGAGGTTCCGGCTACCGATCGCGTGGGTCGAATAGCCGTCCGCCGACGCAACGAGGACGAGCTCGCCCGAACCGTCGTTGCGGAAGAACTGCACGGTGCCGCCGATGTGGGGGGTCCGGATGTCGATGACCTCGATTTCGCCGTCGGGCCCGGTCGGAGCCACGGCGAGCAGGTTGCGCCAGCGGTTCCCGGTCCCGATCGGTGCAGTCTCGGCGACCAGCGCACCATCGAGTTCGTACGCGGCGAGCCGCGCTCCGGTGTCCGCGTTCGAGAGCGTGAGGAGGACCTCCGGCTCCCCGTCTTGATTCACGTCGGCGAGCATCGGTGACACGGCCTCGATCACGTCGGGTTCGTCGATGCGAATCGGGGTCGTCACGGTTCCGTCGTCGTCGACGATCTCGACGGCCGATCCTTCGATCGCATCGCCGAGCACGGCGTGGCCGTACCGGTCGGTGGGACCGGCGAGCGCGACGAGCCGGATCCCGTCGGTGACGATGCGGGTGTCCGGGAGCGGATCGGTGAACAGGCTCCGCCCGGTGGACTCGTCGACGAGTTCGCCGTCGATGAGGATCGGCGGTCCGGCGGTGGGGTCGAACGTGCCGACCGGCGCCGAGGCCGTGGCGTCGATCATCCCGCTGTCGGCGATCCCGATGTCGATGGTGGAACCGTCGTCGAGCACGGCGATCCAAGACCCGTCGTTCGTCGGGACGAGCCATGCGGGACTCCGGCCGTCCGGGAGTTCGACCGCCTGCGGGGTGGTGGACGAGAACGCGCCGCGACCTTCGATCACGCGGTTGGCGCTCGGCTGCAGATCCACCCGGCCGACTCCGATGGATTGATCGAGGAGCGCGTCGAGTGTGACCGGGATCGGCGCGGGCGCCGGCGACGATGCTGGGCCGACCGTCGCGGCCGGACCGTCGGGGAGCGTGGTCGTCGACCGTGTCGCTGGAACCGCCGCTGCATGCAGCAGCAACCGAACACACGACGACGAGCACGGTTCGGTGACGCACGACGGCAACGTACCGGCCTGGGTGCCGCAACGAGAGGCGGTTGCCGAGTCATCATGGAGTGTTCATGGATGTGCGTCGGGTGTGGATCTTGGTGGTCGGTTCATGCGTGGCCGCAGCGTGTGCCGGATCGGGTTCCGGCGCCGACCAGATCGATGGTCCCGACGCAACGACGGCACCGTCTGACGTCGCTGTGGCCGAAGAGCCGCCTCCGAACTCCACGGCCACCTCGGCGTCCACGACCGTCCTGCCGGTTCCGGAGGAGTCGTCGCCGGAGGTGGTCGTCCAGCCCTCGCCGGTCGCGGATCCGCCAGCCGACCCGCCACCGGTGCCCGTCGCTGAAGACGACGACCCGCCCATCGACCTCGGCACGGACGACGATCCCTCGTTCGAGCTCGGCCCGGACATCGTGCTCGACGTCGACGTCGCTCGATTCCCCGTCGACGACGCAGGTGTCGGCGGGGCCGGTCCCGGGCCGGGGGTGACGAACGATGTCGCCGCACCAGCATCGGCGACCGGGTGGGCCGGCTTCGACGATGCGCTGGAGGCAGCGCTGATTCGACCCGGCAACACCGCAGCATCGGTTGCGGTGTCGATCGGCGGCGACGTGGTGCACGAGCAAGCGTTCGGCCTCCGCGACCCGCAGTCCGGCGACCCCGCCGAGCCGCAGGACCGCTTCCGAGTCGCCAGCATCTCGAAGACCATCACCGCCATCGTCGTGATGCAGCTCGTCGAGGACGGCGTCATCGGACTCGACGACCCCGTCGGACAACTCGTTGCCGACCACATCGGCGTCGGCCCCGTCGGCTCGTCGGGAAGCCTCACCTTCCGCCAGTTGCTCTCACACCGAACGGGCTTCGGCAAGTACCAGTCGACGTTCTTCCGCGGCGGCGCCGCCGACTGTGCCGACGCGGCCCGGGCCGGGCTGCGCAGCGGCGCCTCGGGTGGCGGGTACGTCTACAGCAACATGAACTACTGCGTGGCCGGCTTGGCGATCGAGGCGATCACCGGGCTCACCTACGAGCAGGCCGTGTATCGCTCGTTGTTGACACCACTCGGCATTTCGGGGATGCGACTCGCACCGACCGTCGACCCCGGCCCCGACGAGACCCAGCACGTGACGACCCGCGGACGGAACTACATGGAGACGTTGGGAGCGGCCGGCGCGTGGATTGCGACGCCTGGCGAGCTGGTGACCATCCTCGACTCGCTCGACGCGTCGACACCGGGCTTCAAACCGTTGGATCCCGAAACGGTGCTCCAGATGATCGCGCCGGTGGGTGGTCAGCTCGGGCAACGCGGCTACGGCTACGGGGTGATCTCGTACGGGGGCAACCGGTTCGGACACACCGGGACGATCGAGTCCACGCACGCCATGTTGCTGAATCGTGGCGACGGGGTGACCTGGGCCGTCACCGTGGCGGGTCAGTCGCCGAGCGAGTCGACCGATCTCGAGCGGATCGTCAACGCGGCGTTCGCCGCCGGCGGATTCGTCGCCGGTTGACCGGCGTCGTCCGGTCGCGTTGGTCTGACCCGCGGGTCTGATCGGTGGCAGCCACGCTCACCGTACGATCTCGGAGATGACGACCGAGCCGCCGATCGCGATCACGGTGATCGGTGGATATCTCGGAGCGGGCAAGACCACCCTCCTCAACCGGCTTCTCGCACAGTCCTCGGACCAACGGATCGGCGTCGTCGTGAACGACTTCGGTGAGCTCGGGATCGACGCCGCGCTGCTCCGTGCCGCTGCCGATGCCGTCGATGGGGGAGACGACGGCGTCGTTCCGGTCGTCAACCTCGCAAACGGGTGCGTGTGCTGCACGCTCGGCGACGACCTCCGCGCGACGCTCGAGACGTTGCGCTCGATGGATCCGCCCCTCGACCACATCGTCATCGAGGCGAGCGGCGTCGCCGATCCAGCGACGGCAGCGGCATGGGGCACGGTGCCCGGCTTCGCTCCGGGCGGCGTGATCGTGCTCGCCGCTGCGGACTCGGTCATGCGCAGTGCTCGTGACCGATATGTGGGTTCGGAGGTGGTGCGCCAACTCGCGGGGGCGGACCTCGTGCTGGTGACGAAGACCGATCTGGTCGATGCCCGGCGGCGGTCGGATGTGGTCGCCTGGATCGAAGGGGTCACCGCCGCCCCGATTCAGGCGGCGCCGCTTGGCGAGGTCGCCGTGGAGGTCGTGCTCGGACGACCACGCCGGGCAACCGGTCGGTCGTTGCCCACCGAGCGCGAGGGCAGTCACGGTGTGGAGTACGTCGCGTGGGCGATCCGTCTCGGTCCGGTGGCAGACGATCAGCTTCGAGGGTTCCTCGAGCGGCTCCCCGACGGAGTGCTGCGGGCCAAGGGTGAGGTGGCGGTGATCGAGCCGTCGGGCGCGATCGTCGGCCGCCTGGTCCAGGTCGTGGGTCGGACGGTGTCGGTCACGTCGACGGCGGTACCCGCCGCCGGTGGGATCGAGGCGATCGGAGCTGCCCGCCGGCTCGACCCGGCGTCATTGCAGCAGCTCGCCGACGAGTACCTTGTCACCCGATGATCGTCGACCGCGTCACGCCTGCGTTGGGAGCCGAGGTCACGGGGGTCGACCTCTCGCAGATCGACGACTCGGGCGTGGACCAGCTCTACTCGGCGTTGATCGAACATCAGGTGCTCTTCCTGCGCGACCAGCATCTGGCTCCGCTCGACCACGCCGCGTTCGGTCGACGGTTCGGTGAGCTCGGTGCTCGGCATCACTCCTACGTCACCCATCCGGAGAGCGACGACGTCGTCGTACTCGACTGGCAACCCGGCACCCGCCCCGATGCCGCCGAATGGCACAGTGACATGACGTTCACAGCCGAGCCGCCGTTCGCTTCGATCCTGCAGGCCGTGGTGGTGCCGTCGGTGGGCGGAGACACGCTGTGGGCGAGCATGTACTCGGTACACGATCGTCTCGACCCGGGCCTGCGGAGCGACCTCGAATCGCTGTCGGCCTCGCATGACCCCGGCGCGTTTCGCAACGGACCGTATGCCGAAGGCGGCAACGTGCAGATGAACGAGATGCTGTCGACTGTCGGTTCGGCAGTGTGGCCGATCATCTCGCATCATCCGGTGTCCGGTCGGCCCTACGTCAACGTCAGTGAGTCGAACACCCGCTGGATCATCGGTCTCGGCGCCCCCGAGAGTGCCCGCATCCTCACCATGCTGTTCGACATGATCAACCGGCCCGATCACCAGGTCCGTCTGCGGTGGCGTCCTGGCACGGTCGCCATCTGGGACAACCGAGCAACGCAGCACTACGCGGTCAGCGACTACCCCGACGACCGTCGGGTGATGCACCGCGTCGCGGTCGGGCGCGACACCCGCATGCACCGCTGACGACGGGGCTGGCCGGTCGTCGCTCGGCGGCTCGATCGGTTGTGCGGTGACGACTGGCACATCAGCCCTTCGTCAAGGTCACCTCAAGCGATGGCGAGAGATTGCCGATGACGGGAACATGAGAGGTCCGTTGTTCGCGAGAAGCCCAGGGCGGGCGCAACGTGCGGGGTCGGGCGATCGTCCGCGCCGTGGCGTGAGTCGCAGCCGCTGGGCCGCGATCGGTGCGGCCGTTGCGGTCACGCTGGGATCGGGCGGAATTGGATTCGTACGGGCCATCGACGAGGTGGAGTCGGTCGTCACGCCGATCGCTCCGTGCCGACTGGTCGACACTCGGCCGGCCGATCCGAAGGGTCCGTTGCGCCGGCCAGTGGGCCCGGCCGAGACCGTGACGTTCGACGTGTTCGGTACCAACGGTGACTGCACGATTCCGAGCGGCGTGACCGCCATCGACGTGAACCTGACCGCCACCGGGGCGACGGCTCCCTCGACGTTCGTCACGACGTACCCGGCTGGGGAAGCCCGGCCGGTCGCGTCCCAACTCAACCCGTCGAATGCGCTGCGTGTCGCAGCGAACAGTACGTCGATCACGCTGTCGGCCGGCGGGCAGTTCGAGCTCTACAACAACCGCGGTCAGGTCGACATCGTCATCGACGTTCTCGCGTTCTACACCCCGGCTTCCAGCGGTGGTGGCGGTACGGGTCCCGCAGGCCCCCAGGGCCCTGCCGGCGAGACCGGCCCCGCCGGCCCGGCTGGTCCGGCCGGTCCGGCGGGTCCAGCCGGCACGCCGGGAGGCCCCGCTGGTCCGGCTGGTCCGGCGGGCGAAGACGGCGCCCCCGGCCCGCAGGGTCCGGCCGGCGCGGATGGCGCAGTTGGTCCGGCTGGCCCCGTTGGCCCTGCAGGTGCCGACGGCGCGGATGGTCCGCAGGGAGAACCTGGTCCGATTGGTCCGGCGGGTCCAGCGGGTCCAGCAGGTGCTGATGGTCAAGATGGTGCGCCGGGAGAGCAGGGTCCGGCGGGCGAAGACGGTGCGCAGGGTCCTGCTGGTCCGCAGGGTCCGGGCGGGCGCGGATGGTGTTGATGGAGCCGTCGGGTCCGCAGGGTCCCGCCGGTCGCGGTGCGGGTCCGGCTGGTCCGCAGGGTCCGGGCTGGCAGTGACGGTGCGATTGGTCCGACGGGTGCTGCTAGGTGCGAACGGGCGCTGCGGGGCCGATGGGTCCTGCTGGTCCGTGCTGGTCCGCAGGGTCCGGCGGGCGCGGATGGTGTTGATGGAGCCGTGGGTCCGCAGGGTCCTGCTGGTCCGCAGGGTCCGGCTGGGAATGACGGTGTTGATGGTGCGACGGGTGCTCAGGGTCCAGCTGGTCCGGTGGGTCCTGCTGGTCCGCAGGGTCCGGCTGGCAGTGACGGTGCGATTGGTCCGACGGGTGCTGTAGGTGCGACGGGTGCTGCGGGGCCGATGGGTCCTGCTGGTCCGGCTGGTCCGCAGGGTCCGGCTGGCGCTGATGGTGTTGATGGTGCGACGGGTGCTCAGGGTCCTGCTGGTCCGCAGGGTCCGGCGGGCGCGGATGGTGTTGATGGAGCCGTGGGTCCGCAGGGTCCCGCCGGTCCGGTGGGTCCGGCTGGTCCGCAGGGTCCGGCTGGCAGTGACGGTGCGATTGGTCCGACGGGTGCTGTAGGTGCCACGGGTGCTGCGGGGCCGATGGGTCCTGCTGGTCCTGCTGGTCCGCAGGGTCCGGCGGGTCCGCAGGGTCCGGCTGGCGCTGATGGTGTCGATGGTGCCGTTGGTCCGCAGGGTCCTGCTGGTCCGCAGGGTCCGGCGGGCGCGGATGGTGTTGATGGTGTTGATGGAGCCGTGGGTCCGCAGGGTCCCGCCGGTCCGGTGGGTCCGGCTGGTCCGGTGGGTCCGGCTGGCGCGGATGGTGTTGATGGTGCCGTGGGTCCCGCAGGGTCCCGCCGGTCCGGTGGGTCCGCAGGGTCCGGCTGGGAATGACGGTGTTGATGGTGCGACGGGTGCGCAGGGTCCGGCTGGTCCGCAGGGTCCGGCTGGCAGTGACGGTGCGATTGGTCCGACGGGTGCTGTAGGTGCCACGGGTGCTGCGGGGCCGATGGGTCCTGCTGGTCCTGCTGGTCCGCAGGGTCCGGCTGGCGCTGATGGTGTTGATGGTGCGACGGGTGCTCAGGGTCCTGCTGGTCCGCAGGGTCCGGCGGGCGCGGATGGTGTTGATGGAGCCGTGGGTCCGCAGGGTCCTGCTGGTCCTGCTGGTCCGTGCTGGTCCGCAGGGTCCGGCTGGCAGTGACGGTGCGATTGGTCCGACGGGTGCTGTAGGTGCCACGGGTGCTGCGGGGCCGATGGGTCCTGCTGGTCCTGCTGGTCCGCAGGGTCCGGCGGGCGCGGATGGTGTTGATGGAGCCGTGGGTCCCCAGGGTCCTGCTGGTCCGCAGGGTCCGGCTGGGAATGACGGTGTTGATGGTGCGACGGGTGCTCAGGGTCCAGCTGGTCCGGTGGGTCCGGCTGGTCCGCAGGGTCCGGCTGGCAGTGACGGTGCGATTGGTCCGACGGGTGCTGTAGGTGCGACGGGTGCTGCGGGGCCGATGGGTCCTGCTGGTCCGGCTGGTCCGCAGGGTCCGGCTGGCGCTGATGGTGTCGATGGTGCGACGGGTGCTCAGGGTCCTGCTGGTCCGCAGGGTCCGGCGGGCGCGGATGGTGTTGATGGAGCCGTGGGTCCGCAGGGTCCTGCTGGTCCTGCTGGTCCGGCTGGTCCGCAGGGTCCGGCTGGCAGTGACGGTGCGATTGGTCCGACGGGTCCTGTAGGTCCGGCGGGCGCGGATGGTGTTGACTGGAGTCGTGGGTCCGATGGTCCCGCCGGGTCCGGTGGGTCCGCGCGGGCGCCGGATGGTGCTGATGGTGCGCGTGGGTCCGCGGGTGGTCCGCGGGTCCGGCTGGCGCTGATGGGTGCGCATGGTCCGGCTGGCGTCCGGTTGGTCCGGTTGGTCCGGTGGTCCGGTCGGGTGCTGACTGGTCCGGCTGGTCCGGCAGGGTCCGGCGGGTGCTGATGGTGCGATGGCGCCGCGCGGTGCGCAGGGTCCGGTCGGTGGTCCGCAGGGTCGCGGCAGGTCCGGTGGCGGTGACTGCGTCGGTGCGCGACGGGTGCTGCTGGGTCCGGCTGGTCCGTGATGGTGCGGTTGGTCCGATGGGTCCGTAGGTCGACGGGTGCTGTGGTGCGGTGGGTCCGGCTGGTCCGCAGGGTCCGGCGGGCGCTGATGGTGCCGATGGTCCGTAGGTCCGCAGGGTCCGGCAGGTTCGATTGGTCCGGCTGGACCGGTTGGTGCGACCGGTCCGCAGGGTCCGGTTGGTCCGGCTGGTCCGCAGGGCGTCCCTGGGACCAACGGAACCGACGGGCTCGACGGTGCGGACGGCGCGACCGGTCCGCAGGGTCCCGCTGGTCCGCAGGGTCCGATTGGACCGGCGGGTCCCGCCGGTCCAGCCGGAACGGACGGTGCGGACGGCGTCAGCGGGCTGCGAGCGCGTCGTCGGTACGCCCGTCAGCGGCGACAACAACGACGACGGGACGGCAACGGCGACGTGCCCGAGCGGCAAGTTGGCGATCTCGGGTGGCTTCGATCTCGTTTCGACGCCGAGCGGAAACCGAGAGCCTCCGTTCGTCACGGCGAGCTACCCGTCGTCGGCGACCGTGTGGACGGTCGAGATCGAGCACGGCTCGATCACTCGCACGTCCTGGACGGTCACTCCGTACGCGATGTGTGCCAACGCCTGACCCGCGGATCACCGGTGGCTGCAGCGTGGTCGAACGGAGAGCGAGCGGTCAGCGGGCCTCGAACGGTCGCCCGCCGACGACCGTGCCCCAGACGTCGATGTCTTTGATCGACATCGGGTCGACCTCGAGTGGGTCGTCCGCGAGCACGGTGAAGTCGGCCGCCTTCCCGCATTCGACCGAGCCGAACTCCGCGTCGAGGTGCAGCTGATAGGCGGACCCGAGCGTGACCGAGCGGAGCGCCGACTCCGCTGAGATCCGCTCGTCGGGCCCCAGCACGCGTCCCGACGGCGTGACCCGGTTCACCGCGCACCACATCGTGTGCAGGTGCCCCAGTGGGGTGACGTTGGCGTCGGAGTGGATCGAGAACGACACTCCTTCGCGTTCGGCGGTTCGACATGCCTCCATGCGACGGGCGCGTTCGGGCCCGACGGTGAGATCATGATGCTGGTCGCCCCAGTACCAGATGTGGTTCGTGAAGATGTTGGCGCACATCCCCAGTTTCGCCATGCGTCGGTACTGGGCCGGTGACGTGAGCTGGCAGTGCTGGACCGTATGGCGATGGTCCAGCCACGGCCGCTCCAGCAGCAGTTGCTCCACGGTGTCGATCCACAGGTCGACCGTCAGGTCACCGTTGCAATGGGTGTGGATGTTGATGCCGCGCTCGTGGAACGGTCGGCACAGGTCGAGCACTTGGTCGGGTGCCGTCATCCAGACGCCGTGGTCGTTGCCGGTGTAGTAGCCGGGCCAGCCCATCTTGGCGGTCCAACCCTGAATCGACCCGTCGAGCAACACCTTGAGGCCCGCGGTGCGGAGCTTGTCGGTGTCGTGCTCGGCGAGCTGGAGGATGGCATCGGCGGCCTCGGACCAGTCGGTCGCACCAGGCGGGAGCGCGGCGATGTGGCGCTGCAGGATTCGTGCGGGGTAGTCGTCGCGGTCGACGGTTGCGTGCCACAGATCCTGGGAGTCGGGTCGTTGCAGGCCGGCCGATGCCAGGTCGGTGAGCGTGGTGATGCCCTGGTTGACGCAGATCTGTCCGAGCGCTTCGATCGATGCCGGGTCGTTCATCGCGCGCAGGATGCTGTGGAGCGCGGACGAAGCCAGCGACATCGCGGGCATCTCCTGGAGTTCACCGTTCGGTTCGCCCGACGCGTCGCGTGCAACCCCCACCGTGGTCGAGTCGCGGGTGATGTCGTGGTGTTCGAGCATTGCGGTGTTCACGGTGGCGAGGTGGGCGCTCGCGTGGAACACGAAGATGGGTCGATCGGTGCCGACCTGGTCGAGATGGTCGCGGGTCAGACGTTCCTCGCCGCGGAAGTAGATCGGGTCGAATCCGCCGACCACGATCGGTTCGGTCGCGCCGGCACCGTCGTTGCGCATCTGCTGGTCGAGTTCGGCCAACCGCTCGATCAGCGCGCCGTAGGTCTTGACGCCCGGGGCGATCCCGTCGAGCCGGTGCCGATCGAACCAGCCCACGTAGGGGAGGAGTGCGAAGGCGCCTTCGAGGCTGTGCGCGTGGGCTTCGATCATCCCCGGCACGAGCACGAGCTCGGCGAAGCGGTTGTCGACCTCGTGCGGGCCCCACGACGCGCACTCCTCGACGGACCCGGCTGCCAGGATCTTGCCGTCGCGCACGGCGACGGCGTCGACGACGGGTTGCGACGGGTCCATCGTGACGATCCTGCGGGCAGGGAAGATGGTGGTGTCGGCCATCGTCCGAACGTACACGTGCCCGTCGGGGACGATCGGACCAGGTGATCGGTGGCGAACGGGTGGCCCGAGCCGTGTCAGGCGGGAAAGACCGTGGTCGTCGAGGACGACTCGAACGAGATCGCCACGCGTTCGCCACGTTGGTGCAGCTGATCGGGGTGGGTTCGCGCCGAGAGCGTCGAACCGTCCGCGAGGAGCAGTTCGTAGCGGACATCGTGTCCGTAGTACTCGACCGTGGTGATCTCGGCGTCGTCGCCCGATGACAACTCGACCTGCTCGGGCCGGACCAGCACGGAGACGTCGCCCGTCGTCCGCAGGCGATGCGTCGACCGGGATCGGCCCGAGCGCCGTCTGGACCGTTCGGCTGTCGCCGCTGCGGGAGCCCGGCACGAAATTGGCTTCGCCGACGAACCCGGCGACCCAACGCGTCGCCGGGGTGCGATACAGCTGATCGGGTGTGCCGACCTGTTCGATCCGCCCGTCGCGCATCACGGCGACCTGATCGCCCAACACGAAGGCCTCGTCCTGGTCGTGGGTCACGAACACCGATGTCACCCCGACGTCGCGCAGGATCCGGGCGACCTCGGCGCGAACGTGGATGCGCAGACCGGCGTCGAGCGCAGAGAACGGTTCGTCGAGGAGGAGTACCGACGGATTGGGGGCGAGCGAGCGGGCCAGTGCAACCCGCTGTTGCTGGCCGCCCGACAGGGTGTCGGGGAGACGATCGCCGAGCCCGACGAGGTCGACCAACTCGAGCAGTTCGTCGACTCGCTGCGCCCGCTCGGTGCGATTCGATTTCGCATGACGCGATCCGAGGCCGAACGCGACGTTGTCGGCCACGGTGAGATGGGGGAACAGCGCACCGTCCTGGAAGACCATGCCGACCTGTCGATGCTCCGGCTTCACCCAGGACGACGGCGACGACACGGTCACGCCGCCGATGGAGATCGATCCGGCCCGCGGCCGTTCCAGGCCGGCGATCGCCCGCAGCAGGGAGGTCTTGCCGCATCCGGATGGTCCGAGCAGGGCGACGATGCTGCCCGGCTCGACCGAGAGGGTGACCTCGCGGACGGCGTCGGGGCCCCGCCCGTATGCGACGGACACGGCGTCGACGTCGACTCCGGCGAGCGCTCGTTCCGTCGCGGGCGACGACGACCGACCGGATGCGCGACGTCGCAGGACATCGGTGGTCGGATCGTTGGTCGTCGATCGGTCGGGCAGCGAGAGTGACATGAGAGAGTTAGGGTTGCCTTACAACGGTCGACAGTCTATCTTGCGCCCTGTGACCGACCTCGCCTCGGCGCCGACTCGGTGGCCGGACTCGAACGCCTCGAGCGTCCTGTCGGCGGAGTGGTTCCGAGCTCGTGGCGATCACCCGGCGTTGGTTCTCGACCGCGAGTTCGACGACCAGGAGGCGGACGGGCCGGCGTCGTCCGTCGTGACGTGTGCCGAACTGGCCGATCGCATCGACATGCGTCGAGCGGCGCTCGGACGGACCCGGCGCCTCGTCCAGCTCGGTGACGTCGACGATGTCGAAGCGATCGTGACACTGTTGGCGGCGCTCGACGGGGGCCATCCCTTGATCGTGTCAGACGTCGCAGGCAGTGAGCGGGAAATCGTGGCGACGTATCGACCCGATGTCGTCGTGACGGGGCGTGGCGATGCGCTGCACGTCGAGCAGTCGACGAGTTGGCGCGAGCCGTCCCGACACGACCTCCATCCGGATTTGGCCCTGCTGATGAGCACGTCGGGAACGACCGGCGGCCCCAAGCTCGTGCGACTGTCCCGCGACGCAGTGCTGTCGAACGCGTTGGCGATCGCGGAATCGTTGGGCCTCGTCGAACGCGACCGTGCGGTGACGTCGCTGCCGCTCCACTACTGCTACGGGCTGTCGGTGATCACGTCGCATCTCGCCGTGGGGGCGTCAGTGGTGATCACCGACGCGTCGGTCGTCGATCCCTGCTTCTGGGCGGCGGTGGAGCGATGGGGCGTCACGACGCTCGCCGGCGTGCCGTACACCTTCGAGATGATCGAGCGGCTCGGAGCCGACGTGATGCGCACGCCATCGCTCCGACTCGTGACCCAGGCCGGCGGCCGGCTCGAGCCGACCGCGGTGCGGCGGTGGGTCGACCTCGGACGATCGGCCGGCTGGGACTTCGTCGTCATGTACGGCCAGACCGAAGCGACCGCCCGGATGGCCGTTGCGTCCCCGGCCGATTCGTACGACCATCCCGCATCGGTCGGGCGCGCGATACCGGGTGGTGCCTTTCGGATCGGGCCGGCGCCGGCCGGCTGGAGTGCTGATCACCACTCGTTCCCTGGCGTCGGCGAGGTCATCTACTCCGGCCCGAACGTGATGCTGGGCTATGCGACCCAGCCGCAGGATCTCTCGCGAGGACGAGACGTCGTCGAGCTGCACACGGGCGATCTCGGGCGGCTGGACGCACAGGGCCGTCTCGAACTCGTCGGGCGGGCGAGTCGTTTCGTGAAACTGCACGGCAAGCGAGTCGACCTGGATCATCTCGAGAGTCGGTTGTCGTCGCCGCGGCGTCCGGTCCGCTGTGCGGGTGACGACGAGGGGATCGTCGCCGTGGCCATGTCGTCCGACGCAGACGCGCACGTCGACGACGGCCTGCGGCGCGAGGTCTGTGCGCTGGCCTCGGTGCCCCCGGCGCGCGTGGTCGGGGTCCAGCTCGCGGAACTGCCGCGAACCGCGTCCGGCAAGGTCGACGGTCCCGCCCTCGTCGAGGTCTCGCGTTCGATCGCAACAGCAGCGAGCGTCGACGTGGACGACGATGGGACAGCCACCGACGCATCGGTCGCCGACGCGTTCTCGCTCGTGCTCGGGCTTCGAACTGTGGACTCGTCGGCGAGTTTCGCCGAACTCGGTGGGGACTCGTTCTCCTACGTCGAGATGTCGACCCGGCTCGAACCGCTGCTCGGTGAGCTCCCGAGCGACTGGCATCTTCGTCCGATCTCGGAGTTGGAACGACTGCGCGCAGATGGCGAGCCGGGGCGTCGATGGTGGATGCGCGTCGAGACGGGTGTCGTGATCCGTGCGGTGGCGATCCTGCTGATCGTGTGCACGCACATGCGACTGTTCCGGCTCCCGGGCGGCGCGCATGGCCTGCTCGCGCTCGTGGGCTACAACATCGCCCGGTTCCAACTGGTGCCGCACGACCTCGCCGGCCGGATGCGCCGATCGATGACGACGATCGCTCGGGTGGCGGTGCCGACGAGCGTCTGGATCGGCCTGAACATGCTGGTCTTCGGCGGATACAGCGTCGGCGCGATGCTGCTGGTGAACAACTACACCGGGGATGCCGTACGTCGCGACGGACGCTGGGAGTACTGGTACTTCGAAACGTTCGTCCAGGTGATGGTCGTCGTTGCGGTCCTGTTCGCGATTCCGGCCGTGCGCCGCGGCGAGCGGCGTGCCCCGTTCGCGTTCGCGCTCGGTGTCCTGGCGATCACGTTGCTGTTCCGGTTCGACGTCGTGCAGCTGGGCGGTGACTACAACGAGATCTACCGCACGCACACGGTCGCCTTCTTCGTCGCACTCGGCTGGTGCGCGCAACGTGCGGACAGCGTTGCCAAGCGGTTGATGGTGTCGGCCGCTGTCGTGTGGGTCACCGTCGGCTTCTTCGGACAGACCGACCGCGAGGTGCGGATCATCGCGATCATGCTCGCCTTGACGTGGTTCCCGACCGTGCTCGTCCCGCGTGCGCTGGCACGGCTGATCACACCGATCGCCGCAGCGTCGATGTGGATCTTCCTCGTGCACTGGCAGGTGTGGCCACTGTTCACCCCGTGGATGCACAACGGCATCGCGTTCTGGCTCACCATCGCGTCGGGAGTTGGCGTGTGGTGGCTCGCGGACCGTGCGACGTCGGTGTGGGTGCGCCGGGGCGGGCGCGGCAGCGACGGTCAGCGTCGGACCATGGGTCGCAAGACCAGCAGCCAGGTGAGTGACGCCGACACGGCGATCAGGAGCAGGGACGCCACGCCGGTTTCGGCGTAGAAGCCCTCTCCGAAGCCACCCCAGATCTCGGTGGCGAGCGTGGAGAAGCCGATCGGGGCGAGCAGCAGCGTTGCCGGCAGTTCCTTGAGCGTGGCGAGCAGCACCAGGCCGCCGCCGGCCACGAGCCCCGGCCGCATCAACGGGACATCGACGTGCACGGCGCGTCGCACCGGACGCGGCTCCAGCAGGCGTGCTTGTTCGCGAACACGGTTCGGCACGGCGCGAACGGCTTGCTCGGAGCTCGCAAGTGCCTGCGATCCGAAGTGGACGACGTACCCGATGATCAGCAGCGCCAGTGACTGGTACAGCCAGCCGAACCCGGGCACGTTCAGTGCGATGACGGCGAGCGCCAAGGCGATGACCAATCCGGGGATCGCGAATCCCCCGAGAACGGATCCGGCCGCGACCGTCGTCAGCGGCCCGGGACGGCGCGTCGTCTCGACAGCAATCGGGAGCACGACGATCACGGTCACGATGGCGGTGACGAATGCGACGCCCGCGGTGTTGATCGTCGGTTGGACCAGGTCCGCGAAGTCGACGACCCCGTCCCGGATCCCGCGACCGGCCCAGAGTGCGAGGCTCGAAACGGGGACGATCAGACCGACGGTCACCGCCGCAGCGCATATGAGCGTCGCAGGCACTTTCCGCCACCCCAGCTCGGTCGGTCTCTGCTGGCCCGCCGCGCGCTGATCGGGGGTGGCCCGACCGCGGAACCGACGCTCGACGCTGACCACCGCGACGGCGAGCACCAGCAGGGCGGCGGCGGCAGAGAACGACACCGCCCGGTCGGCCTGGCGAGTGGCGAAGATGACCCGTGTGAGCGTGTCGTAGCCGAGTAGCTGGACGGCCCCGAACTCGCTCAACGTGTAGAGAAACACGAGGAGTGCGCCCGCAAGCACGGCCGGGCGAATCTCCGGCAGCACGACACGGAAGAACGCCTGGCGGGCGGAGCATCCGAGGATGCGCGCGCTTTCCTCGACGCTGGTCCGCAGCGAGCCGAGCCGGGCCGAGACGGGAAGCATCACGTACGGGTAGGTGAACGCCGTGAGCACCAGCCAGCTCGCACCCAGCCCACGGAATCGGCGAGGTGGGGTGATGCCGATCGTCTCCAGCACGTCGTGGATGATGCCGCCGGGCGCGATGCCGGCGATGAACGCACCGGCCCCGACGAAGGACGGGAGCACGAGCGGGAGAACGAGCGCAACGCGCCAGGCCCGCCGAAAGGGCAGGTCGGTCCGGACCGTGATCCACGCAAGCAACGTGCCGATGAACGCGGTGGTCGCCGAGACGAGGGTGGCGAGCTGCAGCGTTCGCCACAGTGGCCCCCGGATCTCGTCCCAGGTGTCGCCGACCGGGGCGTCGAGGGTGATCACCTGGATGACGACGTAGACGGCGGGCGCGGCGAACGCTGCGCCGATGACCAACCCGACGAACGCCAGGGGCCCGGGAGTTGCGCGGTGAATGGTCGGCGATGCGCCCGGTTCGGACTCCGCAGCGGTCACTGCGCCCACGGTGCCGAGTTCGGACATGTGGGGGAGTCTGGCAGGGTCGGACGTGTTCAGCTCTCGAGGCCCGCCTCGGCGATCAGCTCGCGCGTTCGCTCCAGGCCGCCCTCGAGTTCGTCGAGGTCGAGGCTTCCCACGTCGTCGAACTCGATCTCGGGGACGTTGCCGGCCGTCGGCGTACCCGGCACGAGGGGGTACTCGAAGGTCTCCTCGGCGAAGTATTCCTGTCCTTCGGGGCTGAGGAGGAACGTGATGAAGGTGTTCGCCAGGTCGGCCTTGTCGGTGCCGTCGATGATTCCTGCCGCCGTCACGATCAGCGTTGCGCCGGGGTCGCCGGGTGCGAACAGGTGGTTGACGCTGGCGAGCCCCGGGTCCTCGGCGAGGGCTCGGTAGTTGTAGTAGTGGTTGACGAGGCCGACCTCGACCTCACCGCGGCCGACCGCGGCGACGATGGCGTTGTTGTTCGGGTATGCAACCGGATCGAGATCGTCGAGGTCGTTCAGCCACTGTGCGGTGGCGTCTTCGCCTTCGGTGAACCGCATCGCCGTCACGAAGTCCTGGAACGAACCGTTCCCGCCCGCAACGCCGATCTGGCCCCGCCAGCGCTCGTCGATGAGGTCGAAGACGGAGTCGGGGAGCTCGGCGGGATCGACGAGGTCGGAGTTGTACACGAGCACGCGTTGGCGACCGGAGATTCCGACCCACCGACCGTCGTCGTCACGGGTCGCCGGGTCGACCAGATCGAGCGTCGCAGCCGGGAGTTGGGCGAGGTCATCGTCGAGGAAGCCCATCGCTCCGGGGCTCTGGGACAGGTACACGTCGGCCTCGACGCGGCCCGCCGCGACTTCCTCGGAGATGAGGAGCGCGAGGTCGGCGGTGTCGCCGTACTTGACCTCGACGTCGATGCCGGTTTCGTCCTCGAAACGGTCGATGATCGGTTGGATCAGGCCGTCGCTGCGACCCGAGTACAGGGTGATGCTCTCGGCGTCGTCGCCGCCACACGCCGAACCGGCGAGGACGATCGCGGCGCCGGCGACGAGCGCGGTGAGACGTCGGGGGGTGCTCATGGCCGGGAGTGTAGGGGCCACACGCGACGATATGTCAAGCGCGCCTAACAGCGTTGCGGAGTGGGTCAGACCCACTCCGCTACGCGTCGCGGGGTGGGTCTGACCCACTCCGCAACGCGTGGAGGGGACTGTCGGAACGGATCGTGGAAGGATGGGCGGGATGGAATCACTTGGACAACAGGGGCGACCGGTCGACGAGGTGATCGGTGAACTCACCGAGAAGCGGGCGAACGACGTGCGATGGGCGGACGGCAAGACCTTCGGCATGGTGTACGACGGTGGCCCGTCCGTGCACGAGGTGGCCGAGCAGGCGGCTCGCCTGTATCTCCACGAGAACGCCCTGAACACGCAGGCGTTCCCGTCACTCGCGGCGATCCAGCGGGAGGTCGTTGGATGGACGACCTCCCTGCTCCACGGCGACGACGAGGTGGCGGGTTTCCTCACGAGTGGCGGCACCGAATCGATTCTCTGTGCCGTACTGGCCGCGCGGGAGCGGGCGTCGGTGGAGCGCGGCGTGACCGAGCCCGAGATCGTGTTGCCCGAATCGGCTCACGCGGCGTTCCACAAGGCGGCGCACAACTTCGGGCTGATCGTGCGCAAGGCCCCGGTGCGCCCCGACTACACGGCCGATGTCGAGGCGATGGCCCAGATGGTCAACGCAAACACCGCAATCGTCGTCGGGTCGGCTCCGCAGTATCCGCAGGGGGTACAGGACGACATCCCGGCCATCGCTGCCCTCGCCGCATCCGTCGGAGCAAACTGCCACGTGGATGCCTGCATGGGTGGGTTCGTGCTGCCGTTCGCCGAGCGACTCGGCCGCGACGTGATGCCATGGGACTTCCGGGTCGAAGGCGTCACCACGATCTCGGCCGACATCCACAAGTTGGGGTATGCCCCGAAGGGGGTCTCGGTCATCCTGCACCGCACCAAGCAGTCGCGGAAGTACCAGACCTTCGTCTTCGGTGACTGGCTCGGCGGGTTCTATGCCTCGCCGAACATGCAGGGCACCCGGTCGGGGCTCCCGATGGCGTGTGCCTGGGCGGTGATGCAGCATCTGGGTATCGACGGCTACGTCGAACTGACGCGTCAGACCCTGATCAACGCCGACCGCATGCGAGCGGGCATCATGGCGATCGACGGCGTCCGGGTCCTCGGCGACGGCCAGTTCCACCTCGTTGCGATGGCCGCCGAGCCGCGCGACGGAAGCGACGAACCGTCGATCGACATGTTCGCACTGGGCGACGCGTTGCTGGCGCGAGGTTGGTACCACGATCGCCAGACACCGCCCGACAACTTGCATTCGACGGTCAGCAACACCAATACGGGTGTGATCGACGACTACCTCTCCACACTGGCGGAGTGTGTCGACGAGGTCCGCGGCGAAACCACCGACGACCGCACCACCACCTACGCCACTCTCGAGTGACGGTTCGGTGGTGCCAGGCACCAACGAGCATCCACTCAGTTGACCTGTTTGTCGGTCGATGACCAGAAGGGCTCGCGGAGCTTGAACTTCTGGAGTTTGCCGGTCGCCGTGCGTGCGAGTTCGTCTCGGAATTCGACGCGTTTCGGGCACTTGTAGCCCGCCAGCAGCGCTTTCGTGTGGGCGATCAAGGTGGGCTCGTCGAGGTCGCTGCCGGGCACGGTGACGACGAGTGCGGTCACCAACTCGCCCCACTTCTCGTCGGGGATGCCGATCACTGCGACCTCGGTGACGTCGGGATGCTGGAAGATCGCATCTTCGACCTCGATCGACGACACGTTCTCGCCGCCCGAGATGATGACGTCCTTCTTGCGGTCCGAGATGACGACGTAGTGGTCGTCGTCGATCATGCCGCCGTCGCCGGTGTGGAAGAACCCGTCGCGAATCGCCGCGTCGGTCTGGTCGGGCTGGTTCCAGTAGCCAGCCATCACGGTGTTGCTGCGAGCGAGGATCTCGCCCTGCGAGTCGACGGCCATCGTCGTGCCGAAACTCGGGGCGCCGGCCCGTGAGAGCTTCTGAGCCCGCTCGAACGGCGTCAGGTCGTCGTACTCGGCGCGGTTCCGGTTGATCGTGATCAGCGGCGCCGTCTCGGTCAGACCGTAGATCTGGACGAACTCCCAGCCGAGCTCGACTTCGGTCCGCTCGATGGTCTTGGTCGGCGGTGGCGCGCCGGCCACCACGATCCGGACCCGGTCACGACCCGGCACCGGCTTGCCCTCGGCGACCAACTCTGCGGCGGCATCGAGCACCGCGTTGAGCACCGCCGGCGCACCGCAGATCAGGGTCACGCCGTGCTCGTCGACACGTCGCAGGATCTCGTGGCCGTCCACCTTGCGGATGATGACGTGCTTGCCACCCATCGCGCTCACCGCATAGAGCATTCCCCACCCGTTGCAGTGGAACTGGGGAAGCGTGTGGAGGTACACGTCGCGATCCGACACGCCCATGTGCCAGCCGAAGGTCGTGGCGTTGATCCACACGTTGCGGTGTGTGAGCTGCACGCCCTTCGGACGGGCGGTCGTGCCCGACGTGTAGTTGATCGTCGCCGTTGCGTCCTCGTCGGGCTCCCACGGCCGTGGCTCGACGTCGAACTTCATCAGGACCGCATCGCTCTCCGCGCCGATGATCAGCTTGCGTTCGCACTCGACGCCGTCGAGGGCGTCGGCGAGTTCGGGATCGACGAGCAGCAGTCTCGCACCCGAGTGCTCGATGATGTAGGCCACCTCGGCTGCTACGAGGCGGAAGTTGATCGGCACGAGCACGCGTCCCGATCCGGAAACCCCGAACAATGCCGTCAACAGGCGAGCCGAGTTGTGGCTGACCATGGCGACACGTTCGCCGACGCCGATCTCCAGCTCGTCGAGGCCGGCGGCCATCGCTCGGGCACGGCGAGCCATCTCGCGGTAGTCGATCGATCCCCAGCTCTCGGCTGGTTGGTCGGGTTCGTCGACGATCGCGACACGATCGGGATAGACGAGTTCACCCCGACGGAGGAAGTCATTGACGGTGAGTGCAACCTTCATGACTTCGTACCGTAAACGAGTGGGACGCCGGGGCTCTCACGCTCGGGGCTCTCACGCTCGGGTCATCGGGGCGCCGGTGCGATGAGTGGCCACGGACGGTTGCGTTCCATCGTCAGCGCCAGGTCGAGCAGTTGCGGCTCGCTGAAGTGTCGGCCGACGATCTGCAGACCGATCGGGAGGCCGTCGACCGTGCCGGCGGGCACCGAAATTGCGGGGTTGCCGTGCAGGTTCGCCGGGAACGTGAGCAAGCCGTTGTTGCCGCGGCCGGCCTCGATGCCGCCGAACACCGACGGGAGCGGTCCCTCGGCATCGAAGGCCACGTCGGGGTTGGACGCCGTGATGACGAAGTCGACGCCCTCCACCGGGTCGAAGATTCGTGCCATCGCGCTGGTTCAGCTCGCTCCGTCGCCGCTCGAGGCGCGCCCGGCCCTCCTCGCCGTACTTCCCCTCGGTCTGCTCGAGGCCGAACTTCATCTCGGGTGTCAGGTCGTCGGCGCAATCGGGATACAGATCGCCCAGCTCGGCCCGGATCGAGATCATCCCCGAGATCGACCACGCCCCGCCCATCCGTGGGACGTGGGTGTCGACATCGTCGGTTCGGCGGAGCTCGCAGTCCGCGATCAGGTTCGTCGCCGCCTCCTCGAGCAGTTCCCACATGATCGGTGACACTGCGGCGCCACCCCAGTCGGGCACGACGGCAACTCGGGCGCCGCGCAGGTCGGCGAGGTGGCTTCCGAGGTCGCGTTCCCAGCCGTCGACCTTCGGCAGGCTCAGCGGGTCGGTTGCGTCGTGGCCGTTCGTGACGTCGAACCAGCGGGCGGTGTCGCGAACGGATCGGGCCATGCAGCCCGTGTTCACCGTGAGGTTGCCGTACTGGGTGTTCGGGCCGAGTGGAACGCGCCGAACGTGGCCTTCAGGCCGACCAGCCCGGTGAAACCCGCCGGGATGCGGATCGACCCACCACCGTCCCCACCGGTGGCGATCGGGAGCAGACCGCCCGCGACGACCGATGCCGACCCGCCCGACGACCCGCCCGGCGTGCGACCCTGCTGCCACGGATTGTGCGTGGCGCCATAGAGCACGGTCCGCGTGAGGTTCACGCCGCCGAACTCGCTCGATGTGGTCTGTGCCGCGAGCACGGCGCCACCGTCGCGCCGAATCCGCTCGACCTGCGTCGTCGTGATCTGACCCACGCGGTCCTTCAACGGGACCGACGCCTCGTCGTACGGCCACCCTTCGACCTCGTTCAACGACTTCACGCCGATCGGTACCCCGCCGAACGGCTTCGACACGTCCGCAGTCCGTGCCTGGTCGCGCGCGACCTCGCGATCGGCGAAGCAGACGGCGTTGAGATCGCTGGCATCGATGGCGGCGTACGACGCCTCGAGTTCCTCCAGCGGGCTGCGTTCGCCTGCCCGGAACGCTTCGACCAGTCCAACCGCATCGCCTTGCCACGTCTCGGTGCTCATGCGCCGACGCTAACGAACTGACGCCCGGCGCTCTACCATCGACGTCCGCATGGACTCGCGCACGTTCCTCGGACTCGAACCCACGCACAACCGGTTCCGATGGAAACTCCCGGTCACGCAGAAGATCTCCGTCAGCTCGGGATTCCTGTTCGGCGGGTGCGGTCTCGCCGCGGCGATCTCGGCGATGGAGGGCACCTCGGGCCGGCAGTGCGTCTGGGCGACGTCGCAGTATCTGTCGTACGCCAACCCGGGTGAGGTCGTGGACATCGACGTCACGATCGCCGTCGAGGGTCATGCGATCACCCAGGCCCGTGCGGTGTGCCACGTCGCGGACCGGGAGATCCTCACCGTCAACGCTGCGCTCGGCGACCGCGGCATCCCGGAGCAGGGGCAGTGGGAGACGTTGCCCGCAGGGTTGCCCTCGCCCATGTCGCTCCCGCCGCGTCCTGTTGCGCCGGAGAGCATCGGAACGATCACCGAGAAGCTCGATCAGCGGATGGTGAAAGGCGTCGAGTGGGAAGACGTTGGCGCTCGACGTCGCCGACGCGACGCAGGGCGACGGCCAGACGATGATGTGGGCGCGCATTCCCGACGTGATCGCCGACGTCGACGCGACGACGCTGGCGATCCTCGGCGATTTCGTCCCGATGGGCGTCGGTCAGGCGCTCGGACGTCGTGGTGGCGGGAACAGTCTGGACAACACGCTGCGCGTGTGTCGCATGGTGCCGACCGATTGGGTCCTGATGGACATCCGGGTGCACGCGGTCGAGCGCGGCTTCGGCCACGGCCTCGTCCACATGTTCGCCGAGGACGGCACCCTGCTCGCCACGGCCAGCCAATCGGTCATCGCCCGCTTCTGGAAGGGCTGAGGCCCTGCGAATCCCGCGGATCGGGCGGTCTGCGACACGATCCGCCGGAATTCTGCTCATCTTCGTAGTGTCGGCGGATGGCACTTCCGATCCGACCCGGCATGACCGTCCCACTCCCGGGCCCGCTCCACTCCCACGAAGCGAAGCTGCACGAGCTCGCCGACCTCGGCTACACCGACATCTGGTCGGCCGAGGCCGACGGCGCCGACGCGTTCACCCCCCTCGCGATGGCGGCAGCCTGGGAGCCACGGCTTCGGCTGGGCACGGCGATCGTTCCGGCCTACACCCGCTCGCCGGCGCTGTTCGCCCAGAGTGTCGCGTCGCTCGCCGATGCCGCGCCCGGTCGGTTTGCGATCGGGGTCGGCTCGTCGAGCAACGTCATCGTCGAACGTTGGAACGGCGTGCCGTTCGAGGAGCCGTACAAGAAGGTCCGCGACGTCGTGCGGTTCCTGAACGATGCGTTGAGCGGGGAGAAGATCAAGCAGCGTTACGACACGTTCGAGATCAACGGGTTCCGACTCGGGATCCTCCCCGAGCAGAAGCCGCAGATCCTCGTCGCGGCGTTGCGCGAGGGCATGCTCCGCCTCGCCGGGCGCGAGGCCGACGGGGCGATCATCAACTGGCTGTCGGCGAGCGACGTGTCGACCGTGGCCGGCATCGTGAACGACGCGGGCGGAGGCGACGACAAGGAGATCGTCTGCCGGATCTTCTGCTGCCCGAGCGAGAACACCGAGGTCGTGCGGGCCGCAGCTCGATTCGCGATCGCTGCCTATCTGAACGTGCCCGTCTACGCCGCCTTCCACGAGTGGATGGGCCGCGGCGAGGCGCTGCACGGAATGTGGGAGAACTGGAAGGCCGGTGATCGCAAGGCGGCGCTGGCCGAGATTCCCGACGAGGTCGTCGATGACCTCATCGTGCACGGATCGCCGGCGGAATGCCGCGAGAAGATCCAGGCCTATTTCGACAACGGGGTCACCACCAGCTCCCTCGCCATTCTGCCGCTCGACCCGGATCTCGATCATTGGCAGGCGGTACGCGACCTGTCGCCGTCCGCGAGCTGACGTGGCCCGACCCGGCGTCGATGCGCTGGGTCAGGCGGCTGTCGGGCGGCGACGGGGGAGGGGCGTGGCCCGTTCGGCGTCGCGCTGTGCCTGCGATTCGGCGAGTTGGCGCCGGATCTCTGCGACGTGGGCGAGGCCCCGCCGACGGGTGGTCATGCTGAGTTGGAACCTCGCGTGGACCGGTGACGGCTTCAACGACTCGGTGGTGGTCTCCGGCACCGACAGCAGCGTGAGCTGCTGGGCGCCGGGGGTCTCGGTGCGCTCGATGTTGGTGGCGGCGTTGTTCATGCCACCATCATGCGCACAGGGGTACCTCAGAGTTCTCCGAGTGTCGTTTCCCCTGCTCAGAGGCTATGTGTCGACGAAATCAGTAGATTTCGATCAGCCCGGCAGCGCCCTGGCCGCCGCCGATGCACATCGTCACGACGCCCCACTTGGCGCCTCGGCGCTTGCCCTCCTGGAGCAGGTGGCCGGCGCAGCGCGTGCCGGTCATCCCGAACGGGTGCCCGATCGCAATCGAGCCGCCGTTGACGTTGTACTTCTCCGGATCGATGCCGAGCGTGTCACGTGAGTACAGACACTGGCTGGCGAACGCCTCGTTCAGCTCCCACAGGTCGATGTCGTCGACGGTCAGCCCGTGGCGCTTCAGCAGCTTCGGAACGGCGTAGATCGGCCCGATGCCCATCTCGTCGGGCTCGCAACCTGCGACGGCCCAGCCCTTGAACGCACCCATCGGCTCGATGTCGCGGCGCGATGCTTCCTCGTCGGACATCATCACCACGGCGGCGGCGCCGTCGGACAGCTGGCTCGCGTTGCCCACGGTCACGAAGTTGCCTTCGCCGCGCACGGGGCCCAGCTTGGCGAGTCCTTCGAGTGTCGTCTGCGGACGATTGCACTCGTCGCGGTCGACGGTGTAGTCGACGATCGTCTCTTCCTTGGTCTCCTTGTCGACGAGCTTCATCTTCGTCTCCATCGGGACGATCTCGTCGACGAACAGCTCGTTCTCCTGTGCCCGCGCCATGCGCTGCTGCGACTCGAGTGAGTACTCGTCCTGGTACTCGCGAGAGACGTCGTACCGCTCGGCGACGATGTCGGCGGTCTCGATCATCGCCATGAAGATCGCGGGGTACTGCTCGGTCAGGGCGGGGTCGAGGCCGCCGAGGCTGTCGAGCCCGCCGCCCGGCATCGTGATCGACTCGACACCGGCGGCGACGGCGACGTCGACGCCGTCGAGCTTGATGTGATTCGCCGCAACAGCGATCGAGTTGAGGCCCGACGAGCAGTGCCGTTGGATCGTGTTGCCGCCGGTGGTGACCGGCAGGCCGGCGAGCAGCGCGGCGAGCCGACCGAGGTTGCTTGCGCCGTGTGCGCCATTGCCGAGAGCGACATCCTCGACCGCTTCAGGCTCGACGCCCGACTTGGCGACAGCGTGCTTGATCGCGTGAGCCGCCATCGACATGGCCGGGGTCATGTTGAAACCGCCGCGACCGGCTTTGGCCAGTCCGGTGCGGGCGTAGGAAACGAACACTGCTTCGCGCATCAAAGGAACTCCTGGAGTCGTGGTCGGGACCGGATCGTCGGTCGACCGTTGCGGCTACGACGCTAGCCACCGAGTTCCGCAGCGGAGTAAACGAGATCGCCGGGTTACGTTTCGTGGATGGGACGACTGGACGACAAAGTGGCGTTGATCACCGGTGGAGCACGGGGTCAGGGCGCAGCCGAAGCAGAGCGATTCGCTGCCGAGGGCGCGACGGTGTACATCACCGACGTCCGGGCCGAGGAAGGAAAGGCGACCGCTGACCGTCTCGGCGATGCGGTGTCGTTCGTGGAACACGACGTGACGAGCGAGGCGGACTGGGCCGCGGTCGTCGGGGGTGTGCTCGAGGCGGACGGTCGGCTCGATGTGCTCGTCAACAACGCCGGCATCTTCCAGATCGCACGGGTGCTCGACACCTCGGTCGAGGACTGGAACCGCGTGATCGCGGTCAATCAGACCGGGGTGTTCCTCGGGATCAGGGAGTGTGGGCGCGTGATGAAGCAACGGGGGAGCGGCAGCATCATCAACATTTCGTCGGTCGCCGGCCTCGGCGGGGTCGGAATCGCTCACGCCTACGCTGCGTCGAAGTGGGCGGTGCGCGGCATGACGAAGTCGGCGGCGCTCGAGTTCGCCCGATCCGGCGTCCGGGTCAACTCGGTGCACCCCGGGATCATCGAGACCGACATGATGCACGAATCGGGTGTCCCCGACCCGACCGCCGGCATCCCGGCCGGCCGCACGGGCACTGCCGACGAGGTCGCCAACGTGGTGCTGTTCCTCGCGTCCGACGAATCGTCGTACTGCAGTGGTCACGAGTTCGTCGTCGACGGGGCGATGAAGGCATGAGCCTGCTCCCGCCCGAACTCCTCGCCGCCGGCGCACGGTGCGCGCAGCTGCTGAGACAGCGTGGCGAAACCGTCGCTGTGGCAGAGGGAAGCGGGGGCGGGCTCGTGTCGGCGGGGTTGCTCGCCGTTCCCGGGGCGTCGGCCTACTACCTCGGCGGGAGTGTGATCTACACGCGCAACGCGCTCGACGGCATGCTCACCGGGCCCGTCGAACGCCCGCGCAAGCTACGTGGGGCCTCCGAGCCATGGGCGATCCATCTCGCCCGGGCCGCACGGGTCCACCTCCGGGCGACGTGGGGGATCGGTGAGGGTGGGGCCACCGGGCCGTCGGGCAACCCGTACGGCGATCCACCAGGTCATGCCTGGGTGGCGGTGAGCGGGCCGACCGAGATCGCCCGCCATGTCCTCACCGGCGACGACGATCGCCTCGCGAACATGGTCGCGTTCTCGACCGCTGCGCTCGAGCTGCTTGCTGAGGCACTCACCGGTTGATCCACGCGGGGGATCGTCCAGACCCGGGCTCGACGGCGTGAAAACTTGCGACGCCCGACCACCGGGGGAGGGTGTGGTCGGGCGTCGTGTGATGTCTTGGGGGAGAAGACACTTGTTGTTCGGTGCCGCTGGCGTGTTCGGATGAGATGGTCCTCGGAGATGGCCGAACTCATCGGTGTCAGCCGGCCCGTCATGCCCGGCCTCGGGTTCGAAATCGAGGCCGCCGGCGCAGACCGGCGACCGTGAGCTGGCACCCCGGTGTGGACGATCGCCGCAACCGGCAACGCGTCGATGGCGGGACGTACGGCACCTGCACGACCTGTGGTCTCGAGATCGCATCCGACCGCTTGGATGCCCTCCCGGCCACCCGGACGTGCGTCGACTGCGCTTCGTGAAACGGGGCCGTGCCGAGCCGTGTCCACCTCCGCCGATCGAGTTCAGCGGCGGTCGGCGGTGGCCTGGCGTCGTTGCGTCATCCACCGGCGCTCGGCATCGTTGGCCGTGAGCGCGAGTGCGCGGTCGTATGCGGCGACCGCTTCGTCGAAGCGCTCCAGCTTCACCAGCAGTGCGGCCCGCGAGGAGTGGAGGTAGGAGTACCCGTCGAGTTCGGCGGCGAGCTCGTCCATCAGGGCGAGTCCGGTGCCGGGCCCCTCACTCCATGCGAGAGCTGCCGCTTGATTGAGCCGGAGTACCGGCGAGTCGTGCAGCGTGATCAGCGCGCCGTACAGGGCGGCGATCCGAGCCCAGGCTGTCTCCTCGACCGACGGTGCGCGAGCGTGCAACCCGGCGATCGACCCCATCAGCCGGTACGGGCCGATGCCGCCGAGGGCGGCGCTCCGTGTCAGGTGTGCGAGCCCGCGTGCGATCTTGCCGGCATCCCACGCCGACCGATCCTGATCTTCGAGCAGCACCGGCAGCCCGTCGGCGTCGGTTCTCGCCCACCGGCGCGAATCGGTGAGCAGGATCAGCCCGGCGAGACCGTGCACCTCTCCGTCGTGGGGCGCCAGCTCGCAGAGCAACTCCGACAGCCAGATCGCCTCGTCGCACAGCGATCCGCGGACGAGTTCCGGGCCGACCGAACTCGCGTATCCCTCGTTGAACACGGCGTAGACGACGCCGCACACCGCGGCGAGTCGGTCGGTGAGCTGCTCGGGTGCCGGCACGTCGAACGGGATGCCGGCGGTCGAGATCTTCGCCTTGGCGCGGGTGAGGCGCTTCTTCATCGTCTCGGTCGGCACCATGAACGCATGTGCGATCTGCTCGGTGGTCAGGCCGCACACGTAGCGCAGGGTGAGGGCAACCTGTGCCTCGGGCTCGATGGCCGGATGTGCGCACCCCACGATCAGGGCGAGCTGGTCATCGCCGAGGGCGTCGGGACGAGATTCGTGGACGTCCGCGGCGAGCTGCGGGATCCGATCCTCGAAGCGCTTCCTGCGACGAATCCGATCGATCGCTTTGCGCCGCGCCGTGGTGAGCAACCACGCGCCCGGGCGCCGTGGAGGCCCGTCGATCCGCCACCGGACCGACGCCTCCACGAACGCCTCGGAAACGGCGTCCTCTGCCAGCTGCAGGTCTCCGGTCTCGCGCACCATCGTCGCCACGAGCGGCGTCCACTCGGTGCGGAAGGCATGGTCGACCGGTGACGGGCGTGCCGGCATCTGCGAGGTCAGCCGGGGATTTCCATGATGGGACGGATCTCGACCGACCCACACGGCGCGCTCGGGATCTTCGCGGCCCACTCGATGGCCTCGTCGAGGTCGTCGGCCTCGATGAGATAGAAGCCGCCGAGCGTCTCCTTCGTCTCGGCGAACGGGCCGTCGACCGTGATCGTCTTCCCGTCTCGCACTCTGACGGTGGTGGCCGTTTCGGTCGGGTTCAGCGCTTCGCCGCCGAGGTGCTTTCCGGCGGCTTGGAGGTCGCTGGTGAACTCGAACCACTGCTGCATCTCGGCGTCCATTTCGGGCGTGCCGAATTCGGGGTCGCCGCCCTCGGTGTCGTACAGGAGGAGTGCGTACTTCATGATGGTGTCCCTTCGTCGTGAGTCGGGTATCTCCCGATTCAACTACACGACGAACGACGCGGCCGACGAGGGACACCCTCCGCCGACTTGTTCGGTCCCGGACCCGACACATCGGACGCGGGACATCGTCAGGCTGGTGGGGCGAGCAACTCCGCCGGAACACCCCGAACACGGTCAAGATGACCGTCGCCGGGACCTCGGAGAGATTCAGCTCCACCGACGCTCGCGGGACCGCATCCATGTCTCCAAGATGCCAGAACGCGACCGGTTGGACAGCGGCCGCATCCGAGGACACAGATCCGCTTCGATGCTGAGTCGTTGTCACTCAGCATCTGACGGATGACGCGTCGGTGCGTTCCCGTGCGCCGAGCGCCGAGGAACCGACGAGGAGGACCTCCGCATCGGGCACCGGCACCGGTCGCGCCAGATGGAATCCCTGGAGTCGGTCGCAGCCGCGTGCCGTCAGCCAGTCGGCCTGTTCGGGTGTTTCCACGCCTTCGGCCACGACCGACAGTCCGAGTGCGTGGCCGATCGTGACGAGCGCATCGAGCACCGTCGTGTCGACGTCGGAGTCGCGCAGCGGATCGACGAAGCTTCGATCGATCTTCAGCGTGTCGATCGGCAACTCGCGCAGGTATGCCATCGAGGAGTAGCCCGTGCCGAAGTCGTCGATGGCCACCGTCACGCCACGTTGACGAATCTGTCGGAGCACCGTCGCTGCACGGGCGTGGTCGTCCACGATCTGCGTTTCGGTCAGCTCGAACTCGAGGCGTTCGGCGTTCGCACCCGACAGCAGCAATGCAGCATCGAGATCAGCGAGCAGGTCGCCGTCGAGGAGATGCGATCCGGCGACGTTCACGGCGATTCGCAGGTCGCAGAGTTCCGGCGTTGCACTCCAACGGTGGAGGATCGTGCAGGCCTCCGTGAGGACCCACCGACCGATTTCGTCGATGAGTGACGACCGCTCTGCAATCGGGATGAAGTCACCAGGGGGCACGAGTCCGATGTCGGGTCGCCGCCAGCGCACGAGGGCTTCGGCGCCGGTGAAGCGTCCGGCGGCGACGTCGAAGACCGGCTGGAGGTGCAACTCGAGCTCGCCGTTGCGCACGGCGTCGCGCAGTGCGAGTTCGATCTCGGCGTCGCGGACGACGCGTTGCTGGAGTTGTGCGTCGAACACCTCGACCCGGCCGCGGCCGCGGCGCTTGGCAGCGTAGACGGCGCTGTCTGCGCGTCGGATCGCGTCGAGGGGGCTGAGGTTCTCGGCGTCGAGTCCGTTGGGGAACGTCGCGACTCCGACGCTGGCCGAGAGGGTGAACAGGAGATCGTCGTCGTGGTACGGCTGTTCGATGTCGGCGATGATTCGATATCCGAAGGCGACGGCGTCGGTGAGTTGGCGGTGCTCGCGCATGACGATGACGAATTCGTCGCCGCCGAGCCGTCCGACGAAGTCGCCGGGTCGGGTCTGTGCGGAGAGGCGCCGTCCGACCTCGGTCAGCACACGATCGCCCGCGAGGTGACCCTGGGTGTCGTTGACGGACTTGAATCCGTCCAGGTCGACGAACAGCACCGCCACGGCATCACCGTTCTCGTTGGCGAGCAGCGCGTCGAGGACGGCGAAGCGGTTGGGGAGGCCGGTGAGCGCGTCGTGGCGGGCCTGGTACTCGAGTTGCTCCTCGAATCGAGTGCGCTCCGAGATGTCGTGAGCGATGACCGCAGTGAGACGTCGCGGGCCGTCTTCGATCTCGCTGCTCGCCACCAGGACTCGAGTCGTGTGGCCACGTGCGCTGCGCACGGACATCTCGCCGGAGGGCTGCGGAAGGTACATGCGCAGGGGCTCACCGATCTGGTCGCTCTTCGGAATCGACAGCAGCGCCACGCTCGCGTCGTTCGCCGACGTGATGAATCCGTGTTCATCGACGGTCCAGATCGCGTCGGCCGCCTGCGCGACGATCGCCGACGAGAGCTGTTCGCTCTCGTGGAGTCGGTTGGTCATCGTTTCGAGGCGGTGGAACGACTGCTGCAACGAGACGCCGATCGCGCCGGGCAGGTTCGCGACGTCGTCGCTCGACGCACCGGCGGCGAGGTCGGCGATCTGTCGGTCGACCGCGCTCGAGCGTCGTGGCCATGGAGTTCATGGTGGTGGTGAGTGTCCGCACGTCGCTCGGCCCGGTCACGGGCAGTGGTTCGGCATCGAAGGCACCCTCGCCGATGGAGCGCGCACGCTTCGTGAGGCGCCGGAGCGGACGGAGCGTGGTCCAGCTGAGCAGCACCAGGATCAACAGGCTCACGATTGCGGTCCCGGCGACGAGCAGCTGGGTCCGGAAGGCGGCTTGCTCGGCGGTGTCCGCGGAGGCCTCGAGGTTCGCGACGACGTCCGCGTGGTAGCCGGCGGAGTACGACTCGAGTGCCGCGAGGAAGTCGAGCTGGGCGAGGAGTGCTCCGGCCGACTGCTGGATGTACTCGGCGTCGAAGTCGTCGGCGATCGTTGCGTCGCTGTCTCGGGTGAGGAGCGATGTCGGCAGGGGCTCCAGGCCGTCGGTCACCGATTGGAGTTGGCCCGCCTGCTCGCGGGCTCAGCAGACTGCTGAACTGTTCGAGGGCGAAGTCGAGGCGCGCGTTGGCCGTGACGATCCCGGCCGACGTTTCGGGGGACTGGTCGAGGAGCCCGTCGAGCACTGCCGTACCGCGGTCGCCGGCAGTGACCAGCACCCGGCTGAGTGCTGCCAGGGAGACGCGGTCGTCGGCCGGCGACGGGCTCGTCGCGGCTGGTGTCGTTGACACGGGTCGAGCTGACAGCGTCAGCGAGGAGCTGGTCCAGGCTGGTGAACACCGCACGGATGTCGCCCGGCTCGGCGCGCATCTCGCTCGAGAGCTGCCGTTGCGCCGCGATCTCGCCTCGAACGAAGCTCAGCCGTTCACGCAACGTCGTTCCGTCGTCGAGCACGAAGCTGCCGTGCCGCGTCGCGAGCCAGTCGAGTGCATCGTCCAGTTCTTCGACGTTGTCGTAGTACACGGTCTCGAAGTCGACCCCGGCGACCGTGACCACGAGGTCGCGTGGCAGGCCGAGCGCATCGACCTCGGCGAGTCCGGCGAGTGCGATCTGTTCGAGTTGGGCCGGGCCGTAGACGGCGGCGACGTTCTTCTGGATCCGAGCGTCGCTCGACGAGCTCTCGTGCGCTCTCGCGCGGCGTCACGCTCGTCGTCGATGCGCTGGACGGCCAGCACGCCGAGACCGAGCATGGGGACGAGCAGCAGGGTGAGCAGCCGAAGTGTGAATGAAATGCCGCTGGGGCGCCACGAGAACAGCACAATCCTGTCATCGGGGACGACAAAGGGCGGCTTGACTCAAGAAGCCGTCTGGATGCCCGCCCGCCGGGCGGTGTCCTGCCGGTAGAAGTCGTGCAGCGTGGCGTACAGGGCCGGTTCGTTCTCCGTCAAGACGTCGGGCCGGGTGAAGAAGACCTCGGTGGCCACCGCGAAGAACTCTGCGGGGTTGGTCGCGGCGTACGACCGCAGCGCCGATTCGCCGGCCACGACCCGTTCGTAGGCCGGGGTGCAGACCTGCGCCCAGCGCTGCGCCGCCTCGTCGCTTCCGAGCGGTGGCGTGCCGTCGGTGATCCCGTCGAGCATGTCGAGGCGATGTGCGAACTCGTGGTAGACGACATTGTCTCCGTGGTCCGGAAACCGTGCGCCGCGCCGAACCGCGGACCACGACAAGACGACGGGACCCTGCGGTGTCGCCTGTCCGGCGAGATGCTGCGGCGCATCCGACATCGTGCCGGCGGTGCTGCGGTGCGCGCCGCGCAGTTTCACCGTCGAGCGGTGGACGATCACCGACGAGACATCGAAGTACTCGTCGATCTCCAGCCCGAGCAGCAGAACGCAGGCCTGGGCGGCGATGACGACGCGGACCTCGTCGGTCAGGTCCATGCCGCGTGCCGCTTCCCAGTCGGTCTCGTGGACGAAGCGGGCGGTCAGCGCGCGCAGGCGTTCGAGTTCGTCGGCGTCGAACAGGTGCCACTGGGCGAACTCGCGGCGCAGGATTGCCTCCCACGCAGGGTCGAACGTCTGCGGGGCCGCCCGGAACCAGCGACGCAGTGTGTCGAGCATTCGAATCAGACTCCCAGATCCTCCAGCGCCGATCTCGTCAGCGTGGGGAGATGAGCACGTCGCCGGCCGACCGGGTGGCGGGGGTCGGACGAGGGCCGGCGGTGACCGCCTCGGGCACGGCGTCGGGCCCGCCGAAGTACTCGGCGAGACGGCGGTCGGCGTCGTCGGGGCCGAACAGGATCTCGGCGACCTCGCGCAGACCGGCAGAGTTGGCGATCTCGTCGTCGGACACCACCAGGTCGATCTTCGAGCGTCGCCGCATGAAGTCCTCCAGTTTGGTGACCATCTCCGAACGTGCCGCTTCGTACAGTTCGATCCGGATGTAGTCGGCGGAGCCCATGATGTCCTCCGCCATCGCCGGCTCTTCGCGAATCGCATCGAGCATGGCGAAGGCGCGCCGCCCGTAGCGCCGCCACAGTCGGTCCGACAGCGGTTCGACCTCGGGCTTCGATCGGAGCCGGTCGAGCTTCATCAGGCGCGCCTGGCGGAAGAACTCCTTCTTCGTGGCGTCGGCGGGCTCGCCGTACCAGTTGTGCAGGTCCTGCTCGAGCGGAATGCCGAGCTCCTCGATCTCCGCGGCGACCTCTTCGCCGACGTTGAGACAGTCGGTGAGCTTTCCGCCGAAGATCGTCACCACACGCTGGCGGTGGTCGGTCTCGACGGCATGTTTCCGCGACAGCTTCGTCCAGTCGACGTCGGTCTGATCGCCCGCACCGGTCTTGACGACGAGCGGTCGCACTCCGGTTCGCTTGGCGATGATGTCGGCCTTCGTGAGCGGACGGTCGAGGTCCATCCGGGCGTTGATCTGGCCGAGCAGGAAGTCGATGTCGTCGTCATCCACCTCGGTGAACGGTGTGTCGACTCGTGTGTCGGTCGTGCCGATCACCGACCGTCGACCCATCGGGATGACGTAGAACAGTCGCTCGGTGTCGTCGTAGAACGCGAGCACCTTGTCGTGATGCTTGGTGGTGAGCCGGGGAACCACGAGGTGGATTCCCTTCGAGTACACGATGCGGTGGTCCGTGGTGAGTCCCCAGCCGCGATTGGTCTCGTCGACGAACGGCCCGGCCGCGTTGACGATCGTTCGGGCGGAGGTCTGGAACTCCTCGCCGGTGTCGACGTCGCGGAGCTGGGCGATCCACCGGTCGCCGTGACGCTCGGCCGAGACGACCTCGACGTAGTTGGCCGCGGCGGCACCGGCTTCGATCGCCGAACGGACGAAGCTGAAGACGAAGCGGGCATCGTTGTCGATCAGGATGCCGTCGCGGTACTCGATGCCGCCGGCGACGTCGTCGGTGTCGATCGCCGGCTCCTCCTTCTCGATCCGATCTCGGGAGAGCAGGCGCGGCGCCTTGGTGCCGAACTGGCCGATGATCCAGTAGCCGAGCGCGCCCAGGGCCGCGAACCAGGGCTTGTACGGGCCCTTCTCGTCCAGTGCGGCATAGAACCCGATCTCCTTGATGTTCGCCCGGTACGCACGCATCAGGCGGTTGCGAGACTGGCAGAGCTTGAACACCAGCCAGAACTCGTAGTTCTCGAGGTACTTGAAGCCGCCCCAGACCAGGTTCGACGATGCTTGGCTGGTGAAGCTGGCGAAATCGCCCCGGTCGACGAGGGCGACGCTCGCGCCGCGCCCGGCCAGCGAGGCCGCCGTGACCGCGCCGTTGATGCCGCCGCCGATGATCAGCGTGTCGAAGGAGCCGTCACGGATGCGATCGATGTGCGTGGTGCGCAGCGCCATGGCGTCGATTGTACGGCGGTTGGCGACCTGCGTGGCCGGTGTTCGTTCGGGCGTCAGCCGGCGGCGACGAACGAGATCGCCAGCGAAACGATGCCGACGGCTGCCGGGGTGGCGTAGCGCGACCACGCCGGGAACGACTTGTAGCCCGGCGCCATCATCACGAAGCCACAGATACTGCCGGCGACGAGGCCGCCGAGGTGTCCGCCGATCGAGATCCCGCCGACGAAGAAGGTCAGTCCGAGGTTGATCAGCAGCAGCGTGCCGATCTGTGTCGTGAACGGGTTGATGCCGCGTTGCCAGATGCCGACGGCCATCGCTCCGAGCAGGCCGAACACGGCGCCGGAGGCACCGGCGGTGAAGGCTCCCTGATCGAGCAGGATCACACCGGCCGAGCCGCCGAGCATCGAGGCGACGTACAGCATCAAGAACTTGACGCGTCCGAGCTGCGGCTCCATTTGCGTGCCGAGCACGAACAGGAAGTACATGTTGAATGCGAGGTGGATCAGCCCGAAGTGCAAGAACGCGGACGTGACGAGTCGGTACCAGTCGTTTCCGTTGCTGATCACCTGCGTGCCGTCGGCCAGGGAGTACGCGACCGGATCGCCGCCGATGAACACCGCGTTGAGCGCGAATTCGCGATGGGCGTCGGTGAGCGAGCCGGCGAGCATGCCGCCGAGGTCGAACCAGAGTCCGAGGCCGACGAAGACCGCGATGTTGATCGCCATCAACGTGTAGGTGACGATGGCGGGCTGGCTCGCCTGCCAGTACTTCGCTCTGGTCTTGATGTCGGGTTTCGCCGCCTTGACGCAGTCTCGGCAGTGGCTGCCGACACTCACCTGTTCGAGGCACTCGGGACACGCCGGCTTGCCGCACCGGGTACAGCGTCGGCCCACCGGGCGGTCCGTGTGTCGGTAGCACACCAGGTGGCTGCCGTTGCCGGTCCCCGAGGGAGGCGGCGGCAGACTCGAGCGCTGTTCGCGGGGCTCGGACGGTGGCGGCGGGAGCGGCACGGAGTCAGGCTATCGATCGAATCATGACCGATCCGGAAACTCGTGGCGGTCGGCGGTCACCATCGAACCGACGAGTCGAAGCGTGCCTGCGCACCCGGAATCGGCGCGCCGAGCAGGTTGCCCTGCACCATGTCGCACCCGGTCGCCCGGAGCCGGTCGAGTTGCTCGGAGTTGCTCACCCGCTCGGCCACGACGTCGATGTCGAGGGCGTGCGCCAGCGCCACCACGGCGCGGACGACGCGTACTTCGGAGAGCGACGAACCCGTCGGCAGTGCGAGCGAACCGTCCAGCTTCAAGACGTCGACGCCGACATCGGTGAGCACCGCGAGCGATCGGGCGCCGGTCCCGAAGTCGTCGATGGCGAGGCGCACGCCGAGACGGCGCAGCGCGCGGATCGTGCGGACCACGCCGGGCTCGCTGCTGAGCAGTGGTGTCTCACGCGCCTCGAGTACCAGGCGGTCGGGATCGATCCCGTGTGCACTCAGACGTGCCGCCACCGTCGACACGTAGCTCGGCGAGGCGAGCTGCATGCGTGAGACGTTGACGTGCACCACGAAGTCGTCGTCGACGCCACGGCCGGCTTGCCATCGGGCGAAGTCGGCGAGCGCCCGATCCAACACCAGCCCGCCGAGCCGGCCGATCGAGCCGGTCTCCTCGGCGATTGCAACGAGCGTTCCGGGATCGATCGGGCCTCGGGTCGGGTGATTCCAGCGAACCAACGCCTCGGCACCGACGACGCCATGCGAGACCGCCGAGAAGATCGGTTGGTACTCGACGTCCAGTCCGCCTGCAGCGATCGCGCTGGACAACTCCGCGGCCATTTCGGCCCGTTCCCGCGCCGCTGACCGCATCTGCGCCGTGAACACCGAGCAGCGCCCACCGCCCTGGTCCTTGGCATCCTCGGCGGCGCGGGTGGCGTTTCCGAGCAGCTGCGCAGCCGCATGCTCGGGGCTCAGCGCGCACACCTCCTGGTTCGTGAGGGCGACCCCGACGCTCACCGACAGATCGAGATCGACGTCCCCGACGCGGAGGCGACCGGTGAGTGCTCGACCGGCACGTTCGGCGACCTCGATCGCGCCGACCCCGTCGGTGATGGCGTGAGCCACCACGAGGAACTCGTCGCTGCCCAGGCGGGCGACCTCGTCGTCGGGCCGCAGCGCTCGGGTCAGTCGCGTGCCGCAGGCGACCAGGAGTTGGTCACCCACGTGCTGACCGAACACGTCGTTGATGTGGGTGAAGTGGTCGATGTCGACGAGGAGTGCGGCAACGTGGCCGTCCGTCTCCATCGGCCCGCCCACGGTGCGAGCGAGGTGGTCGAGAATCGCCGCGCGATTCGTGAGCCCCGTGAGCGGGTCGTGTGTCGCCAAGCGGTGCAGCTCGGCGAGTTCGGCCTGTGCGAGGGTGATGTCGTGCAGGAGGAGCGCGACCTCGCCGGGTCCGTTCGTCGGATCGACGCTCGCCGTGGCACGGAGGACCAGTTGGCGGCCCGACGGTGCGCGATGATCGATCCGCCCGTTCCAGGTCGTGTGTCTGCCACCGAACACATCGGAGGGCAGCTGGTCGAGGAACGATCGCAGGACTCCCGCAGCGGTGCTCCCGGCGGCCACATCCGCCAGCGTCGCGACGCCGAGCAGGTCGAGCATCGGCCGATTGAGGTGGCGGATCGTGCCGTCGAGGCCCAGCATGGCGACCGCCGTCCCGTCGTCGTCGAGGGCGCGGTGCACCAGCCGGTCCTCGTGTCGCGCCCGCGCCGCCCCGACGGCGCTCGGTGGGGGGAGCGGCGGTGGGAGCGCGCTGCTCAACGCGTCGCCGTCCCCGACGAGCTCGACGAGTCGAGGGCCACCGTGCCCACGAGGTCGAGGAGTTCTGCCGCGGGAGTCCCGTCGACGAGTTCGAGTTGCTGACCGAGTGCGAACACGGTCAGCACGAACGTGCCCGTGGTGCCGGGGTCGGGACATGGCCCGCCGTAGCCGACGTCGCCGAAGAAGTTCAGGCCCTGTACGGCGCCGGGCGGGACCTCGTTCTCGCCGAGCCGCTCGGTCGTCGGCTCGATGCCGGCCATCACCCAGTGGATGAACGGCCGCCCGGTGCTCAGGTCGGACTCGTCGACCATCGAGATCGCGATCTCCGCTGTGCCGTCCGGGACGCCGGTCCACGAGATCGACGGCGCAGCATTGCTGCCGTCGCAGGTGTAGCGCAGGTCGATGACCCCGCCGTCGGCCCAGGGTGCGAACACCCGGAGCTCCTCGGCGGCAACCGTGGAGTCGTCTGCACTCGGCGGCGGCTCGGCGGGGAGGGTCTCGATTGCCGGTGCGCCGTCGAGGCTCGGGTCGTCGATCGGCACCGATGAGATCGGTGCGGACTCCACGGGCGGCAGCGTCGTCGGTGCGGTCGGGGTGCGCAGTGTCGTGCCGTCCCCGGTGTCGCAGGCCGTGAGCGCGAGCAGCGCCAGCGTCGGGCATGCCACCAGGAGGCGTCGTCGGTGGGTGGGAATCGTTCGGCGACCGCTCACGGGAGGCGAGCGTACGGCATCGTCGGCGTTCGCCTCGTTCGGACGTCGCTAACCTCGACCCGGTGTCCGACGTGAATCCCCCCTTGACCGTGCTCACCGTCCACGCCCACCCTGACGACGAGGCGTCGAAGGGGGCGCCGACGCTGGCGAAGTATCACGCCGAGGGGATCCGCACGATCCTCGTGTGCGCAACCGGCGGGGAGGAAGGTGACCTGCACAATCCGACGCTGCGCGAGGAGGGCCAACCGTTCCACGGTTTGACCCCGGAGGAAGAGAAGGCGCTCGTCGCCTCGATGCGCGAGTCCGAGCTGGCTGCCTCAGCAGCGGTGATCGGCTTCGACGAGGTCGTGATGCTCGGCTACCGGGACTCGGGAATGGCCGAGACCGAACCGAACGAACACCCGGACTGCTTCCACCAGGCCGATCTCGACGAAGCGGTGGGACGGTTGGTCGCGATCATCCGTCGCGTCCGCTCGCAGGTGATCATCACCTACGGCGACGACCAGAAGGGGTACCCACATCCGGATCACCTGAAGGTGCACGACATCTCGGTGCTGGCGTTCGATCGTGCGGGTGATCCTGCGTGGTACCCGGAGGCCGGCGCTGCCGTTCGAGCCGTCGAAGCTGTACTACGCGGTGTGGGCCAAGGCGCGCATCCTGGCGGTCCACGACGGCGATGCTGCAGTTGACCGGTGAGTCGCCGTTCTCCGACGAGTGGCTCGAACGTGAGGGCCAGGACCATCGCATCACGACCAAGATCGAGGTCGGTGCCTACCAGTGGGCTCGGACGGGGTCGCTGCGTGCCCACGCCACCCAGATCGATCCGAGCGCGCCGTGGTGGTTCGGGCTGACCGACGAGCAACTGGCCGAGACCTATCCGTGGGAGGACTGGATCCTCGCTCGCAGCCGAGTCGGTCCGATTCCCGACACCGATTCCGAGCGCGACCTGTTCGCCGGATTGCGCCCGGAGGTGGGGTCATGAGCTCGGTGCAGTATCGAGTCGTGGTCGCGAAGAAGGACGAGCGGATCGACGGTCCCGACGACGCCGAGATCGTCGTCACGGTGCCGGTGGTGGATGCTGCTGCCGATGGCTTCGATCCGACCGTCGCGTTCATGCGCGGCAAGCTCAAGGCGAGCGGCAACACCGGCGAGGTCCTCGAACTCCTCAAGTCCGGTACCGCGGCCACGGCGATCGCCGCCCTCGTCGCCCAGGTGTGAACGCGAGTCGCGTCAGGCGCGCATGACGTCGCGGAGTTCGCGGAACCCGATCATCACCGCGCCCGACTCGTCGAGCGCGGACCGCAGCTCATCGCTCGTGACCAGATCGAGGTCGGCGATCCAGCCGTCGGCGTTGCGGCCCGCGATTGCGCGAACCTCGGGCGTGTCGATCGCCGGTTGCACGTGGATCTCGGTGACGCCGGGTTCGAGCCGTCCGATCGCATCGAACACGCGACTGCGGCTCCCGGCGCGCCAGTCGTGGTCGAAGTGGTCGGGGAACACGACGCCTTCGTCGGTGGCCAGCTTGCGGAACGGGAACCCGGCCTGGTCGGCGGTGATCGTCGAAGGAAGCCGGATCGGCAGGCGATACTCGACGGCGAGTTCGAGGTAGACGTCGAAGAACTCGGGTCGCAGCGTGATCGCCGACAGGTGCGGTGCGAGATGGGTGACGTCGACCCCCCAGACCAGCGCCCGTTCGACCTGGGCGCGCAGCTCACGCAGGACCTCGGCCGGGTCGGCGTGGTCCCACAGGTCTTCGAGGGTTCGCGGGAAGCCGCCTTCGCCGGACTGCAGCGACGGCGCGTGGGTGACCGGCCCCCACCGGTACGAGTCGTGCTCGGAGTTCAGCGTGAGGTGGACGCCGATGTCGTCGTCGGGCAGCACGTTGTCGGCGGCGTGACGGGCCCATGCGGCGGGGACCATGAGCGACGCGCAGGTCGCGTGGCCGTCGTGCATGGCAGCGAAGACCCCGAGGTTCGATGCATGGCTCGCCCCGAGGTCGTCGCACGAGAGGATGACGAGTTTCGTGTCGGCGGAGTGGCCGAGTCGTTCGGCGAGGGTGGTCACGGCCGAAACCCTAACGGCGGAGTCCCGCACGGCTGTCGGACGTCATCCGCTGCACGCACCCCACAACCCGAGGTCGTCGCGTTCGGCGGCGCGGCTGGCCTCGACGAACAGTTCCGAATGCAGCGAGTTGGGCTCGATCGTGAGCGGCTGCGCGAATCCCTGGCGGACGATCTCGTAGTTGACGAAGATGCCGTCGTCGGCGCGGTAGACGTAGCCGAGCAGTCGCCCGAAATCGTCACGGTTCACCGTGTCGCGTTCGATGCGGACCGGCGTGCCGACGGGGAGCAGCGACTCGGTGAACGCGCTCGCCTCGGGTCCGAAGCACTCGATCTCGGCATCGGGCTTCTTCGTCTCGGGCGTGTCGATGCCGATCAGACGGATTCGTTCGGTCCGTCCGTCGATCACGGCGTCGACCGTGTCACCGTCGACGATGTAGTCGATGGTCGCGTTCGCCTCGACGGCGCCCGTCGATGCGGTCGGTGGCGTCGAGGCGTCGCTGCCCTCGCAGGCCGCGGCGCACGCGAGGAGCGCGAGGGTCGTGACGAGAGCAGGGCCGTTCACGGCCCCAGTCTGGCGGCCCCGTCAGGAATGTGAACGTTCGTAGACGTCGAGTTCCTCGGCGATCGCGCGGCGCACGGCTGCGGGCGCGTAGGACGCCGCGAGCGCGCCACGCTGCATCCGCAGGTGCGTGTCTCGATCGACCCCGAGTTCCGACGAGATCTCCAGTTCGGTCATGAGATCGGTGTCGAACCAACCGGGATCGTCGGTGTTGATGCAGACGTCGAGGCCCGCTTCCAGCATCAGCGGGAGCGGGTGGCCGTCGAGTTCGTCCACCACGCCGAGGAGGAAGTTGGAGGTCGGGCAGACCTCGCAGAGGATTCCCGCAGCTGCGACGCGGGCGGTCAACTCGCGGTCTTCGAGCACGCGTACGCCGTGGCCGATCCGCTCGGCGCCGAGGTCGTCGACGGCCTGGCGCACGCTGTCGGCGCCCTCGGTCTCGCCGGCGTGGGGAACCGAGTGCAATCCGAGCGCACGCGCCCGAGCGAAGTGTTCGGCGTAGGGAGCGGCGGGGAAGCCGACCTCGTAGCCGCCCAGACCGATGCCGACGAGGGCGTCCGGAGTGCGTCCGGACTCCAGGTACTCGATGGTGGTCGTGTCGTGCGGCATCTCGAGATCGCGGGGGATGTCGATCACCCAGGACAGCTCGACCCCGCGGGCCGCCGCTCGGCGGCGGCCCTCGTCGAGGCCGTCGCGGTACACCTCGGGTGGCATCGATCCGGCGAGATGACTGAATGCTGTCGTCGTCAGCTCCGCGTATCGGACGTTCTGCTCGGCGAGGGTCGCCGCGAGGTCGTCGGTGATCGTCGCCAGGTCTTCCTCGTTGCGCAGCAGCGACAGCCCGAACAGGTACTGCCGACCGAAGTCGGGGAAGTCGACGAACGAGAAGTGGTCGGGGATGTCGCCCGACCACACCCAGGACCAGTCGGGCTCGTGGCGTGCCGCCAACGCCTTCACCGTCGCAGACGACATGGAGCCTTCGAGATGACAGTGCAGCTCGACCTTCGGGAGGTCGAGCAGCCAGTCGGTCACAACCGTTCGATCAGCGTGCCGGTTCCGAGACCACCGCCGCAGCACATCGAGATGAGCCCGTACTTGCCGCCGGTGCGCTCGAGTTCGTAGAGCGCCTTCGTCAGCAGGAACGCGCCGGTGCCGCCGAGCGGGTGCCCGAGTGCGATTGCGCCACCATTCGGGTTGGTCTTCTCGAGGTCGGCGCCGGTCTCCTTGGCCCATGCCAACACGACCGAGGCGAACGCCTCGTTGATCTCGAAGACGTCGATGTCGTCGATCGACATGTCGTTGCGTGCGAGGAGCCGCTGCGTGGCATCGATCGGACCGGTGAGCATGAGCACCGGGTCGGTCCCGACGAGACACGAGTCGACGATGCGAGCCTTCGGGGTGAGGCCGAGCTCTGCGGCCTTCTCCTCGGTCATCATCAAGATGGCGGCGGCGCCGTCGGAGATCTGCGAGGCGTTGCCGGCGGTGTGGACCCCGTTCTCCCGAGCGACGGGCTTGAGGGTCGCCAGCTTCTCGAGTGAGGTCTCGCGGAGACCTTCGTCCTTGCTGACGATGTGCGTGGACCCCGTCGGCTTGCCGTCCTCGTCGACGTCGGGCGCCTCGACCTCGATGTACTGGCCGGCGAAGCGGTCTTCCTCCCACGCCCGGATCGCACGCTGCTGCGACGCCAGCCCGAAGGCGTCGGTGTCTTCGCGGGTGATGCCCCACTTGTCCGCGATGCGCTCCGCGCCTTCGAACTGCGAGGTCATCTCGTACTGGTCGAAGTACGGCGGCGGGATCGGGATGCCGAGTCCGAGCTGTTTGGCGCCGCTCGCTCCGATCGGCACGCGGCTCATCGCCTCGACGCCGCAGGCCATCGCGACGTCGACGACGCCCGACCCGACCAGGGACGCAGCAAGGCCGGTGGCCTGCTGGCTGGAGCCGCACTGCGTGTCGACGGTCGTCGCGGCGGTGGTGAGCGGCAGACCGGCGGCGAGCCATGCGGTGCGGGTGATGTTGAACGCCTGCTCGCCGGCCTGGCTCACACACCCGCCGACGACCTGCTCGACTTCGGTCGGGTCGATCCCGGTCCGCTCGATCAGCGCTTTCTGCACGAGGCCGAGGGTCTCGGCCGGGTGCATGGTGGACAGGCCGCCGTTGCGCTTCCCGATGGGAGTGCGGACGGCATCGACGATCACGACGTTTGACATGGAAGCGACGCTACGCAATGCGGCCCCCGCCACAGAAGTCCGACCGACCTGCCCGGTCCCGGACCCGATAATTCGGAGAGATGCCGACGGCGACGGAGTACGTTTCGTCAATGACTTCACCCAGACTCCTCCGCCAAGCGGCAACCGTTGTTGTCACCGTCTCGCTCTTGGCCGCAGCCGGGTGCGGTTCATCTGACTCGGCGGACGACTCGACCGATCCGGTGGCCACCGCGGCAGCGACCGCCGACACCGCCGACGGCGCAGTGGCGTCCGGCGAGGAGGCGGCGGACGAGCCGGCCGTGGACACGGTTGCGACGGAATCGGCGGAGAGCCCGGTCGTCACGGAAGCGACCCCTGAAGCATCTGCAGCACCGGCGGACGGCGGCGGGTCGTCCGGCGCGATGTCCGTGGCGTTGGCTGACGGAAGATCGTGGACGCTGGTCACGAACGGCTGCACGTTCGATCCCGACGCCACCGGCCCGGCCGCCGCGATCATCAACATCGGCGGCACCAACGACGACGGCGTCGAGCTCAACATCATCGAGGCGTGGCCGTTCGACGGGAGCACCGACAAGGGGACGCCGTTCCTCGGCTCATTCGTCGACGAGAACGAGGAGGTCCTCGTGTTCCTGAAGGACGGCGCCACCATGGTAGGCGACGAGGTCGAGGTCACCGGCGGGTACTACGAGAACGTGTTCTACGAGACCGGCGACCCATTCGACGGCACCTACACCGTCCGCTGCCAGCCCTGAGCCCTCAGGAGCGATGCAGGGTGGCGGAGAGGTGGTGGGTCAGGGGTTGGCCGACGGCGGCCATCCGCATCGTGTAGCGCATCACGTCGCCGGTGATCTCGAAGGTCCGTTCCGTGCGGGTGACCTCCTTGGCCGACGCCGTCGACGCGATCGCCGACGAGCGCACGTCGATGATCAACGTGTCGGTCTCGCCGGCGCTGTTCGGGGCGGCGAACCCCTCCAGCACCTCGGTGATCCCGGTCGGGTGGGCGATCACGATCTCGGCGAGGCTCGGCGCGGGCACCCGCCAGTAGCCCGCTTCTGCGTGCAACGGTCGTCCGTCGTCCGTCGCCGCCGTCTTCTGCTGGTACACGAGGAACGGCTTGCCGCCGTGACCGAACGTGACCGTCTCGTCGTAGTCGAACGGATCGATCGTCGGGTACTCACCGGACCCACGACCGCTCCAGGTTCCCAGGAGCGGCGCGAGCACGGCGATGTCGGGATGGAGGTCCGTGGTCATGGACCGATCGTACGGCGACGCGGCCGCTCGGGCGGGTGACGCGTCGGTCCGGCCTGCTACGCATGTCCGGGTGAGCACTGCACTCGGTCTGGTGTCGATGAACACCGCATCCCTGTATCAACCCCTCAACGAGGTCCCCGACGGTTTCGCGGGAGAACACCGGTACGTCCACGTGATCGGTACCTCGGTGTTCGTCGACGATCGACTCGACGACGACAGTTGGTCCCGGCACTTCGTCGGCATCGTCGAAGGTGTCGGTTGGTGGGCGGTCGACGTCCCGGCCGACTCTCCCGATCCGTCGTACGGCGCAGCGATCGACCTGCGGAACTACTTCGGGGTGGCGTCGGCCGCCGAGTGGCTGGCGGCCGGACGTGCCGTCCAGACCGCCGAGTGGGTCCGAACGCACCGATTCTGCGGTCGTTGCGCCACGCCGACCGAACCGTCGCCGGGCGAACGCGGTCTCAAGTGCCCGGCATGTGGCCTGCTCGCGTACCCGCGGGTCGCGCCGGCGATGATCACGCTCGTCACCCGCGGCCCGGCCGGCCCCGACCAGGAGGCGCTGCTCGCTCGCGGCGCCAACTTCCCGATCCCGATGTACTCCTGTCTCGCCGGATTCGTCGAACCCGGCGAAGACCTCGAGGGGTCGGTGATCCGTGAGGTCAAAGAGGAGGTCGGCGTCGATGTCGACTCGGTCCAGTACGTCGGCAGCCAGCCGTGGCCGTTCCCGCACAGTCTCATGGTCGGCTTTCGAGCGAACTACGTCGGCGGTGAGATCGTCTGCGAGGAGGGCGAGATCCTCGACGCGAACTGGTACCGCAAGGACGATCTCCCGATGATCCCGCCGGAGATCTCGATCGCCGGGAAGATCATCAACGCCTGGGTCACCGAATGACCGCACCGAAGTGAGTTCAGCGCCGAGCATCGAGCCCGACGTCTACTCCGAGCCGGGGAGCTGCGAGGCGCGGGTGTTGGCGATCGCTCCGGCAGCAAAGAACGCCGGCTGATCGAGGTCGGCGACGTCGAGCGTGGTGGTCAGCGAGGTGGCGGACACGTTCGACCCACATCGGAAGCTGAAGCCGCTCTGGCCGATGTAGGGCACCGGAGCGGCGTCGTTGGTGAGTTCGATGATCAGGAATGCGTTCTGTTCCGAGCACGGAAACGCCGCCGCATCCGCCTCGTCGAACGCGTTCGACGTCACCTGGACCCGATAGGGCACCCCGTCGAGGTCGACCGTGGTCCCGGAGCACGCCGCGAGCAGTTCGAGGTCGGCGTCGAAGGCGCGCTGTGCGGCCGCCTCGTCGACGAACGACAGAATCGAGTGCCCCAACTGGCGGACGCCGATCGGGTCGGCGGACAGCTGTTGGAACAACACCGACCCCTGGGTGGCCACGTTGGCGGCTTCGGGGTTCTCGCCACAGATGAAGTCGACGTCGACGACCTCCTCGGTCCAGACGCCGTCGAGATCATCGAGGCGCAGCAACGCGGCATCGACGTCGGCCTGTGTCGGGAGCGCTCCGGCCGGATCGACGGTGTCCGGAACCGAGGTACTGGTCGTCGTGGTTTCGATCAGCGGCGGAGCGGTCGGGGGTGGCGGGGGTGGCGGGATGGTCGCGCCGGACGGCACCGTGGTCTCGACGCGAGGTTCGTCGGGATCGGCAACGGTGACGATCGACGGTTCGTCAGGGACCGGTGGGTCCGAGTTCTCACTCGACCCGCTGCGCACCACCAAGAACGCGATCCCACCGAGGAGCACGACGGCCGCGGCGATCGGAGCAATCCGCTGGCGCCACGGCTCGTCGCCCGGGGGGTCGTCGGCGGCGGGATCCACGAGTCGATGATGCCACGGCCGGCACCGGCCGCCGACGGCACGCGTGCACCGTGCGACGCCGAATGGAAGACTCACCGCGTGCGTGACGTGATGATCGTGACCGGCGGCAGCGGCGGGATCGGCCGAGCGACGAGTGTCGCCGCCGCAGCCGCAGGGTACGACGTGATCGTCAACTGGCGGGCTGACGAAGCGGCGGCAGACGCCACGGTGGCGGCATGCGTCGATCGCGGCGCAGCGGCGATTGCGGTCCAGGCAGATGTTGCCGACGAGTCTGCCGTCGTCGCGATGTTCGACCGCGCCGAATCGCTCGGCCCCCTCCGCGTGCTGGTCAACAACGCGGGCATCCTGCACCAGCACATGCGCTTCGACGAGATGACCGTCGAGCGGTGGCGTTCGGTGATCGACGTCAACGTGATCGGTGCGTTCATCTGCGCGCGCGAGGCGGCACGTCGGATGTCCACCCTCCACGGAGGTCACGGGGGGTCGATCGTCAACGTGTCCTCGGCTGCCGCCTATCTCGGCAGTCCCAACGAGTACGTCGACTACGCCGCGACGAAAGCGGCGATCGACACGTTGACCATCGGGCTCGGGAAGGAACTCGCCGCAGAGGGCGTGCGGGTCACCGCCGTCCGCCCGGGTGTGATCTTGACCGGCATCCACGCCACCGGCGGCGAGCCCGACCGCCGCGTATCGAGTCGCTGCCGGGGTGCCGATGCAGCGACCCGGTACACCCGAGGAGGTGGCTGCCACGATCATCTGGCTCGCGTCCGATGCGGCGTCGTACATCACCGCCACCACGGTCGACTGCTCGGGCGGTCGCTGACCGCGCGCATCAGTCGTCGAACAACGTCGGCTGATTCCGTCGGATCCGGACCCGTCGACCGGGCTGCTCCACTGGTTCCGGGGCCGATTCGAACAGCTCGAGTTGTTCCCAGGTGATCGCCACATCGCTGACCACCTGCCAGCGCAGTCGACCGTGCGGACCCGGCCGGCGAATCTCCACCCGTTCCGCACGCAGCGAACGGGCCGAACCGTCGGGGTCGCGCAGCGTCACGCTGCCGTCGGTCTCGACGCCTTCGACCCGACCGACGATGTACCGCCCGCGCTCGTTGCGCTTGAACCGGATCGCCTCGCCGGAGCGGAGCCCGAGGCGGGCGAGCGCCGACGCTGAGCGATACATGGAATCGGGTCACCTCGACGCGGATGGCCGGGCTCAGCCTCCGGCGACGCGGCGCTGCAACTTGCGCATGCCAGCCAGCCAGCGATCGGGATCGGCCGCCTTGAACTGCATGTAGTCGGCGACCTCCGGATGGGGGAGCACGAAGAACCGCTCGGCCTCGATGGTGTCGGCGACCTGCTCGGCGACGTCGTCGGGTTCGAGCACGGCCCCGGCCGCTTTGACGACGTTGCCGCCCGAGATCGGATCGTCGCCGCCGTGCAGCATCTCGGTGTTGACGCCCTGTGGGCACAGGCAGGTGACCTTGATCCCGGCGTCGCCGTAGGTGATCGCCATCCACTCGGCGAACGCGACCGCCGCTCGTTTGGTCAACGTGTAGGGCCCGGAACCGATCTGTGCGAGCAGTCCGGCCGCCGACGCGGTCGAGCAGAAGTAGCCGTCGCCGCGCTCCAACCATTCCGGGACGAGATACTTCGCCGCCCAGCGGTGTGCGTGGACGTTCACGTCGAACGCGGTCGCCCACACCTCTTCGGTCGTGTCGTCGAGGTTCGTGCCGTTGCCGACGCCGGCGTTCGCGAAGAACAAGTCGATCGGCCCGAACGCGCTCCCGGGCGGCTTCGATCAGCTCGCGGTTGCCCTGCTCGGTCGAGACGTCGGCCGTGATGCCCGCCACGCGATCCCCGCCGATCGCCGCTGCGGCATCCTCGGCCCCGGCGAGGTCGGCGAGCACGACGTTGGCGCCGCGGGCGTGGAACGTCCGTGCGAGCGCGGCGCCGATGCCGCGCCCGGCGCCGGTGACGACGGTGTTCTTTCCCTGCAGATCCATGGCGGCATCGTAGGTGGAAGGGTCCACGACCGACCGATTCGCCGGTGTCGCGAATTGATGACGTGTGCGTGAACTTCGACCTGGTGCACGCCAGCGCGCTCCGAGGGGGGTACCGTGATGGGCGATGACAGATCAGCAGAACGTCACCCCGGGGACCACGAACGACGCGGCGAGCAACGATGCCGTGATCAACGAGGCGCTCGGCGTGATCGATGGTGCGCTGGCGAAGATGATGCAGCGGGATCTGGTGTCGACCGGTGAGGTCGCTGACCTGCTGCTCGACGTTCGGACCCTGCTCACCGATGTGCAGCCGACCGCTTCGGTCGAGATTGCCGACATCGAGCCGGTCACCCCCGAACTCGCCTGAACCGATCCTGAACCGACTCAGTCGGCGAACGCCACCAGCTCGTCGACCGCGTCGCCGATGAACCTGCTCAACAGCGCGGGTTCGGTCACGGCCGCGCTGTCGGTGTTCAGCCCCATGTCGAGTCGACCGAGGTAGCTGAGCAGCGTGAGGTTGAACGCCACACCGCTGAGCGGGCCCACCGGGTAGTTGCTCAGCAGCTGTGCGCCGGCCACGTACATCGGCACCGGTGACCCCTTCACGTTCGACGTGGCGAAGTCGACGGTGTGGGCCTGCTGGCGAGCGAGACGTGTGACGACCGACGTCGGCAGCGTCGATGCGAATGCGGCCAACGCGTCGAGCGATGCGGAGCGCGAGGACTCGACCGCTTGGTCGGTGGCCGCCTGGATCGCCCGGAATCGTTCGTCGATCGGCATCTCACCCGTCGGGACGAGCATCCGGACGAGCGAGAACGCGTTCGCCCCCGAGTCGTCGGTGCGGGTGCTGATCGCCATCGAGGCGCGAAGTTCGTCGACCGGTCCGCCCAACTCGATGTGATAGCGGCTCACCGCCTCGGTGGCGATCGTGAGGAACGCGGTGTTCAGCGTGCCGCCGAGCGCCTTCGACGCGTCCTTCGTCGGCCGGAACGGAGCGGACGCGACCTCGAGGTGGCGCCCGAGTGACCGCTCGGTCCACAGCGGGCTGCGGGCCCCGTCGGTGTCGCCGAGCTGCCCGACGATGCCGCGGAAGGTGTCGGCCGCTGCCACTCCGGCGCCCGGAATCTGGCTCGGATCGTCGAGCAACGCACGAACCTGGCGGACGACGCCGATCGGAAGCCGCAGCGTGGCAGCGAGCAGGTCTCGGACGACTTCGGCCGCATCGTCGTCGGCATGCTCGGCGGCGATGTCGACGGTGTCGGGGTCGGGCATCGGCGGCGGGATCGCATCGCGTTCGAAGTCGAGGAACTCGAGGGACAGCTGCACGCCGCTCTCGCCGTCGGCGATCGTGTGGTGCATCTTCTGGATCAGCGCAGCACGCCCGCCGCGGAGGCCTTCGACGATCGTGAACTGCCACAGCGGCCTGATCCGGTCGAACGGATCGGCGGTGATGATGGTGGCGAGGTCGAACAGCGCTCGCTCGTCACCCGGCTTCGGCAACGCAACTCGCCGGACGTGGCGATCGATGTCGAAATCGGAGTCGTCGACCCACGTCGGCGCCGCCAGGTTCCCCGGGACGCTGCGCACCACCTGGCGCAGCCGCGGGATCACCAGCGCCGCGCGCTCCATCCGCTGGCGGAACAGATCGAAGTCGGGGGAGCGGTCGAGGATGCTGATGTTCGCGAACGTCGACGACAGGTGCGGATCCTTCTCGAGCCGCCACATCAACCCCTCGGCGTCGGACATCTTCCGGTCGTAGACGATCCCGCTCATGGCGTGGTTCAGCGTACGTCGTCGCGCCCGAGGCGCCGAAACACGCCGCGGGTCATCGCCGCGAGCAAGCCCCCGGTGATGACGCCGGCCACGACGTCGGACGCGTGGTGGATGCGTACGTACGCGCGGCTCGTCGCCACGGTGACCGCCGCCAGGTAGACGAGTGCGGTGACCGGCTGACGAGTCCGGGGAGCGAGGAGTGCTGCGGCGAACGTGGCCGAACTGGCGTGCCCGGACGGAAACGACGACGTGCGCGGACGACGCACGGCGAGGCGGTCGTCGCCGGCGGTGGTCGGCCGGGTACGGCGGAACAGGCGCTTCACCCCCTGGTTCACGACCAGGCTCTCGAGCCCGATCAGCGCGGCGAAGGTCACCGTCTGGCGCAGGTCGCGGCGGCGGAGACCGACGAGCAGGTTGATCGTGTGCCAGATCAGGCTGAAGTCGCCGACGTGGCTCGCCGTCGTGAACAGGCGGTCGAGTACCGCGTTCCCGCGGAGCCGTTCGAGCACGCCGTCGACCACCTCGTCGAAACGCTCGACGGTGGGGCCGAGATCGTGCTGTCCGGGAACGTGCTCGGGTGCGGCGTCTGATGCCTGATCGACGGTCATGCGTCGGCCGGGCTCGGCGTGAGCAACGCCTCGTACGCAGCCACGGCCTCGGTCTCGGCGCGGTCCGGGTCGCCGCCGAATGCGGGGCACCACTCCTTGAAGCTGCACCAATCGCACAGCCGGCTCTGGTTGGGGCGGAAATCGCCCGTGGTGCAGGCCCGCTCGACCGCTTTCCAGACGGCGCTGGTGCGAGTGTCGATGAAGCGCACCGACTGAGCCGACGGCACGGTTTCGATGGTCTCGCCGCTCGACAGGTACATGAGCCGGATCTTCGCAGGACGCTTCCCGAGCACCGCCTCGCACAGGAACGAGTAGAAGTGGACGCCGGCCAGGCTCTTCTGCTCGAAGTTGCCCGATGGTGCCCGCCCCGTCTTGTAGTCGGTCACGACGAGTTCCCCGTCGGCATCGAGTTCGAGTCGGTCGATGATCCCGCGCAGCTCGAGCGACCCCACGTTTGCGGCCATGCGGACTTCGAGACCGATGTCGCGGATCGTGGTCGGATCCTCCATGTCGAAGTAGCGCTCGATCAGCGTGTCGCAATCGGCGCGGAACTTCGCCGCCGCCGCCTCGTCGAGGTGGAGCCCGACGTAGTCGGGATGCGTCGAGTACTCGTCGAGGGCCTCGGCGAGGGTCGAGGCCAGCGCCTCCGGTGTGCGTTCGGCGCCAGGTCGTACGAAGAGCAGTTCGAGCGCCCGGTGCACGATCGAACCGCGGGTGGTGGCGACACCGGGCGGCTCGGGGAGTCGCTGCACCGACGAGAAGCGGAACTGCATCGGGCACGAGGTGAACGACGAGACCCGCGAGGGCGACAACGACGAGGGAACGGGCCACACGGGTGTCGTGGTCTCGGCGAGATCGGTCATGTCCACCACTGTAGAGACGGGGTACTCCAGAGTTCGCACGACCGGGCCCGGCCACCCCGGCTCCGGTGAGATGTGAGACGACGTGGCGGTCGCCCCTCTCCACCGCACGGGCGCGGGAGTCGTGAGCGTCAGTGGGCCATGTCGGCGATGAGGTCGGCGGTGCCGGCCGGGTCGATGAACGGCCCGAAGTGGTTCGAGTCGGGCTGGTCGATGAACAACGAGTTCGGGAGGCGCTCGGCGATCCCGGCGGCCACCTGCGCGGGGCCCATCTCGTCGCCGCTGCCGACCACGACGACGCGCGTCTCGATCTCGGGGAGGAGGTCCCACGTGTCGTGCAACGCACCGGTCTCGAATGTGCGGGCCTCGTGTTCGGGCGCACACGTCAGCCGGACCCCCTCGGGTGCCGGTCGGAAGCCGTGGCCGACGTACAGCCGCAGGACGTTGGGATCGAAGAACTGCATCGGTGGCTTCGATCCGTAGTTCGCGATCGCGGCCTCGAACGACTCGAACGACTCGCGGCGCCGGCGGGCGCCTTCGACCATCGCCGAGGGTTCGCTGTCGGACCGGTCGACACCGGTCGGGAAGACGATCGGCTCGAATGCGACGATCAGATCGAACAGCCCGGGATCCCGGTGGGCCGCCATCAAGAGCCCTGCGCCGCCCATCGAGTGACCGAACCCGACGAGGCCACCGTCCGGAGCGACCGCTCGGGCGGCAGCGAGGGCATCGTCGCCGTAGCGATGCCAGTCGACCTGCCAGTCGTCGGGGCGCGGCGTCGAGCCGTGGCCTCGATAGTCCAGCGCGTACGACGTGAACCGGTCCGCCAGATGATCGGCGATCGGGAGGTAGCAGTAGCCGTGAAATCCGGTGGCGTGCGACAGCAGCAGCGGCCGTCCCGTCCCGCCGAATTCGTGGATGGCAACGCTGACGTGATCTGACGACATGACCCGCACGGGCGTCATCATCGCCCGCACCCGACCACGGGGACCAATCGTGTCGGGGTTCAGTCGTCGCGCCGGCGCGACCGGCGCCACCACGTGAGGATCAAACGGTCGAGCAGGATCCCGAGACAGATCGACGCGATGATCGCGACCCACAGCTTGATCTCCGGGTTGAACCAGAGGATGTTCGCCTGGACGGGTTCGCCGTTCTGCAGGATGAACACGGCGGTCATGACCGCCACCACCCCGAACAGGATGAGCCAGACCGACGGCCCGTCGCGACCGGCGGGGACCGCCCCGTCGCCGTCGAAGCGGTCGTCTTCGTTGCGATCGTTCATGGTCGGCTCGATTCGGGTCGTGGTTCACGCGGCAGCCCGAGGAGCCGCTCGCCGATGATGTTGCGCTGGACTTCGCTGGTTCCTCCGGCGATCCGGCCGCCGGGCGCCGCCAGCATGCCAGAGGCGTCGGGTCCGTCGAGCATGCCGGCCGCTCCGGCGAGATCACCGCGCAGCATCGACGCATCGAAGGTCATCTGGGTGATGCCGAGCTTCATGAGCGACGCGGCCGTCGATGCGACGGCCCCCTGTCGCTGGGCCATCGCCTTGTACGCGTTGCCGGTCGCCACGAGGCGCATCAGCTCTTGGCGTGCCGATGGGTCGAGGTCGCGACCGTGCGACAGGCGGAGCATCTGGTCGAGGCGCCGTTCGAGCGAGATGACGGCAGTGCCGATGTGTCCGCGCTCGCTGGTCAACACCGCCATCCCGACGCCCCAGCCGCCGTGTTCGGGTCCGAGCAGGTGATCCGCAGGAAGCTCGACGTCGGTGAAGAAGACCTCATCGAACTCGGACTCACCGGTCATCTGCTTCAGCGGACGGATCTCGATTCCCGGCAGGTCCATCGGGCACAGGAAGAACGAGATGCCGTCGTGCTTGCGCGCCTCGGGGTCGGTACGTGCCATGAGGATGCCCCAGTTGCTGTAGCGCCCGCCCGAGCACCACACCTTCTGACCGTTCACGACGTAGCGATCGCCGTCTCGCTCGGCGCGAGTGGACAGCGAACCGAGGTCACTTCCCGAGCCGGGCTCGGAGAAGAGCTGGCACCAGACCTGATCGGCATCGAGTGTCGCGCGCAGGTGAGCGCGCTGCTGCTCGGGTGTGCCGTAGCGCAGGATCGCGCCGCCGGCGAGCACGAGGCCGACCATGTTGAGCACCGGTGGGACGCCCGCTCTCGCGCACTCGAGCAGCCACGCCCGGTTGTGCTCGATGCTCAATCCGCGCCCGCCGAACTCGGTCGGCCAGTGAATGCCGGCGTAGCCGGCGTCACGAATCGTTCGCTGCCAGGCGACCCCCTGGTCGATCAGGTCGGGCGGGCAGATCGCCCCGTAGTCGCGGGGCGCCGTGGTGGCGTGCTGGGCAAGCCACCCGGCGACCTCGCGCTGGAACTCGGCAACGTCGGGTCCGTCGTGCATGGTGCCAGTGTCGTCGGCACCGCCTCCACCCGACGCATCGAGGAGTCAGCTCTCGCTGTCGTCCATCTCCCCGTCGTCCATGGAACCGTCGTCGTCCATCGTCGTCCATGGCAGCCGTCGTCGTCCATGTCGTCCATGTCGTCCATGGAGCCGTCGTCCATCTCCGTCCATGGCGTCGCCGATCGGACGGACGTCGGCCGTGAACGTCGATCGTGGTGCCGTTGTCGAACGACAGCGTCACATCGACCGTGTCGGGGTACGTCGCGGCGTCGATGTCGAGCAGCATGATGTGCGGACCGCCCGGCTCGAACACGAAGGTCTCCCCGGCAGCGATCTCGTAGCCGCCTTCCTTCTCCTGCATCGACATCTGGCCCTCGTCGTTCATCAGGACCTCGTGCAACTCCACGGTGTCGCTGACCGACGCCGTGGCCGAGATCGCCGTGATGGTCTCGTCGGTGCCGTTGGTGACCGCGCCGTAGACGGCGCTGGTCGTCTGCCCCTCGGCGGGCTGTCGCGACCACGGATCGGCGATCGTGATGTCGGCCGACGCCGACTGCTCCGTCGACGTCGGCTGACGAGGAATCGTCGTCCGACCCGCATGCGGCGAGTCCGAGCACTGCAACCGCAACCAGTGCGATCGAGCGACGTTTGAAGTTGGTTGTCTGAGTGTTCACGCCGTTCAGGTCGCCGCGACCGCCGGGTTGGTTCCCGGCGACGGCGAGAAAAGTTGGACGAGCGCGATCACCAGGCCGCCGACGCCGACCACGAAGGCCGCAACCAATGCGAACCGTTCGAACCATTGTGGCGCGTCGGTCGGGACGATCGCCGCGGTGAGACCGTCGCGCTTGACGAACGCCCAGATCGCCAGCTGGCTCGCGGCGATGAGGCCGGCCGCGACGGCCGAGAACGGCGAACGCCGGGCCAACGCCGTACCCACGAGCGATGCGACGAGCGCGATCGACGGAAGGAGCGGCCAGATCAGCCGCGGACCGGTCTCCGACGGAAGCGACGTGTACTGCCACCATCCGGCAACGGCCGCGACTCCGGCGAACGGGACCAGTACGGCAACCCACGCAGCGGTTCGGCGTGAGAGCCAGAACGCCACCCCGACGGCAATCGCGCCGATTGCCGCGCCGAGCACAGCGGGGACCATCGACGGCTCGTCCTGCCACACCGAGATGACCGTCACGTCCACGTCGACGTCGTCGACGACCAGCGGGATGACCTGTTCCACGATCCGATCACCCGGTGCCTTGCCGGCCGGACGAATGGGTTGCATCCAGTGGGCGCGGTGGTCGTGCCAGGCGAACGAGCCGTCCGTGGCCACGGTCACCCAGTCGGGCTCGGCGTCGGGGGCGGCGAAGTCGGGCGCATCCGAGCCGTACCGCTCCTCGTTCTGGTAGGTGGTGGGCGAGCTGCGATTCTCCTGGACCTCGCCGCCCGGCAGGAACCGCAGATAGGGCTCGCCGAAGTAGCCGAGCACGAGCACCTCGGTGGCCGGCTCGGCGCTCAGCTGGATGAACGAGTCCCCGCCGATCACCTCCAGCGTGATCCCCGAGATGGGCGGTTCGATCGACAGGATCGCGCTCTGGTAATCGGTCGGACCCGCCGGATCGGCGTTGGCCGTTCCGGGCAGTGCCAGCAGCACCAGTGCGACGATCGCCGCGACCGCCCCGCCGCCTCGCCGAAGCGCCCGCACGATGGTCATGCCGTGACGTTGAGGACGAGTTCGCCGCTGGGATGCACGGTGCAGACGCCTTCGAAGGTGCCCGCCGACGTGAACTCCTGGCGCATCGTCTCGTTCGCGCCGACGAACCACGGGCCCACGTTGTGGCCGCGATCGTCGAGGTTGACGATCTTGATCGTCTCGCCGACCGAGGCCTCGAGCGTGCCGGGCAGGATCTCGAGTGGGGTCCCGGCGTCCAGCGCCTCGCCCGCACCGGCGGGAATCGTGTACTCGTAGGTCGCTGAACCGGTGCCGTCCTCGACGCTGAAGCCCGGGCCGGAGTCGGAGCCACCGCCCGAGCACGCGGTGGCGAGGGGAAGCGCGAGCGCGGCCAGACCGAATGCGAGACGAGTTGCCGACCCCGGGCGTCGGCTCATGCCGTCGTCCGATCGAGCAGCGTCGAGAGATCGTTCGCGATGTCCTCGGCGGATGCGCCGAACTGCCAGGTGAGCACGAGTCGACCCTGATCGTCGACGGCGTACAGGAACGGGGAGTGGTCGACTTCGACCGAACCGTCCTCGGTGGTGCGTACCTCCCAGCTCGCTCCGAACGGCTCACCGGATTCGTCGAGCAGGGCCGTGTCGTCGGAGCCCGCGGCGATCGCATCGGGGATGAAGGTCTTCACGTACCCGTCGAGTACCTCGTTGTCGCGTTCGGGGTCGACGCCGACCATCACGACCTCGACGGCGGCGGCATCTTCGGGATCGAGCATGCGCAGCGCCACCGTGAGGTCGGCGAGCGTGGTCGGACACACATCAGGGCAGTTGGTGAACCCGAAGTAGACGACCTGGATGCCACCGTCGTCGGCGCGGAACTCCACCTCGGCGCCGGGCTCGCTGAGCGACGGCAACGACACGAGGTCGACCTGCGGCGCGGGGTCGCGCACGATGCCCGACAGTGCGTCGGCCTCGTCGTCGCCGCCGCACGCCGTGATGGCGAGCGCCGCGCCGACGAGCAGCGCAACCACGCGTCCTCGACGCCGCCCGGCAGCGGGAGGACCGGTCGAGCGGGCGCGGGCGTCCATGACGGTCAGGTCGCCCACCGGGTCGCATTCGTTCCCGTGTCGCCGAAATCCGCCGAGTCGTCGGTCGCTGTTGCGACCATCGCTGCGAGGTCGAGCCGAGCTCGCGACACCCGGGAGCGGACCGTGCCGACCGGGCAGCCGATCACGTCGGCGGCCTCGTCGTAGTACATCCCGAGCACCTGCGTGAGCACGAACGCGGTCCGCCGGTCGTCGTCGAGGTGGTCCAACAGGTCGTCGAGGTCGACGCCGTCGGCATGATCGGGCGTGGCAACCGGGTTCGCATGTGCCTGGTCCAGCGCGGCTTGGTCCCTGCGGCGGCGGCGCTGTGCTCGGCGCACGTGATCGGCACAGACCCGGCGGGCGATGGTCAGCAGCCACCCGCGCGCCGGCCCGTCGGCCCGGTAGCGGGGGAGCGATGCGATGGCGCGCTCGTAGACCTCCTGCGCGAGATCGTCGGCGTCGCGGGCATCGCCGAGATAGCGGCACAGGTTCCACACTTCCGCCTGGGTCTCGGCGACGAACCGGTCGAGGGCCGACGCATCGCCGCGCTGGGCGGCGAGGAGGAGTCGGGTCAGGTGGTCCACATCTCCAGTTTGCCGACTCGGGAACCAGAACGCTGGTCAAAGCGACCTTGTTCACATGGACGCCGACCACCTTCCATGCGACACCGCCCAGGAGATCCTCTCCGCGCAGATGGACGGCGAGGCAACCGCCCGAGAACAGGAGCAACTCGACCACCACCTGACCGGTTGCGTCGACTGCCGGCAGCTCTCGGTCGGGTACCTGCAACTCGATCGACGGGTCCGGCTGCGTCCAGCCGTGCCGGTACCCGACCTTCGCCCGGCGATCCTCGCCCGAGCCCGTCCGGCCGTTCTCGGACGGAACGGTTGGATGCGCCCGGCGTTGGCATGGGTGGCGCTCGTGCTCGTCGTGCAGAATGCGACGGCACTCGTGGCCGGCGAGCTCAGCGGCGCCGAGGTGCACCTGGCGCGTCACCTCGGCGCATTCGGTGTCGCCCTCGGTGTCGGGCTCCTGTTCGTGGCGTGGCGCCCGCATCGTGCGTACGGCCTGTTGCCGTTCGCCGGCGCGCTGATCGCCACGATGATGCTGAGCGCGGCATTCGACATCGTCGAGAACGGTCGCAGTGCCGTGTCCGAGATCAGCCATCTCGCCGAGCTCGCCGGATTGTGGCTGGTGTGGATGATCGCCGGGTCGCCCGGCCGTCCGCGGCTGGGGCTCGCTGCGCCACGGGCTGGGGCGACGCCTGCGTCCCGCAGGTGATCGGCTTGCGGTCGCGCGAGCGCTCGCCGACAACGACGAAGTGTGAGCCCTCGACGCCGAATTCGGTGTCTGGAGCTCACACTTCCCGGATCGCACCTCCCGGATCAGCGGGTCAGGCGAGTGCTTTCAGGAACATCGCCGTCTCGTCGGCGATCGCTGCGGGCACTTCGTAGCCGGTCTGGTCGGTGACGGTGTCCCAGTTGTCGCGGAGGCTCTCCGGGCTGAGATTCGGATCGGTGTAGCCCTGGCACTCGGCGATGAACACCTCGGCAACGCGGCCGCCGCCGACCGAGTACACGCGGCCGGTCGACTCGCACGACTCGTGGGAGAGGTAGGTGACCAGCGGCGACACGTACTCCGGCTGGAGCTTGTCGCCGAGCGGGCCGAGCAGGTCTTCGGTCATCCGGGTGTACGCGAGCGGGGCGATCGCGTTGGCCTTGACGTTGTACTTGGCGCCCTCGACGGCGAGCACGTTGGTGAATCCGACGAGGCCCATCTTGGCGGCGCCGTAGTTCGCCTGGCCGAAGTTGCCGAAGATGCCGGCGGCCGACGAGGTCGACACGATGCGGCCGTAGCTCTTCTCACGCATGATCTTCCATGCCGGACCCGTCACGTTGAACGCACCCCGGAGGTGGACGTCGAGCACCGGATCGACGAGGTCGGGACCCATGTTGTGGAACGACTTGTCGCGCAGGATGCCGGCGTTGTTCACGACGATGTCGACGGTGCCGAAGGCGTCGATGGCCGTCTGCACGATGCTCTCGCCGCCCTCGGGCGTGGCGACCGAATCGGTGTTGGCGACCGCCTCGCCGCCGGCCGCCGTGATCTCGTCGACGACGAGCTGGGCAGCGCCCTTGTCGGAGCCGGATCCGTCGACGGCTCCACCGAGGTCGTTCACCACGATCAGTGCGCCGCGTGACGCCATCATCAGGGCGTGCTGCCTGCCGAGGCCGCCACCTGCTCCGGTGATGATCGCCACCTTGCCGTCGAATCCCAAATCGGTCGTTGCGTCAGTCATGGTCGACGAAGCTACCGGCCGGTTCGGTCGGCGCAGCAAACCGGCGGCCATCGATGGTGTGATCGATGCTGCGATCGACAACGGTGGTTCGGCGGGGTCGCCGGGACGGACTTCGAACGCTCGGTCCGAGGCCCGAGCGACCGTGCGGTGATCACTCGATCTCCTCGGCCGGGCTCGTTCCCGAGTCGTCGACGGAAACGGGTGTGATCGCGACCTGGGTGATCGTGTGGCGCACCACCGCGCGCACCTCGACGACCCAACCACCGACTTCGACGGTCTCGCCGGGGGCGGGGATCCGATTGACCCGGTCGAGGACGAAGCCGGCGACCGTGGCGTAGTTGCCGGGGGGGAGCTCGACGCCGAGGTCGCTCAGATCGTGGAACGGAAACCGACCGGGAACCACGACCGTGCCGTCGTCCTCGTGGTGGACCGTCGCGTGGTCGGGGTCGGTCTCGTCGTAGATTTCGCCGACCAGTTCCTCGACGAGATCCTCCATCGTGACGATGCCGGCCGCACCGCCGCGTTCGTTCACGACGATCGCCATCTGGGCGCGCCGGACCTGGAGTTCACGCATGGCGGTGAGGACGCGCGCCGCATCGGGAAACACCGGAGCACTGACCGCCACCTCCGCGACCGGTCGGGTGCCACCGCCGAGGAGTTGGCGCATGTGCACCACGCCGACGACGTCGTCGAGATTCAGACCGCGGACCACGGGAGCGCGGGTGTGGCCGGAGGCGGCGAGGAGGTCCAGCGCCTCGTCGCACGGCGTCGCGGCCTCGAGCACGAACACGTCACCGCGGGGCAGGAGGATCTCTCCGAGGCTGCGCTCTGCGATTTCGAACGCGCCGTCGATGATCAGACGCTGCTGCGGCGTGAAGGTCTCCTGGACGGCGACGAGTTCGCGGAGCTCCTCTTCGGTGACCTCCTCTCGCTGGCGACTGGGGTCGGCGCCGGCGAGGCGCACCACCAGGTCGGTCGAGTGCGACAGCAACCACACGATCGGTCGGGTCGCCTTCGTGAGGAGGGACAGCGGGCGAGCCATCGCGAGTCCCCACGGCTCGGCGCGTTGCATGGCGATCCGCTTCGGTGCGATCTCGCCGAGGACCAGGGTCACGTAGGACAGCAGCAGGGTGACGACGACGATCGATGCCGGACGAGCGGCGGAGCCGAGGAATCCCAACGGTGCTTCGAGCGGCTCGGCGAGCGACACCGCGGCGGCGGCCGAGGCGAGGAACCCGGCGAGCGTGATCCCGATCTGGATGGTCGACAGGAACTGGTTCGGCTCGCGGGCGAGGCGAGCCAGGAGCGCGCCGTTCGACGACTGATGCTCGAGTCGTTGGAGCTGTCCTTCGCGGAGCGAGACCAGCGCGAGCTCCGTTCCGGCGAACGCCGCGTTGAGTGCGATGAGCACGACGACGAGCCCGATCTGCGGGAGCAGGTCAGACATCGCGCAGCGGGCTGTGGGTCGAGAACGTCAACACCTAATGGATGATAGCTATATTCGATGGGATTGGTTGATCTCCCGATCGGGATCGTCGTCCCGCGGTGGCGCACCGGTGGTACGCGACCGGGCTCGAGCCCATGTGGTCGAATGGGGTCGTGAACTCCCTTTCCACATCGGCGGTTCGGCGATTGCGCTGGCTGCTCCCCGCGTTGCTCGTCGGTGCAGTTGCGTGCTCCTCGACCGAACCCGACGCTGCAGCGGTCGAGCTGATCCAAGGGGAGCTGTCCGAACAGATCGGGCTGGGCTCACTCACCGGCGACTGCGACGAGCCTGACGGGTCGGGTGAGGGCGATGAGTTCTCGTGCACCGGTACGACCGAGGACGGAGCGGTGATCGACTTCACCGCCGTGTTCGAGGCCGACGACGAGATCTTCCTCTACCCGACCAACCTGGTCGTCGACAGTTCGTTGTTCGAGGCCGAGGCGGCGACCACGCTCGGGCCCGAGTTCGGCATCGAGATCGATCCGGCGCAGATCGAATGCCCGGAGGGCGTCACGGTGCTCGACGCCGACGGGCAGATGTTCTGCACGATCACCGACGCCGAGACGGGCGGCGTGTTCCCGCTGATCGTCACGCTCGGCGGGTACCTCCGCGAGCAGGGCTTCGAGGACCGGTTCTACGAGGTCGGCGAACAGCTCGAGTAGCGCGTTGCGGAGTGGGTCAGACCCACTCCGCTACGCGCTGCGGGGGATGAAGTGGGCGGCGCCCTCGTGGACGATCACGCGTGCGTCGCCATGGCGAACCGGTACCCCGACCCCCTCGACGTGTCGCAGGGTGCAGCCGTCGGGAGTCAGCTCGACCGACATCCGCGACCCGTGGCGATTGATCTGGAATCGCACGGCCGACCAGTCGGCGGGGAGGCGCGGAGCGAACGACAGCTCCTCGCCGGTCTCGACCATCCCGGCGAACCCGTGCACGATTCCTGCCCAGACGCCTCCGCAGCTGGCGATGTGCACGCCGTCGGCGGTGTTGTTGTGGACGTCGCAGAGGTCGAGGTACAGCGCCCGGCGGAAGTAGTCGATCGCCAGGTCCTCGTGGCCCACCTCGGCGGCGACGATCGCTTGGACGCACGCAGACAGCGAGGAGTCGCCCGTCGTGATCGGATCGTAGAAGTCGAAGTTCCGGCGCTTCTGCTCGGGGGTGAAGTGCGGAGAGCGCAGGTACATCGCGAGCACGACGTCGGCCTGCTTGAGCACCTGGTGTCGATAGATGACGAGCGGGTGGAAGTTGAGGAGCAACGGGTACTTGTCGAGCGATGTCCCCTCCCAGTCCCATTGCTCGAGATCGAGAAACGCTTCGTCCTGTGGGTGGATCTCCTGGCGTTCGTCGTACGGGATGTACATCGCGTCGGCGGCGTGATCCCAGGCGTCGAGTTCGCGCGAACTCGAGCCCGGTGCGGCGTTGGAGCGACAGGAACGCCTCGGGGTTCCACTGGGCGAGGAAGCGAACGGTGCGCGCGGCATAGCGCAGGTTGAACCGCGCCATCACGTTCGTGAAGCAGTTGTCGTTGACGACGGTCGTGTACTCGTCGGGCCCGGTCACGCCGTGGATGTGGAAGGACCCGCTGTTGTTCGTGCCGTAGAAGCCGAGATCGTTCCAGAGTCGTGCCGTCTCGACGAGGATCTCTGCGCCCTCGTCGGCCAGGAAGTCGACGTCGCCGGTGGCGTCGAGGTACCGCGCCAAGGCGAACACGACGTCGGCGTTGATGTGGTACTGCGCCGTGCCGGCGGCGTAGTACGCCGAGGCCTCCTCGCCGTTGATCGTGCGCCACGGGTACAGCCCGCCCTCCTGGTTCAGCTCCCGAGCGCGTCGACGAGCAGCCGGGAGCATGTGCCAGCGGAACCGGAGCAGCTTGCGAGCGGCGATCGGGTCGGTGTACGCCAGGAAGGGCACGACGTACACCTCGGTGTCCCAGAAGTAGTGGCCGTCGTAGCCACCTCCGGTGACGCCCTTGGCCGCAATACCCTGCTCCTGGGTCTTGATCGTGGCCTGGGCCAACTGGAACAGGTTCCACCGGATGGCCTGTTGCGCGGTGTCGTCACCGTCGATCTCGACGTCGGCCGACTCCCAGAATCGATCCAGCGCCGTGATCTGCTCGGTGCGCAGCGCGTCGACGCCGGCTTCGGAGGCTCGGTGCAGAGTTCGCGAGCAGCGGTCGACGAGCTCGGCGCAGGGCACGCCCGTCGACGTGTGGTAGCTCGCGTACTTCGTCAACACGATCGGCACGTTCGGTTCCGCGTGGACCTCGATCACGGTCTTGGCCAGGTCGGGAGCGACCTCGGTCGATGCGGTGAAGTGTGAGCCGGTGGAGATCTCGTGCCGGTACCCGCACGCCAGGGTCATCGCGCTGTTGGCGCACGTGTATCCCAGGACCACCTCGCCGCGGCCGCGCGCCGTGTGATCGTGCTGCGATGTCGGCACGAGAACGCGCTGGTCGAAGCTGCTGGCCTTGCGCGGGTCCTTCTCGATGTGGGCTTCGCCGAGCGCTGCGCCGGGAACGTGGTACTCGTCCTCGCCGTCCTGGCGGTTGAGCAACTGCGAGGAGATCACGACCGGAGCGCTCGAATCGAGCAGCGTCACCTCGAAGGTCATCACGGCGAGATGGCGCTCGACCATCGACACCATGCGCGTCGATCGGACGCTCACCAGCTTGCCGCCCGGGGTGCGCCACAGCAGGTTTCGGACGAGCACGCCCTCCCGGAAGTCGATCGACCGTTCGTACTCTTCGAAGTCCGCGGTTGCGAGCAGCAGCGGTTCGTCGTCGACGTACAGCTTGATCAGCTTCGCATCGGGCACGTTGACGATGGTCTGGCCGACCTTCGCGAAGCCGAACGCGCTCTCGGCGTGCTGGATGTCCCACGTCTCGTGGAACCCGTTGAGGTAGGTGCCGTGTGTATGCGCATCGCGACCCTCCTCGGGGTTGGCGCGCATACCGAGGTAGCCGTTGCCCACGTTGAACAGCGTCTCGGTGTGGCCGAGGTCGTCGGGTGAGTACTCGGTCTCGACGAGACGCCATGGCTCGACGGGGAATCGGTGTGGCTCGAGCCCGGTGGGAGGGGAGGTGGTTGGAGGCCATCACACGCTCCCGTCGGGTCGTCGGGAGCGGGCGCGAGCGTGCATCAGCGACCACGCCGTCGAAGTCGGCCCAGCGGAAGTCCGCCGGCGTCGGGGGAAGGGTCGCCATCGCCACGATGCTACGGCACAACGGGTTCGGGCTCCCGGGACGGGCCATCGGCTCCGCGCCTCAGCCGCTCGACGCGGTTGCCTTGAGTGCCTTGTAGTCCAGCTTGCCGTTCGCAGCGCGCCCGATCGTGCCGACTTCGATGACGTGCTTGGGTGCTTTGTACGCGGCGAGATGCGCCTTGACGTGGTCGCGTAGTGCGGACTCGTCGAGCACGGCGCCCGGTGTCAGTTCGACCAGCGCGTTGATCGCCTCGCCCCACTTCTCGTCGGGGAGGCCGACGACTGCGGCGTCGGCGACGTCGGGGTGCAGCTTCAGGCACTCCTCGACCTCTTCGGGGTAGACCTTCTCGCCGCCGGTGTTGATGCACTGGCTGCCACGGCCGAGGAGGTTGATCGTCCCGTCGGCGTCGACGGTCGCGTAGTCGCCGGGGATGGAGTAGCGGTCGCCGTCGATCATCACGAACGTCTCGGCCGACTTCTTCTCGTCCTTGTAGTAGCCGATCGGGGTCCGGCCCCGAATCGCGACGCGACCCAGTTCGTCGGTGCCCGGGGTGACATCGCGTCCCTCGTCGGTGACCACGCGGGTGTTGGGGCCGAGTTCGAAGCGAGCGGTCTTGCCGCTCGACTCCTTGGTCGTGGTGTTCGTGGCCATCCCGATCGCTTCCGACGAGCCGAGCGCGTCGACCATGATCAGCCGCGGGTTGTGCCGGAGGAGTCCGTCCTTGGTCTCCTTGGACCACATGACGCCCGACGAGACGATCACCCGCAGCGAGGTGATGTCCCAGCGGTCCGGCTCGGCGTCGAGCGCACGGAGGATCGGCTTGGCGAACGCATCGCCGACGATCGACGTCGAGTTGATCTCGTAGCGCTCGACGCTGTCGAGGAATTCCTCGGCGCGGAACGAGCGACCCTCCATCGTCGTGATCGAGCCGCCGACCATGAGGTTGCTGATCGCGTTGAACAGCCCGGTGCCGTGCATGAGCGGTGCGCCCGGCATGTTGCGGGGCCCGACCGTCGCCACCCGTTCGGTCGCGGCACCGAGGTCCTGCTCGGGCGGCATCCGCTTCTTGTTGTTCGCGTCGAGCACGCCGAACAGGTCGTCCTGGCGCCACATCACGCCCTTGGGCATGCCCGTGGTGCCGCCGGTGTACAGCAGCAGCAGGTGGTCGCCGGAGCGTCCCCACGGACCGGCGACGCGGTCGGTCGTGCCCGACTCGGCGGCGGCCTCGTACGGTGTGGCCCACGGGGGGCACTCACCCGAGCCGTCGTCGACCCAGAGCCACGTGGTGACCCGCGGGACGCGGTCGCGCACGGTCGCGCACTGTTCGGCGAAGCTCCCGTGGAACACCACCGTGGTGACGTCGGCGTTGTCCCAGAGGTAGACGAGTTCGTCGGCCGCGTATCGGTAGTTCGTGTTGACCACCGCCATGCCCGCTTTGAACGCGGCGAACACCGACTCGAGGTACTCGGGTGAGTTGTAGAGGTACTGCGCGACCTTGTCCTGCTCGGCCGCGTCCGGGGCCGCGAGCAGTGCCGCGGCCACACCGTTGGCGCGCCGATCGAAGTCGGACCAGGAGTACCGGCGATCGCCCTGCTGCTGGGCCAACGCATCGGGAATCTGGGCCGCGATGGCTTCCCACAGGTCGGCCAGGTTCCATCCGGTGTCGCTCATCGGGCGTCACGGTACCGATCGGCTGCCGTCGCCCACGACACAGCACGACTTCGTGCGACCTCGACCGGCCCGGGTGCCGCCGGCATCAACGAGTTGGGCGGGCGTGCGTGGTCCGGCCGGAGCGTCAGCGCGGCGGACCCTGGCGGAGCCGGTCGTAGGCCGCGGTGACGGGTGAGTGCTCGCTCATCGCGCCCCACATCGACTCGATCCACCACGTGGCGCCGGCATCCGCGTACGCGACCGGCGAGTGCTCGGTCCACTGGCCTTCGACGACGATGTCGGCGCCGGGTGTCGGGCCGGCGTCGATCGCCGCGCGGAGATCGGCGATCTCGGCGAGGTCGGCCTGACGCGCGCCCCCTTCGATGTCGGGGTCGAGAACCTGCGGGATCACCCCGTCCCACCGCAGCGCACGCGCCATCGACTTCGGGCGCCCCAGCGCGGCGACGCACCAGATCGGCACCCGCGGTGACTGTTCGACGTTGCCGATGGTCGGGAACTCGGTCGACTGCACGGTGTAGTGGTTGCCCGAGTACTCGAAGGGCTGCCCGGCCCAGAGACCGCAGACGATGTCGAGGCACTCGTCCATCAGCTCCGCGCGAACCCGTCGATCGCACTCCTCGCCGAACGTGTCGAATCCGGAGTCGACAGCACCGAGTCCCACGCCGAGGGTGACGCGCCCGTTGGACAGTCGGTCGACCGTGGCCACCTGACTCGCGAGCTCCCACGGACGTCGCCGCGAGGGCGGGGTCAGCATCGTGCCGAGCCGGATGCGCGACGTGCGGACGGCCGCGAGGCCGAGTGAGATCCACGCATCGACGCCCCACACCGGTTCCCACACGAACAGGCCGTCCCACTCCGATTCTTCCGCGGCCTCGGCGAGATCTCCGATGTCGGCGGCGTCGCCCCAGGGGACCACGAAGCCGTACTTCATGAGTCGACCGTAGCTCACCGTTTCGACCCCTGCTGCCAGAAGTGATGTCGGCCGTGGCCGGAATCGGTGGTTCCGGGTCCTGATCGAAGCGGCGCGGCATCACACGGATCGCCGAGAATGGCGAGATGGCGCCCGATGCGATCGTTCCCGACGACAAGGACTGGACCTGGGTCATCGACGCTCCCTGCCCGGAGTGCGGGTTCGACGGGAGCGGCTTCCCGGCGGATGCGACAGCCGCGGCGATCCGCGCCAACGCCGAGGAATGGGCCACCCTGCTCGACACCTCGATCGCCGACGGACGGATCGACGATCTGCGCCGTCGGCGGCGCCCCGACCGCTGGAGCGACCTCGAGTACGCCGCCCATGTACGCGACGTGTACCGGCTGTACCTGGAACGTCTGACCTCGATGCTCGACCAGGACGATCCGCTGTACGCGAATTGGGATCAGGACCGTGCTGCGCTCGACGGTCGCTACGGCGAGCAGGACCCCGCCGTGGTCGCCGACGAACTGGTGGCCGCGGCCGGCCGATTGGCCGACGCCTTCGATGCCGTGACCGGTGAGCAGTGGGATCGTCCCGGTCGGCGCAGCGACGGCGCAGCGTTCACGGTGGCCACCTTCGCCCGGTACCTGGTGCACGACCCGGTCCACCATCTCTGGGACGTGCGCATCGGCTGATCGACGCGTCTACAGTCGGCCAGATGTCGTCCGCTGTCGTCGAAGCTGCCGTCGAACTCGCGGAGATCATCGAGGCGCACGCCGACGAAGCCGAGCAGGCCCGACGCTTGCCGCCTTCGACCGTGAGCGCCCTGGTCGATGCCGACCTGATGCGGATGTGCCTCCCGCGCGAGTACGGCGGCCCCGAAGTCGATCCGGTGTCGATGACCGAGGCGATCATGCACGTCGCGCATGCGGACGGAGCCGCCGGCTGGTGCTCGATGATCGCCTCGACCACGTCGTCGATGGCGGCTTTCCTGCCGGCGGACGGTGCCGAGGAGATCTACCGGGATCCGACGGCGGTCACCGGCGGTGTCTTCGCGCCGAACGGTCAGGGGACGACCGTCGATCGCGATGGTGTCGACGGCGTCGAGGTGTCCGGTCGCTGGGCGTGGGGGAGCGGCACGCAACACTGCGCATGGGTGCTCGGCGGGGCGCGATGCGACGACGAAACGTTTCGGCTGTGCTGGTTCCCACAGGGCGACGTCCACTTCATCGACACATGGCACACGGGCGGCATGCGCGGATCGGGGTCGCTCGACTACTCGGTGGAGCGGGCCTTCGCGCCGTTCCGTCGAACGATCCAACCCGGCGTGACCCGACCGGTCGTCGACAACGCGCTGTCCCGGTTCCCCAACTTCACGTTGCTCGCCGCCGGCGTCGCCGCCGTGGGTCTCGGTGTCGGACGTCGAGCGCTCGACGAGCTCAACGACATCGCACAGGGAAAGCGGCCGCAGTTCTCCTCGCGGACGCTCGCTCACAACGCCTTCACGCAGGTCGAATATGCCCGCGCCGAGGCCACGTTGCGGGCGGCTCGCGCGTTCCTGCTCGACGAACTGTCCTCGGTGTGGGAGCGCGTCGAGGCGGGCGATCAGGTGACCGTGCCGATGCGGGTCGGGATCCGGCTCGCCGCCACCAATGCGGCAGCTGCCGGGGTGGTCGCCGCTGACGCCGCGTACACGCTCGCCGGCGGGACCGCGGTGTACGACACGAGTCTGCTCGGACGGTGCATGCGCGACGCCCACGTCGTCACCCAGCACATCCAGACCGCGCCGAAGTTGAACGAGAAGATCGGCAAGTTGCTGTTCGGGCTCGACGACGACGTGAGCATGTTCTGATGAGCGCGGGTCGAGACGCCGCCGACTTCGAGACGATGCGCTTCGATCGTGACGGCCATGTGTTGACCGTCACGATCGACCACCCCGAGTCGGCGATGAACGCCGTCGACGCGACACTGCACCACGAGCTCGGTGCGCTGTTCCGGTTGCTGAAGCAGGAGGCCGACGCCCGCGTGGTCGTCCTCACCGGATCCGGGCGGGCGTTCTCCGCCGGCGGCGACATGGCCTGGTTCCCGGCGCTGCGCGACTCCGCACGGATGCACGCGCTGCGGCGCGAAGCGAAACAGCTCATCTGGGACGAACTCGACGTCGAAGTGCCGATCGTGTGCGCGCTCAACGGGCCCGCCGTCGGGCTCGGTGCGTCGGTCGCGCTGCTCTGCGACGTCGTCGTGATGGCCGACACCGCCACGATCATCGACCCGCACGTCCAGGTCGGGCTCGTGGCCGGCGACGGCGGCGCCGCGATCTGGCCGCTGCTCGTCGGCCCGCTGGCCGCGAAGCGCCACCTGATGCTGGGCCAGCCGCTCACGGCCGACGAGGCGCTGCGTCTCGGCGTCGCCGCCGAGGTCTGTGCCGGCGACGATCTGGGTGCCGTTGCCAGGGCGTGGGCGGACCGCATCGCCGCGCAACCGCCGCTTGCCGTGCAGGGCACGAAGATCTCGGTGAATCAGCAGATCAAGCAGGCCCTGCTGACCAGCTACGACCTCTCGACGGCGCTCGAGATGCCGTGCCTCCTGTCGGCCGACCACGCGGAGGCCGTCGCCGCGTTCGTCGAGAAGCGGTCGCCCACCTTCGAGGGCCGCTGAGCGGTCTGCAACGATCGAGACATGTCGCTGACGGAACAGCCGGTCGATCTCGCCAACACGCGATGGGAGGGCGGTCGCCTGGTCGCGGATCTGCTCGACCCCGATCTGTATCGCCGCAATCCCCACGACGTGTGGAGTTGGATGCGGGCGAACGAGCCGGTGTACCGCGACGAGCGCAACGGGCTGTGGGGGGTCACCCGCCACGCCGACCTGATGGACGTCGAGCGCCGGTCGACGGTGTTCGTTTCGGGTCAGGGGTATCGGGCGGTGTGGTCGCCGTCGGAGATCAACATGATCGCGCAGGACGATCCCCGACATCGCCAGCAGCGGATGCTCGTCCAGGGCGGGTTCACGAAGAAGTCCGTCGAGGCGCGCCAGGCCGAAGTGGACCGGTTGGTTGCCGACGTGCTCGACGCCGCGCTTGCCGACGGAGCCGACCAGATCGAGGTCGTCGACGCGATCGCCGGGCAGGTGCCGGCTCGTCTGACCGCCCGCTTGCTCGGATACCCCGAGTCGCAGTGGGCCGATCTCAAGTCCTGGTCCGAACGGTTGATGCGCACCGACATGCGCGAGCGCGACGGCAAGGTCTTCCGCGATTTCATGGACGCGAACATCGAGTTCATGGGAGCGCTCGGTGAGATCGCACGCGAGAAGTACATGAACCCGGGCGACGATCTGATCTCGGCGTGGGTCCACGGTCGAATCGACGATGAGCCGCTGCCGCCCGAAGCGATCGCCCACGAGGTGGGGCTCTTCATCTCCGGCGGGGCCGAGACGACGCGCACGGCGATCAGCCACGGGCTGCGGGCGTTCGTCGACCACGGCGACCAGTGGGAGGCGATGGCCGACGACCCCGGCCTCGTGCCGGGAGCGGTGGAAGAGGTGCTGCGTTGGGTGACGCCGCTGAACAACATGTTCCGGCGGGCGGTCGCCGACGACCGGATCGGGGAGCAGCCCGTCGAGCGCGGCGACCGCATCATCATGTTGTACCCGTCGGCGAACCGCGACGAGGACGTGTTCGCCGATCCGTTCCGGTTCGACATCCGGCGTTCGCCGAACCCACACATCGCCTTCGGTTTCGGGACGCACCTGTGCATCGGCACCCACGTTGCGCGTGCGACGCTCGCATCGGTCTTCGGGCAGATGAGCAGCCGCATCACCGATCTCCGGGCGGTCACCGAACCCGACGTCGAGCGCAACATCTTCGCTCGGGCGGTCGTGTCGTTCGATCTCGGCTTCGCGCTGCGCTGAGGCGGGGCAGTTCCGGGGGCTGAGGTTCAGCCGAAGATCGCGCTCGGGTCGATCCCGCAGTTGGACGCCGCATTGCGGAGTGCCTCGATGAGTTCCTCGTCCGCACCGGCGTCGTCGTCGTCGAGCAGGGCGGCCAACCGGTCGTTGCCGACTTCGGCGAGCACGGTCTGACCGAGGCAGCTCACCTGCCCTTGGCCGAGGACGCTGCGGCGGTACAGCGACGCCAGCCATTCGCCGACCTCGTTCGGTGTCAACGGTTCCGCGGCGGGCGGGGCGGTGTCCGCCGGCACGGCGGTGGTCGCCGGGGGCGCGGTCGTCTCGGGTGTGGTCGTCGGCGGCGTGGTCGTTTCGGGGCTCGTCGTCTCGGGAGCCGTCGCGGCGTCGAGGCTGGCCTGCAGGGCAGCGTTCTCGTCGGTCAGGCGTGCGACCTCGGCGGTGAGGTCGTCGACCTGGATCTGGAGTTCCTTGCTCTGGTCGGCGGCCGCCGCTTCGTCCTGGGCGTCGTCACCGTCGCCGTCCGCGCTGGAGTTGGCCAGTTGGTCGCGTGTGGCCTGGAGCTCGGTGTCCAGCTCGATCGCGGTCTCCATCGCCGCATCGCGTTCGCTCAGGGCGAGATCGCGTTCGCTCTCCGCGTCGCTGCGACCGCTCGCAGCGCTCATCCACAGCAGTCCGAGGAGCACCGCCGCGATCGAGGCCACGATCGCGAACGCCGCCAGCATCGTCTTGGAACGTCCGCCATCGCCGGGAGGTGCTGTCGCCGCGGGCGGGGGAGGGGGTGGGAACGCTGATGGGTCGGACATCTCGGACAATCGTAGGTTTCGCTCCCATCGGGTCGGTGGATGGACGTCGATCCTGCAGACGCCTCACGTCGTGACTACGGTCACGTCGCATGAGCGACCAGCGGATCGACAACGTTGCGGGCATCGTCCGCGTTCACGGGAGCGAGCGCCCCGAACACCTCGCGCTGGTGCAAGACGATCGGCGGATGTCGTGGGGGGAGCTGTTGGGCAGGTCGGCGCAGACCGCGCAGGCGCTGGCCGACGCCGGTGTCGGCGCCGACGATCGAGTGGCATTCCTCGACAAGAACGGCATCGAACACTTCGAGGTGTTCTTCGGCGCGGCGATGTTGAACGCCGTGTGCGTCGACGTCAACTGGCGACTTGCCGCACCCGAGGTCCAGTTCATCGTCGACGACGCGGACGCAAAGGTGCTCGTCGTGGGCCCCGACTTCGTGCCGATCCTCGACGAGATCGTGGGGCAGCTCCCCAAACTGAACAAGGTCGTCGTCATCGGGGCGCATCCCGACCACGAGCGCTTCGCCGATTGGATCGAGCGCTACCCGGCCGACGATCCGGGCGCGGATTCCGGCCCGGACGACACCGCGTTCCAGCTGTATTCGTCGGGGACGACCGGGCGTCCGAAGGGCGTGATGCTCTCGAACTCGAACTTCTTCAGCTTGCTCCCGCTCGCCAAGGACATCTGGGAGCTCGACGAGACCGCGGTGAACCTGATTGCGATGCCGCTGTTCCACATCGGCGGCGGGGGCTGGGCGACAGCGGGGATGTACGAAGGGTGCACGTCGGTGATCTTCCGCGAGCTCGACCCGGCGGCGCTGATCGCGCTGATCGAGCGCGAGCGGATCACGCACGCATTCCTCGTCCCGGCGGTCCTGCAGTTCATGCTGATGGTGCCCGGTGTCCAGGACGCCGACTACTCCAGCCTCAAGGTGTTCGTCTACGGGGCGTCGCCGATCAGCGAGGAGGTGCTCGCGAAGTGCGTCGAGATGTTCAAGCCGTGCAAGTTCTGGCAGGCGTACGGGCTCACCGAGACCACCGGCGCCGTCGTCAACCTGCCGCCGGAGGATCATGATCCGAGCGGGCCGAATCGACACCGGCTGCGGTCGTGCGGCGTAGCGGGGCCGGGGGTCGAGCTCCGCATCGTCGCCGACGACGGAGAAACGGCACTGCCGGCCGGCGAGGTCGGTGAGATCTGGATCCGGTCGCCGCAGGTGATGACCGGGTACTGGCGGATGCCGGAGGAGACCGCGAAGGCGGTGACGCCCGACGGCTGGTTCAAGTCCGGCGATGCCGGCTACCTCGACGACGACGGCTACCTCTACATCCACGACCGGGTGAAGGACATGATCGTGTCGGGCGGCGAGAACGTGTATCCGGCCGAGGTCGAGAACGTGCTGATGAAGCACGACGCGATCGCCGACGTCGCCGTGATCGGCGTCCCGCACGAGAAGTGGGGCGAGACGGCGAAGGCGATGGTGGTCGCGGCGCCCGGTGCGGCCCAGGACGACGACACCGCGGCCGACATCATCTCCTTCGCGAAGTCGCAGTTGGCCACGTTCAAGTGTCCGACGAGCGTCGACTGGATCGACGTCCTCCCGCGCAACCCGTCGGGCAAGATCCTCAAGAAAGACCTCCGCGAGCCCTACTGGAAGGACATGGACCGCCGCGTCGGGTGATCGTTACACGGAGTGCCTGGCACCGGTGGAACAACGTGACGGGAGCCTCCCGCGATCGTTCGGGGAGCGCCGATAGCGTCGGTGCGTGACTTCTACGGACACCCTCTGCAAGCGTGATGACTTGCGCAACCTCGCGATCGTCGCGCACGTCGACCACGGCAAGACCACGCTGGTCGACTCGATGCTGCACCAGTCGGGCGCTTTTCGTGCGAACGAGGACGTCGCCGAGCGGGTCATGGACTCCGGCGACCTCGAGCGCGAGAAGGGGATCACGATCCTCGCCAAGAACACGTCGCTCGTCTGGCGTGACAAGCGGACCGACACCGACGTCACGCTGAACATCGTCGACACCCCGGGCCACGCCGACTTCGGTGGCGAGGTCGAGCGGGCGCTCACGATGGTCGACGGGATCGTGCTGCTGGTCGACGCCGCCGAGGGCCCGCTGCCGCAGACACGGTTCGTGCTCCGCAAGGCGCTCGCTCGGCACCTCCCGGTCATCCTCGCGGTGAACAAGATCGATCGTCCCGACGCACGCGTCGAAGAGGTCGTCGACGAGGTGTACGAATTGTTCCTCGACCTGGATGCGGAAGATCATCACATCGAGTTCCCGATCGTCTACTGCTCGGGCCGTGACGGCTGGGCCACCCAGGATCTCGACGAGGCGAAGGCGATCGTGCGTGGCGAGGTGACCGGCAAGGATCTCACGACCCTCGGCGAGGTGCTGCTCGACTCGATTCCCGCACCGACGTACACCGAAGGCGCGCCGCTCCAGGCGTGGGTCACGAACCTCGACGCGTCGCCGTATCTCGGTCGGCTCGCACTGCTGCGGGTGATGGAGGGCACGATCAAGAAGGGCGAATCGGTCGCCTGGTGCAAGCGCGACGGCACGATCGCACGGGCCAAGGTCGCCGAGCTGTTCCTCACCGAACACCTCACTCGCGTTCCGGTCGAGTCGGCCCGTCAGGGTGATCTCGTCGCGGTCGCCGGCATCGACGACATCTTCATCGGTGAGACGCTCGCCGATCCGGAGAACCCCGTCCCGCTGCCCGTGATCGAAGTCGACGAGCCCGCGCTGTCGATGACGATCGGCATCAACACGTCGCCGCTCGCCGGACGCGAAGGGAAGAAGCTCACGGCGCGTCTCGTGAAGGCACGACTCGACCAGGAACTCGTCGGCAATGTGTCGATCCGCGTGTTCCCGACCGAGCGGCCCGACGCCTGGGAGGTGCAGGGTCGAGGCGAACTGCAGCTGGCGATCCTCGTCGAGCAGATGCGTCGCGAGGGCTTCGAGCTCACGGTCGGCAAGCCGGTCGTGCTCACCAAGGAGATCGATGGCAAGGTCCACGAACCGGTCGAGCGCGTCACCATCGACGTCCCGGAGGAGTTCATGGGCGCGGTCACCCAGCTGCTCGCCGCCCGCAAGGGCCGGATGCAGAACATGGGCGGGTCCGGCTGGATCCGCCTGGACTACCTCGTGCCGGCGCGCGGCCTCATCGGCTTCCGGACCGAGTTCATGACCGAGACCCGCGGCACCGGGGTGCTGTCACACACGTCGGAGGGCTACGAGCCCTGGGCCGGCGAGATCCGTGCCCGCGCTCAAGGGGTGCTCGTCGCGGACCGTACCGGGCCGGTCACGAACTACTCGATGGTCAACCTGCAGGAGCGCTCGCAGCTGATGGTCAAGGCCGGCGACGAGGTGTACTGCGGCATGATCGTCGGCGAGAACTCCCGCTCCGGCGACATGGACGTGAACATCTGCAAGGAGAAGAAGCAGACGAACGTCCGCGCCTCGTCGAGCGACCAGACCGTCAACGTCACGCCGCCGAAGATCCTGTCGCTCGAAGGCGCCCTCGAGTTCATCAGCATCGACGAGTGCGTCGAGGTCACGCCGAAGAGCATTCGGATCCGCAAGGTCGAGCTCGATCCGACGATTCGAATCCGCGCCGCCAAGAAGGCTGCACACGCCGACTGAGCGTTGCGGGGTGGGTCAGACCCACTCCGCTACGTGCGGGGTGGGTCTGACCCACTCCGCTACGGGCCGGTGATGAAGGCGCTGTCGGGGTCGTGGAGGCTGCTGGCGACGTTGTCCTGGTGATGGAGCGACACCGCTCCCCAGGCGAGCAGCCCGACGCGGCATCGATCCCAGTGGTTGCCGTAGACCTCGCAGTCGCTGGCGCCGTCCTCGACGATGCAGCCGCTGTCTCCGTCGGTCACGGCGTTCCCGTCGACGACCGCCTGGGTGCCGCCGTCGATGTCGACCGCCCGCATCGTCGAGCTGATGCGGTTCCCGTGGACGTGGGCGCGCTCGCTGTGGTCGACGTGGACGCCCCACCAGCGGCCCGAGATCGTGTTGCCGCGAACGGTCGACCCGGTCGACTCGCTCAGTCGAACCGCGCACAGATGTCCGCTGAACCGGGTGGACTCGATGTTCTGGCCGCCACCGCCGCGCAGCTCCACACCGACGTCCCAGCGGTTGCCCGTGAAGTGGCAGCGCGACACGTGGAGGCGATCGGCGTTGTCGGCCACCACGCCCTGACCGGTCACCGCGCGCACGAGGACGTCGTCGCCGGTCACGTGCACGGACCCGTCGAGCACGCACCCGAGCACGGTGACGAAGTCGTCCGCGATGTCGACGATCGGCCGTGCGAACAGATCGGAGCGGTCTCGTTCGCCCGACGACGCGGACGTGCTCGAGGCGGGCGTTGCGTCCGACGGTGAGGACGGGACCATCGGGGACGATCGAGGTCGCCGGGCCCGACCCGAGCGAGATCTGGGTGCGGCTCGGCCCGAGACCGCGGAGGACGACGCCGGGCGGTACCCGCGCCGGCCCGCGGTAGTGGCCCTCGCCGAGTTGGACGATGTCGCCCGGGCGAGCATCGGCGAGCAGCCGCCCGAGATCGACGGGGGTCGGTTCGGCGGGGGTGAACAGCTCGATCGGTCGCTCAGCGTGCTCGAAGGCGATGCGGTACACGGCGATGCCGATGCGGTCCGCCTCGAAGTCTCCGGCCGCAGGGACGCTCGACACCGACAATCCACTCGCGTCCTGCGTCCACGTCACCGCATGGTCGCCGTGATCGTCGATGAGCTCGACCCCGGTGACCTGGAGTTCGGTGTTGGCCAACGCTTCGAACTCCCCGGCGCCGTCGACGTCGATCGCCACCAGGTCGTCGCCGCATCGCAGGTATCTCACGCGCTCGTCGCCCCACGTCGTCCACGGCGACGTGGAAGCCAGCAGTGGCCCGAACCGGCGAATCCACGACCCGGCGTCACGCAGCGGCGCCGCCTGCATCTCCGGGATGGTGCCGTCGGCATCGGGGCCGACGTTGATCAACAGGTGGCCGCCCTTGGCGACGACCTCGGTGAACAGCGCGACGATCTCGAAGCCGGTGAGGTGGTGTTCGGCGCGTTCGGCCCGGTTGTAGCCGAAGCTGTGCGCGATGCCGCGGGTGAGTTCCCACGGTCCGTCCACGATGTCGTCGGGCGCGTCGTATTCGTAGGTGCGCACGATCGCCGGTGACCCCTCCGGCACCTCGGCGTTCGATGCCCACCAGCGATCGTTGACGACCACATCGGGATCGATGTCGCGGACGCGCCGGAGCAACTCCGACGACTTCCAGTGGCCGGCGTCGTGGGCCCAGTGGCCATCGCCCCACAGCATCGCCGAGCCGTACCGTTCCACCAGGTCGAGGACCTGCGGATGCAGGGCCTCTTCGACGTACGCGGCGTCCGGATACCGCTCGTCGCCCCAGTCGAGCAGCGAGTAGTAGGTGCCGAGCAGGACGTCGTGGCGTTCGCATGCGGCGGCGAATTCGGCCAGGACGTTGCGTCGCGGTCCCTGTTCGGTGAGCCGCCGATCGGTCCCCGGTGCGTCCCACCACGTCCACCCGTCGTGGTGCTTGGTCACGAGTACGGAGTATCCGGCGCCGGCATCCGCCGCCAGCGTCGCCCAGGCCTCGGGATCGAATCGCTCGAAGGTGAGCAACGGCACGAAGTCGTCGTAGTGCTCGACATGACCCCACCGGTCGCGGTGATGGGCCAGCACCTCGACCATCGGGCGCGGGTGCAGGAACACGTCGGCGACGTCTTCGCCGAGATGGCTGCGATACCACTCGGCATACTCGCCGATCGGTGCCCAGGCGGGAACGGTCGCGGCGGTGGCGTGGACGAACAGTCCGAATCGTCGCTCGCTCCACCACGTCGGCATCGTCATCGGACAGGGAGTCTCGCGCGTCGGGTGCGCCGACGCACGATGGGCACGGATCTCGGTCAGACCGATCCGAAGGAGCGAACGATCGAGACGAGGCCCGTGGTCTCGACCGTCACGACGATGCCGTCGGCGATCGCAACGATGTCCCCTTGGGCAGAGTCCACAGGTCGGAGCCGTCGAGGTCGACGCCGACCAGTCGAGTGTCGGTCGCGGCACACGCCGCGGGACCACGATCCCGTTGGCGACGCCGAGCAGGCCGGTCGAGCCGAGATCCCCGCCCGCCTCGGTGATCATGGACCCTGACGTCGCGTCGAGGACGAACGTCGGTGCGCGCTCGGAGTAGTCGGCTCGAGCGCCAGCGATCGGCGACACGACTTCGACGAAGACCGCCTCGCTCGTGATGAGGACGTCGCGCAGTTGCACCGGTCGAGACCAGGTGATCACGACATCGCTCCCGTCGAGACGGCCGCCGTACACGGCGCTGGTGGTGGACAGCAGCACGCGTTCGTCGCCCGCCGACGTCAGTCGGACAACGTCTCGGTCGAGGCGTGGCAGCACCCCGTCGGTTCGAACGTCTGCCGGCGGGCGCGAGTCGGTGAGCGTTACCTCGTCGTCCTCCCCCACGAATCGGAGCCGATCGGTGACGGCGAGGAGGCGATCGCCGACGGCGGCGGAGCGAGCGTCGGCTGCCAGCGTGCCGACGGGCTCGGGCTCGTCCCAGCCGTCGCGCAGGTCGGCGGCCGAGACCGCACCGTCGGCCGAGCGGAAGTACCACCGGCCGTCCAGATCGTCGGTCAGCGGGGACCCTGCGATCTCGCCTACGACCCGACCGGTGCGGGGATCGATGAACGACGTCGGTGTGGCGGCAGCCGGGTTCGACATCACGATGAGGTCGGTCCCGGCGAGAGCGTGGGCCACCGACCGGGGTGCCGGGTTTGTGGTCCATCGAAGCGCACCGTCCGCAGCATCGACGCCGAACAGCGTTGCGTCGGACGTGTACGCCTGGAGGACCACCATCTCGTCTGCGAAGGCCCCGACGAGTCGAACGTTGCCCAACTCGCCTCCGGCGAGGCTCCAACGATGCCGACCGGTCTCCAGGTCGATGGCGACGAAGCCGCTCGCTCGCTGCTTCGACGTCTGATGGACCACGGCGCCGTCGACGACGACCAGCGTGCCCGAATCGAGCACGCTGAGCGATTCGAGTTGCCATCGCTCGGTGATCGAGTTCGGCAGCTGTCCCGATCCGACCGCTGCCAGCGACGAGTCACTCGACCGGTCGAGGCTCCACACGACCGTCGTCAGCGAGATCAATGCAACCGCGACGAACACGACCACGGACACGGCGCGGCCGCCTCGGATGGCCGTCGAGGTGGCGTTCGTGGCAGCTCGGGGCCGCGGAGCGTCGCCGGCATAGTCGGGCGACCACGGGTCGTCGGGTGCGGCCCTCCCAGATACCGGCCTCCCTGAGACCAGCCATCGAGATCCCGGCCGCCGAGGGGATCGCGCAGCTCGTCGTCGGGGGCTTCGTCCCTCATGACCCGACCGTACTCCTACGCTGATCTGCCCGAACTCGACCTTGCGTGCTCGTCCGACGCACGGCTCAGACCGGATCGCCGAACGCCTCCACCACGGCGCCGTCGTCGGTTGCGCTGACGCTGACCACGAGGCGTTCTCCGATCGCGAGATCTTCGAGTCGGCGTCGAGCGACCAGCGCTCGACGCCGTCGAGGTCGATGCCGACCTGTTCGACACCGAATGCCGTCGTGCGCTTCACGACCACGCCGTTCGTCGCGAACCGCAGCGCATCGCGTGCCCCGGGGACCATCGCGACCGAAGTCACGACGCGGCCGACGAGCCGTCGACGATGCGTTGAGTGGCGCCGCTGTCGGCAGCGACGTTGAGGAGCAGGCCTCGATCGCTCGGGCTGGAGTCGATCACGACCCCGAAGACGCGCCAGCGAATGGTCACCTCCGTGGGCTCGACGGTCGTTCCGAAGACCGAGCCGCCACCGCTCAGGACCAGTGACGACCCGGTGTCCGCGCTGAACTGCGTGACGGCGCTCGGCACCTGGAGGTCGTCGATGTCGGGATCGTAGGGGAGTGGTGTCGGTGGCGAGTCGGCCTGTCCGACGGCTGTGAGGCCGGCTGCACCCGGCGTGACGAGCCGGTCGTCGACCACCGCGACGGGAGTGCGGTCGGACACGCCGGCCACGCCAACGGCGGTCGGCACAGACCAACCGGTTCGGAGGTCGAGTTCTGCGATGCGGTTCTCGTTGCGTATGTACCACCGCCCCGCGCCGTCGGTCGACAGCAGCGAGCCGTCGACGCGTCCGAGGTCGGTGCCGCTCGTCGCGTCGACGAAGGTGAGTTCGTCGGGCATCGACGACGCGCCGACCGACGATCTCGACACCGGGGAGCAGGGTGTACCCGTCGAGATCGGTGGGCGATCGTTCCCACCGAACGAGTCCGCTTCCGGCGTCGATGCCCAGCACCGCTCGCTCGTCGTCGATGCGGCGCTCTACGACGACCAGCCCGTCGACAAACCCGAGCACCGAGACGTCGCCGGCGTCTGATCCGATCGGGACGCGCCAGCGTTCGTTGCCGGTCGAGGCGTCCACTCCCACGACCAACGCAGCACCCCCGTCCCCGATCGGTTCGGCATCGTCGAACACCGCGACGGCGAGCTCTCGACCGCCGACCAGGATCGAGGTGTCGGCGTTGACGGCCACGCCGACGATCTCCGATCGCCACTGCGGATCGAGTGCGTCGGGCAGCCGGCCGGTGCCTGCGAGCGATGTGGCCGATGCCGGCGGGGACGAGCGAACGTCGTCGAGCCCGGACGTTGCCCGGAGCTCGTCGCCCGTGCCGCTCCCCAGTGACCATGCGGCCAGTGCCGCCGTGCTCATGGTTGCGACGAGCAGCCCGATGGGCCAGACGGGCGCCTCCGATTCCGTACTGGTGGGTCGGTCTCGACGTCGTCGTTCGCCGGTCCGGGGGAGGGGAACTCCAGGCGTTCGAGGGCCGGTGGCGCCGCTGGTGTGCGGTCCGGCGTGGTCCGATCCTCGCCACTCGATCGGCCGCCGGATCGACTGCCGGGTCTCCACATCGCATCTGGATCGTCGACCACGTTGCGATCCTACGACCCGACGTGAGATGTGTTGTCATCGTGTTACCAGTCATGCTCTCGTGTTGCCAGTCATGCTCTATGGTCCGCCGGATGGGATTGTCGCGGCGCGGACTGGGTATCTGTTCTCTCGTCCTCACGTTGATCGGCGGGCTGCTGGTGCTGGTGATGCCGGGCCCCGGGAGCATGGTGCCCACGGCGGTCGCGGCCCCCGGCGACGCCGACGTCGTCACGCTGACGCCGGCGCGGTTACTCGATACCCGTCCCGGATTCGAGACGGCCGACGGCGAGGCGGCCGGGTTGGGTCGACGATCGGACGGGCAGGTCACCGAACTGGCCGTGACCGGTCGCGGCGGTGTGATGGCCGATGCCGTCGCGGCGGTGGTGAACGTGACGGCGATCAAGCCGGACCGTCGGGCGTTCGTGACGGTGTTCCCCTGCAACGGTGAACCGCCGAACTCTTCGACGCTGAACGTGTCGGGTGGTGTGGTGCGTGCAAACGGGGCGATCGCTCAGTTGTCGTCGACCGGGACCATCTGTCTGTTCACGTCGCGTGCGATGCATCTCGTCGTCGACGTGGTGGGGTATCTGCCGGTCGAGTCGCCGATCGTCACCCTGCCGCCGGCTCGTCTGCTCGACACCCGTGAGGGCGTGAGACCATCGACGGTGAGCAGCAAGCGATCGGCACGCTCGATCCGGGCGATGAGTTGCGGCTGCTCCCGCTCGGACGCGGCGGTGTCGCGGTCCGATGCCGAAGCGGTGCTGTTGAACGTCGCTGCGATCGGCGGCGCCCGGCGGGCGTTCGTGACCGTGTGGCCGTGTGGGTCGGATCAGCCGAACGCGTCGACCCTCAACATCGGCGTCGGCGAAGCCATCGCGAACAATGCGATCGCGAAGGTCGGCGCCGGTGGCGCGGTGTGTCTGTCCGCCTCGAATTCGGTGGAGTTGCTCGTCGATGCGTCGGGTTACGTGCCGGCGGGGACCGACACGACGGTGCTCGAGCCGGCTCGTCGTGCTCGATACGCGGTCGACGGGTGAGACGATCGACGGACAGTTCGAGGGGCTCGGAGCCCCGGCCCCGGACGAGGTGACTGAACTGCTCGTCGCCGGCCGTGGCGGGGTCGATCCCGACGCCGAGTCGGTCATCCTCAACGTGACCGCGATCAGGCCGTCGGCGCCCGGCTTCGTGACGGTGTGGCCCTGCGGCGTCGATGCCCCCAACGCTTCGACGCTCAACGTGGAGGGCGGCGTCGTCGCAAACGGGCTGATCAGTCGCATCGGCGACGACGGCACGGTCTGCCTCGTCAGCCCGCGGCAAGTCGACCTGGCCGTGGACGTGACGGGATGGATTGCCGCCGGCGAAACGGTCACGACGACCACGACCACGACCACGACGACCACAACAACGACGACGACAACGACGACGACCGACCACGACGGTGCCCGGCGATGACTTCGCCTTTCCGGCGGGGTCGACGCTCGTGACGTCGAGCCCGACACCGACCTCGGTGGGAGTGCAGTGGCCGGCGCTCGACGGTGCGATCAGCTACACCGTCACCACTCAGCCAGGGGGCGCACGAAACCAGGTGGCGGCGCCCGCGACCTCGGCGATCATGGAGGGACTCGCTCCCGATACCGCGTACGACGTCTCGGTCACTGCGACCAGCGCGACCGAGACGACGCCGGCGTTGACGTCGCCGCAGCGCACGATGCCCGAGCCGGTCTCGCGGGTGCTCGTGCCGCAAGCGCTCCCGCCCGCAGGTGCGACGACGACGGCGGATGCTGCAGCTTTCCTGTACAACGGACCGAACCCGGTCCAGGTCGGTGTCGACCCCGCGGCGCTCACGCCCGAGCGAGTCGGCATCGTGAGCGGCCGCATCGTCGACGTCACCGGCACACCGCTGTCGGGCGCGGAGGTTTCGATCCTCGAAGACGGCCGACTCGGGCACACCGTGACGAGTTCCGACGGTATGTGGGATCTGGCCGTGAACGGTGGGGCGCAACTCACCGTGGACGTCACGAAGCCGGGCTATCTCCCGTCGCAACGCACGGTCGACCTGGACTGGGAAGAGTGGAGCACGATCGACGACATCGCGCTCGTCGAACTCGACCCGGAACAGACCATCGTCGAACTCGACCCCGCTGCGCCGGGTGACGGATTCACGAGCCACACCGCAGCCGAGGTGGGCGACGCCGACGGCAACCGCACGGCGAGGGTCCTCGTCCGTGACGGAACCGAAGCGACGCTCGAGTTCGCCGACGGTTCGACGCGTCCGACCGGCTCGCTCACGATCTCGGTCACCGAATACACCGAGGGCCCGATGGGCCCGATGGCGATGCCGGGCACGCTCCCAGACACCACCGGCTACACCTACGCGGTCGAGGCGACAGCGGCAGAAGCGATCGCCGCCGGAGCTGAGGGTGTGTCGTTCGACCAGCCGGTGATGCTGCTCACCGACAACTTCTTGAACGTTCCCGTTGGCACGCTCGTGCCGATCGGCACGTACAGCCGGGCATCCGGCAAGTGGGAGACACAACCCGACGGCATCGTTCTCGAAGTCGTCGCCAAGGCGGCCGGCGTGGTTGCGCTCGATGCGGACGGTGACGGCGACAGCGACACCGATGACAACGACATCCTGGATCTCGACGTCGCCGAACGGACCGAACTCGGGCTGCACTACGACGTGGGTGATCAGTTCTGGCGCGGCGAACTGATGCACTTCAGCCCCCACGACTACAACTATCGACTCGTCATCGACCCGCTCAACCCAGTGCCCGACGTCTTCGACGCGATCACCGGAAACATCTCGCTTGCGACGGATCTCGTACCGGGCGAGAACATTGCGAATGGCTGGGGCACCATCGATGTCTCGAATCAGGTGCTGCCGCGAGGACCTGCCGCTTGCGGGAACCGACCAGTCGCTGAGCTACTCCTCGGCCCGGGCTGCCGGACGTGGTGTCGAGATCACGGTGCCGGTGGGCACCGACACCCTTCCGTCCGGAGCGGTCGACCAGGTCGACATGGAACTGAACGTCGGCGGACAGCACTTCACGCGGAGTTTCCCACTGCCGATTTCGCCAGGGCAGACGTGGACGGTCACCTGGGACGGAACCGACAAGTTCGGCCGTACGGCCGTGGGCTCCCAGCGCGTGACGGTGACGACCTTCTACTCGTTCCCCGGCAAGTACTCCACTCGATTGGCGTCAGCGTTCTTCCGTGAGCGTGCCAGGGCCGGCCAGTTCAACCTCGTTCCAGGCGTCCCCGACGATCTTGTCGACGCTCGCGTCAACGTGCGCCGAGGGGTGTCATCCTCGTTCTTCGTCACCGCGCTGGAGACCGACGCTGACATGTTGGGCCTTGGAGGATGGAGTCTCTCAGGTGTGCATGCGTACGACGCCAACACCGCAACGCTGGTGCGCGGTGACGGGACACGACAGCGCATCAGGGAAGTGGCGGGCCAATTCGGAGCGGTTGTTCCACTCGCCGGCAACGCTGACAGCACCGACCCGAACTGCGACGCCTACGGCGAATCGTGTGGCGACGGTGGCCTGGCGACAGACGCGCCGATCTACACCTCTATCAGTGCGACCCACTTCGACGCCGCCGGCAATCTCTACATCCTGACCGACAGCTCGCGCCGCCTGCGCCGAATCGATGCCGAGACCGGCATCATCACCACGATCGCCGGCACCGGTGCCTGCATCACCCGAATCGGCATCGACTGCAGTGGCCCGGAGAACACCAGTATCGACCCGCCGGCTTGCGACAACTTCGGTGATCCCTGCGGCAACTGGTGGCCCGGCGACTGCGGCACAGTTCGTGGCGTTCGATGTCGACACCGGACCCGACGGTTCGGTCTACCTGCTCGACGCTGCGACGCTCGGTGTGCGCAAGATCGATGCCGACACCGGCGTCATCTCCCAGGTTGCAGGCACCGGAGCCTGCGCGTCATGGGTCGGCTTCCTCGACTGCGGCGGCGTGCCGGACCCGGTCGGCTGCGACGACAACTTCGCCGAGTGTGGCGACAACGGTCCTGCCACGGAGGCCACGCTCGGCTACCCGCAGTCGTTCGAGGTCACCGCCGACGGCTCGATCTTCATCGGCGATACGCGCCGCCTCCGGCGCGTGACGACCGACGGCATCATCCAGACGGTGAGCGGGGCCCCTGGTTTCTGCTTTGACGCGGTGAGCTGCGGCGACGGTGGTCGAGCGGTCGACGCCAGCTGGGGCAACCTCCGCAACATGGCGGAGATGGATGACGGCAGTCTGCTCGTCAGCGACGACACCTCACGCGTCGTGCGACGGATCGCCGTCGACGGCACGATCGATCGCTGGGCGGGCGAGTACTTCGACTCCATTCCGGGCAACTTCTGTTACGACTCAGGATTCTGGGGTTCGGGTGGCGTGGAGCCGGATCCCGACGATTACACCACACGGCCGTGCGCCGAGAACGGCGAGTTCCGGCTCGACACGCCACTCCCGCCCGTTCTCGGGCTGGATGTCGGGCCCGACGGCGCCGTCTTCATCGCCACGGGCGGCTTCATCGGTGAGCCGTGTCAGGATCCGTTTGAGCCGGACACATTGCCCGAGGACCTGCCGCCTGACTTCTGCGAGCTCGGCGACTACGACAACGACGGCTTCTTCGAGGACCTCCGGCTCATCCGCGTCGCCCCGGACGGGACGATGAGGCGATACGCCGGCACAGGCCGGCTCGGGGTTGCCCAGGTGGGGCAGTTCGCGACGACGACTGCATTCGACGGTCAGGACGGTTTCTCGATCGACCCCGCCGGGGTCGTCGCATGGGATTCGGGATTCTTCCGGCGATCGCAGGCATGGGGCATCCTCGACACGCGCCCCCCGATCGTCTCCGATGAACGGTTCGTGCCCGACGGCGACCTCCTCCATGTGTTCGATGAGAACGGACGTCACCTTCGGTCCGAGGGACTCCGATCGCGAACCGTCTTGTCGACCGTTGCGTACGACGCAGCAGGCCGGGTCGCGAGCGTCACGGATCGTTCCGGCAACGTCACCACCGTGCAACGCGACGCGGCAGGCACTCCGCTGTCGGTCACCTCGCCGTACGGGGACGTCACGGCACTTGCGTTGGACGGCAACGACCGGCTCAGGGCCGTCACCAACCCTGAGTCGGAGTCGACGACGCTCACCTACGCGGGTTCGACGAGCCTGTTGGCGTCGGTCACCGGTGCTCGGCCCGGTTCGGTCTTCTCGTTCGGTTACGACGACGCGGGTCGACTGATCAGTGCCACCGATCCGGTCGACGGCACGATGACGATCGTCAAGACCGAACCCGAACTCGGCGTGAGCCTGATCACGACGACCCGACCCGGAGGCGACACGAGCAGCGTCCGCCTCGAGGACATCGCCGGCGATCGGGTCACCACGGAGAGCGACTTCGCCGGGCTCGAGACGGTCGACAGGCGCAGTGTGAACGGAACGCTGACTCGCATCACACCGGACGGGACCGAGACCACCACGGAATATCGACCCGATCCGCAGTACGGCGGGCCGATGCCATTCATCGACCGCATCACGACGAAGAGCGGTTCGAGAACCCGCGTCGATCGGATCAGCCGAGAACTCGAGACGGGCTCCGGCGGGGAAATCGAAGCGTTCGTCGAAACCGCAGGGGTTCTCGGCGAACAGATCATCACGCGGTATGACCTGCTGACGCGCACCATCACGGCCACCACGGCGGAGGGGCGAGTGACGACGGTGAGTCTCGATCCGGCAGATCGGGTCACCAGTGTCGACGCACCAGGATTCGCGACCACCGGGTATGCCTACGATGCCAACGGCCGACTCATCGAGGTGGAATCGGCCGACGGTCTGTCGACGCGAACAGCTGCGTTGGAGTGGGACGGGGCCGATCTCGTGTCGAGCACGGATCCGCTGACCGACACGACTGGCTACTCCTACGATCTTGCGGGACGACCGGTCGGGGCGACGCTGCCCGACAGCGGCACGGTCGGGTTCGGGCTCGACCCCAATGGCAACCGCGAGGGCATCACGGTGCCCTCTGGGGAGACACACACGCAAGTGTTCGACCTCCGAGATCGCCAGATTGGACACATCGCACCCGGCGCAGGAGATCTCGATGGGCGCACCACCACGCTCACGATTGGGGCAGACGGCAACACGTCGGGTATCTCACGTGCGGACGGCGGTGACATCACCTTCACCCACGAGGGCGATCTCGTCACAGGTCGCGCCGGGGACGCGGTCGAACGCCACGTTCGCCCGTGGGGCGACCACGGGGCTGCTCACCGACGCGGACGCCGACGCAGCGGTGGACATCACGCGCACCGGATTGTTGCCGACGTCGTTGACGACATCGGGTCCAGTGTCGGGGTCGGTGTCGTACCTCTACGACACGAGCCTGCGTCGATCGAGTGAAACCGCAGGCGGCGTGACGACGAGTCGTGTCTACGACGACGACGGGAGACTCGTCGGTGTCGGCAATCAAACGATCGTGCGCGACCTGTCCAGTGGGTTGGTCGCGAGCCGGGTGCTCGGTGACGTCACGGTCGCCTACACCTACGATGGATTCGGTTCGATCCAGAGCATCGTCGCGAGCGATGCGAGCGGTGGGTCCGCTGCCGAGATCTACAACGAGCAGATCACCCGAGACGACCTCGGTCGAATCGTGGGCAGGACCGAGTCGGTGCTCGGGGCGACGGCGGTGGTGTGGTCGTACAGCTACGACAGCCGGGGGCGACTGGCCACGGCTGTCGAGGACGGAGTCACCCGCACGTACACCTATGACGCATCCGACAATCTGATCAACGGTCCGAGGGGTGTGGCGGCGTACGACGAGCGCGACCGTCTCGAGAGCGTTGCAGGCGTTCTGTACAACCACGACGCCGCCGGCGACCTCGTCTCGATCACCGACGGCCCTGACGTGACTGCGCTGGAGATCGATGGAGCCCACCTCCTGAGAGAAGTGACCCTTCCGGCCGGTGATGTCGTGAGCTATGAATACGACGGACTCGATCGGCGGGTTGGCAGAGAGGTCGACAACGTCGATGACCGCGGTTGGATCTACGGACTGGGTCAATCACCGGTTCTCGAAGTCGATTCGGCCGGATCCGTTCGTGTTCGATTCGTCGGCGGTGTCACACCGCTTGCGCCCGACTACCTCGTCGCAGGCGGCGAGGAATACATGGTCATCTCCGACTGGAGAGGGTCGCCGCGACTGGTCGTCGACGCGAGTGACGGGACGATCGCACAGCGAATCGACTACGACGAACTCGGCGCGATCACGGCTGACAGCAGTCCAGGATTCCAACCGTTCGGCTTCCAAGGTGGCCTCGTCGAACCCGAGACGGGGCTCGTGCGCTTCGGAGCGAGAGACTACGACCCTGGAACCGGTCGTTTCGTCAGTCGTGACCCGATTCTGTTCGACGGTGGGCAGACGAACCTGTACCTGTTCGCCAATGGCGATCCGGTCAACTTCGGTGATCCGTCCGGACTGGGTCCGAAGACCCATTCCGTCGGTATCGACGTGGGCGGAACAGCGGGCGTGTTCAACGTCGGCATCAACGTGGCGGTCGCTCGAGACACGAGCGGGGATTGGGCCCTGCTCATCAGCCCGAGCGCAGGTGGTGGAACGGGTTTGTCCGGGAGGGCGGGCCTGTCGTTCACGCGGTGACGGCAGCGTCGACCAGCAGGGTGGTCCGAGCGCGTCGGTCGGCGCCACGGGTGGCTCGGGCGCCGGCGGAAAGGTGTCCGTCTCGGTCAACGAGAACGGGGTGAGCAGCGAGACGGTGACGCTCGGCGCCGCCGCCGGAGGCTCAGTGGACTCCGCAGCCGGGTACACGTTCGTGATCGAATCGCCGTTCAATTGATGCGCCATGTCTCCGATGGTCCGGTGCCGGGCCCGAGGCTTTAACGTCGGAGTTCTATGAAGCTCTCGATGATGATCAACTACTCCGGCGACTTCCACGCCGACGTCGCCAAGGTCCAGGACCTGGAGAAGGCCGGCCTCGACGTGGTCTGGGTGCCCGAGGCGTACAGCTTCGACGCCGTGTCGCAGATGGGGTACCTGGCGGCGAAGACCGACACGATCGAGATCGGCTCGGCGATCATGAACGTGTTCTCCCGCACCGCGACGTGCATGGCGCAGACCGCGGCCGGCCTCGACTTCGTGTCGGGCGGACGGTTCATCCTCGGTCTCGGGGCCTCGGGCCCGCAGGTGATCGAAGGCTTCCACGGCGTGCCGTACGAGAAGCCGATGCCGCGCATCCGTGACTACATCAACGTCTGTCGGATGACGCTCAAGCGCGAGAAGGTCGTCTACGACGGCCCGACCGTCAAGGTGCCGCTGCCCGGCGGGCGAGGGGACCGGGATGGGCAAGCCGCTGAAGCTCATCAACCATCCGGTGCGCGACACCATCCCGATCTTCTGGGCGAGCCTGATGGGGCTGTCGGTCAAGGCGACCGCGCAGCACGCCGACGGCTGGCTGCCGATCTTCTTCGACCCCGAGAAGTACCACAACGTCTGGGGCGACGAGATCAAGGCCGGCACCGCCGAGCGCGACCCCGAACTCGGACCGCTGCAGATCTCGGCCGGCGGCATGGTCGCGATCGGCGAGGACCTCGTCGGAGACAAGGCCAACGCGATTCTCGACTTCGCCCGTCCGAGCACGGCGCTCTACGTCGGCGGCATGGGCGCTCGGGACAAGAACTTCTACAACACGATCATGCAGAAGTACGGCTACGTCGACGAGGCGATCGCCATCCAGGACAACTACCTGGCTGGCGAGAAGGAGAAGGCCGCCTCGCTGGTTCCCGGCGACATGCTGGCCAAGACCAACCTCGTCGGCCCGAAGAGCTTCGTCAAGGAACGTCTCGCCGCGTACAGCGAGGCCGGCGTCACCCACCTCAGCGTCAACGCCGTCGGCAAGGACCCGGTCTCGACGATCGAGGAACTCAAGACGCTCCTGCCCTGACCCGGGCCCACCGAGCGCTCTCGTCGCGTTTCGTCCCGCCTGCCGGGATCGAACGCGACGAGACCGGCGTGGGGAGAGCGGTGTGCCGACGAGACCGTGCCGCTGAGACCGTGAGGCCGCTGAGACCGTGAGCGCTAGACCATGCCGCGCAGCCACCAGAGGCTGAGCGACCAGGCGACCGTGAGCAGGAGGAATGCGCCCAGCGCCCACCGCCAGGTGAGTTCCTTGGTGATCTCGATCTCCTCGCCGAGGGTCTCGCCGAGGGAGTCGCGGACCTCGTCGTACGCGTCGGCGAGCTCATTGCCCGACTGGGCCTCGAAGGCCTGGCCGCCGGTCAGCTCGGCGACGACCTCGAGCTCCTCCGGGGCCACCGGGACCGGGAAGATCTCACCGGTGATCGGGTCGGTGATGAAGCCGGCTTCCGTGCCGAAGGCGATCGTGAACACCGGGACACCGGCCTCGGCGGCGACTTCGGCTCCCGCGATGGTCGGCCGCCCCACGGTCGTCTCGCCATCGGTGAGGAGCACGATCGCGCCGGGTGCCAGATCCTCGTCGCGACCGTTCTCTCGGGCTTCCTCGTCGGCGGCGTCGGTGAGGAGGTCGGTGGCCACTGCGATTGCGTCGCCGATCGCGGTCGACTCGTCGAGGTCCAGACCGTCGACTCGACGGTTGACGCGCTCGCGGTCGAGCGTCGGCTCCACCTCGACGCGCACGACGCCGGCGAACGACACGAGGCCGACCTCCACGTCGTCGTCGACCTCGTCGATGAAGTTGCGGGCCGCGTCCTTGGCCGCCTCCAGCCGGTTGGGGGCGACGTCGGTTGCCTCCATCGACAGCGACACGTCGAACAGCACGAGGATGCGTCCCTCGCTCCTGGTGCGCTCGGACGTTCGTTCCACCGGCCGTGCGATCGCCACGACCGCGAGTGCGAGCCCGAGCAGCTGGATCGCGGCGATGACGTGGCGCCGCCAACGTGGTCGTTTCGGCGCCACGCGATCGAGCAGGTCGACCTGGGTGAAACGCACCTGTGCCGCTTTGCGCCACGTGAGCGAGGCGATGTAGCCGGCGCCGAGCGCGACGACGACGAGGAGCAGCCACAGTCGTCCCGGCTCGAGGAAGTCGGGGATCACCTCGGCATCACCGCGCCGTGCACCGCCTGGACGCGTTTGCGTTGGACGTGCTTGATGATCGATGCGAGCCAGTCGTCGGCCGTCGACAGCTCGACGATTTCGGCGTGGGCTCGACGGAGCCCGGCGATGCGACGATCGCGTTCCTCCCGAGCTGCCTCGGCGAAGCGGCGCTGGACCTTGGCCGTCACCCGGATCTCGCGGGAGCGCCCCGTCGAGGGGTCGGCGAGCTCGACGAGGCCGATCGGCGGGACGTCGAGCTCACGCGGATCGGTGACGACCAGCGCGAGCAGCTCGTGGCGGAGGCCGGTCCGACCGAGGGGCTCGACCCAGCCGGTCCCGGCGAAGTCGGAGATCACGGCGACGAAGCCGCGACGATGGGCGATCGCCCCGACCCGGTCGAGTGCACCCCCGATGTCGGCCGGTCCGGCCCCTTCGGACGACGGTGCGGACGCGAGGGAGGCGAGGATCGCCCGGACCTGGTTCTTGCCGGCCCGGGGCGGCATCACGTGGAGCCTCGGCCCCGCGACGAGAACCGCACCGAGGCGGTTCTGCGAACGGGCCGTGAGGAATCCGACCGTCGCCGCCGCAGCCATCGCGGTCTGGGCCTTGTCGTTCGCCTGGGTGCCGAAGTCCATGGTCGCCGACACGTCGACGACGAGCCACGCCGACAGGTCACGGTCCGCGATCTGCTCACGGACGTAGGTCTCGTTGGTTCGAGCGGTCACGTTCCAGTCGATGCGGCGGACGTCGTCGCCCGGCTGGTACTGCCGGGACTCGCCGGGCTCGGATCCGTGGCCGGGCGTGAGGCCCTGATGGTTGCCGTGGAGCACGCCGTCGAGGCGACGCGTGATCAACAGCTCGAGCGATCGGAGGTGCTCGGCGACCGTGTCGGGGGTCGGGCCCTGCACCCAGCCGCGCGCCGCCGGCCGGGTGGCGGCGGGGGGAATCGACGTCGGCGGCCCGGTCGGGGCGGGAACGGCCACGCTCAGCTCCGCGAGAACGCGTCGTTCGGCTTCGGTGAGACCCAGTGCGCCGGAACTGCGGCGAGCATCCGGTTGACGACGTCGTCGGTGGAGATGTCCTGTGCGAGTGCGTCGTAGGTGAGCAGCAGCCGGTGCCGCAGGACCTCCGGCGCGAGGTCGAACACGTCCTGCGGTGTCGCGTAGGTCCTGCCGCGCAACATCGCCAACGCTCGTGCGCCGCGGACGAGGTTGATCGTCGCCCGCGGGCTCGCGCCGAGCCCGACGATGTCGTGCAGGTCGCCGAGGTTGAACCGACCCGGGTCGCGGGTGCACTGGATCAGGTCGACGGCGTACTGCGCGACCGACCGATCGACGAAGACCTCGTCCGCCCGCTGTTGCAGTTGGACGAGCTGTTCGAGCGAGATCACCTGCTCGGGAAGCGGTGCCGCGGTCGTGACGCTCATGCGGTCGAGGATCGTCAGCTCCTCGTCGGCGGTCGGGTGATCGAGGACGATCTTCATCATGAATCGGTCGCGCTGCGCATCGGGCAGGTTGTAGACGCCTTCGGATTCGATCGGGTTCTGCGTCGCCACGACGAAGAACGGCGTCGGGACCGGGTGGGTCACGCCACCGATCGTGACCTGTTGCTCGGCCATCACCTCGAGCAGCGCGGACTGGACCTTGGCCGGCGCCCGGTTGATCTCGTCGGTGAGCAGGAAGTTGACGAACACCGGGCCGAACTCGACGTCGAACGTCTCGCTGCTGCCGCGGTAGATGCGGGTGCCGACGATGTCGGACGGGAGCAGGTCGGGGGTGAATTGAATGCGGGCGAACGTGCCGCCGACGACGTTCGCCAGCGTCTCCGCGGCGAGGGTCTTCGCGAGCCCCGGCACCGATTCGAGCAGACAGTGGCCGCGGCACAGCACGCCGACGAGCAGTCGCTCGAGCAGTCGCGTCTGGCCGACGATCACCTTGCGCAGCTCGAAGAAGATCTGTTCGAAGGTCTCGGCCGTGCGCTGGTCGTCCATGGGGGCGGCGTGGGTTTCGTCCGTCATCGTCGTCGAAACTACTGGCGAACGACGTCGATCTTCGGTCGACCTGGCGGGGACGTCTCCCCGGCGTATCCTGGCGCGATGAGCGACGATGCCGCCGATTCCGCCGACGTTGCGGAGGAGATCGACGGCATGCCGGCGCCGTTCGACGAGAACGAATGGCAGCGGATCGAGGAGGAAGAGGTCCTGGCCGACCGTCGGCTCGCGGCAATCGCTGCCGGTCGGCGCAAGGGCGGCATCGCCGGTGCGGCGATGGCCGGCGCGATGTTCGCGATCCAGGAGATCTACGAGGGTCCGAAACAGGACGAGATGGTTGCGGTGTCGGAGAGCCCTGACGAGCCCGGCGACATCGACAAGGACGGCATCCTCATGACGATCGGTGATGTCGACGTCGAATCGAACCCGCCCGGCGACTCGTCGGCCGACGAGTGAGCGGATCGACGGGTCAGCGGTAGGCGCCGGGCCGCTTCAGGAAGTCCCGGTGCCAACGTGACGGCGTGAGCGCCACGGCGCGAGGCTCGTCTTCGAACATCCACCGGGCGAAGTTGCGCCGTCCCCAGTCACCGCTCGCTTCGACGACGCGGATCGCGCCGCGAGCGCCCCAGTCCGTGCCGAGCACCTTGCCGAGCACGAGCGACATCTTGTGGTCGGCCACGAGGTGATGGTGCACCTCCTGTTCGTACACCGCTGCGGCGTCGTCGGGCCGAGTCGCGCCGGCGGCGATGATCGCCTCGGCGGCGACGCGCCCGGTGAGGAGGGCCTGACCGATGCCCTCGCCGGTCATCACATCGGTCGCGGCCGCCGCGTCGCCGACGAACAACACCCGCCCCGCCGTGAGCGGCAGCTGATCGATCCGGGCCGGGATCGGCCATGCCGTGTGTCGGTCCTCCATGCTGAAGCCGTCGCCGAGGGCCTCGACGATGTGCGGGCGCGCCAGGAGGTCGGGCCAGATCGCCTTGATCTCCTTGCCCGTCCGGGTGCCGTCGCGCAGGACGCCGAAGCCGATGTTGGCGCGGTTGCCGGGCAGCGGGAACGACCAGGCGTATCCGGGGACGAGGTCGGGCTCGAACCACACGTGGAGCTCGCGGGCGGCCGGTCCGGTGACGTTCGACGCGTACTGGCGAAAGCCGTGCCATTCGCCCAGGTAGCCGGGATCGTTCGCGCCGGTCGCCTTGCGGACCGGGCTCCACATGCCGTCGGCGGCGATCACGTAGCGGGCGTGAATCGTGAGTCCGTCGGCTTCGACGTGGACGGCGTCGTCGGTCGTGTCGAGCGACTCGAAGCCGTGCCCGTCGCGCACGTCGGCGCCGCTGGCACGCGCGAGGCGCAGGAGCGCATCGTCGAGTTGGAGGCGTGGGGCGACCGCTGCGTAGCGGCCCTCGCTCGGGAGCGGCACGGTGATCTGGCGCCCCGACGGAGAGCGGAGTACGGCGCCGTCCACGTCGAACCAGTCGTCGACCACGCCCGGGTCGAAGCCGAGTGCCTCGAGTTCGCGCAGCGCGAGCGTCGTGAGCCCGTCGCCGCAGCACTTGTCGCGTGGGAACGTCGCCTTGTCGAGGACGACCACCGAGCGCCCGGAGCGACACAGCTCGATCGCCGCGGCGCTGCCGGCGGGACCGCCGCCGACGATCACGACATCCGCCGTCAGGTACTCGTGTGCCATCGCCGAGCAGGCTAGGACCGGGTCAGGCGTGCTGCCTCACGGCGCTCGAAACCCGACCCGGTCGGCACGCTGGAGCCCGTCGATCTCCCACGTGGCGGCCAGGGTCGAGTGGACGCGTCGCCGCCACTCGGGGAGCAACGCGACTGCAGCGTCACCGGGACAGGCCGTGAACGTGACGTCGCGGTGCGCCGAGACGATCGGCGTGGTGATCGTCTGCCCGGCCGGGAACTTGTTCGAGCCGCGCGAGACGAACGTCGTGGAGGCGTCGGCGTAGGTGTTGAGCGAGAAGCGATCGGCCATCCAGGCGAGCGTGCGCACCAGGCTCGTCTGCGCCGCAGTCGTCGGGGCGACGTCGACGTGGTTTCCGAGGAGGCACACGAGCTGCGAGTAGCCCTGGTTGCCACCGGTCGCATCCGCGGTGACCGGGCCGTCGAGCGAACCGGCTCGCCCCTCCCAGACCGAGCCGTCGGGGGCGACGAAGAAGTTGTAGGCGACGTCGGGCCAGCCCTTCGCCGAGCCGGTGTGGAACGCGTAGATCCCGCGGATCAGCGAGCGGGGGTCCGGCACGTTGTTGCTGGTCGCGCTGTGATGGACGAGCAGGAAGCGAACGTCCTCGGGCGGCATCGCCCGCCTCGGAGGGAGGTCGATGCCCCAATCGGCTCGAGGGTGGATCGCCAGGCCATCGGCGACCTCGACGAGTGGTGACGATCGCCGATCGTCCGACGGTGCAGCCGGTGCTGCGCTGACGAAGCGGTCGGTCAGATGGTCGCCGCAGCACAACGCGGCGGCAGCGACACCGAGTCCGGCGATCGCCTGTCGACGTGTCGGCTTCGCAGCGGTCATGGTCGGGAGCCTACGTTTCGGGCATGAGTGGATTGTGTGAAGGACGAGTCGTCATCGTGACCGGAGCGGGGCGTGGAATCGGACGTGAGCATGCGCTGAGCCTCGCTCGTCAGGGCGCCAAGGTCGTGGTGAACGACCTCGGTGGCGCCATGGACGGGACCGGCGGCGACCTCTCACCCGCCGAGGAGGTCGTCGCCGAGATCGCGGCGATGGGTGGCGAGGCCGTGTCGAACGGTGAGAGCGTGTCGAGCTGGGAGGGTGCCAAGCGGATGATCGATCAGGCGATCGACACGTTCGGCGACCTGCACGGCGTCGTGAACAACGCGGGCATCCTCCGCGACCGGATGCTCGCCAACATGAGCGAGGCGGAGTGGGACGCGGTCATCGACGTCCACCTCAAGGGCACGTTCGCCCCGTCGCGTCACGCGGCCGCGTACTGGCGCGAGCAGTCGAAGGCGGGCAAGCCCGTGTCCGGACGCATCGTCAACACGTCGTCGGTGTCGGGCATCTACGGCAACCCCGGCCAGACCAACTACGGCGCGGCCAAGGCCGGCATCGCGTCGTTCACGAACATCGCGGCACTCGAACTGGCGCGCTACGGGGTGACGGTCAACGCGGTCGCGCCGGTTGCGCTGACCCGGATGACCGAGGGGCTCGGACCGGCACCCGAGACCGAGGAACAACGCGAGGCGCGCTCGCCGAAGTGGATCGCACCGATCGTCACCTGGCTGTGCTCGGAGGAGGCGGCGGGTGTCACCGGCCGCGTCTTCGAGGCGTCCGGGGACTTCCTCGCCGTGGCCGAGCCGTGGGTCCGCGGCCCGTCGATCGACCCGATCGAAGACCCCACGCTGCTGGGTGCAGCGGTCGAAGGCCTGCTCGCGCAGGCTCGCGGCAACACCGGCATGAACGGCGTCACCGGCGGTCCACCGCAGAACCTGATCGCCGGCATCGGCTGACCTGTACCAAGCTGTCAGGGGGTGGACAGGGCGGCGAGGGCGCGGGTGGCGACGTCGTCGAAGCGCTCGATCAGGCTGGCGAGCCAGGCCGGGTCGTCGTCGGCGAACGCCGCACGGACTTGCGCGCGGATCGCTTCGGCTTCGGGGCCGTTCGGGTCGCCGTGGGCGTGGAGCCAGGCGTCCGCACGCAGCGACTGCAGCACGGAGATGGTGTCGACCGTGCCGAACTCCAGCGCCGCCGACGTGACCTCCACGCCGGGGAGCCACCCGTCGACCGCGGCGAGCCAGTCGCCTTCCAACGACGCCGACACGCTCTCGCCGTCGCGCATCGACCGCACCTCACCCCACCACGCCGTGCCGCGTGCGTATCCCGGGTCGTCACCGGCTTCGTGGGAGATCAGCTCGCCATGCCCCCACGGTCCCAGCCCGGTGTGGAGGTCGATGATGCCGATCCGTGTCGCCGGGCCGACGATCTCGGGCAGATGGCTCGCCAGCCAGCGGTGCGACCACACCGGGCCCGATCCGCCGTGGAAGATCCCGGTCGGGTGGTCGTACTGGCCGCCGCTCACGATCTCCTGGAACCGGTCGAACCCGACCTCACCGGCCGCATCGAGCAACGCCGCCGTCGTGGTCGCCTGCGTCTCGTCGTCCCACTCGGCGGGGACGAGCAGATCGGCGATGTCGCCGTACGCGTCGTTGCGCGGCGGCGACGACCAGTCGACGAAGTTCCGGTTGAGGTCGACATTGTCCTCGTTCACCCGGCGCACCCATGAGAACCCCACGGGGTTGAGCGCATGCACCAGCGCAACGCGCACGCCGGCGGGACGCGAGTCGGCTCGTTCGTCGAGCCACCACCGTTGCAGCGCAGAGCCCGCGTACCCCTCGACACCGTGTGTGCCGGAGACGATCACGAGCACCGACTCCGCGTCGGCCGGACCAGCGGTGAGCACGTCGATCGCGAGCTCTTCTCCCATGCGGCCTGCCGACGGGTGCGGCGAACGCGGTGACTTCGATGCCCGCCCGTCGACCCGCAGCGAGAATCGAGTCCCGCGCGTCGCCGTACGTCTGTGCGAGTCGTGGCTCGAGTGGTGCGTCCGAAGCGGTCATCGGCCGATGTTGTCAGATCGCACCCGTGTCGACACGCGTCCGGCCGGTCCGTTTCGATTCGACCCGGCGGCGTACCGTTTCGAGATGGCCTTGAATCCCGATGCAGTTGGTTCCACCTCCGATCCCGTCGACGTGTCGTGGGACAGTCGCGACGCGTTGCTGTACGCCGTGGGCATCGGCGCCGGACACGAGGAGCTCGCCTTCACCACCGAGAACACGAAGGGGGTCGACCAGCTGGTGTTCCCGACGTTCCCGGTCGTGATCGGATGGGGCGCAGGCTCGGCGATGGGCAAGGTCGGCAGCTTCGACCCGACGCAGCTGGTCCACGGCAAGCAGGCGGTGACCCTGCACCAGCCGATTCCGGTCGAGGGGTCGGTCACGTTGACGGGTGAGATCACGGGGATGTTCGACAAGGGCAAGGCGGCGGTCATCGAGTCCGCAACGAAGGCGACGATGGATGGCGAACCCCTGTACACGACGACGTCGTCGGTGTTCATCCGTGGTGCCGGCGGCTGGGGCGGCGAGCGAGGTCCGTCTGGGCCGCAGAACGTGCCGCCGGACCGGGCACCTGACCACGAGGTCACCTACGTCACGTCGCGCGACCAGGCATTCGTCTATCGGCTGTCGGGCGATCGCAACCCGCTGCACACCGACCCCGGCTTCGCCGCGCTGGGTGGGTTCGACACGCCGATCCTGCACGGGCTCTGCACCTACGGCTTCACCGGCCGGGCGCTGCTCCACTCACTGTGTGCCAGTGACCCGTCGAGGTTTCAGCACATCGAGGGCCGCTTCGCCTCCCCGGTCTTTCCGGGCGAGTCGCTCACGATTCGGATGTGGGCGACCGGCGACGGCGAGGCCGTGTTCACGACCAGCGCCGGGAGCGGCGAGACCGAACGTCTCGTGATCGACCAGGGCCTCCTCCGCCACTCCTGACGCCCGGCCGCCGCTCAGCCGCCTCCACCCGGCGTTCTCGTGATCTCTTCGAGCGCAGTGCGCTGGAGATGTTCACGAGGTGGCGGGTGTGCAGACGTCGACGAGGTGGTCGATCACGTCGTCGAGGGCGACGTCGATGCGATCGCCGGAGCGGCGATCCTTCACCTCGACGGTCGGCTCGTCGGCCTCGATCCCACGGCCGATCACGGCGATGGTCGGCACGCCGATCAGCTCGGCGTCCTTGAAGCGCACTCCGGGGGAGACCTTGACGCGGTCGTCGAAGAGCACGCGCAGACCTCGTGCCTCCAACTCGCCGGCCACTCGTTCCGCCACGTCGCGGTGCGGGCCGCCCTCCTTGGCCGCCATCACCAGGTGGACGTCGGCCGGCGCGATCTCGCGCGGCCAGCACAACCCGATCTCGTCGCACGTCGCCTCGGCGACCGCCGCGAGACAGCGCGTCACGCCCACGCCGTACGATCCCATCGTCGGCGTGACCGGTTTGCCGTCCTCTCCCTGCACCCACAGGTCGAGGGCTTCGGCGTACTTGCGGCCGAGCTGGAAGATGTGGCCGATCTCGATGCCGCGGGCGATCTCGACGTCGGACCCGCACGCCGGGCAGACGTCGCCGGCCAACACCTCGGCGGCCTCGATCACGCCGTCGGGCGTGAAGTCGCGACCGGCCGTCAGGTGCAGGACGTGGTTGCCGTGGGAGTCGGCCCCGGTGACCCACGCGGTGCCGGTGACGATTCGCGGATCGACGAGATAACGGATGCCGGTGGCGTTGTTCTCGCCGAGCGCGCCGGGTCCGATGTAGCCCTTGGCGAGCGCCGGATACTTGGCGAAGTCGGCTTCGGAGAACGGCTCGGCTTCGGCGGGGGCGACGACGGCTTCCAGCCGCTTCATGTCGACGTCGCGGTCGCCGGGGATGCCGATGGCAAGTGGCTCGACCGTGCCGTCGGGATGCTTGAGGTTGACGACGAGGTTCTTGAGCGTGTCGGCAGCGGTCCACTCGCGATCGGATCGCCGGGTCGTCTCGTCGGCGTTGATGAAGTCGACGAGCGTCTCGATCGTCGGGGTGTTCGGGGTGTCGTGCACGACCGCGTCGGGCAGTCCGTCGAGCGGGATCGCATCAGGGACCGGCGTCGTGACCGCTTCGACGTTCGCAGCGTAATCGCACGACGTGCAGCGGATGTAGGTGTCCTCGCCGACGTCCATCGGCGCGAGGAACTCCTCGGACTTGGAGCCACCCATCGCGCCCGACATCGCCGACACGATCACGTACGGCAGGCCCAGACGCTCGAACAAGCGGATGTAGGACTCGCGGTGCGCGGCGTATGACTCGTCGAGACCCGCGTCGGTGAGGTCGAAGCTGTAGGAGTCCTTCATCACGAACTCGCGCGTCCGCAGCAGCCCGGCGCGCGGCCGCGCCTCGTCCCGGTACTTCGTCTGGATCTGGTAGAGGCTGACCGGGAGGTCCTTGTAGGACGCGGCGATGTCCTTGACCATCAGGGTGAACATCTCCTCGTGCGTCGGCGCGAGGAGGAAGTCGGCGCCGCGGCGGTCCTGCAGCCGGAAGAGGTTGTCGCCGTACTCGGTCCAGCGGCCCGATGCCTCGTAGGGCTCGCGGGGGAGCAGTGCCGGGAAGTGCACCTCTTGGAAGCCGGCGGCGTTCATCTCGTCGCGCACGATGCTCTCGATGTTGCGGTAGACCTCCCAACCGAGCGGCAGCCAGGAGAACCCGCCCGGTGCAACCCGCCGCACGTAGCCGGCCCGAATCAGCAGCTGATGGCTGGCGATCTCCGCGTCGGCCGGCGCCTCGCGCAGGGTCTTCAGGAACAGATTCGACATGCGCAGCACGTCGCAGAACCTATCTGCCCGGCGAGAGATGCACGGCGGCGGTTCACCCCGCCCGGCCGGGGTGTTTCGCCGCCGATCGGGCTCCCGAAGCCCGGATCTGGCTGCTATCATCGACTTCCGCAAATTGGTTTCATTGACCAAGGCGTGGGGCATCTGCCTCACGCCTTGTTTGTTGAATCGGCCCAGAACGAAGACGGCACACGTCGAACGAGCGAGGAGGTGGAAGACGATGGCAACAGAACTCGAACGAGTCCGAGAACTGGTCGAGCCGATCACGTCCGACCTCGACCTCGACCTCTACGACATCGAGCGGCGGAACAAGGTCGTGCGGATCACGATCGACACGCCGCCCGGCTCCGACGGCGGGATCAGCCTCGACGCACTGTCGCTGGCGACCCGCCTGATCAGCCGTGAACTCGACCACGAGGATCCGATCTCCAGCGCCTACACGCTCGAGGTCACGAGCCCCGGACTCGAACGGCCGCTGCGGACGCCGGCCCACTTCCAACGCGAGATCGGCAAGGACATCACGGTCCGCCTGGCCGGTCACGGAGTCGCCGACGGCGAATCGCGTCGCGTCGACGGCAAGCTCGTGGCCGCCGACGACACGACCGCAACGGTCTTGACCGAGGCAGGCGACGAGCGCACGATCGACATCAACGCCGTCGACAAGGCCCGCACCGTGTTCGAGTGGGGCCCCAAGCCGAAGCCGGGCAAGGGCCCCGGCAACACCAAGACCAAGCAGTCGAACAAGACGACCGAGCACAAGACGACCAACAAGGAGAAGCAGAAGTCGTGACGAACCTCGACATGAGCGAAGCCATTTCGATGCTGGCCCAGGAAAAGGGCCTCTCGGAGGACGCGCTGCTCCACGTGCTCGTGGACGCGCTCGCGTCCGCCTACAAGCGCCGCCCCGACGCGGCCGACGAAGTCGTCGTCGAGGTGAACCCCGAGACCATGGAGTTCTCCTTCATCGCGTACGACGTCGACGAGGACGGCAACTGGACCAACGAGCGCGACGACACGCCGAAGAAGGAAGAGATGGGCCGCATCGCCGCGCAGACCTTCCGCCAGGTGATGAGCCAGCGGATCCGCGAGGTCGAGTCCGATCGCAAGTTCGAGGAGTACGCGAACCGCGAAGGCGACATCGTCACCGGCATCATCCAGCGCACCGATGCGCGCTACACGCTGCTCGACCTGGGTCGGGCCGAAGCGCTGCTGCCCCAGGCCGAGCAGGTGCCCTTCGAGCGTCCGGCGCAGGGCGAGCGCCAGAAGGCGTACATCGTCGAGGTCCGGCGCACGCCGAAGGGCCCCCAGATCGTCGTGTCTCGCACGCACCCCGGGCTCATCAAGCGGCTCTTCGAACTCGAAGTGCCCGAGATCGCCGAAGGCATCGTCGAGATCAAGGCCTGCGCCCGTGAACCCGGCCACCGCACGAAGATCGCCGTCTGGTCGAACGACCACAACGTCGATCCCGTCGGCGCCTGCGTCGGGGCCCGCGGCGGCCGCGTCCGCATGGTGGTCAACGAGATGCGCGGCGAGAAGATCGACATCGTCCCGTTCTCCGAGGACCTCCCCGACTTCGTCGCCAAGGCGCTCTCGCCGGCCAAGGTCACCCAGGTCATCATCTCCGACGACGGCACCCAGGCCGACGTGATCGTGCCCGACCACCAGCTCAGCCTGGCGATCGGTCGAGAAGGCCAGAACGCGCGCCTGGCCGCACGCCTCACCGGCGTGCGCGTCGACATCCGTTCCGAGACGCAGCTCGCCGAGGGCATCCCCGCCGGGGGCCGCGACGAGGAAGTCGTCGACTACGCCGACGGCCAGTGGGTCGCCAACACCGAGACCGGTGAGATGGAGTGGCACGCGAGCGACGGCACCGTCATCAGCGAATCGGCATGGCAGGACCAGCAGGCCGCCGAGGCCGCCGCCCAGCGCCAGGCGAATCGCGACGCCGAGGACGCAGCCATCGCAGCCGAAGCCGCCGGTGAACCCGCCGAGGCTGCTGCCGAGGAAGTGGCGGAGGTCGCCGACGAGGTGGCCGAGGGCACCGACGCCGCCGACGCGGCACCGACGAGCGAGGAAGACGGTTCGAGCGATTGATCATCACGCGCCCGTCCGCACCTGCCTCGGTTGCCGTCGTCGTCGCCCGCACCCCGAACTCGTTCGGATCACGCGGGCCGCGGCGGATGGTGGCGCGCCGACCCATACGGTCGACGGTCCGAGCGACGGACGTGGCGCCTGGCTCTGCCGGGGCCTGGTCGGCGACGAGTTCGTCGTCGACAGCGCTTGTCTCGAACGGGCGCTCGCGCAGCGCCAATTCGGTCGGGCATGGCGCACGACACTCGGTGATCACGACGTCGAAGCCTTGCGTGACGCGCTTCGACATGACGAACAACGCACCAGCTGATCGACACAGCGGTGAGGGAATGACGACAGGGAAAGGTTGAATCGAAACGTGCCTGCGAAGAAGATCCGCGTCCATGAGCTCGCCAAGGAGCTCGGGATGACCAACAAAGAAGTGCTCGACCTCGCCGAAGCGGCGGGTGTCGCCGCGAAGGCGCCCTCGTCGTCCCTGCAAGAGGCCTACGCCGACATGCTCCGCCGGCGCGCAGAGCGCGAGGGGCTGACCCGCGACGAGCAGCCCGAGGAAGCCAAGCCGGTCAAGAAGGCCGCCAAGAAGAAGGCTCCCGCGAAGAAGAAGGCAGCGGCGAAGAAGGCCGCCGCGAAACCTGCACCGGAAAAGACGGTGGTGGCCGAGGTGGCCGCCGATCCTGCCGCCCCCGCTGCTGACGAGGCCGTGTCGGCGCCCGCCGAGCCCGAGGCTCCGACCCCCGCGCCGGACCCGGTGCCCGAGCCCGCTCCGGTCGCCGAGACGCCGGCCCCGGCCCCGCCCGCGCCGACACCGGCTCCCGCTCCCGTGGCGCCCGCGCCGCCGCCACCGGCCGGCAAGGCGCCACTCGGCACCTCGCCGACGGTCCCCACCGAACGTCAACCGACCGCCGCCGACGCCGTGGTCGCGGCCGCCGAGGGTCGAGCGATTCCCAAGGTGGCCGGTGAGCGAACGCCCGTCGAAGCCACCCCCGCGCCACCGCCTCCGGCGCCCGAGCCGCGCCGGGTCATCTCGAGCGCACGGCCCAGCGCGGACGGCACGCCGCCGCCCGACGCGCATCCTCCGATCCCGGCCGATGCTCCTGCCGCCGGCGCGCCCGCTGCGCGCGGACCGCTCAGCCCGACCGGCAAGCCGGTCCCGCCGCCTCCTGGCGGCGCCCGTCCGCTCTCGCCGTCCGGGAAGCCGATTCCTCCTCCTCCGGGCTCGTCCCGGCCTGCGCCCGGTGGTCAACGTCCGGGCGGTGGTGCGGCGGCTATCGCCCCGGCGGCGGCGCTCGGCCCGCCGGTGGACCCGGCGGCGGCCCCGGTGGTGGGCCGCGGCCCGGTGGCGCAGGTCGCCCCGGCGGCGGTCGCAGGCCTCCGCGTCGCACCGGTCGACGTCGGCGCCGTCGCGACCAGGAAGATCTCCAACCTCAGCTCACGCAGTACACGTCGTCCGACGTGCCCGTGCCCGAGGGCGAGATCATCATCGAACGTGGCGTATCGGCCCAGGAGTTCGGCCCGAAGCTGAACCGCACTGCGGCCGACGTCGTGCGCTTCCTGCTCACCAACGGTGAGATGGTCACCGCCACGATGACCCTCGCCGACGAGCAGATGGAGCTCTTCGCGCTCGAAGTCGGCGCGGAGATCCTGCTGGTCGAGCCCGGCCAGCAGGAAGAAGTCGAGCTGCAGAAGCTGTTCGACGACTCCGACGACGACGAGAACCTCCAGCCGCGTGCCCCCGTGATCACGGTCATGGGACACGTCGACCACGGCAAGACCACGTTGCTCGACCGCATCCGCGGTGCAAACGTCGTCGACGGCGAGGCCGGCGGCATCACGCAGCACATCGGTGCCTACCAGGTGCACAACGAGCACGGTTCGGTCACGTTCCTCGACACACCGGGTCACGCTGCGTTCACGCAGATGCGCGCCCGTGGTGCCGAGGCCACCGACATCGTCGTGTTGATGGTCGCCGCCGACGACGGGTTGATGCCACAGACGATCGAGGCCATCAACCACGCGCAGGCGGCCGACGTGCCGATCGTCGTGGCGGTCAACAAGATCGACAAGGACAACGCCGATCCCCAGCGCGTGCTCACGCAGCTCGCCGAGTACGAACTCGTTCCCGAGTCGTGGGGTGGCGACACGATCGTGGTCGAGATGTCGGCGCTCAACGGCGAAGGCGTCGACGAGATGATCGAGCAGCTCCAGGTCGTCGCCGAACTCGAAGAGCTCCAGGCGAACCCCGAGGGGCGCGCCAAGGGCATCGTGATCGAGGCGCAGCTCGACAAAGGACGCGGCCCGGTGGCCACCGTCCTCGTCGACAAGGGCACGCTCAAGGTCGGCGACCCGATCGTCGCCGGCGGCGTCTGGGGCAAAGTGCGCGCCATGATCAACGACAAGGGCGAACAGATCAAGGCAGCCGGGCCGTCGACGCCCGTGCAGGTCCTCGGCCTGTCGGGTGTCCCCGAGGCGGGCGACGAGTTCCGCGCGGCGCCCGACGAGAAGGTCGCCCGCACCGTGGGTGAGGCCCGCGGCGAGCGTCTCAAGGCCCGCCACCTCCGCGAGGACAGCCGGGTCAAGACCGGCACCAAGCTCGAGGACATCTTCGCCCAGATCCAGTCCGGTGAGAAGGCGCAGCTCAACCTCCTGATCAAGGCCGACGTGCAGGGGTCGCTCGAAGCGGTGACGAACTCGTTGCGCCAACTCAACGGCGACGAGGTCGAGCTGTCGTTCGTGCATCGTGCGGTCGGTGGCATCACCGAGAACGACATCACGCTCGCCGAGGCGACCAACGCCACGATCATCGGGTTCAACGTGCGCCCGGACGGCAAGGCCCGCAAGGCCGCCGAGCAGGCCGAAGTCGAGATCCGCACCTACGAGATCATCTACAAGCTGCTCGAGGACATCGAGCTGTCGATGGTCGGCATGCTCGATCCCGAGTTCGAAGAGCAGGTCACCGGCGAAGCCGAGGTCCGCGAGATCTTCCGGGTGCCCAAGCAAGGTGCGATCGCCGGGTGCATGGTCACCTCCGGCGTCATCACCCGCGGCTCCAAGGTGCGCTTCTTGCGCGACGGTTCGATCATCTGGAAGGGCGCGATCGCGTCGCTGCGGCGCTTCAAGGACGACGCACGCGAGGTCCGTGAGGGCTTCGAGTGCGGCGTCGGCCTCGACGACTTCCAGGATCTCAAGCCCGGTGACATCATCGAGACCTACGAAGACATCGAAGTCGAGCGCACGAGCCTCTGAACGGGCTGTGACGTTCCGACGACGATTTCGCACAATCATCGCCCCCTGAATTCGGCTGTGGCAGCGGTCACGGCTATGGTGCGGTCTGCGTGACGCCAGTCACGCACACCTGACAACACATTTCGAGGGGGAATGTCGATGCGAACTTCGCGACGAGGTACCAAGGCAGGCATCGCCGCACTGATGAGTTTCACGCTCATCGCGGCGGCCTGTGGTGGCAATGACGACGGCGGTGCCGACGAAAGCGGAACGGCCACCGTGCCCGCCACCGATGCACCCGAGGAGGACACCGGCGACGACTCCGGCGAGACCGAGGACACCGGCGACGACTCCGGTGACACCGGCGATGAGTCCGGCGACACGGTCGAAGAAAGTGGCGATGCCGAGCCCGACGTCAACGACGAAGGCGACGAGGTGCGCGTCATCGAAGGGGAGATCCCCGGCGGCGATCCCGTTGCCGGCGGCACCCTGCGCTACGCACTCGAAGCCGATGTCGACGGCATCAACCCGACCTCCTCGGCGCTGTCGTCGCCCGGTCTGATGATGGGCAATGCGGTGTTCGACACGCTCACCGCGGCGACCAAGGACGGCAACTTCGTGCCGTACCTGGCCGAATCGGTCGAGCCGAACGAGGACTTCACGGTGTGGACCGTGACGCTTCGCGAGGGCATCACCTTCCACGACGGCACGCCGCTCAACGCCGAGGCCATGCGTCAAGAACTTCGAGACCCAGCGCGCCGACCCGCTCGTCGGACTCGCGGTCGAACCGTTCTACCCGGCCGAGGGCGCGACGACCATCGTCGACGACCTGACCGTGCAGTTCAACCTGACCCCGGCGAGGGCAACCGTTACCTCCCCGGCGCACTGTCGGGTCAGCTCGGCATGGTTGCGTCACCGGCCTGGATCGACGCCGCGGTGGCCGACCCGACGCTGAACCAGCAGCCGGTCGGCACCGGACCGTTCGTGTTCGACAGCCGCTCGGAGGACTCGATCACCACCTTCGTCCGCAACGACAACTGGTGGAACGGCGAGGTCTACCTCGATGCGATCGAGTTCGTTCCGGTCACCGATCCGGCGAGCCGCAACGACCTGCTCTTCGAGGGTGACGTCGACGCGCTCCAGAGCGTCCGACCCCGGCTCGGTCGGCGACCTCCTCGACGACGACGCGATCCAGAGCATCCTCGACTTCTCCGGTGAGGAGACGTTCGCGATGATCAACTCGGCGGTTCCGCCGTTCGACGACATCCGGGCCCGTGAGGCGCTCGCGCTGGCGACACCGCTGGAGAACTACCGCAACCTGATCGGTCTCGGCGTCGCCCGGCCGCCGATCAGGGGTTCACCCCGGAGTCGCAGTTCTACAACCCCGCCGTGGTCCAGGTCGGCGACGATCCCGACGGCCGCTGCAGCACTCGTGGCCGAGTACTGCGCCGAGAAGGGCACCGAGGAGAACACCGTGCTCGGCGGACCCAGCTGCACCGACGGCGGATCAACATCGAGCTCCAGTGGTCCGGTCCCGTCGGTGGTGCAGACCCGCATCGCCGAGATCCTCGACGAGGGGTGGAAGGCCGCCGGCTTCAACGTCACCTTCGACGAGCTGCCCCAGGATGCCCAGATCCAGCAGGCCGCACTCGGTCAGTACAACGTCGTCCTGTGGCGTCAGTTCGGTGCCGAGGATCCGTCGCTCGACAACGTGTGGCTGCTCTGCCGCACGATCGGGGGCATCTCGCTGAACTGGCCGAAGTACTGTGACGAGGAGCGCGATGCGCTGCTGCTCGAAGGTCAGCTGGTGGAGAACGGCCCCGAGCGGATTGCGCTGTACCAGGAGCTGCGTCCAGAAGATCAACGACGACTACTTGTACATCTTCTTCGTGCACACGCCCTGGAACAACGCCTTCGGGCCCGACGTCAGAGGTGTGTGCGATCGCACGGCTCCGTCAGGAGAAGAGTTGCTCTGTGTGACCAACGGTCGCAACTGGTTCAGCTCGACCTACTTCGAGCAGTGACGTGATCGTCACGGCCTCGTCGGAGTCAACACCATGAAATTCTGGATCTCACGTCTGGTGGGCGCGCTCGCGCTCATCCTGGCGGTCAGTGCACTCACGTTCGGCGCGATGAATCTCCTGGGGGATCCGTTGTTCAACATCCTCGGCCCGACGGCCGGCGATGTGACCAACCCCGAGAGCGTCGAGAAGATCGAGGCTGCCAAGGAACAGTTCAACCTCGACGAGCCCCTCCCCGTGCGGTGGGTCCTGTGGTTGGGCGACTTCGTCACACGGTGACTTCGGCGTGCAGTTCTCTGCGACCGGGCAACCGCCCGTGTCGGATCTGATCGAAGAACGGTTGCCTCGCACCCTGATGCTGCTGGTGATGGCGCAGACGATGGCCGTGATCATCGCGGTTCCGTGGGCGATCTGGTCGGCGTCGAAGGCGGACTCCTTCGTCGACCGATCGTCCACCATCATGACCTTCTTCCTGATCGGGATGCCGACGTTCGCACTGGGCGTGATCTTGAAGTACCTCTTCTCGATCAAGTTCGACGGTCTTTCCGGCCACCTTCACGCCGAACGACCCCTTCTGGAGCAGGGTCTGGCAGATGTGGCTGCCTGCCTCGACGCTCGCGCTGCCGGTCGGAGCGGTGTATCAGCGACTGTTGCGCACCGACCTGATCACCACACTGCAGGAGGACTTCATCCTCACTGCCCGCTCCAAGGGCGTGTCGCGGCGCAGCGTGCTGTTCAAGCACGCACTTGCGCCCGTCGCTGTTCTCGTTCATCACGATCTTCGGGGTGAACACCGGCGCACTCATCGGCGGTGCGCTGGTCGTCGAGCAGATCTTCAGGATCCCCGGCCTCGGCTCGGCGATCGTCGAGGCGATCCTGCGTGAGGACTTCCCGGTGGTGCTGACCATCGTGATGCTCGTCACGGTCACGTTCGTGATCCTCAACGTGTTGATCGACCTGTTCTATTCGGTCATCGACCCGCGGGTGCGTGCGTCATGAGCGACCTTGGTATCACCGAAGCCGACGCGGTCGGCCACGAGGACCCGTACTCCGAGCGGTTCATGCCGCACGAGCCAGCCACGAGCGACGACGACAAGGCCGAGAAGCGCAGGCTCGGCCTCGCGTTCTACCTCTGTACAGCTTGGCTCGTGCGATCGTCATCGGGCTCGCGATCTTCGCGCCGTATCTGTCGTTTCTCAAGAATCCCGACGTGAACTTCATCATCCCCGGTGAGCGGCCGCCGTATCCGCCGTCGAGCGAGTTCTGGTTCGGTACCGACCAGGACGCTCGCGACATGTTCAGTCGCACGGTCTACGGTGCGCGCACCTCGCTCACCGTCGGGTTCGCGGCGATCGCCTTCGGGCTGCTGGTCGGCGGCTCGCTCGGCCTGCTGGCCGGCTACTTCCGGGGCAAGGTCGACCAGGTCATCTCGTTCTGCTTCCTCACCCTGCTGTCGTTCCCCGCACTCGTCCTGGCGATCCTGATCACCTCGCTGCTCGAGCGGAGCCTCCTCACGATCTCGATGACGATCGGCGTGCTGTCGCGTCGCTCCGGTCGGACGTGTGGCACGTGCGACGACGATCTCGTTCGCGGATCGCGAGTTCGTGCTCGCGGCCAGATCGCTCGGCGCCCGACATCCGCGCATCATCGTGCGTGAGCTGCTCCCCAACGTGCTGATTCCGATGGGTGCGTTCTCACTGCTCGGCGTGGCGATCGCCGTCGTGGCCGAGGGCAGCCTCGCATTCCTCGGTCTCTCGGTCGAGAAGGGGCCGACGTGGGGCAAGATCATCCTCACCGCCTCCCAGAGCAGCCGTGACCTCGAGAATGCGCCGTACATGGCCTTCTTCCCGATCATGGTGCTGTTCCTGACCGTGCTGGCCCTCAACTTCGCCGGCGACCGTCTGCGGAGCTACTTCGACGTCCGGGAGCTCGCACTGTGAATCGCAACGAGGTGTTCCACGAGCCCGGGCCGAGCCGGGCGTCGACCGACGGCCCGCTGCTCGTCCTCGACGATCTCAAGACTCACTTCAAGACCGAGCGTGGGCTCGTGCGCGCCGTCGACGGTGTGACCCTCACGCTCAATCGGGGCGAGGCGCTCGGCGTGGTCGGCGAATCCGGGTCGGGCAAGACCGTGCTGAGCCGCTCGATCATGGGGCTGCTGCCCGAATCGGCGGTCACGTCGGGGTCGGTCCAGTTCGCCGGACAGGAGATCCTCGATCTGCCGATGAAGCAGCGTCGCCACCTGTGGGGCGCCGAGATGTCGATGGTGTTCCAGAACCCGTTGAACTCGCTCAATCCGCTGATGAAGATCGGCAAGCAGATCGCCGAGCCACTTCGGCTGCACCTCGGCATGGACAAGCAGAACGCCAAGGAGACGGCCGTCGAACTCCTCCGCAGTGTGCGCATCCCCGAACCCGAGAAGCGCCTCGATCAGTTTCCACACGAGCTGTCCGGCGGTATGCGCCAACGCGTGATGATCGCGATGGCGCTCGCCTGCGGCCCGACGGTGCTCTTCGCCGACGAACCGACGACAGCCCTCGACGTCACGGTGCAGGCGCAGATCCTCGAGGTCATCGGAGAGCAGCGTCGTGACCGCAACATGGCCGTCGTGCTCGTCACCCACGACCTCGGCGTCGTCGCAGGGCACACCGATCAGATCGCCGTGATGTACGGCGGCAAACTCGTCGAGCGCGCACCCACCAGGACCCTGTTCGCCGACATGCGGATGCCGTACACGAAGTCGCTGCTCAAGAGCATTCCGAAGCTCGCCGATCCGAGCCACACCCGACTCGCGACGATCACCGGTCGTCCGCCGGACCTGGTCAACCCGCCGAAGGGGTGCAACTTCGCACCGCGCTGTCCCTATGCCCGGCCGAAGTGTCTCGAGGAGGAGCCGAAGTTGGAAACCGACGTCCGACCCGAACCACGTGTTCGCGTGCTGGTATCCGGTGGGAAGCCCGGAGTTCGTCGAGCGCGATGCCGAACTCGCCGCCGCCGGGTACGTGCCCGCCACGGCCGAGGTGGTGTCGTAGTGGCCGGCACCGGGCACGCCCACCTGCGCGACGGCGACACGGTGTTGCGAATCGAGGACCTCGTCGTCGAATTCAAGGTCTCGGGGGGCACGGTCAAGGCGGTGTCGGGGATCAGCTTCGACGTGCAGCGCGGTGAGACGCTCGGCATCGTCGGCGAATCCGGCTGTGGCAAGAGCACCACCGGTCGGGCGATCATGCAGCTCCCGAAGCCGACCAGCGGCTCGATCGTGTTCGAGGGCAACGAGCTGACGTCGATGAGCAACACCGGCGTGCGCGAGGCGCGCACGAAGGTGCAGATGATCTTCCAGGATCCGGTGTCGTCGCTGAACCCGCGACGCACCGTGCGCGACAGCGTGCTGGAGCCGCTCGAGATCTGGAAGCGCGGGAACAAGGAAGAACGCGAGACGCTCGTCGACGAGATCCTCGAGTCGGTCGGTATCGACCCGGCCCGTGCCGCCGAGAGCCGTCCGCACCAGTTCTCCGGCGGCCAGTGCCAACGCATCTCGGTGGCGCGGGCACTCGTGCTCGATCCGACGCTCATCATCTGCGACGAGCCGGTGTCGGCACTCGACGTGTCGGTCCAGGCGCAGGTGCTGAACCTGTTGGAGGACCTCAAGGAGAAGTACGGGCTGACGCTGGTGTTCATCGCCCACGACCTCGCGGTCGTGAAGAACATCAGCGATCGAGTTGCGGTCATGTACCTGGGCAAGATGTGCGAGGTGGCGTCGAGCGAGGCGCTGTACGCCCAGCCCGCCCATCCGTACACGAACTTGTTGATCGACTCGATCCCGGAGCCGGACCCCGACGCCGACCACTCGCTGGGTGAGATCATCGGCGAGCCGCCCTCGCCGATCAGCCCGCCGACCGGCTGCCGCTTTCATCCGCGCTGCCCGTACGCCACCGCCGAGTGTTCGGTGGAGGAGCCACAGCTCCGCGAAATCGCGGACGGCCACTTCGTGGCGTGTCACAACCCGGTGAACATCACCCACTGATCGCGTTGCGGAGTGGGTCAGACCCACCCCGCAACGCGCGGCAGTAGATTGGGTCGATGGCCGACACCGTGACGCCTCCCGATCTCGACTTCTTCTGGGATCCGGTTTGACCGTGGGCCTGGATCACCTCCCGTTGGGTGGTGGACGTACAACTGCAGCGGTCGTACTCGGTCGACTGGCGCTTCATCTCGTTGTGGATCCTCAACGAGAAGAACACCCAGGAGTGGTACACGCCCGAGTACCGCGCCGGCCATTACCTCGGCCACCGCGCACTGCGGATCGCCGACGAGATCCGGCTCACCGATCCTGACGCTGATGCCGTCGGCCGCTGGTACGCGGCGCTCGGCGAGGCCATTCACGTCGCACGGCGTCGCGACGAGGCACGCGCCGACAACCTCGCGTTCTTGTCGAGCGTGCTGGCAGATGCCGGGTTCGATCCCGCACTCGTCGAGCATGCCGACGACGAGGTCCACGACGAGTGGCTGCGTGCCGACACCGCACTCGCCCTGAGCCGCACCGGCGACGATGTCGGGACCCCGATCCTCACGTTCCGGCCGGGCACCGACCGAGAGGGCAGCTTCTTCGGGCCGGTGATCTCGAAGGCGCCGAAGGGCGCCGAGGCCGTCGAACTCTGGGACGCGGTCGAGAAACTCGCAACGAGCGGAGTCGCCGAACTCAAGCGCTCCCTCCGCGAACCACCGGATTACACCTGACGACGCCCGCCTCGCGTAGCGGAGTGGGTCTGACCCACTCCGCAACGCGGGCGAGGGCCCGGTAGGTTCGCGGGATGGCACGACGAAACAACGGCCGCAACGGCGGCGGACCGAAGTACCCCCGATCGGCGCGTGTCGGCGAGACGCTGCGCGAGATCATCGCCGAGGATCTCGTTCGCTTCGACGACGAACGGTTGGCGTTCGTGACCGTCACCGGGATCGATGTCGACCCCGAGCTCAACCGGGCGATCGTCTTCTTCGACTCGCTCGCCGGCGAGGAAGGCGACGAGGAGATCATCGAGGCGCTGGGGGAGTACCGGATCCGATTGCAGTCGTCGATCGCCCGGCAGATCAAGGCGAAGAAGACCCCGATCCTCGAGTTCCGGCCCGACATCGCGATTCGTTCGTCGGAGCGGATCGACGAGATCCTCCGCGCCGACCGCGAACGTCGTTCCTGACGGCGGGCGCTGGCATCGGATGGGACGCCGCAAGAAGCCGGCCACGACTCACGGGATCGCGGTCGTCGACAAGCCGGCCGGCGTGACCAGCCACGACGTCGTGGCGATGCTGCGCCGTCGATTCGACGAGCGTCAGGTCGGACACGGCGGCACGCTCGACCCGAGCGCCACCGGTGTACTCGTCGTCGCGGTGGGGAAGGCGACCAAACTGCTGCGCTTCGTCGAGAAGACGTCGAAGGCGTACGTCGGCGAGATCGTGTTCGGGACCGAGACCGACACGCTCGACGCGGACGGCGTGGTGACGGCGACGTACGACATGGGCGACATCGATCTCGCCGCTGCGCAGGCTGTCGTCGACGAGCACCTGCTCGGCGACATCGAGCAGATCCCACCGATGGTCTCGGCGATCAAGATCGACGGGAAACGACTCCACGAACTCGCACGCGAGGGGATCGAGGTCGATCGTCCGCCGCGCCCGGTCACGATCCATTCGTTCACGCTGATGCCCACCGGCGAGCCGAACGTGTTGCTCGCCGCCGTCGAGTGCAGCTCGGGAACCTACATCCGCACGTTGGCTGCTGATCTCGGTCACCTGCTCGGCGGAGGGGCGCACTTGCGCAACCTGCGGCGGACGGCCGTCGGTCGGTTCACGCTCGGCGAGGCGGCCGGCCCCGACGACTGCGAGCTGCTGCCGGTGGAAGACGCCGTCCGCACGCTCCCGCGCGTCGATCTGACGCCGCAGGTCGCCGACCTGGTCATGAACGGCCGTGTCCTGCCGGCGTGGGACGGTGACGGGCCGTGGGCGGTGTTCGGGCCGACGGGCGCGCTGCTGGCGGTCTACGAGCGATACGGCGGATCCGAGGCCAAGCCGATGGTCGTCGTCCCGCAGCCGTAGGATCGGGTCCCGTGCAGATCATCACGGATCAGACATCACGTGCGTTCCCGGGCGAACGGGCGGTCGTGACCATCGGCGCCTACGACGGCGTGCATCGCGGGCATCGCGAGGTGATCGACCAGGTCCGGAGTCTCGCCGCCGAGCGCGGATGTCGGTCGGCGGTCGTGACGTTCGACAAGCACCCGGCCAGTGTCGTCCGGCCGTCCTCGGCGCCGCTGTTGCTGACGGGACCCGAGGAGAAGGTCGAGTTGCTGGCTGCGACCGGCGTCGATGCGCTCGTGATCGTGCCGTTCGACGAAGCGCAGGCCGCCGAATCGCCCGAGTCGTTCGTCCAACGGGTGCTGGTCGAGTGCCTCGCGACCACTGCCATCGTCGTGGGCGAGGACTTCCACTTCGGGCGCAACCGCGAGGGCAATGTCGACCTGCTCCGCAAGATCGGCCTCGACGCCGATTTCGACGTCGAACCGCTCGACCTCCTCGATCGCGCCGATGGCGTGGACGAGCCGGTCAGCTCGACCGCGATTCGCCGGGCGCTCGCCGGGGGTGACATCACCATCGCCAACGAGATGCTCGGCTACCCCTTCGAAGTGCGTGGCTGGGTGCGCCAGGGCGACCAGCGCGGCCGCCTGCTCGGCTTTCCGACCGCCAACGTCGAGGTCTCGAACCGCATCTGCCTACCGGCCGACGGCGTGTATGCCGGCTGGTACGAACGCCCCACCGGTGCCGTCCACCAGTGCGCGATCAACATCGGGCGGCGCCCCACCTTCTACGAGGACGCCCAGACCTCGCTGCTCGAGGCCCACCTGCTGGACTTCGACGACGACCTGTACGACGAGCCCGCACGCGTGCGCTTCGCTCACTTCCTGCGGTCGGAGCGCAAGTTCGACGGGATCGACGCCCTGATCGAGCAGCTGCGCGCCGACGTCGAGAACGCGCGCACCGTGCTCATCGACTCGGGCGCCTGACCCGGCCGATCCACAGCGAGCCTCACGTGGCTGACGCGGTGGGCCCGCTCGCGATCGTCAGCTCGGCCAGATGACCGTGCCGGCGTCGTCGTAGACGCCCGCGGCGAGGTCGGCCACGAAGTCGGCGGCGACCGGTGTGGCATCGCCGAACAACCCGACGGCGGAGTACGCGTCGAGTTCGGCCTGGAGCGCTTCGACGTCGGGCATCCCGAGGCCCATGCCCTCCGGCGTGCCGGCGAGGATCAGCCCCGCCTCGGTCTCCCAGCGGAAGACCTCCCCCTCGGGGGAGAGGAAGCTCGGGTTGCCGTTCGCCTCGATCAGATCGACCGCGGTGGCAGCAGCCGAGGCCGGGTCGTTCACGGCGTCGGCCAGGCCCTGCATCGTGGCGCGGACGAAGTCCTGCCGCTGCGGTCGGGTGCTCAGCGGCGAACTCCGCCGACGTGAAGATCACGCCGAACGAGCCGGGCACGCCGAAATCGAGCGGGTCGAACAGTTGGATACCGACACCAGCGCGCTCGAGGGCGCCGACCTCGTTGCTCTTCCATCCTGGCAGGCCGTCGATCTCCTCGATGGCGATGTGCGCGAGCGGATCGAAGCCCTCCAGCAGCACCGTGTCGAAGTTCTCGCCCTCGACGAGGCCTTCGCCTCGCAGCATGACGTCGATCGACGGCGGCAGCTTGCCCTTCACGCCGATGGTCGAGCCGTCGAGCTCGGCGAGCTCAGCAGCCGTGCCCGACTTGATGATCAAGGTGTCGATCGCGCTGCGGCCCTCGACGGTGGCCGCGACGAAGTTGGCATCGTTGGCGGCGCTGAACGCGACCACTTCGCTGAACGAGCCACCCGACGCGAACTGCGCGGTCCCCGACGCGATCTGCGGATAGTTGGCCGACGAGAATCCGGGTCGGATCTCGACGTCGAGGCACAGATCGTCGTAGTAGCCGGCGGCATCGGCCGCGATCACGTCGACGATCGACGACGCCGCGGCGTAGTCGAATCCGGTGAGGAACGTGATCGTTCCGGCCTCCTCGTTCGCAGCGCAGCGTTCCTCCGGGAACGCCTCGCCGGCGACGACGCCGAGTGCGTCGTCGGAACTGACGGTGGTCGAGCCATCGGCGCCGTCGGCGATCGTCGTCGAGTCGCCGGCATCGTCGTCGCTCGAGCAGGAGACGAGCGCGATCGCAACGACGAGCGCGGCGGACAGGGAGCGTGGGCGCATGGTGGAGAGTCCTCGAAAAGAGTTGAGCCGGAAACAGCGGGCGGACACCCGGGCGGTCTGAGGCGAAATGCTAGGCGGGCAGTGCTGCGGATCGACGACACCGCCGGGCAACCGTCACCGACTTGTGATCTGACAGTCGCCTGACACCGACGCCGTCAGGCGCGTTGTGACGCGTGCCAGCGCAGCAGGAAGCGCTCGGCGAGCGACACCACGACGAGCGCCACGATGCCCAGTGCCGCCGCGCAGAACGTGGTGGTCCAGAGCACCTCGGCGCCACGGGTCTGGTCGAGTGCCGCGCGTCGCCCGACCGCACCCAGACCCGAGGTGCTGAGCGACGAGCCCTCGGCGTAGTAGGTCGCCCCGAGGCCGATGGCGACGGCGATGCGCGACGTCGTGAAGATCGTCGGGAGTGCCGAGGGCAGGCGGAGGTGCCACAACACCTCCCACTTCGAGGCATCCACGCTGGACAACAGCTCACGCGCGGCCGGGTCGGCGCCCCGCATGCCCGCCACGACGCCGATCGTCAGGATCGGAAACGTGACGAATGCGGCGAGAAAGATGATCGGCCGGTCGCCGAATCCCAGCCAGATCACGATCGATGTCGCGTACGCGACCCAGGGCGTCACCAGGATGACGACGAAGATGGGCTGGACGGCCTCGTCGATGAAGCGCGATGCCGCCATGATCGACCCGAGGACGAGCGCGATCGCCATCGAGATCGTCAGGCCGATCACCATGTGGCGAGCGGTGACCAACGTGTTGTCCCAGTATGCGGACGGATCGCTCGCCAACTCCGAGAGAATCGCCGTCGGCGCCAGCAGGACGAACCGGCGAATCTCGAAGACCCGCACGATCGTCTCCCAGACGACCAGCAGCACCACGATGCCGGTCAGCGGCGCGACGATCGAGCGGGACCACTTCATCCGCGGTCGCTTCCGTCGGCGAGCGCATGTCGGAGTCGGGTCGTGATCTCGAAGAACGCGGGGCTGTCCTCGACCTCGGGTCGACGCGGGCGTTCGAGATCGACGGTCTCCATCGAGGTGATCCGCCCCGGTCGCGGGGAGAGGACGGCGACCCGGTCGGACAGGAATGCCGCTTCGCTGATCGAGTGGGTGACGAACACGACCGTGGCGCCGTGGTGGGCGCGCAGTCGTGTCAGCAGATGGCGCATCTCGGTGCGGGTGATCTCGTCGAGTGCGGCGAACGGCTCGTCCATCAGCAGCAGCGGAGCGTCGAGCGCGAAGGCGCGCACGAGACCGACGCGTTGTTGCATGCCGCCCGACAGTTCGTGCGGGCGAGCGTCGGCGAAGTCGGCCAACCCCACTTCGTCGAGCAACTCGTCGACCGATGTGCTGCGTCGACTCGGCGAGTTCTTGGCGTTGATCTCCAACAGGAGCGATGCGTTGGCCCGCACGGAGCGCCAGGGGAGTAGCGCCGGTGCCTGGGGGACGAAACCGATGCGCTTCTCGGCCCGGGCGCGTGCCGGGCTCACCCCGTCGACGGTGATCGTGCCCGTCGACGCCGGGACGAGGCCGGCGATCAGGCGCAACAGCGTCGTCTTGCCGCATCCCGATGGGCCGAGCAGCGTCAGGATCTCGCCGGCACGGATCGAGACGTCGGTCGGGGCGAGGGCCTCGACCGCGCCGAACGTCTTGGAGACGTTGACGAGTTCCACCGCTGCCGACACCGTCGGGATGGTAACCCTCGACGCGTTGTCGCCGACGTGCCGGGCGCGTTGTCGTGGCGACGCCGCTATCATCGCGTCGTCCGTTTGGGCTGGTCGTCGGGTCGCCGTCGATCGTTGCGCAGGCGTGATGCAGGACGGGTTTCGACCCGCTGCGACCTCCAGACACGATCACCGGAAGGCGAATCACCACGATGCCCGACAAGACCGCAACCATCGAGCAGTACAAGACCCACGACTCCGACACGGGGTCGCCCGAGGTCCAGATCGCGCTGCTCACCGAGCGGATCACGCACCTCACCGAGCATCTCAAGATGCACAAGAAGGACCACCACAGCCGTCGTGGCCTGCTGATGCTGGTCGGTCGCCGTCGCCGGATGCTCGACTACGTCAAGTCGATCGATGTCGAGCGGTACCGCAAGATCGTGAAGGACCAGGGCCTCCGCCGCTGAGCGTGTTCGTTGGTGCGTGTCACCAACGATCATCTGCTGCATGGCGCGTTGTGGGGATCACGCTGGGTACACTGCCGGAGACCGGAACGTCCGGTCGACGGAGTTCCAGGTGCTGGTTGCCGGTTGCTGACTCCGAGATGCTGTGCGGAGTCTTCTTTGTTTGGCTGTAGATCTCGGGGTGACCAACTGGGAACCGGCCGCTGATTCTCCTTCAGAAGCCACGCGGCAGGGTGCCGCGTGTTCGAAAGGAATCACCAACATGGCTGAAGCCATTTCCGTGTCCGGGCTCGTATCGGGTACCGACAAGACACTCACCTTCGAAACGGGCAAGTTCGCCCCCCAGTCGATGGGTGCCGTCGTGGCATCGATCGCCGGGACGAAGGTCCTCACCACCGCCAACGCGGCGAAGTCCGTCCGCGAGGGCATGGACTTCTTCCCCCTGACCGTCGATGTCGAGGAGCGGGCGTACGCCGCCGGCAAGATCCCCGGCTCGTTCTTCCGTCGTGAGGGTCGCCCGACCGAGGACGCGATTCTCACCTGTCGGCTCACCGACCGCCCGCTGCGCCCGTCGTTCCCCGACGGCTTCCGCAACGAGACCCAGGTCGTCACCACCGTGCTCGGCGCCGACCAGGTCAACCCGCACGACATCCTCTCCATCAACGCCGCCTCGGCAGCACTGGTCATCTCGGGCATCCCGTTCGACGGGCCGCTCGGTGCCGTCCGCATGGCCTACAGCCAAGAGGGCGAATGGATCCCGCACCCCACCTTCGAAGAGGCCGAGAACGGCACGTTCGAGCTGGTCGTAGCCGGCCGTGAACTCGACGACGGCGACGTCGCCGTGATGATGGTCGAAGCCGGCGGTTCCGAGAACGCGTACTACTACTACGACGAGGGCGCCAAGAAGGTCACCGAGGAAGTCCTCGGCGACGGCCTCCAGGCCTGCAAGGTGTGGATCAAGGAGTCGATCGCGCTGCAGCGTCAGCTGCTCGCCTCGGTCATCGCCACCAACGGCCCGATCGAGGAGATGAAGTGGACCCCGGTCCTCGACTACACCCCGGAGATCTTCGACGCGGTCGAGAAGTTCTCGACCGAGGCGATGAAGCCCGCGGTCACCATCTCGGCCAAGGCCGAGCGCAACGCTGCCGTCGACGCCGTCACCGCTGACGCCGTCGAGCACTTCTGCGGCGAAGACGGCGAGTTCCCCGGCCAGAACAAGATGGTCAAGGAAGCCGTTCGCTCACTGATGAAGAAGGTCATGCGCCGCCGGGTGCTCGACGAGGGCATCCGCATCGACGGCCGTGCCCCGGCCGATCTCCGCGAGGTCACCGCCGAAGTCGGCGTGCTGCCGACCGCACACGGTTCGAGCCTGTTCCAGCGTGGCGAGACCCAGGTCATGAGCGTCGTCACCATGGCGATGCCACGCATGAACCAGATGATCGACTCGTTGTCGCCCAACGACACGAAGCGGTACCTGCACCACTACAACATGCCGCCGTGGGCCAACGGCGAGACCGGCCGTGTCGGCTCCCCCAAGCGACGCGAGATCGGCCACGGTGCGCTTGCCGCCCGGGCAGTCCTGCCGGTCATCCCGAACCAGGAAGACTTTGCGTACACGCTGCGCCTCGTCTCCGAGGTCATGGCCTCCAACGGCTCGACCTCGATGGGTTCGGTCTGTGCCTCCAGCCTCTCGCTGATGGACGCCGGCGTGCCGGTGCGCAGCCACGTGTCGGGCATCGCCATGGGCCTCATCTTCGAAGACGGCAAGTACGTCACGCTCACCGACATCCTCGGTGCCGAGGATGCCATGGGCGACATGGACTTCAAGGTCGCCGGGACCGAAGACGCCATCACGGCGCTGCAGCTCGACACGAAGATCGACGGGATCCCCGCCGACGTGCTGTCGGCTGCGCTGGCCCAGGCCCGCGAGGCCCGTCTCGCGATTCTCGACGTGATGAACGAAGCGCTGCCGGCAACGCGCGACGAGATCGCCGAGACGGCACCGAAGATCAGCACGATCTACATCCCGCTCGACAAGGTCGGCGAGGTGATCGGCCCGAAGGGCAAGGTGATCAACACGATCCAGCAGGAGACCGGAGCCGACATCGGCGTCGACGACGACGGTGCCCGTGGCATCGTCACCATCGGTGCGGTCGAGGCATGGCGGATGGAGGAAGCCAAGATGGCGATCCTCAACATCGTCGACCCGCCCAAGGCCGAGCTCGGCACGGTCTACAAGGGCCGCGTCGTCAACATCACCAAGTTCGGCGCGTTCGTCAACATCCTCCCGGGTCGCGACGGTCTCGTCCACATCTCGAAGATGGGCGGCGGTCGCCGGATCAATGCCGTCGAGGACGTTCTCGAACTCGGTCAGGAGATCGAGGTCAAGGTCGACGAGATCGACGACAAGGGCAAGGTCAGCCTCACGCCGACCAGCCCGCTCGGTGGCGACGGCGACTCCGACGCGAGCTCGAACGGCGGCTCGGACCGTGAACCGCGCCGCGAGCGCGCCCCGCGGCGTGAGCGCGAGGATCGCGACGAGGCTCCGGCTTCGAGCGATTCCGGCATCGAGACGGTGAGCTTCGAGGAGAGCTTCGATGCGCAGCTCGCCGACGAACTGGGCGATCTCGGCCCGAAGAGCGATCGGCCGAAGGCCGACCGCGACAACGACAGCCGCCGCAGCAGCGGTGGCGGTCGTCGCCGTCATCGCTGATCTGACCCGGATCACCTGAACGTCGTGCGGGGTCGCACGGTCCAGTACGGACCGAGCGGCCCCGTTCGTCGTTTTCGCAGCCGGTACGCTCGGCGCCATGCGAGTCGGCGTCAACGGTGCAGCGGGACAGATGGGGCGCGCCGTGTGCGCGGCGGTCGAGGTCGACCCCGAGCTCACCCTGGTGGCTGCCGTCGATCGCCACACCGAGGGACCACCTCCGTGCGACGGCGTGGCGCTGTCCACCGAGCTCCAGGCGTTCGTCGATGCCGACTGCGATGTGGTCGTCGACTTCACCGTGGCGGACGCGGCCCGCACGACGTTGCCGTGGCTGGCGATGCACGGCATCCATGCGGTGGTGGGCACCACCGGCTTCTCCGACGCCGACCTCGCGACGTTCTCCTCGGCGTTCGAGGCCGAATCCGGGCCGAACTGCCTCATCGCGCCGAACTTCGCGATTTCCGCCGTGCTGATGATGCGTTTCGCCGAGATGGCCGCACCGTGGTTCGACACGGCGGAAGTGATCGAGTTGCATCACACCCGCAAGATCGACGCGCCGTCGGGCACTGCCGTCAAGACGATCGAGCGCATGGCCGACGCCCGCGACAGCGACTTCGCCGCCGATCCCACGGAGCACGAGGTGTATCCCGGCGCGCGCGGGGGAGCAGGGCCGCGCAACATCCGCGCGCACTCGGTGCGGATGGAGGGAATGGTGGCGCACCAGGAGGTCATCCTGGGCGCGCTCGGCCAGACGCTGACGATCCGCCAGGACAGCTACGACCGCTCGAGCTTCATGCCCGGAGTGGTGCTCGCCTGCAAGCGAATCGCGGACCACCCGGGGCTCACCCTGAGCCTCGATCCGCTCCTCGGCTGACCGTCTGGCCCGGCGTCGCGCCGGGCCGGGACGCTCGGTTGCGTCAGAGGGCGCCGAGCGCCGCGTCGTAGTCGGGTTCCTGAGCGATCTCGGAGACGAGTTCGGTGTGCTTCACGGTTCCGTCCGCTCCGACCACGACGACCGCACGGGCGAGGACGCCGGCGAGCGGCCCGTCGGTCAGGGTCACGCCGAAGTCGGACCCGAACGACGAGCGGAACGTCGACACGGACGACACGTTCTCGATGCCCTCGGCGCCGCAGAAGCGGCTGTGGGCGAACGGCAGGTCGGCCGACACGCACAGCACGGCGGTGTCGTCGAGACCGGCGGCACGTTCGTTGAACGTGCGCACGCTCGTCGCGCACGTCGGCGTGTCGACCGACGGGAAGATGTTCAACACGAGGTTCTTGCCCTCGAAGCTCGCATTGGTCACCTCGCTCAGGTCAGTGCCGACCAGCGAGAACGACGGAGCGGATCCACCGACCTCGGGGAGGTCGCCGGATGTGTGGACGGGGTTGCCCCCAAGGGTCACTTCAGCCATGGGCGCACCCTACGGCCTGGGCCGCCCGGGGCGCCAACGCTCCGTCAGCGTCGGCGAAGATTTCGCAGGTTGACGAGCACGACCATGCCGATGGAGATTCCGAGCACCCACCACTGGTAGCGCGTCGTGAATTCCAAGAAGCTCTGGAGTTGGTCCTCGAAGAAGCGCGCCAACCACCACATCAGCGTGAGTCGACCGATGATCCCGATGCTCAGCAGCAGCACCAGCTTGCGGACGGGTGTGCGGCGAACGCCGGTGAGGACCGCCACGATGTTCGAGCCGGAGAAGATCGGGATCAGTGCCCACTCGGCCTTCTCGAAGCCGCGGTCGAACGCCGTCTCGGCCTCGTCGGTGAAGCCGAGGTAGCGCTTGAACCATCCGGTCGCCTGGTACGAGTACGCCCGACCGATCAGGTGGCACACGGCGAAGGCGATCGCGATCCGCAGGAAGCCGATCACCGCATACGCGACGACGGAGACGTCGACGCCGAGGGCGAACGCGAGATATCGGTTGCGCGACGACAGCAGCAGCAGCAGCTCGGCATTGGGATCGTCGACGTCGACGAGCCGGGCCCACGTGGCGTTCGCGATGTTCGTGAGAATCACCAACCCCACGAACGCGACGAGCGTGAGCGGCGCCCAGCGTGGAGGCTGGTGTGCCTCGTCGGGAGGGGCGAGCGGCGTCGCTGGACCCGTCGGGTCGGGGAGGTCGGTTCCTGCGTCGCTCACGGGGAATTGACGGTAGCCCGGCGATGCGCTACGTTCGGCGCTCATGAGAGGTTTGATGCAGGACACCCCGTTGACGATCACCCACTTGTTCGACCGCGCAGAACGGTATTTCGGACACAAGGAGATCATCACGGCCACCGGTGCCGGTGTCGAGCGGACGACGTACGGCGAGTGGGCGGGCCGGACCCGCCGACTCGGTGGGGTGTTCGACACGCTCGGCATCTCCGCAGACGGTCGGGTGGCGACGTTCGCCTGGAACACGGCACGGCACCTCGAGCTGTACTTCGCCGCACCGTGCACCGGTCGTGTCCTGCACACGCTGAACATCCGGCTGTTCCCCGAGCAGCTGACCTACATCGTCAACCACGCCGACGACGAGGTGATCTTCGCCGACAAGTCGCTGCTCGGGCTGCTCTCCCCGTTGATGCCGACGTTCGAGCGACTGCGCCACCTCGTGATCATGGACGACGGTGTGGGTGAGATCCCCGCCGGGCTCGATGCCGGCGGGGTGCAGATCCACGATTACGAGGAGCTGCTCGCATCCTCCGATCCCGTCGACTGGCCCGAGATCACCGACGAACACCAGGCCGCGAGCATGTGTTACACGAGCGGAACCACCGGCAATCCCAAGGGCGTCGTCTACAGCCACCGCTCGACGTACCTGCACACGATGGGCGCGATGATGGTCGACAGCCTCGGGGCCCGCGAATCCGACGTGATCCTGCCCGTCGTCCCGATGTTCCACGCCAACGCGTGGGGCCTCGCCCATGCGGCGGTCGCCACCGGCGCGTCGCTGGTGATGCCGGGTCCGGATCTGTCGGGGCCGGCGATCGCCACGCTGATCGTCGACGAACGGGTCACCGTGGCGGCGGGTGTGCCGACCATCTGGATGGCGGTGCTCCCCGAGCTCGCAGGAAAGGACACCTCGGCGCTGCGGAGCATTCCATGCGGCGGGTCCGCGGTCCCGAAGTCGCTGTCGGAGGCGTACCGGGAGCAGTTGGGGCTGCCGATCCTCCAGGCGTGGGGGATGACCGAGACGAGTCCGATCGCCTCGGTCTGTCAGCTCGACGCCGACCAACTCGCGCTCCCGGTCGAGGAGCAGGCCGACCTGCGGACGCAGGTCGGGCGAATCTCGTTCGGCGTCGACGCGCGGGTCGTCGACCCGGAGACGCTCGACCCGATCCCGTGGGACGGTGAGTCGAGCGGCGAGCTGCAGTGCCGCGGCAACTGGATCGCGGCCGACTACTACGACGACCCGCGCAGTCGCGAGAGTTTCACCGACGACGGCTGGTTGAAGACCGGTGACGTCGCCGCGGTCGATGCGCGCGGACGGATTCGCCTCGTCGACCGCACGAAGGATCTCATCAAGTCCGGTGGCGAATGGATCAGCTCCGTCGAGCTGGAGAACGAGATCATGGCGCACCCGCAGGTGGCCGAGGCGGCGGTGATCGGTGTGCCCCACCCGAAGTGGGGTGAAGCGGCGCTCGCCTGTGTCGTCAGGGTGCCCGGCGAGGAGCCCGACCGAGGACGAGATCCTCGCGTTCCTGGACGGCAAAGTCGCGAAGTGGCAGCTGCCGAAGGGCGTCATCTGGATCGACGAGGTCCCGAAGACGAGCGTCGGCAAGTTCTCGAAGAAGACACTGCGCGACAGCCACAACGACGCGTTGATGCAGCCCTGACGGCCCGACATCGGCCGGGCCGATGGCGGGTGCCGCATCGCAGGTGACCCGGGCCGCGTGGGGCCGAACGCGCCCCGTCGGAGAACGGCACTGAACCGATTTCGAAACGGCTGGCGAACACCGGAGCGGTTCACGTCCGTTCGTCGGATTCCGTGGGACACTCGTCGACATGAGTACGACCACCGGAGACGCAGTCGGCGAGGGGTCGCTCGACGGCGTCGAGCCCGACGAGTACGTCGCACAGAAGAAGCACTCGCTCGCGTTGCGCTGGATGCACTGGCTGAACTTCCCGGTGCTGATGATCATGATGTACAGCGGCATGCGGATCTACTGGGCCGACCTGCAGGAGCCGTATGCGATCGGTATCGGAGGCTGGCAGCTGTTCGAGTTCTGGCCCGACGGGGTGAACAGTGCGCTCGAACTCGAACGTCGGTTGGCGAAGGGCATCGCCTTCCACCTCACCTTCGGGTGGTTCTTCGTCCTCAACGGAGTGGCCTACATGGTGTTTCTCGCTCGGAAGGGCGAGTGGCGCCACATCGTTCCCGATGTCCAGGGCATCCGCGATGCCCGCAAGACCGTGGCCCACGACCTGCACCTCACGAAGGACAAGCCGGTCCAGGGCAAGTACAACCCGGCCCAGCAGGTGACCTACACCCTGGTCATCGTGATCTCGGCGCTGCTCGTCGCCAGCGGGTTCGCGATCTACAAGCCCGGCCAGCTGGCTTGGCTCGAAGCCGCGTTCGGCGGCTACGACTTTGCCCGGTGGGTCCACTTCACGTCGACCATCCTGCTGCTCGGGTTCTTCTTCATCCACATCATCCAGGTCGCACGCGCCGGCTGGGCGAACTTCGCGTCGATCATCACCGGCTACCGGCTCGCGCGTCGCGACGATCCGGAAGTCGCACCGCCGTCTGCGTTCGGGCCGGACGTGTCCGACGCGCGACGGGACGAAGCCGTGGGCGTCGAGGCCGACGCCCACGAAGGGAGCGCATCATGATCGGCAACGCCAGGAACGAGGCCGAGGCGGAACGCGAACGGCGCCTCCGCGAGCTCACCGACGACGGCGAGATCATCTCGAAGGCCGAGTACACGAAGCGCTCTCGCCGGGCGTTCCTCGCGTTCGCCGGGCTCGGCGTCGCGGGCTACGTCGGCTTCAACCGGCTGCAGAACCAGGAGGAGGACGAGAGCATTCCGCGTCTGCTCCGCGCCGGCTTGGAGTGGAACGAGAACGTCTGGGAGCGCGTGCAGCGCGACGGAGCCACCGCCCGCACGTTCTCGGTCGCCGACCGGGAGGAGATCCGCGTCAACGGACGCCACGGCCTCGAGGACAACGAACGCGATCTCATCGAAGTGTCCGAGTCGGAGGCGGCGAACTGGGAGATCACCCTGACCGGGCGCAACGGCGTCCAGCTCGACCCGATCCCGCTCGCATCGATCAAGTCCGACTTCGAGGTGCACGACATGGTGTGGGAACACAAGTGCATCGAGGGCTGGGCGAACATCGTCCACTGGACGGGCGTCCGCTTCAGCGACGTCCTCGAGCGGTACGCGCCCGACGAGGCGAGTGCGGAGTGGATGGTGCTGCGAACCCCCGCTTCGGCAGACGTCCGCCGGGACTACAGCTCGGCGATCGAGAACTACACGATGATGCACCACCAGACACTGCTCGCCTGGCAGCTCAACGGTGAGCCACTGACCGCCGGACACGGCGATCCGATCCGTATCGTCACGCCGTTCAAGTACGGCATCAAGCAGCTGAAGCGCGTCGCCTCGATCGAGTTCACCGACGACCGCCCCACCGACTACTGGACCGAGCGCGGCTACGACCTGCACGCCGGGTTCTGACGACACGACGGTCGGCGGCGCCCGTCGTGTCGTCGTCGAGGTCAGCAGTCGCCGTCGAGCGTCTCGATCCACTCGGCGATGAGATCGACGCCCTCGTCGTGGGACAGCGATCGGCCCAGCTCGGGCATCATCGACGCAGGTTCGGTCGACTCCATGCGGTAGGTGATGATCGACTCGTCGGGTTCGCCCGGTGAGATGTCGACGAGGCGCCCGCCCGAGCCGCCGCCGGCCGCGATCGGCGACTTGCAGATTCCGTACTCGGGTCCGACCTCGGTGTTGATGTCGAGGAACAACCCCGAGGTGTCGGCAGCGCCGACCGGGCTGTGGCAGTGCGCACAGTTGATGTCGAAGTAGGCCCGCGCCCGGTCTTCGAGCGGTGCCGCCTCGTCGTCCCAGACCACTGCGCTGGGCATCTCGGTCGCCGCCGGCGCACCGGCCAGTAGGCCGCTGTTCTGCCAGTGGTCGAGCTGTGACTCCGGGCCGTCACCGTAGTCGACCGCCCGGTTGAGATGGCGGGCCTTGGGGCCGATCGGCTCGATTGCCCCCGTGGTGTGGTTGACGGCATGGCAGCTGGCGCACTGGTTGACGTCGGGGACCACGTAGGTGAGCGGCGTTTCGGTGCCGTCGTCGGACATGGCGGCGAGCGGCACGACGTCGCCTGTTCGCTGCAGCGTCGCCTCGCTCTCCTCGTCGTCCCAGACATAGGGGAACGCGTGCCAGCCGTCGTCCCGGCGGACGAGCACCCGAGTCTCGATGAGGCGGACGTCGGCGAGCTGGAGCGGTGCGGCCAGCGCGCTGTCGTCCGACTCGGTCAACAGCACCTCGGCGGTGCCATCCGGCTCGGGGTAGTAGAAGGTCTTCGTGATGACCGTTCCCACTGGGAAGTCGAAAGTCGCGTCAGGGTCGGACATGGCCGCGGCGGCCCCATCGGGCATCCAGACCGTACGCAGCTTGTGGGCGTAATCGGTGAACAGCGCGGAGTTCAGCCCGTACGGCGTGACCCCGTCCAGCATCACGAGTTCACCGTCGCGAGCGTCGAGCTGGCTCCATTCGCCGAGCGACTCGGGAGTGCCCTCGGGCGGCAGGGCGGCGACGGCGGCCTCGGCGATCGCAGCGTCGTCCGCGGCGGACGGATCGTCGGTCACCCCGGTGTCCGACGTGGCCTGCGTACTCGTCGCCTCCGGAACCGAATCGGACTGGTCGACCGTTGCGGAATCCCGCGCGCAGCTGGAGATGAGGTAGAGCGCGCCGGTGAATGCGGCGAAGGCGACCCACGAGGCCCGGGACAGGGACCGATCGGACATCAGGCCCCCGGGAGCTCGACGGGAGCCACCGGCTCCAGCGTGCACTCGTAGGCCTCGGCCGGAACGATCGACGGTGCGGCGAACCCGTTGGCCGCGTCGGCGTTCAGCACCTCGACGCCGGGCTGCTGGATGCAGATCCGGTTCTCGGCAACGACCGCCCCGTCGACGAGCTTGACCTCGTCGACCGCGCCGTCCCAGACGATGCCGGGCACGTTGCCGCCGTCGGGCAACACGATGGGCTGCAGCGCAGCGATGATCGAATCGGGCTCGTCGCCGCCGCCCGAGATCACGTTGTCGTAGATGGCGATGCCCTCGGGGAAGCTGTCGAAGTTCGGGTCGTCCTCGCCCGTGATGTCGACGGTGCCGCCGGCCGCGATGACCACGTTCGAGGACCGGTTGTCGGTGAGCGTGTTGCCGAAGATCTCCACCTGGTCGTTGGCCAAGATGATCACGCCCGAGCCGGCGGGTACGACGGACACGACACTGCCCGGCTGGCTGAAGTTCTCGGTGTTGTTGGCGACGACCTCGTTGTCGTAGATGCGGGTGCCAGCGCCGATCTGGCTGAGTCCGGGCAGGTTGAAGACCAGGATGCCGCCGGTGTTGTTGGTGGCGAGGTTGCCGTAGACGTCGGCGCCGATCGTGTTCTCGATCTCGATCCCGGCCACGTTGAACTCGGCTCGGTTGTTGCGAACCACGACGTTGCTCGACTGGCCGACGTAGATGCCGGCGTCGGAGGCGCCGATGGCGACCGAGTCCTCGATCAGTACGTTCGTGGTCTGGACGGGGTAGATGCCGTAGGCGCCGTTCTCGACGGAGTAGTCACCGGTCCACTCGGTGCGGACCCCGCGAATCGTGATGTTGTCGCCCTCGTTGACCTTGAGCGCATCGCCGACGGTGTCTTCGATCGCGAGGTCCTCGATGGTGAAGTCGGACGCCGAGACGAGCAGCCCTTCGGCTCCGGCCACCTGCTCGGCGAAGGACAGGATCGTCTGGTCCATTCCGGCCCCGCGGATGGTGACGCCGTCGACGTCGAGCGACAGCGACCGCTCGAACGAGAACGTCCCCGCCGGAATCTCGATCACGTCGCCCGGCTGTGCGTCGAGTAGTGCCTCCTGGAGCGTGGTCTCGTCGATCGGTTCCGGCTCGGGCGCAGCGGTGGTTTCGGGAGCGGCGGTCTCGGCGGGTGCCGCGGTCTCCGCCGGCGCCGCGGTCTCCGCCGGCGCCGTGGTGTCTTCGGTGGAGGCCGTCTCGGCGATGTCGGTGGCTGCGGGTTCGGTCGGCGTGGTCGCCGAGCCCGAGTCGTCGTCGCTGCCACACGACGCCGCCACCAGGACGAGAGAAATCAACAGGACACTGGTTCCGCGCATCGACGCATATTAGTGATTCGACCGACGCCACACCCGATCGCCGTCTCGTGCGCGCACCGGAGCATTGCCCGCTGGTCAGATCCCGTACAGGCGGGCGATGTCGACGGGCGGCATGAGACTGGGGTCGGGGCACACGCCGGCCGTCGGCCCGCCGGGCACCTGGGGCATCGGACATGGTTGTCCGGTGACGTGGGCGACGGCCCGCGACATGAAATCGGCCGCACCGTGCCCGCCGTACTTGTCGAGATGGATGCCGTCGAAGTAGAGCCAGAACGGCACTTGGCGGACGATCGCCGACCACTCCATCGCGTACGACGTCGTCGTTGATGCTCGCGTGATAGCGCACGAACGAGTTGTGAATCGAATAGGTCTGCTTTCCGGGCGCGCTCCCGCCCTTGTCCGACGCGAACTCGCGTGCGTACGTCATCCAGATGATCCGTCGGATCCCTTTCGCCCGGGCCTCTCGGATGAGGACCGGAACGGCGGCGGCGACGTCGGACGCACCGTCGTTGTATCCGGTCATGATCACCGCGACGTCGTAGATGCCGTAGGGAAGCGAGCGGATCTCGTCGAGCGCGTTCGGTGGGGGAATCGGGCCTTCACGCCCGCGACAGGACAACCGGATCAGGCGGCGACACGACCGGGCACGGAAATCGAAGTCGGCACCGCGGAGCTGTGCCCAGGCACGGTTGCGGTCGACGCCGGCCATCGTCGAGTCGCCGATCGCGATCACTCGCTGCCGCGGGACCGGATTGCCCGCGAATGCGGATTGCGTCATCGGCGTCTGCGGCCCGGTGAACCAACCGAGCAGATCCACGGTCAACTCGGTGCCGGCGTTCGAGTAGATCTCGATGCCCGCGCTCGACGCGGCGACGATCCCGAACTGGGCGGTGACCTCCCAGGGCATGCCGGTCCCCGACGAGGTCGCGCCCCGTGCGGTTCGTGCGGCATGCGCCGTGACGTAGCCGCGTCGATCGGGCGCCACCATGGTCATCGAGACCACGACGGCCGCTGGCGCTTCGGTGCGTGCCGGAAGGGGCACGGCGATCGTGCCACCCGGGTGGATCGGTGCCGGTTCGGGGCGGGTGTCGCGCAACCGGGCGGGAACGCCCGGCACGAAGAGTCCATCGCCCGACTCCTCGGCGGATTCGCCCGTGAACCAACCGGTCATGTCGACGATCAGGTGTGCACCCGTCTTGGCGAAGAGGTCGAAACCGTCCGGAGTGATCGGCACGATCGTCGATGCGGCGCGGGTCTGGCCCCGTCCGGTCCGCGTTGAGCACCGATGCGTCGGGAAGCGGGGACCCGGCCGGGAACACCGTGAAGAACCCGTTGCTGTTCGTGCCTGCCACGGTGACGTTGATGGCCAGCGCCACGGCGTCATCCGGCACACCGTCGGGGAGCGCGATCCTCGTCGTCGACTCCGCACCGACGGGCGTCCCCGGATCGGCGCGCGTATCGAGGATCCGCTGTGCGGTCGACGCAGCCACGAACCGGCCGCTCGTCGCCGTCTCGGCGGGGACGAACGCCCCGACGACGTCGATCACGACCCCGCCCCGTCCGAACCCGTCCTGGCGGTACACCTCGATCATGCCGCCGTCGCCGATCGTGACGGTGGAGGTGTTCGCACGGGTGATGCCGGCGTTCCAGTTCAGGGTCGCCGCGGTCGGCCGCGTCGTGCCCGCCGGGTACGCGACCAGCCACCCCTTCTGTTGCGGGCGGACGATGGTGGCCGACACGACGATCGCCACGGCGTCGTCGGGGATGCCGCAGGCCGAGGTGCTGACCCGTGCGGTGTAGGGATTGACCGGGACGAACCCGGTGCCGCTTCGTTCGTCGGCGAGCCGGCAGGGAACGACCGGCTCGTAGCGGCTCGTTCGCTGGGCCGCCTCGGCAACGGGCACCGCTGCGGGTCCCACCTCGGCCGCGCCGACGAGGGCCGTCGTGGCGAGCAGCGTGAAGACGAGCAACCTGGTGATCCGACCGCGCATCTGCTCAACGGTAGTGCGGGTACCGATGACGCGACCGCTTCTCGGGTGCTTCTCGGGTCAGAGCCGACCGGCGTCGACGACGCGCTGGAGGAACTGCTGGGTGCGCTCCTCGGTCGGCGCACCGAAGACCTGTGCCGGGGGACCCTCCTCGAGGATCCGCCCGCGGTCGAGGAAGCAGACACGATCGCTGATGTCGCGGGCGAAGGCCATCTCGTGCGTGGCGAACAGCATGGTCATGCCCTGGGACTTGAGTGAGCGAACGACGTCGAGCACCTCGCCGACGAGTTCGGGGTCGAGCGCCGAGGTGATCTCGTCGAGCAGTATCACCTCGGGGTCCATGGCGAGCGAACGCGCAATGGCGACCCGCTGCTGCTGCCCGCCGGACAGCTGATCGGGGTAGGCGTCGATCCGCGGTTCGAGGCCCAGCCGCACGAGGAGGTCCCTGCCGCGCGCTCGCGCCTCGGACTTGGGAACACCGAGGACCTTGCGTGGCCCGATGGCCACGTTGTCGACGACGCTCATGTGGGGGAACAGGTTGAAGCTCTGGAAGATCATGCCGATCCGGCGACGGATCGGATCGGGATCGAGCCCGGGTTCGGAGATGTCGACGCCGTCCAACAGGATCGCCCCGTCATCGATCGGCTCGAGGAGGTTGGTGCAACGCAGCAGTGTCGACTTGCCGGAGCCCGACGCGCCGATCAGCGTGATCACTTCGCCATCGGCGACATCGAGGTCGATCCCGTCGAGGACCACCTGTTCTCCGAACGCCTTGCGCACGCCGCGCATCGAGACCTTCGCCCGGGGCGGATCGGAGTGGGTCGGTTCGGTCATGCGATGGCCGTCGCCCCGGTTCGACGACGTTCGCGGCTGAGGGCCCAGTCGGCGAGGCGCGTGCAGGGGATCGTGAGGCAGAGGAAGATCAGGGCGGCGCCGACGTACGGGGTGAAGTTCGCGGCGAGCGACTTCTGGATCTCGGCGCGCCGCAGGATCTCGACCGGGCCGATCAAGCTGATGAGCGCCACGTCCTTCTGGAGGCTGACCAGGCTGTTCATCAAGGGCGGGACGACCCGGCGAAGCGCCTGCGGGACGATCACCGTCGACAGGGTCTGGCCCGATGACATGCCGAGCGAGCGAGCGGCGGCACGCTGGCTCTCGTGCACGCTGTCGATGCCGGCGCGGAGGACCTCCGAGACGTACGCGGTGTAGGAGAGCACGAGCGCGACCGTCCCCCAGATGAGCGGGTTGCTCCAGGCACGCGAATCGATCAGGCCGGGCACACCGAACCCGATCAGGAAGATGATCAAGATGACGGGCACACCGCGGAACACGTCGGTGTAGACGACCGCGGCGGCGCGGAGCGGGAACAGCGCCGGGCTGCGTGAGTTGCGCACGATGGCGACCAGCAGCGACGCCACGAAGATGAGTGGGGTCGACCACAGAAAGATCTGGACGTCGAGCCAGAACGCCTGGAGGAGCTCCGGAAAGGACTCGCGCAGGATCTCCCAATTGAAGAACGACTGCTTCACCGCGTCCCAACGCGGCGCTCGCGGGACGAGCACGACCAGCGCCGCGACGACGATGGCCGTGCTCGCACTCGCGATGGCAATCCCTCGGCGCCGGCGAGAGCGCTCGTAGCGCTCGCGACGGGTGAGGGACGTCACGCCAGAACGCTCACTCGGCGGGGATGATCGGCGCGACGTCGCCGATCTCGAGCCAGGTGTCGGTGATGTTTCCGAGCTCGCCCGACTCCGTCAGCGCAGTGATCGCGGCGTCGACGCAGGGCTTGAGCGGGCTGTCGTTCTCGAGCACGAAGCCGAGCTCGTCGCCCTGACCGCCGGTCTCACGGGTGAACTGGCCGATGACGCTCGACCCCTCGATTTCGACGGCGGAGACGAACAGCGCCGTCGGCAGGTCGAACACCGCGGCGTCGATCTGGTTCGCTTCGAGCGCAGCCTTGACCGCGGTGTTGTCGTTGTAGACGAGGGGCTCGCTGTCGGGCTGGATCACGTCGGTGATGAACGTGAGGCTGGTCGTCCCCGACTGGGCGCCGAGCTGCAGGCCCTGGAGGTCGGCGATCGAGGCGCCTTCGGCGGCCGAGCCGTCGAGTGCGACGAGCGCCTGGTTGCCCTCGTAGTACGGCAGCGAGAAGTCGACGGCCTCGTCACGCTCGGGCGTGATCGAGAACTGCTGGATGTTCATGTCGAAGTCCTTCGCGCCCGGCTGGATCGCCTCGTCGAACCCGCTCCGGACCCAGACGACGGAGTCGCCTTCGTAGCCCATCTCGGCCGCGACGGCCATGGCGACGGCCGCTTCGAAACCCTCCCCGGTTTCGGGAGCGTTGTCGACGACCCACGGCTCGAAGGCCGGTTCACCGGTCGCGAGGGTGAGGACACCGTCCTCGATCGTGTTCGAGCAGGCGTCGTCGGCGGCAGCGTCGTCGTCCATCGCTTCGGTGGTGGCGGTGTCGTCGGCTGCCTCGGTGGTGGCGGTGTCGTCGGCTGCTGCGGTGGTGTCGGCCGCCTCGTCGCTGTCGTCGTCGCTGCCGCAGGCGGCGAAGACGAGGGCGCCGGCGGCGATCGCTGCGGCAAATCGGGTGGTACGGGTCTGCATGTGGGTTCTCCTTGAATGGTTGTTCACGCGCCGGGAATGCTACTTGCGCAGGCAGAAAGCTCGTGGCCCCACCCACTCGCACCGCGCCGGAAAGTGGTGGGGCGCGTTTGCGGGGTGCGGCAGTAGCGTGCCGCCCCATGTCGAAGCCCCCCGCCACGCAATACTCGATCACGCTCGATGTCACGCTGGACAACGTGCCGGGCGTTCTCGGACGTCTGTGCTCCGCAATCGGCGAGGCCGGCGGCAACATCTTCGCGATCGAGGGCTTCGTCGCCAAGGGTCGCGAGCTCGAGCGGGACATCGTGGTCAACTGCAGCGACGTCGAGCACCAGCAGCAGGTCGTGGCGGCGGTCGAGGCCGTCGATGGCGTGACGCTCGAGGAGTGGCACGACCGCACGTTCCGCATGCACGAAGGCGGCAAGATCGAAGTGCTCCCGTTGCTGCCGGTCTCGGACCAGGACGATCTCTCGATGGCGTACACACCCGGCGTCGCGCGGGTCTGCAATGCGATTGCCGCCGACGAGGCGCTCGCCGACGAATACACGATCCGCAAGAACACCGTCGCGATCGTCTCGGACGGAACCGCGGTGCTCGGCCTCGGCGACATCGGGCCGAAGGGAGCGATGCCCGTCATGGAGGGCAAGGCGCTCTTGTTCAAGGAGTTCGCCGGCGTCGACGCGTTCCCGATCTGTCTCGACGTGTCGAGCCCCGAGGAGATCATCGAGACCGTGATTCGTCTGGCCCCGACGTTCGGCGGCGTGAACCTCGAAGACATCGCCGCCCCCGGCGCGTTCCAGGTGGAAGAGGCGCTCAAGGAGGCGCTCGACATCCCGGTGTTCCACGACGACCAGCACGGAACGGCGGTCGTCACGCTCGCAGCGGTCGAGAACGCCTTGCGGATCACCGGCAAGAAGATGGAGAACCTGTCGATCGTCATCTCCGGTGTCGGCGCGGCCGGCGTGGCGATCGGCAAGATCCTGCTCGGCGCCGGTGCCGGTGAGATCGTCGGTGTCGACAGCAAAGGTGCCGTCTACGACGGCCGCGAAGGGCTGAATGCCTGGAAGCAGTGGTTTGCGGAGAACACCAACCCCCACGGGAAACAGGGCGCGCTCAGCGACGTCATGGCGGGGACCGACGTGTTCATCGGGGTCAGTGCACCCGACGTGCTCACCGTCGACGACATCCGGAACATGAACGACGACCCGATCGTGTTCGCCATGGCAAACCCCGACCCCGAGATCCGGCCCGAGCTCGTCGGCGACCTGGTGCGAGTGATGGGCACCGGCCGCAGCGACTACCCGAATCAGATCAACAACGTCCTCGCGTTCCCCGGCATCTTCCGTGGAGCGCTCGATGCCCGCGCGAGCGACATCACCGAGGGAATGAAGCTGGCGGCGGCCGAAGCGATCGCGCAGTCGGTTTCCGACGAGGAGCTGACCGAGACCAACATCATGCCGTCGGTGTTCGACCGCTCCGTGTCGATGCGGGTTGCCGAGGCGGTCGCTGCTGCCGCGATCGCCGACGGCGTCAGCCGCCTGGCATAACGTTTCGACGACGTTCGCGAGCACCGTGCTGCACGATGAATTCGGCGCTTCTACGGTCAAGATCGTGGTGGAACCCGTCGATGAACCCAGCGTGACCGCGGCCGCCACGAACTCGTCATCGCTGCTCCGAACCGGTGCCGCAGCGGCCATTTGTGCGGTGCTCGTCGCCGCGGTCTGGTTCCAGCGCGACACGATCGGATCGGCGCTCGCCGAGATTCGCAACCTGTCGATCGTCGCCGTCGTCGCACTGCTCGTCCTGACCGTGTACGAGCGCTGGTCGCGCGGCAACATCGTGCAACGGTTGCTCGGCGAGCCGGTCGGGATCGGGCGAGCCGTGACCATCCACGATGTCGGCACGGCCGTGAGCAAGGGCGTTCCGCTCGGCGGGGCGTTGGGCACCGCGATGCGATGGTCGATCAGTCGCAACAGCGGTGTGCGCCCACCGACGTTCGCCACGATGCTGATCGCCTACGGCATCGCCACCACGTTCGCGACGTGGCTGCTCCCGCTCCTCGCCCTGCTGCTCGACCTCACCCGACGGCCACCGAACACCACCGATCTGGTGCTGCTCGGCGTGATCTCTGCCGTGCTCGTGGGCTCGGTGGCGTTCTGGACCGTCGTGCTGCGATCGGACCGACTCGAACACTGGACCGTCGGCCGGACCCGGAAGGTGTGGGAGATGCTCGCTCGTCGGGTGCCGGCGCTCGACGGCCAGGACCCGGCTGCCGGCGTCGCCGACGTGCGTCGCGAGCTCCGACGCCGGGGACGTCGCCCCTGGGGTCTGCTCGGTCGAACGATGCTCGCCCAAGCCTGTGGAGCCGTGATCCTGCTGGTTTCGTTGCGCTCGCTCGGCGTCGGGTCGGAGCTGGGGGTGACCGAGTTCTTCCGGGTGTTCTTCCTCGCCCATCTCGCAGCCACGTTCGCGCCGACCCCCGGCGGCGTGGGAGTGGTCGAAGCAGGCACGACCGGAGCGCTCATGGCCGCCGGTGTCGACACGACGACCGCACTGGCCGCCGTGATCATCTACCGCTTCTTGACCTACGTCGTGCCGATCATGTTCGGGGCGCTCTTGTACGTCGTGTGGCGAGTTCGCAGCGGCCGACCGCAATCGGCCACACTGAACGATCATGGGTCACCCTTCGACACCGCAGTTCCGGACATTCCATGCGCTCCGCATCAAGGGATTCGCTACAGCTGAGACCCTCGCCGAGATGACGGCGGTCGAGCCCACCGTGGTCGAGACGCATCTCGCCGGGTTCCTCGATCACGGCCATGTCCAGTTCCGGGAGAACCGCGGCCTCTGGCAGTTGACGCCCGACGGGCGAGCGATCCATCTGGACTACCTCGCGGCCGACCTCGACGGGCTCGACGTGGTGGCCGCGCTCGCCGATCACTACGAGACCTTCATCGACCTGAACGGCCGGTTCAAGCAGCTGTGCGGCGACTGGCAGTTGCGCGACGGCGCACCGAACGACCACTCCGACGCGGACTATGACGCCGATGTGATCGATCGGCTCCACGGCGTGCACTCGGAAGCGGAACCGGTCGTGAGCGAGATGGGCGAGGTGCTCGAGCGGCTCTCTCCGTATTCGAGCCGGCTCACGGTCGTACTCGGTCGTGTCAAGCAGGGCGAGACGAACATGTTCACCGGCGTGATGTGTGGGAGCTACCACGATGCGTGGATGGAGCTGCACGAGGACCTGATCCTCACGCAGGGGATCGATCGCGCAGCCGAGGGATCCTTCTGATTCGAACGCGGCAACGCTGCAATCATCACCTAGGTTCTCAGGCGTGAACGCACTCGAAGGAACGCGCTGATGGCCAGGTTCGGACGTGTCCTCACCGCGATGGTCACGCCGTTCGCCGACGACGAAACGCTCGACGTCGACGCTGCGGTGTCCTTGGCGAAGTGGTTGGTCGACCAGGGGAACGAGGGGCTCGTGGTGGCGGGGACCACCGGTGAGTCGGCGACGCTGTCGATCGACGAGAAGCTGACGTTGTTCGAGACGATCGCCGCCGCGGTGACCGTCCCGGTCATCGCCGGGACCACCGGATCGAACACCCGCCAGGACATCGGTCTCACGGTCGAGGCCGAGAAGCTGGGCGTGGCCGGGATTCTCGCCGTGTGCCCCTATTACAACCGCCCGTCGCAGGCGGGGCTCGATGCCCACTTCCGGGCCATCGCCGCCAACACGGACCTTCCCGTGCTGCTCTACGACATCCCGAAGCGGACCGGGCGCAAGATCGACACCGCAACGCTGATCGCGCTCGGCAACGACGTCTCGAACATCGTCGGCGTCAAGGATGCAGCTGCCGACCCCGGACAGACCGCGTTCGTCATCGAGGCGACGCCGACCGACTTCGAGGTGTACTCCGGGGACGATCCCATGACGCTGCCGCTGCTCGCCGTCGGTGCCGTGGGTGCGATCGGGGTGGCGACGCACTGGTGCTCGCCCGACCACGTGCAGATGTTCGATGCCTGGGATGCCGGTGACGCAGCCGGTGCTGCCGCACACAACGCCCGCCAGCTCGAGAGCTACGCGTTCGAGACCAGCGACGCGATTCCGAACCCGCTTCCCGCCAAAGCCATGCTGCGTGCTCTCGGGCACGCCGTCGGCCAGGCACGACTTCCGATGGGACACGCGCCCGCGGGTCTCGACGACCAGGCCCGCGAGGTCTACGACCGATTGGTGGCCTCACGTGGCTGACTCGACAACCCTTCCGATGACCGCACCGCTCGATCCGGCGACGCCCGTCCGCATCGTGTTCCTCGGCGGACTCGGCGAAATCGGTCGCAACTGCATGGTCATCGAGCAGGGTGCGCCCGACGACCCGGACCGCACGATGATGCTCATCGACTGTGGGCTGATGTTCCCGGACGCCAACATGCACGGGATCGACCTGATCCTCCCGGACTTCACGTACCTCAAGGAGAACGCGAACCGGATCCGGGCGATCGTCCTGACCCACGGCCACGAGGACCACATCGGGGCGATCCAGTACCTGATGCGTGACGGCGACGGCATCGGCGACCTGCGCGACGATCCGCTGCCGGTCTACGGCTCGGCGTTGGCGCTCGGTCTCGCCCGGAACCGCATCGAAGAGGCGGGGCTGATGCCCAAGATCGACATGCGGCCGGTCAAGGACGGCGAGCAGATCGACGTCGGGTCGCTCCTCGTCGAGTTCATTCCGGTCACCCACTCGGTCCCGCATGCCCATGCGGTCGCGGTCCACACGGCGCAGGGGGTCGTCCTGCACTCGGGCGACTTCAAGATCGACCTGACCCCGGTCGACGAACGCCGGGCCGATCTCGCGCGGATCGGTCAGCTCGCGAAGAACGAGGGCATCCGACTCCTCATGAGCGACTCGACCAACGCCGAGGAGCCGGGCTACGCGCCGAGCGAAACGAACGTCGGCGGCGTGTTGCGCGGGCTGTTCGCCCAGCAGCGCGGCCGGCGGATCATCACGGCGAGCTTCGCGAGCCACATCCACCGGATCCAGCAGATCGCCGATGCCGCGGTCGAAGAGGGACGCAAGGTCGCCACGCTCGGCCTGAGCATGAAGAAGAACATCCGACTCGGCCTCGACCTCGGCGTGTTCGAGATCCCCGAGTCGTCGCTGATCGACATCGAGGACATCGGCCGCTACGAACCCGGCGAGATCTGCATCATCTCGACCGGCTCCCAGGGCGAGCCGATGTCGGCGCTCGGCCTGATGGCGCGCGGCGAGAACCGGTGGCTGAAGCTCAACGACCAGGACACCGTCGTGCTGTCCAGTCACGCGATCCCCGGCAACGAGGGCAACGTCAACAAGGTGATCGACGGGCTGCTCCGGCTCGGGGCGAACGTCGTGCACTCGGGCGTGATGGACGTCCACGCAACCGGCCACGCCCAGGCCGACGACATCAAGACCTACCTGTCGATCGTGAATCCCGAGTGGTTCGTCCCGATCCACGGCGAGTACCGACACATGGTCGCCAACGCCAAGCTGGGTGAGCTGATGGGCGTTCGCGCCGACCGGATCATCCAGTGCGAGGACGGCGACGTCCTCCAGCTCGATCGCGACGGCCTCGCGCCCATCGGCCGCGTGCCGTCGGGGTATCTCTACGTCGACGGGATCGTGGGCGACGTCGGCAACGGGGTGCTGCGCGATCGGCGCAAGCTGGCCGAGGAAGGCGTCGTCGTCGTCGTGTCGACGGTCGACATGCAGACCGGCAAGGTGCTCGTCGATCCCGAGATCATCACCCGCGGCTGGGTGTATGCGCCCGAGGCCGAGGATCTGCTCGACGAGGCGTGCGACACGGTCGCGGCGGCGTTGGAGAAGGCCCTCGCCGAAGGTGTGCGAGACGTCGAGCAGCTCGAACGAGAAGCGCGCCGGGCAACGGGCAAGTTCGTCAGTGACCGCACCAAGCGGCGACCGATGATCGTGCCCGTCGTGATGGAGGCCTGAGCGGGCGAGACCCGATGGTGTCGCACCCGAGCCGCCCGTCAGGATGCGGCGGGTTCGGCGGGTTCGGCTTCCGTCGCTGGAATCGGCGGGTCGGTGCGCATGCGGCGTGAGATGAAGATCCAGCCCGCGATCATTGCGATGACGGCGAGGACATTCGCCACCGCGGCGAGTCGAGCGCTGGCGTGCGGTCCGTCGCACGGCACGCGTTCGTACACGTAGTCCGGGCGGAGCTCGGGGAGCGGTTCGGTGAGATCGCGCGGCGCACTGTCGACGAGCGAGTTGCACTGCACCAATTGGCCCCGAACGGCGTCTGCGGGGGTCAACGAGGGGTTCTCCGCCAGGATGACCGCGAGCTCGCTGGTCGGGTCGACCACCACGGGAACCGTGTCTTCGATCGGGCGCAGCGCCCAGCCGAACACGAGTACCAGGACCCACACCACGAGCGCGATCGCCGCGATCAACGAGCGCCTACTCGGACGGGTCGACGGACTGGCCACGTCGGCAATGTACCCGAGCAACGTGATGTTGATCCGGGATCGACATCACGTTGCGACGGGAATCGCCGGGCGCTCATAGCCTGCCGGTCGATGGGACGTGGCCGTTCGAGTGTGCTGTGGGGCCTGGCGATCGCCGCGACGGTGGCGATCACCGGTTGTGGTGACAACGACGCACCGAGTGGCGAGAGCACGGCGGCCACCACCGCTGCGAGCGTGGTCCCGGGCGGCGACGAGGCCGCAGCGCCGGCGTTCGTCGACGACGTGTTCGCCGCGATCGACGCAGTCGAAGCCGAGCTCGGCGCGGGTCAGCGGTTCTTCGAGGTGACGGCAAACGCCCAGTTCACCAACGTCTTCGTCGCCGTCGACGATGCCACCGCCGCCGTCGCGTACGCCTACGTCGACGGTGAGTTGCAGCCGCCCGCACCGAAACAGACGGGGGCCGATGGGCTGACGTTCGGCCGTGACGACGTTGCGTTCGACCCCGAACTCGTCCTGTCCGGGGTGCAGACCGAGCTCTCCGAGTCGGTGGTCGACGCGATCAGTGTCTACGGCGACGGTGTCGGTGCCACCTACGTCCTCGCGGTGACGTCGCCGGCCGGTGGATTCCTCGACATCGTGGTCGGCCCGGAGGGTCAGGTCTTCTCGGTCGACCCGATCTGAGCCGACATCGGATGCCTCCGCATCTGGGTGACACCCGATTGGTACGGTGATCGGGTCATGACTACGTGGGGCCCGTCGGGCAAGAAGCCGTCGAAGAAGTCGTCGGGCAAGCGGTCGACGCGCGTCGACCCGGCGTCCAAGACGGCGAAGACCTCGCGTACGTCCCGGTCGACGGGTCGCAGTGCGGTCCGCGATGCGACGCCAGAACAGCTCGAACGCGCGGCCGGAGCGGGCCGCGACGATCGCGCAGCGGGTCGGCACAACGACGAGCTGATCGGGCTCGGGTTGATCGGCGCAGCGGTCCTGTTCGGGTTGGCGATCTACGTCGACCTCGCCGGGCCGATCGGCCGTGGCGTCGAGACGATGTTCGGCTGGTTCTTCGGTCTCGGGCGCTACGCCGTACCGCTGGTGCTCGGCGCGGTCGGTGTGGCCTTCGTTCGCAAGGGCCGCTCTTCGGGCCCGATTCGCCTCGCCGTCGCCTGGACGGTCGTCGTCGTGGCGGCGCTGGGACTGGCGCACATCGTTCGTCGAGACGCCGCCGCGGACGGTTTCGATCGGTACGGGGACGGTGGTGGCTGGACCGGCGCGGCGATCGGCGAACCGCTCGCTGCCGGGATCGCCACCGCCGGTGCCGTGGTCGTCCTCATCGCGCTCGATCATCGGCAGCCTGATGGTGATCACGCAGACCTCGCTGCGCACCATGGCGCAACAGACCGGTGGCTTTCTCAACGCGGTGCTCCGACCCGTGGGACGGGCTGCGAAGTCGGGGCTCGGCAACATCACGACACTGTCGAGCGATCGAGACGACAGCGCCGAGCTCGACGCCACGACCGTGTTCGATCAGGAACGACTCGACGCGGGGGCTTCGGGCGTCGCCGGCGAGGTGCTCCCTGGCCGCGGCGGGGCACAGCTGTACGACTTCGAGTCCGATGGCGACCTGCTCCCCGGTGCCGACAAGCCGAAACGCAAGCGGGCGGCGAAGGCCAAGGCGCCGGCGGCGGCCGGTGCGGTGAGCGCCGACGGCACGCAGGTGGGCGAATGGGTGCTGCCGCCGATGACGTTCCTGTTGCAGCCGGGTGAGAAGAAGGTCGACGTCAAGGCGATCGAGCAGCGCGGTATCACGCTGCAGGAGTCGCTGGCGTCACACGGCGTCGACACCGAACTGATCGGGATGACCGTCGGGCCGACCGTCACGCGCTACGAACTCGAGCTCGGAGCCGGTGTGAAGGTCGCGAAGGTGACGAACCTCCAGAAGGACATCGCCTACGCGATGGCGGCAACCGATGTCCGCATCCTGGCACCGATTCCCGGCCGGTCGGCGATCGGCGTCGAGGTGCCGAACCATCAACGCCAACTCGTCGCACTGGGCGATCTCCTCGTGTCGCCCGAGGCCCTTGCTGCGACCAACCCGCTCGAAGTCGCGGTCGGCAAGGACATCGCCGGCAGGACCGTGATGCTCGACCTCGCCGCGACGCCGCACATGCTGATCGCCGGCGCGACCGGTGCCGGCAAGTCGAGCGGCATCAACTGCATCATCACGTCGTTGCTGATGCGCACCACTCCCGACGACGTCCGCCTGATCCTGATCGACCCGAAACAGGTCGAGATGGGTCAGTACGCCAGGCTGCCGCACCTGCTCACGCAGCCGGTCACCGACCCGAAGAAGGCGGCCAACGCGCTCGGTTGGGCGGTCAAGGAGATGGAACGCCGCTACGACGTCCTGTCCGAAGTCGGCTACCGCGACATCACCGGCTACAACGCCGCGTTCAGTGCCGGCAGGATCGCCGAGCCCCCCGGCACCGATCCCGATGGCCCGCCGACCTACGAGCACATGCCGTACATCGTCGTGGTGGTCGACGAGTTGAACGACCTGATGATGGTCGCCGCTCGCGACGTGGAGGAATCGATCACGCGCATCGCGCAGAAGGCCCGTGCGGTCGGTATCCACCTGATCGTCGCGACCCAGCGGCCCTCCGTCAACGTCATCACCGGCGTGATCAAGGCGAACATCCCGGCGCGGATGGCGTTCGCCGTGTCGAGTATCACCGACTCGCGCGTGATCCTCGACCAGCCCGGTGCCGACAAGCTCGTGGGCAAGGGCGACATGCTGCTGCTTCCCGGCAACTCGTCCGTGGCGAACCGTATCCAGGGCGCGTTCATCACCGAAGAAGAGGTGCGACAGGTCGTCGCACACTGGAAGGGCCAGAGCCCCGAACCCATCACCTCGGCTGCGATCGTCGACGGTGGTGACGACGCCGGCGGCGCGGCGTTCGCACCGACGGCGATGAGCTCGCCGGCGCTCACGCCACCGGCGCCGCCGATGTCCGGTCTCGACCTGGACGTCACGTCGGACGCGAACGCGTTCTCGGCGGGTGAGGACGACGAGGACACGGCGATGATGAAGCAGGCGATGGAGTTGGTCGTTCGCAGCCAGCTGGGATCGACCTCGATGCTGCAGCGCAAGCTGAAGGTCGGGTTCGCACGAGCCGGACGGATCATGGACCTGCTCGAGCAGCGCGGCGTCGTGGGACCGAGCGAGGGCTCGAAGGCGCGCTCGGTGCTGATGACGGTCGAGGAGTTCGAGCTGCTCCAGCAGAACGGCCAGCTCTGAGTCGTGGCGGCGGGGGCGAACCGTCCCGAGCCGAAGACGTGCGCCGCGTGCGGCCGCACGATCGAGTGGCGCAAGAAGTGGGAGCGGAATTGGGCCACGGTGCGCTACTGCTCCGATGCCTGCCGCCGCCGGAAGCTCACCGCCGTCGACCGAGCGCTGGAGTCGGCGATCGTCGACCTCCTGGCAGCGCGGCCCGGCGGCGCGACGATCTGTCCGTCCGAAGCGGCGAAGATGGTCGGCGGAGCCGATGACGATCGATGGCGTCCGTTGATGGAGCCGACACGCCGGGCCGCTCGTCGGCTGGCGGCCGCCGGCACGATCGAGGTGACACAGGGCGGGCGGGTCGTCGACCCGTCGACCGCCAAGGGGCCGATTCGCCTGCGGCGAGCCTGATCGCACGGTGTGTGACGCGAACGGTTGGGTTCGGTCACCCGCTGACGGGGAAGGATGTCGCCATGAGCCAGGCGACCGTGCGACTGCCCGTCCCCGAGGCCGGCCGTGACGCCGGCGAAGCCTTCGTCGAGGAGCACCTCGCCGGGTTGTTCGTCGGCGATGCGGTCGGTTCCGAACGATTCCGTGGCGGTCAGGGCGCTGCCGATGCCGCGCTCGCTGCGTTCGACGTGTCGGGGTACGCGTCGCACCGCAACGAGGTGCTGCCGCCGAGCCGGCGCGGCGCGTCCGCACTCTCGCCGTACATCCGCCACGGGCTGCTTTCGCTGCCCGCCGTGTGGCGGCACGTGGCGGGCGGGCCGCCACGCGACGTGAAGAAGTTCCGCGACGAACTGCTGTGGCAGGAGTTCGCGCGCCACTGGTACGCCCGCCTCGGCGAACGAACGCGAACGGGGATACGTCGGGAACTCCAGTCCGCCGACGTGCACACGGCAGCCGGGCTCGACGGGTGGGACAGCGAGATGGCCTGCATGGCGGCGATGGTCGGGGAACTCGCTCGCGACGGATGGCTCGTGAACCAGACTCGGATGTGGCTGTCGAGCGACTGGTCCGTCCGCAACGGTCGGATGTGGCAGGGCGGTGAAGACGTGTTCTTCGTCCATCTGCTCGACGGATCCCGCGCGGCCAACCGGCTCGGCTGGCAGTGGACGACCGGTGTGGGTTCGTCGAAGCACTACGGCTTCAGCCGTTGGCAGGTCGAAAAGCGGGCCCCCGAACTGTGCCGCGACTGTCGATTGCGGACCGCGTGCCCGATTCAGGACTGGCCGGACGACCCGGTCTTCGTCGCCATCGACCGGCCGAACGGCGTGACGAGCGCCGATGTCGAGGCAGTCGCCCGGTCCGGCCCCACGGAGGTGCTCGTGGCCGAGGATGCCGACGTCGTCTGGCTGACCGCCGAGTCGCTCGGCGTCGACGACCCGGCGCTGGTTGCGAGTGCGGATCGGCCCGCCGTGTTCACCTTCGATCGCTCGCTGCTCGAACGGCTGCAGCTCTCGGCGAAGCGACTGGTGTTTCTCGTGGAGACGCTCTCCGAGTTGGCGCAGCATCGAAGCATCGAGCTGTATCTCGGGGAGCCGGCCGAGGCGCTGGCTGGCCGGCGAGTCGCGGTCACGCATGCGCCGGTCCCGGGCTTCGTGCGCATCGCGGGTCGGGTGGACGTCGCGGTGCGTCACCCGTGGCCGTGGCTCGCCCGTCCCTCGGCCGGGAGCGTGTCGAGCTTCTCCGCCTGGCGGCGATCGGTCCAGCTCCTAGTCTGACCACCGTGAGCGTCCCGGTCGTCGATCTCCGCAACCTCGGCAACGACCCCGACGTGTCGACCTCCGGCCAGGACGACGTCGGGGATGCGATCGATCAGGCCTGTCGATCGGTGGGGTTCTTCTCGGTCGTCGGCCACGGGGTCGACGCCGCTGTCATCGAACGGGCCCACGCCGCGGCGCTCGCCTTCTTCGATCTTCCGCTCGAGGCTCGACTCGGCGCGGCAAAACCCTCGCCCGACGCACCGTACGGGTATGTCCCACTCGCGGCCGAGGCACTCAGCCGGTCGATCGGCGGTGCCGGGCCTCCCGACCTGAAGGAGACCTACAACGTCGGACCCGTCGGCCCGCCCCCTCGTCCGCTGCGCGAGATGACGGACCGAGACGAACGCGACGTGTGGTCACCGACGGTGTGGCCGCCTGCGATGCCCGAGCTGCGACCTGCGCTGGAGGCGTACTTCGTGGCGATGGCCGATCTGTCGGCGCGGATCATGCGCGGGTTCGCGATCGCCCTCGGCCTCGAGCCTCACTGGTTCGATCCGTTCATCGACGAGCACGGCTCCGCACTGCGACTCGCGCACTACCCGGCGCTCGACGGGCCGCCGCGAGCCGGTGAGTTCCGGGCGGGCGCGCACACCGACTACGGCACGCTCACCATTCTGCGGCTCGACGCCGAGCCGGGGCTGCAGGTGCAATCGTCGGACGGACACGTGGGTCGATGTCGAAGCGCCCGACGGTGCGCTCGTGGTCAACCTCGGCGACCTGATGCAGCGATGGAGCAATGACCGGTGGCGCTCGACGATGCACCGCGTCGTCGTGCCCGAGGGACGGTCCGGGGAACGACGACTCACCATGCCGTTCTTCCACAACGCCAACTGGGACGCTCGGATCGAATGCATCGTCGTCGGCGGCGAGTCGCCACGGCACGAACCGGTCTTCGCCGGCGCGCATCTGATGGAGAAGTTCCGCTCCACCGTCACCGCCCCACCGGGGTGACGATCAGCCGGCGACTCTCCATCGGTCGAGGTCGACCGGTGGAACGTGACGCTGGGCGCGTGGAACGCCCAGGTTCTCGCCCCACAGACCGCGGGCCGCCCCGTCGGCTCGGTCAGTCGGTCAGCAGGCCGGGGTGACCCGGCGCGTCAGGTCGGTGCTGACGTCGGGCCCGCCCGGAGCACTCGCTCCGGGCGGGCGTTCGCTGCCCGCTGCCGGGCGTCGCGAGAGGCGGCGCATCAGCGTGCCGGCAGCGATGGCACCCAGGCCGATGAGGCCGATGGTGAACGTGAAGGGGCCGGAGCCCGTGACGGGAAGCGCGGCGGCTTCGCTGGTCGGTGCACTCATGAAATCGCCTGTCGTGTGTCGTGTCGGGTCGGGGAGACCCACTTGCATTCAGATGTCGGTTCTCGCCACGTCCGAACGAACGCATGCACGAACAGCGCACGTTGAATCCAGTCCATGACGATCAGGGTGGGAAACATCAGCAGCATGCGCCAGTTGCGGAGCGCCAGTGCGCCGATCGCCGCCCAGATCGCGTAGCCACCGACGTAGATCGCAGCCGTCGTCGCGACACCCTGCCAGGTGTCGGCGCGGACGAACAGCCAGGCGAGCAGTGCCGGCCAGAACACGACGTACAAGAGCCAGTCGAAGATGAGGGCGGAGTACGTGATCGAGAACCAGGACCACCGGCGACCGATCCGGTGGCCGCGGATGCCCTGCATCGACCCGTGCATCCAACGCAGCGTCTGGCGGTACCACGAAGCCAGCGTCGTCGGGTCCTGCACGAAGGCGCGCGCTCGACGTGCGTACACGACGCGGCCCATGTGCTCCGTCTGGATGTCGAGGAGCCATTGCGTGTCGTCGACGATGTACTCGACGTCGCGTTCGAGCAGCACGGACATGACCGAGGTGCGAAAGATCGAGTTCGAGCCGGGGATCACGGTGATCGCGTTGATCACCGACTCACGTCGTCGTCTGCACGTCGACGTCGACACGGCGGAAACCAGCCGTCCCGGCGAGGTGGTCGGCGATCCGGGCGGGCGCGTCGACGAGGGAGTGCGAGCTCACCGTGGTGGAGGATCCAACCGTCGCCGACTTGACGTCAATGGCTACTGACTTCACGCGACCAACGCTAATGGCGTGCTCACGATTGCGTCAAGAAAACCGCAAGAAGTGACATCTGGACTGAAGGTGAGCGAGTGCCCGTCGATGACCCTCGTGGTGATCACGCAATGCGCACGACGGGTTCGTCCGTGACGGTTCCCGCCACCTCGGGTGGGCCGTACCGTCGCCACGTCGGTGGCCGTCGTCTGCTCGTCGCCGCGACGATCGCGCTCGTCGTGCTGATGACCAACGCCGTCGCGGCCGAGACGGTCCGACCCGCCGGCCCCGCCACGGCCGTCGAGCGCGCCGAACGACGGCCGAGTGTGACCGGCGACGACGAGCCGCGGATCATCGGCTACTTCCCGTCGTGGGGCATCTACGAGCGCGACTACGAGGTTGGCGACGTTCCGGCCGAACTCCTCACCCACCTCAACTACGCCTTCGCCAACCTCGAGAACGGGCGGTGCGTGCTGGGCGACCCGTGGGCCGACATCGAACGGCCCTCGGCGAGCGACGATCTCACACTCGGCTATCGAGGAAACTTCAACCAGTTGTCGGTGCTCAAGCGCAACCACCCTCACCTGCGCACGATCATCTCGGTCGGTGGGTCGACCTGGAGCAGCGGCTTCTCCGCCGCCGCGTCCACCGCAGCCGGGCGGCGCTCGCTCGCCGACTCGTGCGTGGAGTTCATGCACCGCTACGGATTCGACGGGCTGAGCGTCGACTGGGAATACCCGGTCTCGGGTGGTGCGGCGCCCGGGCACCCCGACGACCGGGCCAATTTCACGAAGCTGTTGGTCGAGATGCGAGCCCGGATCGACGACCTCGATCGAACGACGGGGGCGGCGCACGTGCTCACGATCGCCGGACCCGCCGGGGCGCCCAACATGGGCAACATCGACATCGGTGCACTCGTGGACGTGGTCGACTGGGTCAACGTGATGACGTACGACTTCGCCGGTGCATGGAGCCCGCGCACGGGTCACAATGCGCCCCTCTACGCCTATCCCGGCATCGAGGACACGACGTTCACGGTGGATTCGGCGATGCGGCGCTGGGTTGCGGCGGGGATGCCCCGGTCACAGCTCAACCTCGGGCTCGCGTTCTACGGGAGAGGGTTCGGCGGGGTCCCCGTCGCAGCACCCGGGTCGCCGTACCGCTCGGTGCCCATGGGGACCACCGAGGCGGGCCAGTTCGACTACGCCCATCTCGTCGAGGACGTCCTCGCTGCAACTCCCGTTCGGTTCGATCCGGTGGCACGGGTCCCGTTCGCACACGATCCGGTCACCGGTACGTGGTACTCGTTCGACGATCCGAGGAGCATCGCCGAGAAGGCGGAGTACAGCCGCAGCAACCGCTACGGCGGTGTCCTGGTCTGGGAGCTCTCGAACGACGGCGCCGACGCGGCACTGCTGCGAGCCGCCCATCGAGCGCTCACTCGCTGACGGCGTCGCCGGCGCGCTCTTCGCCCGCGGCCTTCTGTCGGAGCAGCGCCGAGATTCGCTGTCGCGAGACGCCGAACAGCGTTCCGATCGCCTCGACGGTCAGGCCCTCGTCCCGCAACCCCCAGGCGAGGCCGGCGCGGAATCGAGCTCCTGCCGCTTCGAGCGCACTCGCTCGCAGATGGGCTGATGTGCGAGGCCACGGGCTCCGGTCGAGGGTCGGTGCGCTTCGAGTCCGACTCGTCTCGGCGCGACGCCGCGGTGTCGGTCGAATCGAATCCGGCCGGAGCTCTGCCATCCGAGCCGGCGCCACCCGATCGGTCGCGGTGAGCCGCAGGCCTCGTTGCGCTCGCGATGGGCACGGCCCGCCGGACGCGGAGCGATAGCGTGCTGTCGTGCAGCGCTTCTACGTCGAAACGCTCGGCTGTCCCAAGAACGACGTCGACTCGGACAAGCTCGTCGGCGCGCTCGTCGCGGACGGCATGGAGGCCACCGACGACGCGTCCGCAGCTGACCTCGTGGTCGTGAACACCTGCGCGTTCATCGGCGAGGCCCGCCAGGAGTCGATCGACACGATCCTGGCGCTCGACGAGCAGCGCGGCAGCGACAGTCGACTGGTCGTCACCGGGTGCATGGCCGAGCGGTACGGTGCCGAACTGGCCGAGGCGCTTCCCGAAGTCGATCAGGTGGCCGGGTTCGGACAGGCGTTCAACCTCGTGCCCGCGGAGCGCGACGGCACCGAGGTCCCTGCGGGCATGGCCACCGCACGCAAGTTGATTCCGGTGTCGTCGGCGCCGCTTCCCGAGTTCGACCTGCTGAACCTGCCCCGACCGAAGTCGGCGGCTCCGTGGGCGTACGTGAAGATCGCCGAGGGATGCGACCGTTCGTGCGGGTTCTGTGCGATTCCGAGCTTCCGTGGGCCGCAGCGCAGTCGGGACCACGACTCGATCCTCACCGAGGTCCGCGAGACCGAAGCACGCGAGATCGTGCTCGTTGCGCAGGACCTCGCGTCGTACGGCAAGGACCGGCCCGACGAACTCGGCGCCGGGTCGATCGTTCCGCTCGTCGACGCCGTGGCGGCCGCCGTCGACCGCGTCCGGTTGCTCTATCTGTACCCGAGCGATCTGTCGGACGCGTTGATCGACTCGATCTGCGCCAGCGGCGTGCCGTACTTCGACCTGTCGTTGCAGCACGTGTCGAAGCCGCTGCTGCGCCGGATGCGGCGTTGGGGTGACGGACAGCGGTTCCTCGACCGGATCGCCGACATCCGCGAACGCGAGCCGGAGGCCGCCTTCCGCAGCAACTTCATCGTGGGCTACCCGGGCGAGACCGAAGACGACCACGACCAATTGCTCGACTTCGTCGAGCAGGCGCAGCTCGACTGGTGCGGGTTCTTCGCCTACAGCAACGAGGACGGCACCTATGCGGCAGGTCTCGACGACCACGTCGACGCTCGGCTGATGCATGAACGGTTGGCCGAGCTCCGCGAACTGCAAGACGAGATCACCGCGAGTCGCCGCGACGCACTCATCGGGACCGACGCTCTCGTGCTCGTCGACGCTCCCGGTGTCGCACGGAGCCACCGAGAAGCGCCGGAGATCGACGGGATCATCCATGTCGCCGACGACCTGACGGTGGGCGAGTTGACCACGGTCCGCATCGTCGATGCCCTGGGACCGGACCTCGTCGCAGCAGGCGTCGACCTGGCGGCCCTCGGCGAGGGCGACGGTGGCGCGTGATGGTCGAGTCGCTGAACAGCTGGGCCAACGCGATCACGGCGATGCGGATCCTCCTCGCGCCGCTGGTGTTCCTCGCCATTCCCGAGGACGGTTCCGGGTCGTGGTGGGCGTTCCTGCTGTGGTTCGTGCTGTGTTCGAGTGACGGGATCGACGGGTACATCGCTCGGCGCCGGGGCCCGACGACGGTCGGTGCGTTCCTCGATCCACTCGCCGACAAGGTGCTCGTCCTCGGGGCGATGTTCACGCTCGTCGCACACGACATCTTCTGGTGGGTTCCGGTTGCGATCATCGCGGCTCGCGAGTTGACCATCAGCGCGTATCGGATCATCAAGAGCGGGCGGGGCGTGAGCGTGCCTGCGAGCAAGCTCGGCAAGTACAAGACCGTCGTCCAGCAGTTCGCCGTGGCGTTCGCCCTGTTCCCGCCGACTGCGCTGGCGGCGACGTGGACGTGGCAGCTGCTGCTGTGGATTGCCGTCGTGCTCACCGTGGTGAGCGGGGCCCAATATCTCTGGTACGCGATCAACCCGCAGCGTGTCGACGTGGCCGCTCCGGTCTCATGAACGTCTCGGTCCTCGCGGTCGGAACCGAGTTGCTGCTCGGCCAGATCATCGACTCGAACTCTGCATGGATGGGGGAGGAGTTGGCCGTCCACGGCATCGACTCGCTGGTGCAGGTGAAAGTGGGCGACAACGTCGCCCGGATCGAGAGCCAGCTTCGCCGGCTCCTCGACGACGCCGATGCCGTCATCGTCTGCGGCGGGCTCGGTCCCACGCACGACGACCTCACCCGCGAGGCGATCGCTGCGGTGATGGGGACGGAGCTGATGCTCGACGACGCCGTTGCCCAGGTGATTCGTGACATGTTCGAATCGCGTGGTCGGCGAATGCCCGAGAACAATCTGCGCCAAGCGATGGTGCCGGTCGGCGCCGCCGTGATCCCACAGACGCGCGGGACCGCACCGGGACTGATCTGTCCGATCGGCGGTGCGAACGGCAAGGTCGTCTATGCCGTGCCGGGCGTCCCGCACGAAATGCGCGACATGGTGCAGCGTGCGATCGTGCCCGACCTGGTCCGACGCAGCGGATCGAACGACACGACCGTCAGCCGCGTGTTGCGCACCTGGGGTGAGTCCGAGAGTGGTCTGAACGAGCGTCTGGATCACGTGATCGCCGAGCTCGATTCTGTCGGTTCGCCGACGCTGGCGTTCCTCGCGTCGGGATGGGAGGGGCTGAAGGTGCGCCTCACCGCCAAAGCTGCGACGGCGGCCGAGTGCGCTGTCCAGCTCGATGCGTGGGAGCGCCGCGTTCGTGACGAACTCGGCGACCTCGTCTTCGGTGTGGGCGACGACACGATGGAATCCGTCGTGCTCGATCAGTGTCGCCGACGGGGCCTGACGCTCGGATTGGCCGAATCGGTCACGGGTGGGCTGGTCGGTGCCCGCCTCACGGGGGTCCCCGGCGCCAGCGATGTGTTTCGCGGCTCGATCGTGAGCTACGCCACCGACGTCAAGCAGTCGTTGCTCGGGGTGTCAGCGGGTCCGGTCGTCAGCGAGTCCGCCGCACGGGAAATGGCAGCGGGCGCTCGGGAACGGTTGGGCTCCGACATCGCCATGTCGTTGACGGGGGTTGCCGGACCCGCCGAACAGGACGGCCAACCGGTCGGCACGCTGTTCGTCGGCCTCCTCGGGCCGGGATTCGACGAAGTTCGCGAGGTTCGGCTGCCGGGACAACGCGAGCAGATGCGCCAGTTCGCCGTGATCACCGCCCTCGGCATGCTCCGCCAGCTGCTCGCTGCGTCCTGACGGTCCCAGGTCGCGATCGTTCGGTATCGTCCCTGCTCAGGACTTGCCTGAGATGACCAACCCCCCGCCATCGTCCGAGCCGTCTTCCGCTGTGCCGCCCGAGGTCGCCGCGCAGCGACGCCAGCGCAACGCGTTGATCGGCCTGGGAGTCGGGTCGGGCCTCGTCTTGCTGATCGGGATCCTCGCAGCGCTCCTCACCCGGGACCCCGGGACGGCGACGGTCCCCACGACGTTCTCGACCGTCGTCACGACGACTTCGGTGCCGTCGTCCACGACGGGCCAGCCGTCCACGACGGTGGTCTCGACCACCACCACGTTGCCGACGCCCGTCCCGGCGGTCGCAGACGCCGGGCCCGACGTCGATGCGAGCATCGGCGACGTCGTGACCCTGCGTGCGATCGAGGTGACCGAGGGCGCCGAGGACGGTGCGGTCATGTGGCGTCAGACCGCCGGCCCGGACGTGACCGCCGGCGTCGGGAGCGCTCGGAGGGCGCGAGGTGTCCTTCGGCGCACCTGCCGAGGTCGCCACCCTCGAATTCGAGCTCGTCGTCGCGAGCGGCGAGCGTGCTGCGACCGCGTCCGAAGCCGTCGATTCGCTGGTCGTTCGCGTGTTCGAAGACGCCGCCGCTGCGATCTTCGTCGACGGAGAACGCGGCGATGATGCGGCCGTCGGAGAGCGGGACGCGCCGTTGCGTTCGATCGGCGCCGCGGCGGCCGTTGCCGACGGGGCGTGACATCTACGTTCGCAGCGCGACGGCCTACATCGAGGAGGCCACGGTCCGACTCGGCCCGGGCACGAGCCTGTACGGCGGGTTCGACGCCGAATGGAAGCGTGACCGATCGCAGCGGGCCCGGTTGCAGGGTGCGGCGGTCGCGATCGTCGTCGATGGTGACGGCGATCGAACGGTTGGTTCGGTCGAGCTCACGGCCGCCGACGCGGCGCCCGGTCGACGGTCGATCGGTATTCGAATCGTCGACGCCGAGACCGTGACCGTGGCCGACAGCCGCATTCTGGCGGGATCCGGTGGCTCGGGCACCGGCGACGCCGAGGCGGGCGTGAGCATCGGCGTCGTCGCCGTCGGGACCGGCGAACTCCGCGTCGTACGTTCGACGGTCACCGCCTCGGACGGAGGACGCGGCGCGGACGCTCCGTCCACCGACGAGGACTCGGGTGCCGCCGTGACGCTGACGATGGTGGTGATGGTGACGAGCGTGCCGCCGGCGAGGGTGCCGATGGGGACGATCCACGGGCGGGTGGCGATGGTGGCGACGGTGGGTCGACGAGCGATGGCGACGACGCTCCCGACGGCGGCGCCGGTGGCACCTCCGGTGATCGCGATGGTGAACCGGGTGGCGGTGGTGCCGGTGGCGGCGGTGGCGCGGGCGGCGACGGCGGCGTGGGGCTGTTCGACGGCGACACGAGCACCCCGATCGGCGCATCCGGTGCGATCGGCGAGCCGGGGGCGCCTGGCGTCGGTGGCCGTGGTGGCGGCGGAGGTTTCGGGCCGCTGGCCGTACGTGGTGGGGGCGGTGGTGGCGGTGGCGCCGGTGGCGACCCGAGCCCGGGCGCGGGCTGCAGGGTTCGGGGGCGCCGGTTCGATCGGCGTGTGGGCCGTCGACGTCGCCAGCGTCGTGATCGACGAATCGCTGGTGGCGGCGGGTCGCGGTGGCGCCGGTGGCGATGGCGCAGCAGCCGGGCCCGGTGGTGCCGGTGGTGATGGCGGTTCGGGCGCCGGCGGCGCGAACGGGTTCATCGTCGGTGACGGTGGTGACGGTGGCGGCGGCGGGGGCGGTGGTGCCGGCGGCGGCGGCGGTGCCGGCGGTGGCGGCGCCGGTGGACCGTCGTACGGTCTGTTCACCGACGGCGTCACCGACGTCGAGGTTCGCACGAGCACGATTCGTGGCGGCGCAGGCGGCGCCGGAGCCGACGGCGGGCTCGGCGGACGCGGTGGCGGCGACGGTTCGGACGGTGCGGGTCGCGAGGGTGGCGGTGGCGGGTCGCCGGAAGCCGGTGACCCGAGTGCCCAGGGGGCCGGCGCCTCGGGCGGATCGTCGTTCGGCTGGTTCGATGTCGGCAGCGCACGCCAGACCTTCGACGAAGCCGACTTCATCGAGGGAGTGGCCGGGCCCGGCGGGGCAGGCTCCTCGACGGGCGACGACGGTGCACAGACGTCCGCCAACGTCGAATCCGAGTAGATACCATTTCGGCCTTGCCCTCGTAGCTCAGTTGGATAGAGCACGTCACTTCTAATGACACGGTCGCAGGTTCGATTCCTGCCGAGGGCGCCCGTACGCTGCTGCTGTGCAGGAGTTCCGACCGGCGGCCGTGATCGCGTCCGACACCGAGCTGGCGCACGGCATCCAAGCGCGTGACCCCGTGGCCGTCCGCTCGCTGGTCGAGCGATACGGGGCGGCGGTCACCGCATCCGCAACGACGACCCTGGATCGGCGCGCGGCGCTCGACGTGGCCTTCGACGTGTTCGTCGAGGCGGTCGGGAACCCACTGGAACCGGGTGACGAGTTCGGTCCGTGGCTCGCCGAGCTGCTGCAGCGACGGGTCGGTACGGTCGACGAGCAGCGGTGGGAGTTGGTGATGGCCGTCGCAGCGATCGAGCCCTCAGCTCGCTCGGCGCTGCGCGAGCACCACGTCGACGGCGCGCCCGAACTCGACGACGAACTCGCGCGCCACGAGCTGCGCCTCCAGCGCCGGCTGTCCCACCTCGGAGAACCGCACGAGGTCTCGGCCGCGTTGTCCGACCCCGAGGTGTGGATCGACGTCGACATCGATCTCGTCGCAGGGGTGGTCGACGCCGTCGCCGTCGAACCGGGCGTGGATCCCGAGTCGGAATCCGGCGCTGACCGCCCAACGGTGGTCTCGGGCTCGCGCGTGTCCCGCGGGCTGCGGCCCGCGTTGTTCGGTCTCGCGGGTGCGGTGGTCGTGCTTTTCGTGGCGATCGTGGGGCTCAGCGCGGCGAGCGGGAACCCGCAGCCGCCCGACTTCACCGTCGAGCTCGTTCCCACCGGCGCGCTGGTCGAGGTCGACGGCGGCGAGATCACGGTCACCGAGCGTGACGCAGGGATCGAGATCGCGCTCGACGCGTTCACGTTGCCCCGGCGAGCCGGCGGGTTGTACTACGAGGGCCGGGTCGTGCTCGCCGACGGCAACGCGATCTCGGCGGGCACATTCGCCGAAGGTGGCGGGGTCACCCTGTGGGCCGGCGTCGCCCTCGACGACGCCGTCTCGTTCGAGATCATCGTCGGCGACATCTCCAGCAGCTCGGTCGACGACGTGGTGCTGAAGGCCGACATCCCGCAGTCGTAGGCGGTCACGCGTCGAGGAACTCGCGCCGCAGTGCGTCGGCGACCGCGACGGCGCCGACGGACCCGAGCAGGATCGTGTAGTGATTCGTGTCCGGCACCGTGGTCCAGCGATGGTGTGGCATCGACGCCACCACCTCGTCGGAGATCAGCGGAGGTGGCGTGCCCATCAGACCGTTCGGGGCGCGCAGGATCGTCGTGGGTTCGCTGCGTCGCACGAGCACCGATCGCACCGCGTCGTCCACGAGGAGATCTCGACCGTCGATCATGACCGCCGCTTCGTTCACGCCGGTCCGGAACCCGCCGTCCACTTCGACGAGGTCCGCGAGGAGATTGCGTTCGAGGTCGATGCCGAGGCCCTCGCTGAATGCCGGATGCTGTGACCACATCGTCTGGTACGACACCCGATCGGGCCACGTCGTGCGCAGGCGGGCGATCGCCGGCCCGAGCGTGGCCTCGAGGGCGGCCTCGACCTCGTCGTCATCGACGCCGGGAAGGGGTGCGCCGCCGTCGACGACGACGATGCCGTCGAAGAGCTCTGGTGCGTGTTCGGCCGCCATCAACGCGACGTAGGCGCCCATCGAATGACCGAGCACCGTGACCGGTCGGCCCAGCTGGCCCACGATGCGGACGATGTCGGCGGCGTGGCGGCGAATACCGAACGGTCCGGTGCACGTGTGGCTCCGGCCCCGACCGCGGAGGTCGATTGCGAGAAGTTCGGCTCCACCGGCGAGCCGGTGCGCAAGCGGATCGAAGTGCCAGGCGTTCGCGGTGATCCCGTGAATCGCGAGCACGGTCGGCGCGCCGTCGATCCCCTCCCAGTGGAGCGCACCGAGCGTGGCCTCGGGCAGCTCGAAGGTGGTGAACGACGGTCGCGTGGTCTGGTGAGTCATCGTGAAACGGTCACCGTGTCCTGGTCATCGTGGCTCGCGTGGCAGGCCGAGCACTCGCTCGCCGAGGATGTTGCGCATGATGTTCGAGGTCCCGCCCATGATCGTGTACGCCGGATCGTAGGCCAGACCGCGCCCGACCTGGTCCCAGAGCAGCGCGTCGCAGCCGAGCGTCCGGGCGACGAACGCCGCGACGTCCTGTTGGTGTTCGGTGCAGAAGCACTTCGTTGCGGCCGAGAACCCCGTCGGTGCTTGGCGGAGCACCTCGCGCGTCACCAGGATCCGACCCAGCACGTACCCGGACTCGAGTCGAGCGATCTCCTGGCGCACGCGCGGGTCGGCGCGGTCGGCGCGATCGAGTGCGAGCTCGTACAGCGCTCGGTTCGACACGAGGCGATCGATGCCGCCGCGCTCGTGCTCGAGTTGGGCCATGGTCTGCTTGAAGGCGTTGCCTTCGACGCCCACGAGGTTGGCCGACGGGACGCGCACGTCGCTGAACCACACCTCGCAGAAGTGTCGGTTCGACGTCATGTCGGTGATCGGGCGCACCTCGATCCCCGGCGTGTCCATCGGCACGATCACCTCGCTGATCCCGCGGTGCGGTGGGCCGGACGCATCGGTCCGACAGATCAGGTAGCAGTAGTCGGCCGATTCGCCGAAGGACGTCCAGATCTTCTGGCCGTTGATCACGAAGTCGTCGCCGTCTCGAACCGCCGACGTCGTCAGCGACGCGAGGTCGGACCCCGAGTCCGGTTCCGACATGCCGATGCACCAGGTGGTTTCGCCGGAGAGCATGCCGGGCAGGAACTCGGCCTGTTGATCGGGGGTGCCGTAGTTGATGAGCGTCGGACCCATCTGACGGTCGGCGAACCACATGGCGGCGATCGGTGCCCCGGCCGCAATCAACTCCTCGCCGACGATCAACCGGTCGATGTCGGGGCGGCCACCACCGCCGTACTCGGTCGGCCAGGTCATCCCGATCCATCCGTGCGCGGCCATCTCCTTGGCGAAGTCCTTCGAGAACCCGTTGATCCACGAATCGTTGTGGCGCCCGTAGCGACTGACCGCTTCGGCGGCGACCTTCCGGGCGTGCATCCGCAACTCGACCTGCTCGGGAGTCCAAGAGAAATCCATCGCGTCCGATGGTAGGTGCCTCGGGGATGGAAACGGAGATCCGGCGAGCTGGTGGCGCTGATCGGACGTGTCGCGCCGACGGGCCGTGACGTCGGAGGGCGGCAGGGGTCGGGCTGGAGGCACCGGAGTCGCCGGCTCATGGCGGCGGGCCCCCCGACCGCTAAGGTGTAGACAAGTACAAGACAAGTGCGATCCGCCGTACGAACCCGGCTTCCTGCCGCCCTCCCGACGAAACGAGCCATCGACATGACCGAGTCCACGATCATCTACACCATCACCGACGAGGCGCCGGCGCTCGCCACGTACTCGTTCCTGCCGATCGTCGAGGCGTTTGCATCTGCTGCCGGAGTCGAGGTCGACACGCGGGACATCTCGTTGGCCGGGCGCATCCTGGCTCAGTTTCCCGAGCGCCTGACCGATGAGCAGCGCGTGCCGGACGCGCTGACCGAACTCGGCGAGATCGCGCTGACACCCGGCGCGAACATCATCAAGCTGCCGAACATCTCGGCGTCGATCCCGCAGTTGGTCGCCGCAGTGAGCGAACTGCAGGCACTCGGCTACGACCTGCCCGACTTCCCGAGCGACCCGCAGACCGACGAGGAGCGTGAAATCCGCGAGAAGTACAGCGTCGCACTGGGGTCGGCGGTGAACCCCGTGCTCCGGCAGGGCAACTCGGACCGACGTGCGCCCAAGGCGGTCAAGGAGTACGCCCGGAAGAACCCGCACTCGATGGGTGCGTGGTCGAACGAGTCGCAGACCCACGTCGCCACCATGGGTGCCGGCGACTTCGCCTCGAACGAGCAGTCCGTGACCGTCGAGGCGCCGACCGACATCCGCATCGAGTACGTCGGCGCCGACGGCACGGTCACGGTCCTCAAGCCCGAGTTCTCGCTGCTCGCGGGCGAGGTCGTCGACTCGACGGTGATGAGTGTGGCGGCGCTGCGGGCGTTCCTCGCCGAGCAGGTCGCCGATGCAAAGGACCGGGGTGTGCTGTTCTCGCTGCACATGAAGGCCACGATGATGAAGGTGTCCGACCCGATCATCTTCGGTCACGCCGTCGAGGTGTTCTTCGCCGACGTGTTCGCCGAATACGGCGACATCCTCCGCGCCGCCGGTGCCAATCCGAACAACGGGCTCGGTGGCGTGCTCGATGCGCTCGATGCGCTGCCGACGGACCAGCGTGCCGAGATCGAAGCGGCCTTCGATGCGGCGTTCGAGGCCGGTCCCGACCTGGCGATGGTCGACTCGGACAACGGCATCACGAACCTGCACGTCCCGAGCGACATCATCATCGACGCGTCGATGCCTGCGATGATCCGGGACTCGGGGAAGATGTGGAACAAGGCGGGGGAGCGCCAGGACGCCAAGGCCGTCATCCCCGACTCGTCCTACGCCGGGATCTACCAGGCCACGATCGACGAGTGCATCGCCAACGGTGCGTTCGATCCGACCACGATGGGGTCGGTGCCGAACGTCGGCCTGATGGCCCAGAAGGCCGAGGAGTACGGCAGCCACGACAAGACCTTCGAAGCACCGGGCGACGGCACGATGCGAGTCGTCACCCGTGACGGCGACGTGTTGATGGAGCACACGGTCTCCACCGGCGACATCTTCCGGGCCTGCCAGACGAAGGACGAGCCGATCCGCGACTGGGTCCGCCTCGCGGTGAGCCGTGCCCGCGCGACGGGTGCCCCGGCGGTGTTCTGGCTCGACGCGAACCGGGCACACGACGCACAGCTGATCGAGAAGGTCACGACCTACCTCGGCGATCACGACACCGCAGGGCTGACGATCGAGATCATGGCGCCGACCGAGGCGACTCGGTACTCGCTGGAGCGGATGCGTCGCGGCGAGGACACGATCTCGGTCACCGGCAACGTGCTGCGTGACTACAACACCGATCTGTTCCCGATCCTCGAGCTCGGCACGTCGGCGAAGATGCTGTCGATCGTGCCGCTGCTCAACGGTGGTGGGCTCTTCGAGACCGGTGCCGGTGGGTCCGCCCCGAAGCACGTGCAACAGCTGGTCAAGGAGAACTACCTGCGCTGGGACAGCCTCGGCGAGTTCCTCGCGTTGGCCGTCTCGTTCGAGCACCTCGCGGACGTCACCGACAACGACGCAGCGCGCATGCTCGGTGCCGCGCTCGACACCGCAACCGGGTTGTTGTTGGAGAACGGGAAGTCGCCGGCACGTCGGCTCGGTTCGATCGACAACCGCGGCAGCCATTTCTACATCGCGCTGTACTGGGCGCAGGCGCTCGCCGAGCAGACCGAGAACCCCGAGGTCGCAGCCCGGTTCGCGCCGCTCGCCGCGGCACTGAGCGAGAACGAGGCGACGATCACCGACGAGTTGCTCGCCGTGCAGGGGCGCCCGGCCGAAATCGGCGGGTACTACCAGCCCGACGACGCCAAGGCGTCCGCCATCATGCGCCCCAGCCAGACGTTCAACTCGATTCTCTCGACCCTCTGAGCCGGCTCGTCGAGCCGCCGACGACGTCGTCGGCGACCTCCCGCGGAGCAGCGGCGGCGAAGGCTGCGTGCACCAATAGCGTGGCGGCGTGCAGATGCTCCGCTGTCCCCGCTGCCGCGGCGTCACCGTCCTCGAAACGCTCGACTGTCCCGGTTGCGGATTGCCGGTCGGCCTGCACCCGCCGACGCTCGCAATGCACGAGGCGAATCGCAGCGGCATCGACATCGACGGCCGAACCTGGGCTCCCTGCTCCAACCGGGACTGGCGCTGCAACTGGCTCGTCGCCGAAGATGCCGGAGCGGCCCGTTGCCTGTCGTGCCGGCTGAACCGTCAGCGACCCGACGCCTCTGACACGATTGCGCTCGAGAAACTCGCCGACGCGTCGCAGGTGATGCGTCGACTCCTGGTCCAGCTCGCCGAACTGGGGTTGCCCGTCGAGCCGTTCTACGAACGCGAGGGCGGCCTGGCATTCGATCTGCTGTCGTCGTACTCGGGGCAGGGTCGGGTCACGATCGGCCATGCGAACGGTGTCGTCACGATCGACTTGGTCGAGACGCTCGACGACTACCGGGAGGCCCTGCGGATCCGGTTGGGAGAGCCGTACCGCACGATGCTCGGGCACTTCCGCCACGAGGTCGGCCACTACTACCAATGGATCCTGGTCGAGCAGACCGGGTGGATCGACGAGTGCCGCGAGCTCTTCGGCGACGAGCGGGTCTCGTACGCCGACGCGATCGACCGGCACTACCGCGAGGGCGCTCCGGCGGGTTGGGAAGCGTCGTACATCTCCGAGTACGCGACGATGCACCCGTGGGAGGACTTCGCCGAGTCCTTCGCCCACTATCTCCACATCACCGACTCGCTGACCACCGCTGCCGCAGGCGGGCTGGTGTTGGAGGCGAGCCGTGTCGATGGACTCGTCGAGAGCGACGTCGTGCCCCGCCGCTCGTACCAGGACGCGTCGACGACCGAGATCCTGGCCGACTGGCAGTGGTTGTCGCTGCTGCTGAACCGCATCAACCACGCGATGGGTCGCGGTGACCTGTATCCCTTCACGCTCAACGAGGCGGTACACATCAAGCTCGACTTCGTGCATCGCGTCGTCCAGGACGTTGCCGCCCGCAGAACCGGACAGCCGGTACTCGCCTGTCCGCCGGCAGCGAAGACGTAGGCAGCCCGCTCCGGTGGCGCAACTCGGCGGTTCGTGTGGTCGTCCCGCCGATGCGCACACCACGACCGGTTGCGCGGCGTCGAGCGGGTGTGAGCCGACTGATGTCAGTCGGGCGCCGGGCGGGTGAGAACGGCCAGCCGGTTCCGGAGCTCGACGGAGAGCCCGGTCAGCGTCGGATCGTCCTGGGCGACGAGTCCGCCGTCGCCGGGATCGGTGTGGGTGAACCAGACGGCGAGCCGGGCGTCGACACCCTTGGCTCCCTCCGGATCGGAGTGGTCCAGTCTGCGGAGTCGGCGTACGAGGGTGTCGGTTCCGTCGTGCTCGGCCCACTGCGCGAGGAGTGCGTGACGGAGGGTGTCGGCTTCTCGGTTGGTGGCATCGACGCACCCGACGAGGAGCCGAAAGGTGGAACGTGACGTCGGCGCGGTCGCATCGACGGCGGCGCGCGGGATCGGTGAGGTCATGAGGCGAGTCTCCCGTTCATGTCGCGGTCACGCCGAATCCTCTCGCTCGAGGTGGATTACCCGACCGATCGAGGAGCGGTCAGCGGTTGTCGATGGCGACGTAGTCCCGCTCGTCGGGACCGGTGTACCACTGGCGCGGGCGGCTGATCTTCTGGTTCTCTTCGAGCAGCTCTTCCCAGTGAGCGAGCCAGCCGGACATCCGCGGAATGGCGAACAGCACGGTGAACATCTCGACCGGGAAACCCAGTGCCTGGTAGATCAAGCCGGAATAGAAGTCGACGTTCGGGTAGAGCTTGCGCTCGATGAAGTACTCGTCCTCGAGGGCGGTCTCCTCCAGCTTGAGGGCGATGTCGAGCAGCGGACTCTGCCCGGTCACCGCGAACACGTCGTAGGCGGCCTTCTTGATGATCTTCGCCCGCGGGTCGAAGTTCTTGTAGACGCGGTGGCCGAAGCCCATCAAGCGTCCCTCGCCCTGCTTGACCGACTCGACGAACGCGGGGACGTTCTCGATCGAGCCGATCTCGGTGAGCATCCGGATCACGGCTTCGTTGGCCCCACCGTGGCGCGGGCCGTACAGCGCAGCCGCAGCTCCGGCGGCCGACGAGTACGGATCGGCATGACTCGAGCCGATGACGCGCATCGCGGTCGTGCCGCAGTTCTGTTCGTGGTCGGCATGCAGGATGAACAGCACGTCCATCGCCCGTTCGAGCGCAGGGTCGACCTCGTAGTCGCCGATCTTCCACATCATGTTCAAGAAGTTGGCGGCATAGGACAGATCGTTGTCGGGCTGGTTGAAGGGGAGTCCGACCGAGAAGCGGTACATCATCGCGGCGATGGTCGGGCTCTTCGCGATGAGACGCATCGCCTGGTGCTGCCGAGATGCCGGATCGTCGATGTCCTTGGCACCGTCGTAGAACGTGCCGAGTGCGGCAATCCCCGAGACGAACATCCCCATCGGGTGCGCGTCGTAGTGGAACCCGTCGACGAACCGCTTGCGCATGTTCTCGTGGATGAACGTGTGGTGCGTGACATCGTGCTTCCACGCGGCCATCTGCTGCTCGTTCGGCAGTTCGCCGTTCATGAGCAGGTAGGCCACCTCGAGATAGGTCGAGTGTTCGGCCAGTTGCTCGATCGGATAGCCGCGGTAGCGCAGGACACCGTTCGTGCCGTCCAGATAGGTGATCGCAGACTGCGTCGCAGCCGTCGACAGGTACGCCGGGTCGTACATGTACAAGCTCGGATCGAGTTCACGCAGGGCCGATGACGGAAAGACACCACCTTCGATCGGGGCCGTGACGGTCTTCCCGGTGCGGTCGTCGGTGATGGTGATGGTCTCGGGCACGTGGCTTCCTCCGTGGCTCCTGGGTTGGGTTGCTGGCGGCCGCAGGATCATCTCCGACCGCTCTCGCACGATAACGGTTCGGTCTGCTCCGGGCCGCAACGAGACGATCGATGTCGACGGATCAACGTCGACCGCATTCGCGGCCCGATAGTCGGCGAGGCACGCGACGGCGCGTGGGACAATGGTCGCATGCGTCGTCTTGCCCCGTTCCTGATCGTCTCCGTGCTCGCTGCCTGCGGCTCGACCGAGTCCTCCGGGGGGCAGGCCGGACAAGCCGGTGGTTCGACCTCGACCGACGCTTCGAACGGGTCCTCGGTGACGGACCCCGCTGCGCCTGGGTCCGACGCGCCGCCGGCGACCCCGTCCGTGACCGAGGCCCCCGCCGTGACCGAACCGCCCGCCACCGAGCCGCCGGCGACCCAACCCCCGTCGGTCACCGAACCGCCGGCGACCGAACCTCCGGCCCAGCCGCCGGCAGCGCCCGCAACGGCAACCGAGCGGACTGCGGTGTTCTACGCCGGCGGTGGCCCGGAATCCCCGTGGGTGCCGCTCGGCTGGTGGAACGGCGACGCGTGGAACGAAATCGCAGTGACCGACGACTTCGTCCTCCTGCCCCCACCAAGTCCGGAGATCTCCGCCGTGGCGGTGTCCAGCCTCGACCTTCCCGACGGGCCCACCGCGGTGGTGGCGGGGCTCGCGCTCGGCCCCGAGCAGCCGTACTGCGTCGGCGACGAGGCCGGACCGCTCATCCCGGGCGCGCCGGTGATTCCGGACACGCCGGTCAGCCTCGGCTACGACGCCGTGGCAGTGACGGCGGACTGGCCCTTGCAGCCCCGCGACGTCCGCCAGATCGGTCTGGAGAACCCCGAGTACGCCGCCATCGGTGCCGGCTTCTTCGCGGGCATCCCCACCGCGGGCGAGGGCACCGTGTCGCAAGCGGTCCGCGTCGACCTGGACGGTGACGGCATCGAGGAGGTGCTCGTCACCTACGAGCGGATCACCGAGCCCGACTTCGGCGCCGAGAACGACTTCACGAGCGTCTACGTCCGCTATCCCGCCGCGGACGGATCGGTCGTCGACGAGCTGCTGAGTGCCTATGTCATGGAGGACCCGAGCGATTTCCCGACCGTGGGCCGCTACACGATTGCAGCGGTCGCCGATCTGAACGGCGACGGTGTCATGGAGGTCATGATCCGCGATCGTTTCTGGGAGTCGGGCGGCATGTCGGTGTTCGCGCTCGACGGTGGCCGCCTGATTCGCGTCGGTGGGGGCGGCTGCGGCGTCTGACCGACGTGTCCGATCCGCGACCGGGCAACTGTGCGACCGGGCAACTGTGCGACCGGGCAAGTCAGAGCGGGGTGTTGCCGTGTTTGCGCTCGGAGAGCGTCTCGCGTTTGTCGGCGAGCATCGCAAGCGCGGCGCTGATCTCGGCGCGGGTGTCGGCGGGGTCGATGACGGCGTCGATGAACCCGCGTTCGGCCGCGACGTACGGGTTGAGGAGGCGTTCGGCGTAGTCGGCCTCGAACGCCGCCCGCTCGTCGGGGGTCGCTCGACGAGCGAGGATGGCGGCCGCCTGCCCCGCACCCATCACGGCGATTTCGGCCCATGGCCACGCCAGACACAGGTCGTTGCCCATCGTCTTGGAGTCCATCACGATGTACGCGCCGCCGTAGCTCTTCCTCAGGATCACGCAGATTCGTGGAACGTTCGCTCGCGCATAGGCGAACACCAGCTGGGCGCCGTGACGGATCATCCCGCGCCATTCGAGGTCCTTGCCCGGATAGAAGCCGGGCGTGTCGACGAGCGTGATGATCGGGAGGTTGAACGCATCGCAGAATGCGATGAAACGGGCGGCCTTCTGCGACGCCGGGATGTCGAGGGTCCCGGCCAGGACCATCGGCTGGTTCGCCAGGATGCCGACCGGGCGTCCGTCGATCGTGGCGAAGGCGGTCACGGCGTTCGCGGCCCAGCGATCACGAACTTCGAGCACCGAGTCCTCGTCGGCGATCGCCGCCGCCACTTTGCGAACGTCGTAGCTGCCGGTCGACGACGCGGGGATCTCGCGCGCCCGCCTCCGGGCACGGCCGGTCACCGGGATCCGTCGTCGGCCAACGGAACGGCTCGGCATCGACGTGGTCAGGGAGGTACCCGAGGAGGTCGACCGCCGCATCGGCGGCGGCCTGACGATCGGGCACGACGAGCGTGGCGACGCCGGTGTAGCGAGCGTGGCTGGCCGAACCGCCGAGTTCGTCGACGTCGATCGCGACGCCCGTGAACTCCTCGACCATCACCGGTCCGTTGACGAAGGCCGATGACCGCTCGGTCATGATCGTGAAGTCGGCCACGCCGAGCAGGAGCGCCGGCCCGGACACGGCCGGGCCGTCGACGATGACGATCGTGGGGATCACGCCCGAGCAGGCCGTGAGCCTGCTCGCCACGCGGCCCCAGCCGCTGAGCGCCGCCATGCCCTCGACGATGTCGGTGCCGCTCGTCGACACGACCATCACCACGGGGACTCGCTGATCGAGTGCGGCGGCGATCCCCGACTCCAGTTGGAAGCCCGTCGCCTCGTCGAGTCGTGCCGCCTCGTCCTCGTCCTCGAACTCGATCCAGATCACGTCCCGGTCCGGGATCCCACGTTCGTCGCCGACGAGATGACGGAGTTCGGTCTGAGCGAGACCTCGGACGAAACGATTCAGGCCGAACGTGTCGTCGGCGGCATCGAGGTCGGTCATCGCGGATCACCGTATCGCACGGCGTCGTGCGGAGACCTCAGGCGGGACGAGGGCCCGGGAGCGCGCCGGTTTCGGGATGCACGCCCGGCTGTTGCTCGCCCTGCTCGGCGATCACGCGGCGCAGGACGTCGAGCGCGACGTGGGTGGGTGCGCTCGGGGTGGGGCGGCGCCGACGTACCGACGCCACGACTCGACGGGGCAGCTCGGGAACGTTGATGCGCCGGAACGCACCCGTGAGCCACGTCGGTACCGCCGTGGCCGGGACGATGGCCGCACCGAACCCGTCGAGCGCAAGCGATGCGAGCAGTCGCACGCCGTCGATCTCGGCCTGCGGTCGCAGCGTCACGTCGTTTGCCGCCGCAGATCGATCGAGCACCTTGCGCAGCGCGGACCCGGTCGGTGGAAGCAGGAGCGGCTCGTCGTCGAGCTCGCTGATCGCGATGGTGTCCGCGCCGGCCAGGCGGTGCTGGTCGTCGACGAGCAGGAACAGGTCCTCGGCGAAGAGCGGATCGACGACCAGCTCCGGCTCGTCGATCGGGAGGTGGATGACGGCGGCGTTGAGCTCGCCGGACATCACGTTCGGGACCAGCGACGAGGATGCTCCTTCGCGGATCACGGCACGAACGTTCGGGTGATCGAGCGCCAGTTGACCGAGCAGCGACGGCGTGAGCCATCGTGCCGTCGTGCCGATCACTCCGATCCGGGTGTGGCCCGAGACCTTGTCGTGGCGACTCGTCATGTCGGAGGTGATGTCCTCGATCTCGTTGAGCACCCGACGAGCGCGCTCGACGACGCGGAAGCCGTCTTCGGTGAGACCGCCCTGCGCCCGGTCGACGAGCACCACGCCGAGTTCCTTCTCGAGCCGCGACACGTGGCCGGAGACGTTGGATTGCACCGTGAACAACGACCGAGCCGCCGCTGAGAACGTGCCGTGGTCGGCGATCGCGACGATTGCGGAGAGCTGCCGGACGTCCATCACAAAAAACGATAGCGAGTATCTCTGGAATCTGCTTGCCAGATCACCCGTTCACGTGCATACTTTCACAAGTGCTTGTGATCCAGATCACGAGCTCCTACATATCGCAGTGACAACACCCCCCATGTTGCACTCGACGAGGCATCCACCATCCGATCCCCCAATCGGAGGATGACCTCAGGTTGAGAGGCCCGGATCCCCCATCCGGGCCTTTCCCGTTTTCCCGGTGCCGCTCGGAGGCCGCTCCTTCGTCGCTTCCTCGCTTCGTGCCTGCGGCGCACTCTCCGGTGTGGGGTCGACACCACTCGCCTTCCTGCATCCTTCCTCGGCTGTCTGGCGGTGCTTCGGCGCGGTGTGGGCGGGCGATCTCACCTAGGTTGCTCTCATGGCTCAGGGTGCTGCGTTCTTCGATCTCGATCGGACTCTCCTGGCGGGGGCGTCGGGGGAGATCTTCTCCGAGGCGATGCAGCGGGCGGGGTTGTCGAGCGGGCCGTTCCCGGGGGAGAAGTTCCTGTTCGGGCTCTTCCACCGGATCGGCGAGACGTTGCCGGCCATGGCGATCGCCCGCCAGGGGGTGACCGTGGCCAAGGGTCGATCGGCGGCGACGGTGCGAGCGGCGGCCGAGACCGTGGTCGAACAGCTCGTCGAGCTCGTTCAGCCGTTCGCGCAGACCGCCTTCGAAACGCACCGCGAAGCCGGCCGCCCGATCGTGCTCGCGACGACGACGCCCTACGACCTCGTCAAGCCGCTCGCCGACGCGTTGGGCTTCGACGACGCCGTGGCCACGCGTTACGCCGTCGACGAGGACGGCAACTACGACGGCACGCTCGATGGTCCGTTCGTGTGGTCGGCCGGCAAGCTCGCCGCGATCACCACGTGGGCCGAGGAGCACGACGTCGATCTGGCCGAGAGCTGGGCGTACTCGGACAGCTTCTACGACACGCCGATGCTCGACGCCGTCGGACACCCGATCGTGGTCAACCCCGACCCGCGCATGGTGCTCGTCGCCGCGGCGCGTCGCTGGCCGACGGTGAATCTCGACGTCTCGCCCGGGGTGGTCAAGATTCCCGTCGTCGGGCTGGAAGTCCAAGACGTCGCCCTCCGTTTCAACCGAGCGGCGATGTACCCCTACGCCCGATTCGACATCGGTGACGTGAGCAACATTCCGAGCGGTGGCCCGTGCATCCTCGTCGGCAACCACCGCAGCTACTTCGACGTGTCGGCGATGTCGCTCGTCATCGCCAAGAGCGGCCGGCCCGCCCGGTTCCTCGGCAAGAAGGAGGTGTTCGACGCTCCGATCGTCGGGCAGGTGGCGTCGGCCATGGGCGGGATCAGAGTCGACCGGGCGACCGGCTCCGACGAGCCGCTCCAGGCGGCGGCCGACGCGCTCGCCGGGGGAGAGATGGTGGTCATGATGCCCGAGGGGACGATCCCGCGAGGTCCGGCGTTCTTCGATCCGGTCCTGCGCGGGCGATGGGGAGCAGCCCGCCTTGCCCAGATGACCGGCGCGCCGGTGGTCCCGGTCGGGTTGTGGGGGACCGAGAAGGTCTGGCCGAGGTCGAAGCGCCTTCCGAACATGCTCAACTTCACCGACCCGCCCGTCGTGCGGGTGCGGGTGGGCCCACCCGTGAAGCTGAAGGGCAAGTCGCTCGATGCCGACACCAAGCGGATCATGACGGCGATCGTCGCCCAGCTTCCCGACGAGGCACGCGAACAGCGCACGCCGACGCGCGATGAGCTGCTCGCCACCTTCCCGCCCGGCTACTCGGGAGACCCGGAACAGGAATACACCCGTCGGCCCGGTCAGGACTGACCCGTGACCTCGGCGGCACTCACCGACACCCAGGTCTCCGAAGTCGCGCGGCAACTCGCGGCTGCGTCGGCGCAGATCGTCCCGCGTCGACCAACTCGTGCACGAGCCGGGCAGTGTGGACGATGGATACCGCATCCAGGCGGCGGGCCTGCGCCTGCACAACGACCCGCTCGTCGGCTGGAAGGCCGGCTGTACGAACGAGGCGGCGCAACGGATGCTGCACGTGGACGGCCCGCTCGTCGGCCGGTACTCGTCGGCACAGGTGGTCTCGTCGCCGGCGGCGCTGCGCAGCGCCGACTTCGTGGCCGCGCCGCACATCGAGGTCGAGGTCGGCCTCCGCGTGATCCGTGACCTCGCCGGATGTGCCGCGCGACGCACTCGACTTGGCCGACGCGGTCGAAGCGTTCGCGGCGATCGAAATCGTCGACGGCCGGATGGCGAGCTTCCCGCTGCTCGGCGCCGCCCAGCTCGCAGCCGACAACGTTCTCGCCGGCCGGATGATCGTCGGGGCCGACCTCGACCTCGACGCGACCGGTCTCCGCGCGCTCGACACCGTGCCGGTCGAGCTGATCGTCGACGGCGATTCGGTCGCGTCGGCCACCGGTGCAGCGGCGCTCGGACATCCGCTCCGGGTGCTCCAGCTCGTGGCAGCAGCACGCCATCCGGCTCGCTGAGCCGATCCGCGCCGGCGACCTGGTCATCACCGGAACCTGCACCGGGCTGGTGCCCGCCCGGCTCGGGGCCGACCATGTCGGTCGGGTCGGCGGTGTGGACGTACGCGTCCGCTTCGACTGAGCTCGCGCAGCGCCGCGAGAAAGAAATTCGCTCGATTGTCATCCGGATCGTCGTGCAGCTCCGAAGACCTCCTGACTTCGCAACAAACCCCCCACGGTCGACGAGCGGAGTCATTCGTGGACACCCCAACAAGGAGACATCACATGAAGACCACCCCCCGCCGCACCCACCGCCGACTGGCGGCCGGCATCGCCGTCGGTGCGCTCACGCTCGCCGCGTGCGGTTCCGACAGCAATGACGCCGAAGAGCCGGCGACCACCGAGGCCGCCGTCGAGGGACACGACCGCAGACACCGCCGGCGAAGAGGCCGCTGGTGGCGACACGATCGTCGACGTCGCCGTCGGCGCCGGCACCTTCGAGACGCTGGTCGCTGCGGTGACCGCAGCGGGACTCGCCGAGACCCTGTCCGGTGAGGGCCCGTTCACGGTGTTCGCTCCGACCGATGATGCGTTCGCGGCGCTGCCCGAGGGTCTCGTCGAGGCGCTTCTGCTTCCGGAGAACGTCGACGCATTGACCGCAGTCCTCACCTACCACGTGCTCGGCGCCGAGGTGCCGTCGTCCGACGTCGCCTCCGGCGATGTCGAGACGCTGCAGGGCGAGGCCATCACGCTCGCCGTCGGCGACGACGGCACCGTCATGGTGAACGACGCGACGGTGACCGCGGTCGACGTCGAGGCCAGCAACGGTGTGATCCACGTGATCGACACGGTGCTCGTGCCGCCGAGCATCGACGCCACCGCACTGCTCGTCGCTGATGCGATGGAAGACGAGGCCATGGAAGACGAGGCCATGGAAGACGAGGCCATGGAAGACGAGGCGGGTGGCGACACGATCGTCGACGTCGCCGTCGGCGCCGGCACCTTCGAGACGCTGGTCGCTGCGGTGACCGCAGCCGACCTGGCCGAGACCCTGTCCGGTGAGGGCCCGTTCACGGTGTTCGCTCCGACCGATGATGCGTTCGCGGCGCTGCCCGAGGGTCTCGTCGAGGCGCTCCTGCTCCCGGAGAACGTCGACGCATTGACCGCAATCCTCACCTACCACGTGCTCGGCGCCGAGGTGCCGTCGTCCGACGTCGCCGACGGCGATGTCGAGACGCTGCAGGGTGAAGTCATCACGCTCGCTGTCGGTGACGACGGCTCGGTGATGGTCAACTCCGCCAACGTGATCGCGGTCGACGTCGAGGCCAGCAACGGTGTGATCCACGTGATCGACTCGGTGCTCGTGCCGCCGAGCATCGACCCCAGCACGCTGCTCTGATCCCTCAGACGCACTGAACCTCCCCCCGACCATGCCGTCGGTGACCGGATCCGCCCTCCGGTCACCGGCGGCATCGTCGCGTTTCGGGCATGATGCGCAGATGAGTTCGCTGCCTGCCCCGATCGATCTGTTGCCGCACCGCCCGCCGTTCCTGCTCGTCGACGAACTGATCGCGATGGAACCCGGTGTGTCGGCGACCGGCGTCTGGCGCCTGACCGGCGACGAGTACTTCTTCGCCGGTCACTTCCCCGGCCGACCGACGTTGCCGGGCGTGCTCATGTGCGAGTCGATCGCCCAGGTCGGCGCGTGCGCCGTGCTCGCCGACGAACGCTTCGCCGGCAAGCTTCCACTGTTCGGCGGGCTCGACGGAGCGCGCTTTCGTCGACAGGTGGTTCCCGGTGACGAGCTGATCATCGAGGTCGAGCTCGGTCGGATGTCGGCGCGGGCCGGCAAGGGTTCGGGTCGGGTGCTCGTCGGCGGCGAGGTCGCGACCAGCTGCGATCTGATGTTCGTGCTGGCCGACGCCTGAGCAGCATGGCGTACACGACGGTCCTGTTCGATCTGGACCACACCCTGCTGGACTCCGACGCGTCGCACGCCGCTGCGTTCGACGTGACGATGCGCAGCATCGGGCTCGACGATCCCGCGTCGGTGTTCGACGTGTTCGACCGGATCAACCAGGCGCTGTGGCGCAGGGTCGAAGCACACGAGATCAGCCCGAACGAGGTCAAGTCGTTGCGGTTCCGACAGCTGCTCGACGAGCTCGCGCTCGACGGGGATCCGCACGAGATGGGGGCGCGATTCGCAACGGGGCTCACCGATCACGGCGAGCTGTACGAGGGCGCGGCTCGGCTGCTCGCCGACCTGATGTCACGCAGTCGACTGGCCCTGGTCACCAACGGGATCGGGTCGGTCCAGCGCGGTCGCCTCGACCGGCTCGGGCTGAGCGACGCGTTCGAGGTCGTCAGCATCAGCGGCGAACTGGGCGCCAGCAAACCGGGCCGAGCGATCTTCGATCACACGCTCGATGAGTTGGGGGTCAGCGACCGCAGCAGCGCAGTCATGGTCGGCGACAGCGTGGCGAGCGACATCCAGGGCGGCATCAACGCCGGCCTCGACACGATCTGGTTCAATCCGGGCGCTGCGGTTCCGCCCGTCACCGTGATACCGACCCACGAGGTCGCGACGCTGGAGTCGATTGCGCACCTCGTGGCCGGCCGCGGATGCGAGATGAGCACGACCCTCGCTCTCATCTCTCATCGCCGCGGTTGATGTGGCGCCGACCGGGTGAACCGGCGATTACGACGCGGGGGCGATGACGACGGACCCGTTGTGTCCACCGAACCCGAAGTTGTTCGAGATCGCAGGTCCCGGAACCCAGGGGCGAGGCTCGCCCACGACCAGGTCGATCTCCATGCCTGCGTCGGGTTCGGTCGTGTTGGCCGTCGGCGGAATCAGCTCGTGCTGGATCGACAGCACGAGCGCCGCGGCTTCGAGTGCGCCGGCGGCGCCCAGCGCGTGGCCGGTGACGCCCTTGGTCGACACCACCGGCACCGCACGCGGCCCGAAGACCGCCGCGATCGCGTCGGCCTCGGCCGCGTCGTTGAGCGGCGTCGAGGTGCCGTGTGCGTTGACCTGGCGAACATCGGCCGGCTCGATGCCGGACTCGGCGAGCGCGAGTCGCATGCACGCAATTGCACCCACGCCGCCCGGGGACGGCGCCGTGATGTGGTGCGCGTCGGCATTGCTCGCACCGCCGAGCAGCTCGCCGAGGATCGTGGCGCCGCGAGCCTCGGCAATGGACCACTCCTCGAGAATCAGCACGGCGCTTCCTTCACCCATGACGAACCCATCGCGCGCTGCGGCGAAGGGCTGGCTGATTCCGCTGGTCGAGAGAGCGGTCATGTTCTGGAAGCCCGCCAGCCCGGTGATCGTCCCGGCCGATTCGGCGCCGCCGGTCGCGACCGCGTCGATGACTCCCCATTTGATGAGGCGCGCCGCGTAGTTGATGGCGTGACTGCCGGCTGCGCACGCCGTCGTGATCGTTTCGTTCGGGCCCTGCAACCCGTAGCGCATCGAGATCGCCGCACCGGAGGCGTTGGTCATCATCATCGGGACGAGGAAGGGAGAGACCCGTCGCTCGCCCTTCTCGAGGCGGACCTGGATCTGCTCCTCCAATGTGTGCAGCCCGCCGACGCCGGTGGCGAAGATCGTGCCGAAACGGTCGGCAGCGACGCCGATCGCATCGAGGCCACCGGCCTGGTCGAACGCCTCGGCCGCTGCGGCCAGCGTGAACTGTTCGACGCGGTCGGCGCGACGTGCCTGCTTGGGGTTCTCGAAGTACGGGGTGGGATCCCACTGGTCGATCTGGAGTGATCGACCGCTGGTTGCGCCCGGGCCGAGGAGCCCGGACCAGTAGTTCTGCGCGCCGATGCCGGCCGGGGCGACGACACCGAGACCGGTGATCGCAACCCGACGCGACCCGGCCGGGTCGGTCGTCACGGCGTCGGACTCAGACCTTGGCGGCGACGATGTCGTAGGCCGACTGGACGGTCTCGACGCCTTCGAGCTCCTCTTCGGGCACCTCGATGTCGAACTCCTCTTCGAGCGCCATCACGAGTTCGACCAGGTCGAGGCTGTCGGCGTCGAGATCGTCGCCGAACTTGGCCTCGGGGACCACGGCGCTCTCCTCGACGGACAGCACTTCGACGGCGCACTTGCGGAAGCGGGCGAACAGCTCTTCATTCACGGGAATTCTCCAATTCGTTGGTTGTGTCGGGATTGTAGGGGCGCGCGTGGCGTCAGTGGCCCATGCCGAGGCCACCGTCGACGGGGATGACCGCACCGGTGATGTAGGCGGCGGCAGGGCCGGCCAGGAACTCGACCACACCGGCGATCTCGTCGGGCTCGGCCATCCGGCCGAGTGGTACGACCGAGGTGATCGCGGCGAGTTGATCGTCGGACAGTGCAGCGGTCATGTCGGTGGCGACGGGGCCGGGTGCGACCACGTTGACGGTGATCGAGCGAGAGCCGAGTTCGCGTGCGAGCGAGCGGGCGAAACCGACGAGGCCGGCCTTCGACGCCGCGTAGTTCGACTGGCCGGCCTGGCCGAGCATGCCGACGACGGACGACATGAGGATGATCCGCCCGGTCCGCGCCTTGAGCATGCCCTTCGCTGCACGCTTGGTCACCCGGTACGACGCGGTCAGATTCGCGTCGAGCACCGACGCGAAGTCGTCCTCGCTCATCCGCAGGAGCAGACCGTCCTTGGTGACGCCCGCGTTGGACACGAGTACCTCGACGGTGCCGCCGAAATGCTCTTCGACCGCGGCGAAGGCCGCATCGACCTCCGCCGAGTCGGTGACGTCACACCGGACGCCGAAGAGCCCCTCGGGTGGGGGTGACGAGTGGTACGTGACCGCAACACGGTCGCCGCCTGCAGCAAGGCGGCGGGCGCACGCGAGGCCGATGCCGCGCGAGCCGCCCGTGACGAGGACGATCCGTCCGGTCGATGCAGTGTCGGTCATGAGTTGACTCCGGAGTCTCTGATGGCGTCGGGGCTCCAGCGGATGACGGCGCTGGCCGCGGACATGCCGGCGCCGAACCCGACGAACAGGATCAAGTCGCCGTCGGTCACACGATCCTGGTCGAGCGCTTCGGCCAGGGCGAGCGGAACCGACGCCGACGAGGTGTTGCCGGTTCGGTCGAGGACGATCGAGGCGCGCTCCATCGGGATGTCGAGGCGTTCGAGTGATGCGGCGATGATGCGGATGTTCGCCTGGTGTGGCACGACGACGGCGATGTCGTGGGCGTTGACCCCGGCGCTCGCGAGGGCGTTCGTCGCCGAGTCGGCCATCAGCCGCACCGCCCGCCGGAACACCTCTTTCCCCTCCATCTGGAGGAACCCGCCGACCTCGGCGTAGAGGGCGCTCTCCGCCTCGCCGAGCGAGTCGAGGTCCCAGCCCAACATCTGTCCGGGACCGTCGACTGCCTCGATGACCACCGCACCTGACCCGTTCCCGAAGAGGATCCCGGTGTTGCGGTCGGTGTAGTCGGTGATGCGGTCGAGGGTGTCGGTCCCGATGACGAGCACCTTCTGGGCCCCCATCGCGATCAGCCCGTGGGCATTGACGAGCGCGTAGACCCAACCCGAACATGCCGCGTTCAAGTCGAACGCGCCACACGAGGTCAGGCCGAGGAGGTTCTGCACGGTCGAGGATGTGGCCGGGACCGTGCGATCCGGTGTGGTCGTGGCCAGGATCAGCGCGTCGACGTCGGCCGGATCGACGCCGGCCATGTCGAGCGCGGCCTTCCCGGCTTCGGCCGACAACCCGGCGGTGGTGCCGCCGACGTGACGTTGCGAGATCCCGGTCCGATCGCGGATCCACACGTGGTCGGTGTCCATCATCGATTCGAGGTCGATGTTGGTCAGGATCTCGTCGGGAAGTGCCGTGCCCCAGCCGGTGATGACGGCGCCGCGAGTGCCGGGGGGTGTTGCTGGCATGACGATCAGTCCGTCCGGAGCCAGGCGATGGGTTGGCGGAGCGCGACTCGCTCGGTGTCGACCGCGATGTAGCTCTGCAGGAGCCCGGCGAACGGCGACCGGACCTCGTGCTCGCCGACGTGTCCGACGACGGTCCCGACGTCGATGCGGGTCCCGTCGCCGATGCCCTCGACGGGGACGAAGATCCCGGCCGCAGGGCTGACGACGAGCCGTTCGACGGCGAAGAGATGCTCGCCTTCGAGTTGTGCCACTGGGCTGGACGACGACGCCCCGACCCATTCGAGCAGCTTGTCGAGGTCGTCGGGCGTGGCGATCGAGATGGTGCGACCGGAGGTCGTGCGTTTGGCCATGCCGCTCAGGACACCGCCGGGCCCGAGCTCGGCGAAGTCGGTGACCCCCTCGGATTCGAGGGTGACCAGGCTCTGTCGCCAACGAACCGGGCTCGACAACTGCGCGGACAGCAGGCTGGTCCAGTCCGACCCGAGGTGATGGGGTTTGGCGTCGACGTTGGAGACGACCGGGACATCGCTGTCGCGCGGTCGTGCAGCGCCGATCGCCTCGCGAAGTCGCTCGCGGGCGGCGGTCATGAACGGGGTGTGGAACGCACCCGACACCTGGAGCGGCATCACCCGCTTCGCTCCGAGGTCCTTGGCGTGCGCTGCGGCTCGGTCGACGCCATCGGGCGAACCGGCGATCACGACCTGGCCGGGAGCGTTGTAGTTGGCGACCCAGACGTCGGCGTCTGCGAGGTTGCAGGCAACGCCCACTTGGTCGTCGTCGAGCCCGAGGACGGCGGCCATCGTGCCCGGCTGTTCGAGCCCCGCCTCGTGCATTGCTGCGGCCCGTTCGGAGACCAAGCGGATGCCCTCGTCGAACCCGAGCGCGCCGGTCGCAGTGAGCGCGGTGTACTCACCGAGGCTGTGGCCCGCGCAGACGCTCGCGTCGATACCGATGCGGCTGACCGCGTCGAGGACCACCAGGCTCGACACGAAGGTCGTCAACTGCGCGTTGCGCGTGTCTTTGAGTTCGTCGGCGTCGGCATCGCACAGCAACGCTGCGACATCGCGTCCGGCGACGTCGCTCGCCTCGTCGACGAGTTCCCAGCTCTCGTGATTCAGCCAGGGGCGGCCCATGCCGGGACGTTGCGACCCCTGTCCGGGGAACGTGAAAGCGAGCATGCCCGGCGAATCTAGACGAGCGAACACACCCTCCCTCCCTTACCGGTCGGTAACCCGCTGACCCCGTTCGCAACGGACCTGACCGGGTCGATGCCCGAATCGTGAGTTGTGTCCAGCCGCCGAATCGTCAAGAATCGCTCAAGGAACGGGGGTGTCGCCATGGCTCGGCGAAGCGGACTGATTGCGGGGATGCTGGGCATCGTCGGCGTTGCCGCGTTCGCGGTCATCGTCACGCCCGGACAGGCCGCGACCGAGGTGACGCTCACCGCAGCCGGCGACTACGGAGCGAACAGTGCCACCGCAGCGGTGCTGTCGGAAGCAGCACGTATCGGACCGGATGCGCACCTCGCGCTGGGCGATCTCGCCTACGGCGACGTCGCAACGCCGTACGACTGGTGCGACTTCGTCAAGCAGCAGGTCGGCGAGGGCTTTGCGTTCCAACTGATCTCCGGCAACCACGAGAGCGACGACAACAACGACGGGGACATCAACGACTTCTCGGCGTGCCTGCCGAACCAGGTGCCCGGGATCGTCGGGACCTACGGCCGGCAGTACGCGATGGACTTCCCGCAGAACGCACCGCTCGTGCGCGTGATTCAGGCGAGTCCCAACCTGACGTTCGAGAACGGCCGGCTGCGGTACAGCGACGGGGACGCGAACTGGACCTGGCTGTCGAACGCCATCGACGAAGGCCGCGCGAAGGGCGCACGATGGACCATCGTCACGTCGCACTACCCGTGCCTCACGGTCGGCAACAACGGGTGTCCGACGGTCGACGACTTCTACGACCTGCTGGTCGACAAGCGCGTCGACCTCGTCCTGCACGGTCACGAGCACAACTACGCGCGCACGCACCAGTTGGCGGCCGGCGTGCCGGGGTGCTCGTCGATCGCGATCCGCTCGACGAACCCCGCGTGCATCGCCGACCAGGACGGTGCATTCGGCGCCGGGTACGGGACGGTGTTCGCGACGGTCGGCACCGGGGGAATCCAACTCCGCGACGTCGACCCCGCGGATGCCGAAGCGGGATACTTCGCGGCATGGTCGGGCGCGAACTCGATGCCGTCGCACGGACTGCTCGAACTGTCGATCACCGAGGAGCAGCTCTCGGCCGAGTTCGTCGATGCGACGGGCGGGGGATTCACCGATTCCTTCACGATCACGCAGGGTCTGCCGTCGCCGACGACGACCAGCACGACGACGACCACGACCACGCGCCGACGACGACCACGACGACCATTGCGCCGACGACGACCACGACGACCAGCGCCGACGACGACCACGACGACCAGCGCCGACGACGACCACGACGACCATCGCGCCGACGACGACCACCACGACCACTGCGCCGACGACGACCACCACCGTGCCGCCCACCACCGTGCCACGGCGACGTGCCGCTGGTGAGCGACACGTTCAGCCGCACGGTGAGCGCAGGGTGGGGCGTGTCCGACTCGGGCGCTGCCTGGACGACGTCGTCGGCCTCGGCATTCTCGGTCGGCGACGGGGTCGGCCGACTCGCGAGCTCGGCCGGCAGTTCCGCGATCGATCTCGCTCCCGTCGGTGTCGTCGACCGACACCGACCTCACCCTCACGCTCTCGCTCGACAAGCCGGCGACGGGGAGCGGCCTGTACGCATCGGTCATCGCCCGCTCGGTCGGCAGCCAGGACTACCGAGCGGTCATCCGGTACCAGTCGAACGGTACGGTCACCGTTCGACTCGACCAGCGGTTCTCGACGATTGCGCCCGAAGTGGTCGTGTCGGGCGTGTCCGCCGTCCCCGGCTCGAAGCTCGACGTTCGGGTCCAGGCCACCGGGACGAATCCCACGACGGTCCGGGTGAAGGTCTGGCCGCACGGCACACCCGAACCCTCGACGTGGAACCGAACGGTCACCGACGACACCGCGGCACTGCAGGCGGCGGGTGGCATCGGCGTGTACGCGTATCTGTCGAGCCGGGCGACGAACGCGCCGATCACGATGTCGGTCGACGACCTGGTGGCCGTCGCACTCTGACACCGACCGAGGGCTGATCTCGCCACCGTCGACCGTCGGGTGGGTCGAACGCGCCGGATTTCACCGTCGCACGAAGAACACGCTCGAGGAGTCGTCGACGTCGAGCGCGAGGTCGGGAGCGGGGTCGCCGCCGAGACGGCGGACCTCGATGTCACCGTTCTCGTCCCGGACGGCGTACGCGGTCCCGTCCCCACTCAGTCCGACGAGGTTCTCCCGCGGGGCGAATCGGACGACGTCGTCAGCGCCGAACAGCAGTGGCTCGGCACCGAAGACGAACAGCGTGCAGGCGTCGTCGGTCGCGACCCCGATCGCCGGAGGGAAGTCGCCTCCGACGAGCTCCTCGGCCACGACATCGCCGGTGGACGTCTCGACGATCGCCACCGATTCGTCGGTGATCACGGGAAGGCATCGATCGCCCCGGGCGAACCCGACGACCGAACCGTCGATGTCGATGTCGTCGCGCACGTGCCCGTCGGCGTCGACGATCAGAACCTCACCGTCGAGTGCGCCGATGCCGATCGCCGAACGCTCGCCGTCGATCCGTGCGAGCCGGACGAAGTCGTCGTCGGTGCCGCCGTCGAATCGGCCGATGCGTTCCGACTCGCCGGACGTCGGGCTCCAGCGAACGATTTCCCCGTCGTCGGAGACCGTGATGAGGTCGCCGTCGGGTGTGTCCAACGCCGCCCGCACCCGATCGATCCCGAACGACTCACCGTCGTCGCCGGACGTGTCGAAGCCGGTCACCTCGAGTCGTTCGCCGTCGGGGACGGCGGTTCGGATCCGGTCGTTCGTGATCGACAGCGCATTGCCGTCGACGACGACGACCTCGCTGTCGGACACGTCGTCGGTCAGCGTGATGATCGCGGTCTCGACGCGATCGCCGTCCAGATTCGTGATGGCCACGATCGAGCCGTCTGGGCTCACGAGCGTGGAGAAGGGGATCACGAACGGATCGACCCAGCGGGCCTCGTCGCCGACGTCGAGAACGTTGCCGTCGAGGTCGACGAGATGGACGTTGCCCGGCAATGCGTCGCTGCCGACCACGAGGATGTCCGTGCGGGGGATCGGCGTTGCAGTCGAGCGCGCGACCGTCGCCGGGGGCGAGGTCGCTCAGTGCGAGGTCGGTCACCTCGCCGGATGCGATGTCGACGATCGCGATGGTCTCGAGGTCGTCACGGAACCCCTCGACGAGCACATGGGCGTCGGAGATCGGGGTGGCGTCCGGTTCGTCGAGATCGGTGGAGATCCGGTCGATGCGCTCGCCCGCCGCGTCCAACACGGTGATCTCGCCGTTCTCGCGGTCGAGCGCCACGATCGTGTTCCAGCCCGACGAGGCCGACGAATCGTCGTTCGACGACATCGTGATGACCACCAACGCGACGCCGGCACCGATGGCGATGACGCCCACGAGCATGGCGATCGCGACGAGGCGACCGGTCATCGACCCCGCTCGGGGGGAGGGCGAACCGGGAGAAACGGGCGACGCCACATCGGTCATCGTCGGCACGGTAGTCAGTCCGAACCGATCGATGACGGCGAATCCGCGTGGTACCCCGGGTCGGACTTGAACCGACACTGGACGGTGTTTGAGACCGTTGCCTCTGCCAATTGGGCTACCGGGGCCTGCGGCCGATGAGGATATCGGGCCCGCGCACCTGCCATGGTCGCGACATGAGCCAGGAATTCGAACCGAGCGTCGGCCGGCGAACGTGGCGGACCATGGAGGCGTACCACGGAGCGATCTACTTCGCCGCCGAGGCGCGCGAGGAGTACGCGGCGATCGGCCTCGACGACTGGATGTCGGGGTACTTCGCTTCGAGGTCGGCGGCGATGGGAGCGGTCGGGGCCGAGGTCGTGATCGCCACGTTCTTCAACTTCGACCACGATCTCGTGCGACGCAGCATGGACGGCCTGTGGTCCACGACGACGCCGGACGCGGTACTTCGAGCGCGGCTCACCGCCGTCGATCGGATGCTCACCACCAACGTGCTCCCGATCGCCGACCCGGGTGATCTGGCGCGAGCGGTCGAGCTCGTCCGCACGGCGGCAGAGGTCGCCTGCTCACGGCCCGAGGGGCGACCGCTGTTCGCGGGGCACGCATCGCTCGAGTGGCCCGACGACGATCATCTCGCGCTCTGGCACGCACAGACGCTGCTGCGCGAGTTCCGGGGCGACGGCCACATCGCGGCGCTCGTCGATGCGGGTCTCAACGGATGCGAGGCGCTCGTCACCCACGGCGCCGCCGGTGATGTTCCCGCGGCGGTGCTCCAGGCGACGCGGCGCAGGTCCGACGAGGACTGGAATGCCGCGATCGAGTCGTTGCGGGCGCGTGGTTGGCTCGACGCAACCGGAGAGTTCACCGACGTCGGGCGCGCCGCCCGGCAGGCGATCGAAGACACCACCGATCGTCTCGCCGTCGAGCCCTACGCCGCGATCGGCGAAGACGCGTGTGCCGAGCTGCGACAGCTCGTGCGCCCGTGGAGCGCAGCGCTGGCCGCGGTGTTCCCCGCCCGCTGACTCTCCCGCTGATCCGCCTACGATTCGAGGTGTGTCGAAACGGTCGATCAAGCGCAAGCTCGCCAAGACGTCGGCCCGGCTGACGACGTTGCGGGCCGAATTGACGGCGGTCGAGGAACAGATGCGCTACCTCGCCGACGACGCCGAAGAATCGTCGATTCGTGCGATGGTCGCCGACAACACCGCGGCGACGCGCGAGGCCCGCGAGGCTCGCGAGCACGCCGAGGCGTACCGACGCCAGCATGCCCGAGTGGTCGCTGAGATCGACGAGTTGGCCCGTCGTCAGGACGAACTGCTCGACGCGCTCGTCGCCGCGGACTGAGCGCAGCGCTCGCGTAGACGGTGCGAGCCGCTATAACACTTGCATGCCCTTGCGCGTCGTGATCGCCGAAGACGAAGCCATCATTCGCATGGACCTGCGCGAGACACTCCAGGAAGAGGGTTACGACGTCGTCGGCGAGACGGGTCGTGGCGACACGGTGGTCGACCTGATCCGCGAAACGACACCCGACCTCGCCATCCTCGACATCAAGATGCCGGGGGCCGATGGGCTGGAGGCGGCTCGCGTGATCAACGCCGAGCGCTTGTGTGCGGTCCTGATGCTGACCGCGTTCAGCCAACGCGAGGTCGTCGAGGAAGCGCGTGACGCGGGGGCGCTCGCGTTCCTCGTCAAGCCGTTCCAGAAGAGCGACCTCATCCCCGCCATCGAAGTGGCGATGGGACGGTTCCGCGAGCTGTCGTCGCTGTCGGGTGAGGTGGAGGCGCTGGGCGATCAACTCGAGTCCCGCAAGGTGATCGACCGGGCCAAGGGCGTGCTCATCGACGAAGTCGGGCTGTCCGAGGCCGACGCCTTCAGCTTCATCCAGAAGACGGCGATGAGCGGACGGACGCGAATGCGTGACGTCGCCGACCGCATCCTCGACGGGTCGCTGCGACCTGCGACCGACTGACCAGTACACACGATCGGAGCCCATGTGGGTACCCACCTCCTCGTCGACGGGAACTCGCTGACCTATCGGGCGTTCTTCGCGTTGCCCACCGACATGGCCACCGCGAGTGGGCAGGTCACCAATGCCGTGTTCGGGTTCACATCGATGCTCGCCTACGTCCTCAACGAGCAGGAGCCCGAGGGCATCCTCGTTGCGTTCGATCGTCCCGAGCCGACGTTTCGACACGAGGCCGAACCGGAGTACAAGGCCCAGCGCGAGGCAGCGCCCGACATCCTGCGCCAACAGATGGGGCTGGTACGCGAGGTGCTCGACGCACTCGGGATCCAGACGATCGACGAGGCCGGTTGGGAGGCCGACGATCTGATCGCGACGGCGACCGATGAGCTCGTTGCCCGCGGCAAGAACGTCATCATCGTCACCGGCGACCGTGACAGCTACCAGCTGGTGAACGACGAGCACGACGTCAAGGTGATGTACAACAAGCGCGGCGTCAGCGATTACGCCCTGTACGACGAAGCGGGCATCGCCGAGAAGACCGGCGTCACCCCTGACCTGTACGTGCAGTACGCCGCGCTGCGCGGCGACAACTCCGACAACCTGCCCGGCGTGCCCGGCGTGGGAGAGAAGACGGCGGCGAAGCTGATCAACAAGTACGGCGGGCTCGACGGGATCTTCGCGAACGTCGACGAGCAGACCCCGAAGCTCAGGTCGAACCTGATCGAGAACGAGGAGCGAGCGCGCAAGAACCTGGACCTGATGATCCTGCGCCACGACGCGCCCGTCGCGTCGGTCGACTTCGACGACCTCGTGCCGAAGCCGAACGGCGAGGAGATGAAGCGGCTCTTCGACTTCCTCGAATTCCGCGCCCTGTCCGGGCGGATCACCGCAGCGATCAACGGGATGGGCGCCGCGGTCGACCTCGGTCCACAGGAGGAGCAGCAGGAGCTCGTGGCCGAGGTGACCGAGATCGAGACCTCGGCCGAGGCCGCCGCGGTGATCGCCGGGGTGGCAGCGCTCGACATCGCCGCCACCTGGGTCGCAGAGCCGGGCCGATCGGAGCTGTCCGGGCTGGCGATCGTCACGGATCCGGCGTCGGCGGAGGTTGCGTGGATCCCCGGCCGGCTGCTGCAGGACGAAGCGGTCGACGCAGCACTCGCTGCGCACACCGACGTACGCGGCCACCAGATCAAGCCGCTGATGCGATCGCTGCTCGACGTCGGGGTGTCGCTCGACGGCATCGCGCTCGACACCGCAATTGCCGCGTACCTGATCGACCCGGCGGAGGCCCGCTACGAGCTGCCCGACCTGATCGAGAAGTACACCGGCTTCGCCCGTCCGTCCGATGATGCGTCGGGCTCGGGGCAACTCGATCTCGACGGCACCTCGATGTCCGACGCCGATCGCGCCGGACGCGACGCGCTGGCGATTCATCATCTCGTCGAGCCGATCCGTGCCAGCCTGCAGGCGCAGGGGATGGCGGAGTTGTACGAGACGATCGAGAACCCGCTCGTGATGGTGCTCGCGAAGATGGAACACGTCGGTGTGGCCGTCGACATCGAGGAACTCGAGAACCTCAACAAGAAGCTCACCGACGAGGTCGAGTCGCTGGTCGAGGAGCTGCGTGCGGTTGCCGAGATGCCCGATCTCAACCTCAATTCGCCGAAGCAACTGCGGGAGCTGCTGTACGACCAGAAGGGTCTGACGCCGATCAAGAAGACGAAGACCGGTCCGTCGACCGATGCGGCGACGCTGGAGAAGCTGGAGCACGAGTGGCCCGAGTTCCTCGCACCGCTGCGCCGGCACCGGGAGGTCGAGAAGCTGCGTGGCACGTACGGCAAGGGGCTGTTGGCCGAAGTCGCGCCCGACGGCCGGATCCACGCCACGTTCAACCAGACCGTCGCACGGACCGGGCGTCTGTCGTCCGATCAGCCGAACCTGCACAACATCCCGGTGCGATCCGAGGAAGGTCGCCTGTTCCGTCGGGCATTCGTCGCCTCGCCCGGCACCGAGTTGCTCGTCGCCGACTACAACCAGATCGAGTTGCGTTGCATCGCCCATCTCGCCCAGGACTCGGGCCTGCTGGAGGCGTTCAACAGCGGCCAGGACATCCACAACGCGACTGCCTCGCGGGTGTTTTCGGTCGACCCCGAGGACGTGACGATCGATCAGCGCTCCAAGGCCAAGATGGTCTCCTACGGGCTGGCGTATGGCATGGAGGCCTACGGGCTCGCCCAGCGCCTGAACATTCCCGTCGACGAAGCGGCGCCGATCCTCGATGCGTACTTCGTGGCGTTTCCGAACGTCAAGGACTACATGGACCGTACGGTCGAAGTGGCGCGCGAGCGCGGCTACACCGAGACCCTGTTCGGCCGCCGCCGGCCGATCCCGGAGCTGCTGAACTCGAACTTCCGGGTCCGCCAGGCGGGGGAGCGCCAGGCGATGAACGCCGGAATCCAGGGGCTCGCCGCCGACATCTTCAAGGTGGCGCTCGTGCGGATCGATGCGGCGTTGAGCGAGCCGGGCATCGAGAGCCGGCTGATCCTGCAGGTCCACGACGAGGTGCTCGTCGAGGTGCCTCCGGCCGAGAAGGACGCGATCGGCACGCTGGTCGTCGAGCTGATGCACGGCGCCGCCGACCTGGATGTCCCGCTCGAGGTCAACGTCTCGTGGGGCCACACGTGGGCCGCCGCGAAAGGCTGACCGCGTCACACATGGGGGAGCACTGGTTCGAGGAGCTGGCCGACCACATGGGCGAGGCCTACCTGCGGTACTCGTTCACGAAGGGGACGGTGCAGGAGGTCGATCACATCGTCGAGGCGCTCCGACTGACGCCCGGAGATCGGGTGCTCGACGTCGGTTGCGGGCCCGGGCGGCATGCCCACGAGCTGGCGCGGCGCGGCATCGTCGTGCACGGCATCGACATCAGCGACAGGTTCATCGAGATCGCGGTTCGCAACGCCCCCGGTGGCGCCACCTTCGAGCGGCTCGACGCACGCTCGCTCCACTTCGAGAACGAGTTCGACGCCGTGATCTGCCTCTGCCAGGGAGCGTTCGGGCTGATGACCGCCACCGGCGAGGACGACGTCGTGATCGCCGGGATGGCGCGAGCACTGCGACCGGGCGGACACCTCGCGCTGAGCGCGTTCAGTTCGTACTTCGTGGTCAAGTACCACGACGAAGCGACGTTCGACGCTGACTCCGGGGTGAGCCATGAACGCACGGAGATCCGCTCCGAGACCGGCGACGTGATGACCGCGGACCTCTGGACGGGCTGCTACACCCCACGCGAGCTCCGACTCCTGCTCGAGACGCACGACGTCGTGGTCGAGTCGATCAGCAGCGTCGAGCCCGGGGCGTACGGCACGGAGCCGCCGTCGGTGGAATCTCCCGAATTCCTCGTCGTCGGAACACGCCGCTGACCGAGCGGCTCGGGCGTCTTGCTTGTACGGTCCGATGCCCATGGCGAATCAGAAGCTCACCCCGCTGCAAGAACTCGAAGCGAAGCGGCTCGCGGCCGCCGAAGCGAAGGCGAACAAGGTCCCGCGCGTCTTCAGTGATGAAGAGAAGGCGACGCGCAAGGAGCGCGTCGCCAAAGCGAAGGACGCCCTGGCGCGCTCTGTCGGGATGAAGGGCGACCACGTGGCCTCCGCGCGAGCGGCGCTCAAGAAGTACCTCCAGAACATGAACGAACCGAACCAGCCCGACGACGCACGGTTCGACATGTTGATCGAGGCGCCGTTCAAGTCCCCGCCGAAGAAGCGCGACAACAACCGCGGGTTCTGAGCCGCGTTCGCGCTGCCACCGAGTGCGGCTGGCCGGTGGCGGTGTTACCATTGCCGGTCGCGTTCTCGCCCGAGCACGCACGCCCACCATCCGGGCGTCCACCGATTCCGTATCCGTTCCGAAAGCCGATTCTCTTGTCCGACACTTCTACCACTTCCTCCTCGACCGCTTCCGAATTCGGAACGTTCGACGACGAAGGCAACTACACCCCCCGCGAGATCACCTCCGACGACCTCGGCATGTCCTTCGAAGAGGCCATCGCCGGCACGATGGTCGAAGTCGAGGACGGCCAGATGGTGAACGGCACCGTCGTCAAGATCGACAAGGACGAGGTGCTCCTCGACATCGGCTACAAGAGCGAGGGCGTGATCCCGAGCCGCGAGCTCAGCATCCGCAACGACGTCGACCCGGGCGAGGTCGTCGCCATCGGCGAAGTGATCGAAGCGCTCGTTCTCACCAAGGAGGACAAGGAAGGGCGGCTCGTCCTCTCCAAGAAGCGGGCGCAGTACGAGCGTGCGTGGGGCGACATCGAGGCCAAGAAGGAAGCCGACGAAGTCGTCTCCGGTCCGGTCATCGAAGTCGTCAAGGGCGGCCTCATCGTCGACATCGGCCTGCGCGGCTTCCTGCCCGCATCGCTCGTCGAACTCCGTCGGGTCCGTGACCTCGCGCCGTACATCGGCACGCAGGTTCACGCGAAGATCATCGAACTCGACAAGAACCGCAACAACGTGGTGCTGTCCCGTCGCGCCTACCTGGAAGAGAACCAGAAGGAGACCCGCGACCAGTTCCTCAACAACCTCAAGGTCGGCGAAGTTCGCGAAGGCACCGTCTCGAGCGTCGTGTCGTTCGGTGCGTTCGTCGATCTCGGCGGGATGGACGGACTCATCCATGTGTCCGAGCTGTCCTGGAAGCACGTCGATCACCCTGGCTCCGTCGTCACCGTCGGCGACCCGGTCAAGGTGCAGGTCCTCGATGTCGACTTCAGCCGTGAGCGGATCAGCCTCTCGCTGAAGGCGACGCAGCAGGATCCGTGGCAGGAGTTCGCCGAGAGCCACCAGGTCGGCCAGCTCGTCTACGGTCGGGTCACGAAGCTCGTCCAGTTCGGTGCGTTCGTCCAGGTCGGCGACGGCATCGAGGGGCTCGTCCACATCTCGGAGATGTCGGCGCACCACGTCGACAGCCCCGAGCAGGTCGTCACGCCCGGCGAGGAGCTGTGGGTCAAGATCATCGATCTCGACCTCGCCCGCCGCCGCATCTCGCTGTCGATCAAGCAGGCCGCCGAGGGTGGCGAGCTCGCCGCCGAGTACCGCGAGCACTTCGACATCGACGAGGCGGGCAACTACGTGCAGGGCGAGGCGTCAGCCGAGGCCGAGGCCGCGTGGAGCGAGTACTACGGCGACGATGCGGCAGCAGCGCCGCCGCCGCCGACACCGCCGAGGCGGCGCCGGAGGCCGAGGGTGCCGAAGCGGCGCCCGAAGCCGAGGCTCCGGCCGAGGACGCACCGGTCGCCGAGGCCGACGACGCAGTCGAAGAGGTCACCGCGTCCGAGTGACCTCGGGTTTCTCGACGAAGAAGAATGCTGCCCGGCTCTTCGGAGTCGGGCAGTATTCGTTTTCGTGATCGTCGTGGGATTGACCGGAGGCATCGGAGCGGGCAAGTCGACGGTGTCGGCGATGCTCGCCGATCGGGGGGCGGCGATCGTCGACGCCGACCAGATCGCCCGCGACCTGCAGGCACCCGGCGCTCCGCTGCTCGATGCCATGGCCGAGCGCTTCGGTGCGCACATCATCGACGACGCCGGCGCGCTCGACCGGGCCGCAGTCGCCGCAATCGTGTTCAGCGACGAACAGGCGCTCGCGGATCTCAACGGCATCGTGCACCCGGCGATGCAGGCCGAGATCCAATCCCAGATCGATGCGCACCGGGGGACCGATCGGATCGTCGTGCTCGACTTCCCGTTGCTCGGCGAGAACCCGCGGAAAGGCCTCGCCGCGACGATCGTCGTCGACGTTCCCTACGACGTGGCCGTCGAGCGCGCGGTCGCGCGCGGGATGGATGCCGACGACGTCCGCAATCGGATCAACAGCCAGATCACCCGTGAGCAGCGCCTCGAGACGGCGACGCACGTGATCGAGAACTCCGGCGACCTCGACGCCCTCGAAGCCCAGGTCGACGCGACCTGGGCGCAACTCATCGAGCTCGAGGGCGACGAGCCGGCAGCGGATCCAGCGTGATGTCGACCACCGGCACGTCCGGCGGCGGCGTTCGGCGATACCAGTCGAGGTGGTGGTCGCCGAGTTCGGCGAACGCCGCATCGACGATGTCCCAGTAGGAGCGGCGAATGCCGGCGGTGCCGGTGTCGCGATGATGCTCGTAGCGGGCGATCGCCTCCGGCTTGGGGAGATACACGGAGACGGGCTCGTCGATGCGCGCCGACGCACTCCGGTCGATCAGCGTGATCTGCTCGGTCACGTCGATGCGGTCGTAGGCGCGCTCGCGCCAATCGAGGTCGGCGAGTTCGTCCGGATCGACCGCGAACACGACGCCGTTGATCTTGTCGGCCGGCGCCGGCACGATGCCGAGCGAAACGACGAGGCCGCCGACGACCTGGGTCCCGTCGTCGGTCGTCCAATCGCCGCGCAGTACCTCCGAGCCGTAGTTCCACGCCCGCGCGTATCCCGCGAGCTCCGCGACGTGCATGCCGTTGCCCACCGTCACGGTGCGATCGATCGTCGATGCGAGCGAGGAGGGCGACACGAGCGAGCCGTAGCCGAACACCCACGTCGTCGATCGGGCGCTCATCCGGTCGTGCTCATCGATGGTCGTGGTGATCAGCAGCTCGGTGCCGATGGCGATCGAGCGCTCGTCGACGTCGAAGAGGCCGGCGTGCAGGTCCAGTCGAGTGGTGCCGGCGGTGTGCACGCCGAGGCGCACGTAGGCCCCGGGAACCTCACGCGTCAGCCACGCGAAGTCGTCGCCGCCCCAGCTCTGTGGCGCCTCGACGATCGTGATGTCGCCGATCGCAGTCGCGGCATCTCGCAGCCGCTCGACCACTTCGGGGTTGTTGACCGTCGGGGGCACGCCGTGAACGTATTCGATGGTCCGTTCCGCGCCGGAGCCGTCGAGGACGCGGTCGACGGCGACCGTCACGATCTTCTCGAGGTCGTCCCAGATCTCGACCGACGGGGTGCGCACCGACGCCTTCAGCTGGCACGACGTGGGAATCACGTTCGCCGCGTCACCGGCGCGAATCGAACCGAACACCAGCTTGACGTCGTGCTCGCCGTGGCCGAGCCGAACGAGTTCTTCGCCGACGAGCGACGGTACCGCGGTGACCAGACGAGCGCCGATCGACACGAGATCGATCGTGAGCTCGGGGCGGGCGGTGTGGCCACCGGGCCCCGCCAGGTCGATCGTGACCATGTCGGCCGCAGACGTGATCGCACCCGCGCGCAACCCGATCGTCCCGCAGTCGAGCTTCGGTTCGCAGTGGAGCCCGATGACGGACGTGACGTCGGCGAGTCCGCCGTCGGAGATGACGTCGAGCGCGCCGCCCGGGACGCGCTCCTCGGCCGGTTGGAAGATGAACCGGAGCGGACCCGGAGCCAGCTCGGGGTGGTCCGCGAAGAACAGCGCAGCCCCCAGGGCAGCCGTGGTGTGGACGTCGTGTCCGCACGCGTGGGCAACCCCGTCGATCGTGCTGCGGTAGTCGACCGACTTCTGGTCGTGCATCGCCAACGCGTCGAGGTCGGCACGGATCGCGCGACGCGGTCCGTCAACACCCGGAGTGTCGGCGATGAGCCCCGTCCCGACGGTGAGCCGGCGGACGTCGTAGCCGGCCTCGACGAGGACATGTTCCACGACGTTCGTGGTACGGAACTCCTGACCGCTGAGCTCGGGGTGCGCATGCAGGTCGCGCCGGAACTCGACGAGGCGGTGGTGATGGGCGTCGATCCAGTGCCGGACGACCCGGCCGCCGACGGCCGCGGGCACGGTCATCGGATCGACGGGGTGTCGCTCGCGAATTCTTCGACCAGATGACTGACCACGTCACGCAGGGTACCGCCGCCCGCGACGACCGCTCGTTGGCGATCGGTGCCCGATCCACGCTCGGCCATGGCGAGGACATCGTCGAGTGAGCCGGTGGTGCCGAGGCGTTCGGCGGTCGGGCGGAGGAGCTCGACGAGCTCACTCAGCAGGAGCCGCATCGGCGCTCGTTCGACCATCCGGCCGCCGACCTCGTAGGCCGCTGAACTCGGCGCGTGCCCGGTCGGCGGGTCCGCGCGGTCCTGCTCGACGATGAGGTCGGCGTTGATGCCGTGACGCGCGGCCAACCAGCGGTTCTGCTTGACCGACCACTGCGTGGGTGGGTGGGGAAGTCGGTCTTCGGCGATCCGGTCGAGGCACCATGCGACCAGTGTCTGCGCGAGGCCGGCGACGGCGACGGTCTCGTGCACCGTCGGCATCGCATCGCACATCCGCAGCTCGACCGTCCCGAACCCGGGATGCGGTCGGATGTCCCACCACACCTCGCGGACCGTGTTGATGCATCCGGTGTCGATCAGGGTCTCCATGAACTCCTCGAAGTCGGTCCATTCCGCGAGCTGAGGTGGCAGGCCGGCGGTGGGGAGCGATTCGAACACGAGCGAGCGCGCCGACGACATGCCGGAGTCCTCGCCTTCGAAATACGGGCTGGACGTGGACAGCGCCAGGAAGATCGGGAGGTGTCGGGTGAGTTCGTTGATCACCTGGATCGCCTGCTGCCCGTCGGGCACGCCGACGTGGATGTGCATCCCGCAGATCAGCAGCCGCCGGGCCGGCCACTGCATCGTCTCGACGAGCTCGTGATAGCGCGGATCGGGGCTGATCTGCTGATGTGCGGCGAGCGCGTACGGGTGCGTCGCGCAACTCATGAGCGTCGCATTGTGCGCGCCGAGCATGCTGCGCACCTCGTCGATGGTCGATTGGAGATCGCGCGCAACTGCTCGGGCGTGTCGCACACGCTCGTGATCACCTCGATCGTGCTCTGGAACAGCTCGTGCTTCGCCTTGGGGTGCTCGCCTCCGGGGTGGCCGGCACCCATCTGGTCGAGCACTTCGTTCGCGATGGACACCAGATCGCCGGTGTCGACGTCGACCAGGTGGAGTTCCATCTCGACACCGACCGTCGGCCGAGCGTTGTGTGCGAAGTCGATGCTCATGGCGGCTCCTGGGTCGAGAGTGCTACTGGCGTCGCCGCGTCAGCGGAATCGATCGAGTTCGGCGGCGACCTGTTCGGGCGTCGTCGGCGGTGCGTAGCGTTGCACAACGTTGCCGTCACCGTCGACGAGGAACTTCTCGAAGTTCCAGGTGATGTCGGCGCTGTCGCCGTCTCCCGGCTGGGCCGCTTTGAGCAGCGTGTACAGCGGTGCTTCGTCGTCACCGTTGACATCGACCTTGGAGAACATCGGGAAGTCGACGTCGAACTTCGACGTCACGAACTCCAGGATCTCCGCATCGGAGCCGGGCTCCTGGTTGGCGAACTGGTTGCACGGAACGCCGAGGACGACGAGGTCGTCATTGTCGTGGTGGAGCGCACGCAGACCTGCGTACTGAGGCGTGAGGCCTCAAGCGCTGGCGACGTTGACGACGAGGACCATCTTTCCGCGGTACTCGTCGAACTTCACCTGATCACCGGTGATGGACGTCATCGTGATGTCGTGGAAATTCATGAACGCCGACCGTAGCCCCTGGGCCGACCGAACAGTCGCACGGGCTCGGTTCCGGGTGGATATCATGCGGTCCTCGCATGTCCGACGACGACCAACCCTCGATGACCCGCTCGCTGCGAGCGGTTCATCACCCTCCCAGTTGCTGACCTGATGTCGGACGGATTGCTGACCGCGCTCGGACTCGTCGCCGTGGTCCTGCTCATTGCGGCGAACGGATACTTCGTGGCCGCCGAGTTCGCGTACGTCGCCGCCCGGCGGTCGAAGTTCGCCGAGGGTGCGGCCGAGGGCGACAAGAAGTCCGTTCGTGCGCTTGCCGTGCACAAGCGGCTGAGCTTCATGCTCTCGGGCGCCCAACTCGGGATCACCGTCACCTCGCTGGTGCTCGGCTTCATCGCCCGACCGGCGATCGCCGGCGCGATCGAACCGGTCCTCGAGGCGGTCGGCGTCGGCGCCAGCGCGTCGTTCGGGGTCTCGCTCGTGATCGCGTTCGTCCTCGCGACCATCGCCCAGATGGTGTTCGGTGAGCTCGCGCCGAAGAACCTCGCGATCGCCAAACCCGAACCGGTGGCGCGGGCGGTCGCCGGCTCCACCCTGCTGTTCATGAAGGTCGCCGGCCCGGTGATCCGGCTGTTCGACGGCTCGGCCAACCGGCTGCTGCGGCTGTTCGGCATCGAACCGGTCGAGGAGCTGCACGGCGCGGTGTCGACGGAGGAACTCGACTTGATCGTCGACTCGTCGGCCGAGTCCGGTCATCTCACCGTGTCCCAGGCCGGCCTGCTCGAGCGCGCCATCGACTTCGCCGAACTCGAGGCGTCCGATGCGATGGTCGCGTGGAACAAGGTCGTCACGATCGACGGGGTCGCAACGGCCGCGGACCTCCGCGATGCAATGGCGTCGCGTCGCTCGCGGTTCCCGGTGGTCGACTCCGAGGGCAAGGTGCAAGGCATCGTGCACGCAAAGGACCTGCTCGGCGTCGATCGCGCCGCGTACGACACGGTGCTGGTCGAGTCGCTGATGCACGACGTGATCGCCGTGCCCGAGGCTGCGCGTCTCACGATCGTCCTGGCCGAGCTGCGGACGCACTCGACCGAGATGGCCCTCGTCATCGACGAGTACGGCGGCCCGGCGGGCATCATCACCCTCGAGGACATCGTCGAGGAACTCGTCGGCGAGATCGAGGACGAGTACGACCCGACCGAGACGCACCGAGCAGGCTGAGACCGAGCCGGGCGTGTGGGCGATGTCGGGGACCTCGCGGCCCGACGAGATCGAGCGGGCAACCGGCCTGGAGCTGCCCGACGGCGAGTACGACACCGTCGCCGGGCTGGTGCTCGATCGGCTCGAGCGGCTGGCCGAGGTGGGCGACTCGGTGGTCGTCGACGGCGTGCTGATCGAGGTCACCGAGGTCGACGGCTACGCCATCGAGGAAGTGCGCCTCCAGGTCGCATCCCGACGACGAGGACGGCGAGCCGAGCGCGACGACGACCGGCGCCGACGAGCCGGTCGAGCGACGACGAGGGGGCGTCATGACGTTCGGGCTCCTCGCCGCTGAGGCCGCCGAGGAGGGCATCCACGTCGCCTGGGGCGCCCTCGGGCTCGCCGTCGTGCTGCTCGCGCTCAACGGATTCTTCGTGGCGGCCGAGTTCGCGCTGCTGGCGTCGCGGCGGTCGCGGATCGAGCAGCTCGCCGCCGACGGGAACCGGAGCGCGAAATCGGCGCTGGCCGGAATCCGTGAGCTGACGCTCGATGCTGGCCGGCGCGCAGCTCGGGATCACGATGTGCTCGCTCGGTCTCGGTCTGGTGGCCGAACCAGCCGTCGCGGCGATCTTCGAGGGTGCGCTCGGCGAATGGTTCAGCCTGTCCGACACGTGGACACACCTGATCGGATTCACGCTGGCGCTGTCGATCGTGGTGTTCCTGCACATGGTCGTCGGGGAGATGGCGCCCAAGTCGTGGGCGATCTCGCACCCGGAGAGTTCGGCGATGAAGCTCGCCCGGCCCGTTCCGGGCGTTCGTCACGGTGTTCCGCCCGGTGATCTGGTTCATGAACGGGATCGCCAACGTGGTCGTGAAGGCCGTCGGTGTCGAGCCGCAGGACGAGCGGGCGATGGCCCACTCGCCGAGCGACCTCCTGCTCCTGCTCGACGAGTCGGCCGGCCACGGCGGGCTCGCGGCGACCGAGCACGAGCTGCTGACGCGGTCGCTCGAGTTGTCGGGTCTGACCGCGTCGGACGCGATGACGGTGCGGCGCGACATCATCGCCGTCTCGGCCGATTCTTCGGCGCAAGTCGCTGCGTCCGAGGCGCACCGAACCGGCCGGAGTCGGATCATCGTGTTCGACGGCGACCTCGACCACGTCGAGGGATTCGTCCACGCGAAGGACCTGCTCCGTCTGCCGAACGGGACGTGGGCGACGACGCTGGTCGGCGACCATCACCCGACCGGTGATGGTGACGCCCGAACACCATCGCCTCGAGGACCTGCTGCTCGAGATGCAGACCGAACGCCAGCACATCGCGCTGGTCATCGACGAGCACGGCACGGTCGTCGGGCTCGTGACGCTCGAAGACGTGATCGAGGAACTCATCGGCGACTTCGACGACGAGTCCGACTCGCGCCACGGCGAGTGCGAGCGGCTCGACGACGGCTCGTTCCGGGTCAACGGCACGCTGCGGCACGACGAGTTCGAGGAGTACACCGGAGTGGCCCTGCCCGAGGGTGAGTGGCAGACGGTCGCCGGCTACGTGATCGCTGCGTTCGACGAGATCCCGGCCGTTGGCGACCGCGTCGACACCGAGATCGGGCAGTTCGAGGTGTTGTCGATGGATGCCTACGCCATCGACTCGCTCCGGGTTCGCCTCCACGCCGCGAACAGCTGAGACTCGACTGAACACCGCCCGCATCGGCTGAACACCTCCTCGCATCGACCGAACACTCTGGCGAACGCACGTTCGTAGCCGGTAGAATCGGCGCATGACCGATGTCGCTGACGCCGCCAAGCAGGTCGGGGTCGATCAGGATCTCGCACTGCTGGGCGGCGACATCCAAGCCGAGAACTACGGGGTCGGCGACGACCGCCCGTTCACGGTCGAGTCCGAATTCGAACCGGCCGGCGCGCAGCCCGAGGCGATCGCTGCACTCGCCAGCGGGATCGAGGAGGGGCAGCGATTCCAGACCCTGCTCGGGATCACCGGGTCGGGCAAGTCGGCGACGATCGCGTGGACGATCGAGAAGGTCCAGCGGCCGACGCTGATCCTCGCCCCGAACAAGTCGTTGGCCGCGCAGCTCGCGCAGGAGATGCGCGAGTTCTTCCCGAACAACCGGGTCGAGTACTTCGTGTCCTACTACGACTACTACCAGCCCGAGGCCTACATTCCGTCGAGCGACACGTTCATCGAGAAGGACTCCTCGGTGAACGACGAGATCGATCGCCTCCGGCACTCCGCGACCGCCGCGCTGCTCACCCGCCGTGACACGATCGTCGTGGCCTCCGTCTCGTGCATCTACGGCATGGGGAACCCGGAGGAATACCGGGGACACCTGCTCGACATGAACGTCGGCGTCGACTACGACATGCGCTCGATCCTGCGGCGGTTGGTCGACATGCAGTACGACCGCAACGACATGACCCTCGGTCGAGGCAACTTCCGCGTTCGCGGCGACACGATCGAGATCCATCCGGCGTACGAGGAGAACGTGCTGCGCGTCGAGATGTTCGGCGACACGATCGAGCGGATCACCACGATCGACCCGGTCACCGGTGAGAACCTGCGCGACCTCGACCGGGCCTACGTGTTCCCGGCCACGCACTACGCCACCTCCGCCGAGCGGCTGCAGACGGCGATGGGCAAGATCGAACAGGAGCTGCAGGTGCGGCTGAAGGAGTTCGAGGAGCAGGAGAAGCTGCTCGAAGCACAGCGGCTCCGGATGCGCACCTCGTACGACCTCGAGATGATGAGTGAAGTCGGCTACTGCAACGGCATCGAGAACTACTCGATGCACATGGACGGCCGTGACTACGGCGAGCCACCGTTCACGCTGCTCGATTACTTCCCCGACGACTACCTGTTGGTCATCGACGAGAGCCACGTTGCGGTTCCGCAGCTGCACGGCCAGTTCGCCGGCGACCGGAGCCGCAAGGACATGCTCGTCGAGCACGGATTCCGGCTGCCGTCGGCGCGCGACAACCGGCCGCTCACGTTCGAGGAGGTCCTCGAACGTGTCAACCAGGGCATCTTCGTGTCGGCGACGCCGTCGGAGTACGAGATCCGAGTCTCGAGCAACCTCGTCGAGCAGGTGATCCGCCCGACCGGCCTGGTCGACCCCGAGGTGATCGTCAAGCCGACGAAGGGCCAGATCGACGATCTCATCGAACTGGTCAACGGTCGGATCGCGATGGGCGACCGCGCGCTCGTCACCACGCTCACCAAGAAGATGGCCGAGGACCTCACCGACTACCTGCTCGAGCAGGGCCTGCGCGTGCGCTACCTCCACTCGAACATCGACACGATCCAGCGCATCGAGATCCTCCGCGCGCTGCGCCTCGGCGAGTTCGACGTGCTCGTCGGGATCAACCTGCTCCGCGAAGGCCTCGACCTGCCCGAGGTGTCGCTCGTGTGCATTCTCGACGCCGACAAGGAGGGGTTCCTGCGTTCGGAGACCTCGCTGATCCAGATGATCGGTCGGGCCGCCCGAAACGTCGACGGACAGGTCGTGATGTACGCCGACAAGATCACCGACTCGATGACCGCGGCGATCGAGACGACGCAGGAGCGTCGCAAGATCCAGCTCGCGTACAACGAGGAGCACGGCATCGACCCGCAGACGATTCGCAAGGCCGTCGGCGACATCCTGTCGATGCTGCGCGGGCCCGAGGACCGAGCTGCCGTCCCGGGCAAGGACCGTCGTCGCCAGCGCGAGCGCGACAAGGTGAAGAGCGAGTTGAAGAACCTGCCGCAGCAGGAGCTGACCCGGCTGATCCAAACGCTGGAAGAGGAGATGCATGCCGCATCGGCGGACCTCAAGTTCGAGTACGCCGCCAAGCTGCGTGACGAGATCAACGACCTCCGCCGACAGGTCGTCGACGCCGGATAGCCGGTCGCTCGGTCGTGCAGCTCGCGACCGCAACCCCGCTCGGCAGACGGTCCGCGAGATGGCTCACGAGATGGCGGCGAACAAGGCCAGCAGCGCGGGTCCTGTCAGGAGTGTCAGCCAGCCGAGCCCGGTCCGCATCACCTTCGATGCCGCGAACCCCGACATGACGTAGGCGACGACGGCCGCGAGTGCGAGCGGGACGGCGAAGATCACCCACCAGGGCGATCCCTGGTCGGCGCCGTACGAGCCGTAGTTGGCGAACGCGGCGATCAGGACGACCATGATCGATCCGATCGCCGCAGCAGCCGCCAGCACCTGCATGGCGAGCGCGACAGCGAGACCGCCGAACACGCTGGCGGGGGTCGGCGGCGAGGTCGGATCGGGCTGGTGAGTGGGCGCCGGGTTGGGGGTGTGGGTGATCATGGGTTCCACGATGACGGTCGCCGTCGGATCCGTGAATCCGGTGAATCCCCCACGCGGGCGTGGGGGATCCCTCGCTCTACGCTTCGTCACCGATGCTGGAGATCCACGACCTCGCCGAGTTCGACGCCCATGTGGAGCGCGCGCAGTCGCTCGACGGTGTCGTCGTGCAGGGCGTCGACCTGTCGGGGCGGTCGCGGGTCATCGAGTCGGTGTCATGCGTCGGCGGCACGTTTCTCGGCTGTCGTCTCGCCGGCGACGCACTCGAGCACGTCATCGATGGGGGAGCGGTCGTGTTCCCGCATCTCCCCGCGATTCCGTTCGACCCGTATCGACCGCACCTGTACGCGCAGGGTGAACTCCTCGCCGGGTGGGACCCCGACGTTGCGGGCTCGTTCGAGCGCGATGCCCTCGATTCGCGGATCTATCGATGGTCGGCGATGCACCCGAAGGGCACGCCGATCCCCGTGCTCGACGCGCTTGCACAACGCCTCCACGACCATGCCATCGACGATGCGCTCACGGCGCACCTCGCCGATCGACCCGAGGTGGTGGCGGTCATGGGTGGGCATTCGATGCGCCGTACGGACGCCCCGTACCGCGTCGTCGCCGAACTCGGCCGATCGATGACCCGCGAAGGGTGGCACGTCGCGACCGGCGGCGGGCCCGGTGCAATGGAGGCGGCCAACCTGGGGGCATGGCTTGCACCGCATGCCGACGAGGCGCTCGACGAGGCCATCGAGCTGCTCGCTGCCGAGGCCGACTTCCATCGAGCCGACGAGTATCTGCGGGCGGGCCTCGCGGTGCTGGAACGATTCCCCGGCGGCGACGACAGCCTCGCCGTTCCGACGTGGTTCTACGGTCACGAGCCGACCAACCAGTTCGCCACACACGTTGCGAAGTACTTCGCGAACTCGATTCGTGAGGACGGCCTGTTGGCGATCGCGACTCGCGGGGTCGTGTTCTCACCGGGCTCGGCGGGGACGACGCAGGAGGTGTTCCAGGACGCGACGCAGAACCACTATGCCGTCTTCGGCACCGTCAGTCCGATGGTGTTCCTCGACGTCGATTTCTGGAACGAGCAGTTGCCCGCCGAACCGCTGCTCCGGACGCTCGCCGCCGGCCGGCCGTACGCCGAGTCGATCGGTTCGGTCGACACGGCGCCGGCTGCGATGGAGTTCCTCCGAGCGCACCCTCCGGTGGAGGTCACGGGCTGAATCCGGGTTCACTCGAACTCCTGGCAGAAGGACTCGACGAGCGACTCGGTCTCCCGGTGCGCGCCCATCGGGAGGAGTGGACGCTCGGAACGCTCGACGAGCGCCGCGACCGCCAACAGCCCGATGCCTCCGGCAGCGATCCACATCCAGGTCGGAGCGGCCGCGAGTCGTGGGCCCGCCGAGATGAGGAGCGTGCCGCCCAGCGCGACCGTCCCGAGCACCAACGGCGCACCGAGGCGGCGGGCGCCGCCGATTCCGACCGCGACGACGCCGACCAGCAAGGCCCCCAGCGTGGCCCAGTCGCCGTCCGGAGCATTCTGCGAGACGAGCAGCCAGGCGATCGCGGTCCCGAGCCCGGGGCTGTAGGCCAGCCAGGTCGAGGGGCGAACCGTCGCACGAATCGCCACGCCGGCCAGGATCAACGCCAGGCTCGCCGCGCCGAGGGCGAGATCTTGTCCGTCGACGCCATGTGGTGCGAGCCAATCGATCGCCAGCTCGTTCGTTCCGGTCGTCCACCAGAGGCTGAGCAACGACGCCCCGGCGACGGCTGCCGATACACCAGCACCGTCGACTCGGTCGGCGACGATCGAGTACAGCCAGCATTGCGTCGCAACGAGCAACAGGGCGAGCGAGACCGACGCTGGTGTCGCAGCGAACGAGACGGCGAGTGCAGCGACGCCGATCGAGAGTGCGAACGCATCGAGGGTGCCGAACCGCTCGAAGCACATCGCCGCGCCCGTGGTGGCGACGGCGACGATCGCGAGTGTCGCCGCGAGCCAGGGCAACGCGTCGTTCCACTGTCCGGCGAGCAGCGCCGTCGAGACGAACACGGTCGTCGGCACACCGACGAATCGACCGGTCGCTGTCGTCGAGCTCGAGCAGGCCGCGAGCATCATCGCAGTGCTCAACAGGACGACGATGGAGAACGACGTCGCGGACATGCCGGCCAAACCGGCCGCCACGATGGCCCACCCGACATGCACGGTGGTCAACGGGATCCACACGCGCCACGCCGTCAGTGCCGTGCTGACCAACCAGCCGCCGAGGGCCAGTGCGGCTACGACCGACAGCTCGAAGCCGAACACGGCGGGGATCGCCACGATCGCGCCGATCGCGCCGACCGTGAGCGCACCGTCGAGCCACTCGCTCGCCGCACCGGTCGAGGTGTCGGTCGATGCGGCGTCGCGCAGTCGCTGCGCCACCGCGGCGACCAGCGTCGCAGCGGCGGTCGTGCAGACGGGGAGCGCGAACGCACGGAGCGAAACGTCGCTCAGCACGTCCGAGATCACGGCCCCGAGAGACACCACCACCGGGAGGCCGATGCCGACGAGCGCAAGTGTCGGCGACGTGACGGTCCGTGCAGCGTCGGCCCATCGGCCGAACAACGAACGGTGTCGGGTGAACGACGCGAGCTCGAGGCCTGCCGCGACCGCCGCGGGGAGCGCGAGCCAGACCCCGGCCGCCGGTGCTGCGTCGACGAGGCCGACGGCTGCGCCGAACGCGATCGTGGCGATCGAGGCGGCGGCGAGCGCTGCCGATGATCGGCGGTGCGCCGTGATGGCGATCACGAGCCCGGCGATCAGCGATGCGACGGGCGCAACCCACGACGCGGCACCCGTTGCGCCGATTCGTGCCAGCGTGCCGGCTCCGACGCCGGCATCGGCGAGCAAACCCAGGAGTGGCACGAGCGGGACGACCGACGCGAGCGCGACACTGCGACGCGTTGCCCCGCTGGCCAGGGCGATTGCGGCAGCACCGGCGCCCAGGAGCGCGACCGGGGCACCGCTCAGCGCGGCGATGCCGGTGACCGTCAGGCCGGCCGCGCCGACGACGGCGGCCTTGAGCGGGCCGACTCTCCAACGGCGCGACTGGAGTTCGGTGGCCAGCAATGCGGCGAGCCCGCCGATGGTGATGCAGATCGGCCATTCGGCGTGCAGTGCCGCGGCTGCAGCGATGCCCACCGGAGCCGTGAGGCAGGCGGCGAGGACGGCCAGAGCGGTCGACGTCGCGCGGATGCGACGGCGCCCGGCTTCGGCCGCGAAGTAGATCGCGAGCAGGCTCCCGACCAGCCCGGCGAAGCGGGCCTCGGGGCCGATCGTCTTCCATTGGCCGGCGACGACGATGACCGATGCGACCAGCAACATCGCGGCGCCGATCGCCGCGATCCATCCCGGGCCCGACAGTCGGGGAAGCACCGAAGACAGGGGGCGCCCCGGCGATTGCGGTGGTGGCCCGGTGGGGTGAGGCGGCGGCGCGGTCGGTCGGGGCGGTGGCGGCGCGGTCGGTCGGGGCGGTGCCGGAACGGGTGGGGGAGGTGGTGGTTGGCCCATGGCCCCACTGTGAACGGATCGTCGCGTCGCGAGAATCCGGAGAATCCCCCACCCGGGCGTGGGGCGCGTGTGGGGGTGTCAGTCGAGGCCGTGCTCGACCGCGTAGCGGATCAGGTCGCTCCGGCGGCTGAGATGCAACTTGCCGAGGATGTTGCGGACGTGGTTCTCCGCGGTCTTCGGGGAGATGTCCAGCTCCACGCCCAACTCCTTGTACGTGTGCCCGCGGGCAACCAGCTGCAGCACCTGCCGTTCTCGCTCCGTCAACGGGTTCGAGTCGCTCGCCTTCGCCATCCGTCGGAACTCGCCGAGCACGAGCGCAGCGAGCGATGGTGAGAAGACGGGCTCGCCCGCAGCGGCGGCAACGAGCGCAGAGCGCACGTCGTCGATCGGTGAGTTCTTCAGCAGGTAGCCGGCGGCTCCGGCCGCGACGGCGTCGAGGAGGTCGCGTTCGGCCTCGCTCACCGTGAGGATCACGATCGGGCACACGGTGGCACAGGCCTGGACCACCGCCAGTCCGCCGCCGCGAGGCATGTGCAGGTCGGTCACGACCAGGTCGGGTTGCCGCGCCGTGATCACGTCGATCGCGCCTTCCGCATCGTCGGCTTCACCCACGATCTCGAAGCGCTCGCCGAGTTCGGTTCGCATGCCGGATCGGACGATCGCGTGATCGTCGGCGAGCACGGTCCGGATCTTCTCGATCGGTCGGTCGTGCACGGTCTCGCTCATCGGGTCCAGACTCTCACTTCCGTTCCGGCACCGGGGGTGCTCACGATTTCGCTCCGTCCGCCGACGGTCGACATCCGTCCGCGAATCGAGCGAGCGAGGCCCTGCCCGTCGGCCGACGATGCGGTGTCGAACCCTCGACCGTCGTCGCGGATGCTTGCGAACACGTCGCCGTCGTCGTCGGTCTCGACGAACACCACGATCGAGTCGGCCTCGGCGTGTTTGATCGCATTGGTGACGGCTTCGCCGACGGCGCCGGCCAGGGCCTCCTGCGCGGTCACGTCGGCCGAGCAGCCGACGTCCACGACGTTGACGATCACCGTGAAGTCGTGGTCCTGCGTTGCTCGTTCGACCGCGAGGCGCACCCGCCCCTCGAGGTTGTCGGCGGGCAACGCAGCTGCCCCGAAGAGGAACTGTCGCAGCTCGCGGTCGGCGCGACGTGCTGCACGAGCGAGCTCCGGGTCGGTGTCGACACTGCGCTTTTCGACGAGGGCGAGCGTCTGCAGCACCGTGTCGTGCAGCACGAGTGCGACGTCGTCGCGCGCTCGCTGGTCGGCGATCTGCCCCTCGACGCGTCGGAGCAACTGTCCGAGCCAACCGAACAGCGCACCCGCTGCAGCGAAGAACAGCGAGCTCGCGACGATCGAGAACGTGTGGCGCAGCGACCAGTCGGAGAACTCGTTGAGTTCGGCGGCCCACCACTCGGCGAGTCCGACGAGGGACCCGAGCGCGGCGGCGATCCAGGGGCCGAATGCCAGCCCGGCGGTGGCCATCGCGACCAGCGGATACTGCGTCGCCAGGCTCTGGGACGTCTCGAACACGTGCCCGGGGTCGAACACCCAGCCGTCGAACGCGCTCAGCGCCAACGCGAGGGTGACCTCGACGGCGGCGAAGCGCCGGCTCATCAATCGGTCCGGAGAGGTGCGGATCCACACGGTGGCCACCACGCACACGGCGAGGACGGCGACGACACCGACCCACGCGGCGACGGGTTGACGGAATGCCGTCCCGGGCCCGGAAGGATCGCCGACCAGCGTCTCGTCGACCCGGCGTGTCGACGCGACGACGACGACGCCGACCATCCACAGCCAGGTGAGCCAACGCGCTGCAGCGATCGCCCGCACCATCGTGATTCCGGTCGGGAATCGTCGTGCTGCACTGGCGTCGTCGGTCATCGAACCGTCACGTCGCTCGATCGGTCTGCCACCGGATTTCGTCGGGGGTCTCCGTGGGCATCAGACCATGTTGCCAAACCCGGCGAGCGGTCGGTGGCATGGGTCGCACTCGATTTCTGAACACATGTTCGCCAGGTAGTGTGGATCGCTCATGGCCCCCCGCACGAACGCCTCCACTGCCACGAAGAAGCGCAGCACCCGTCCCGCCGCCGGCGACCCGCAGATCGTCGTGCGTGGTGCGCGCGAGCACAATCTGAAGAACGTCAACGTCGAGTTGCCACGCGACAAGCTCGTGGTCTTCACGGGTCTGTCGGGTTCGGGCAAGTCGAGCCTGGCGTTCGACACGATCTATGCCGAGGGTCAGCGCCGCTACGTCGAGTCGCTGAGTTCCTACGCTCGCCAGTTCCTCGGTCAGATGGACAAGCCCGACGTCGACGTCATCGACGGCCTGTCACCCGCGATCTCGATCGATCAGAAGTCGGCCTCGCGCAACCCGCGCTCGACCGTCGGCACCATCACGGAGGTCTACGACTACCTCCGCCTGCTCTACGCACGCATCGGTGTGCAGCACTGCCCGAACGACGGGACGCTGCTCCAGCGCCAGACTCCGCAGCAGATCGTCGATCGGATCCTGGAGATGGAGGACGGCCTTCGATTCCAGGTCCTCGCGCCCGTCGTGCGCGGCCGAAAGGGCGAATACGACACGCTGCTCGAGGACCTCTCCGGCCAGGGGTACGTGCGAGCCCGAGTCGACGGCGAGACCGTCGACATCGACGAGTTCCTCAAGCGCGATGAGCGCCTCGCGAAGTACGAGAACCACAAGATCGAGATCATCGTCGACCGCCTCGTCCTGAAGGAGGGCATCGAGCGGCGGCTCACCGACTCGCTCGAAGGTGCGCTCGCCCTCGCCGATGGAGTCGCGGAGATCGAGATCGTCAAGCGGGCCGACGAGAGCGGCGACAACGAGATCATCACGTTCAGCCAGCATCTCGCATGCCCCGTGTGCGACAACAGCTACGACGAGCCGGCGCCGCGGAATTTCTCGTTCAACTCGCCCTACGGCGCGTGTGCGGTCTGCGACGGGCTGGGCACGACGTTCGAGGTGGACCCCGAGCTCGTCATCCCGGACGGTGAGGTCTCCCTGGCCGACGGGGCGATCGCCCCGTGGCGCAGCGCGAACACCCAGTACTTCACGCGCATGCTCGAGTCGGTTGCAAACGTCAACGACATCGATCTGGCCACGCCGTGGGAGGAGCTGACGGCGAAGCAGCAGAAGGTCGTGCTGCACGGGGTCAAGGGCAAGATGACCGTCAAGTACAAGAACCGCTACGGACGTCAGCGCTCCTACTCGACCGAGTACGAGGGCGTCATCCCGTGGTTGAAGCGGCGCCACGAGGGCAGCGACAGCGAGTGGGCTCGCGAGCAGTACGAGGGGTACATGCGCCTCGTCGCGTGCTCGGCGTGCGGTGGCGCCAGGCTGAAGCCGGCCACGTTGGCCATCACGATCAACGACAAGAACATCTCGGAAGTGAGCGACATGTCGATCGGGGAGTCGGCGAAGTTCCTCGCCGCCCTCGAACTGTCCGAACGCGACCGTTTGATCGCCGAGCGGGTCACGAAGGAGATCAACGCACGGCTCGGATTCCTGCTCGACGTCGGACTCGACTACCTCACGATGTCGCGCTCGGCGGGGACACTCGCCGGGGGAGAGGCGCAGCGCATCCGCCTCGCCTCACAGATCGGGTCGGGCCTCGTCGGCACGCTGTACGTGCTCGACGAGCCGTCGATCGGGCTGCACCAGCGAGACAACCAGCGCCTGATCGACACGCTGACGCGTCTGCGCGATCTCGGCAACACCGTGATCGTCGTCGAGCACGACGAGGAGACGATTCGCACGTCCGACTGGATCGTCGACATCGGCCCGGGTGCCGGCGAACATGGCGGTGAGGTCGTGTACGCCGGGCCGGTCAAGGGCATCAGCAAGGTGAAGGAGTCGGTCACCGGGCAGTACCTGTCCGGGAAGAAGTCGATCCCGGTTCCCTCCGAGCGACGCTCGCAGAGCTTCGACCGGTTGCAGATCGTCGGCGCGCGCGAGCACAACCTGCAGGACCTGACCGTCGACATCCCGCTCGGCAACTTCGTGTGCGTCACCGGCGTGTCGGGCTCGGGCAAGTCGACGCTGATCCGCGACATCCTGCTCCCCGTGCTGATGCAGAAGATCTACAAGTCGAAGATGCCGGCCGGCAAGCACAAGCGCATCAACGGCATCGAGAACCTCGACAAGGTGATCGACATGGACCAGTCGCCGATCGGGCGGACACCGCGTTCGAACCCGGCGACCTACACCGGCGTGTTCGACAAGATCCGCAAGCTCTACTCGTCGACCAACGAGGCGAAGATCCGCGGCTACCTCCCGGGTCGTTTCAGCTTCAACGTGAAGGGCGGCCGCTGCGAGGCCTGTTCGGGAGACGGCACGATCAAGATCGAGATGCACTTCCTTCCCGACGTGTACGTGCCGTGCGAGGTCTGCAAGGGCGCGAGATTCAACCGCGACACGCTCGACATCGAGTTCAAGGGCAAGAACATCGCCGAGGTGCTCGACATGCCGGTCGCCGAGGCCGTCGACTTCTTTGCCAACCAGCCGGGGATCGCGCGGTACATGGAGACGTTGATGGACGTCGGGCTCGGATACGTGCGGCTGGGCCAGTCCGCGCCGACGCTGTCGGGTGGCGAGGCGCAGCGCGTCAAGCTCGCAACCGAATTGGCCAAGCGATCGACCGGTCACACGATCTACCTGCTCGACGAGCCGACGACCGGCTTGCACTTCGACGACGTGCGTCGCCTCCTGACCGTGCTCCAACGACTCGTCGATCAGGGCAACACGGTGCTCGTCATCGAGCACAGCCTCGACGTGATCAAGACCGCCGACTGGATCATCGATCTCGGTCCGAACGGTGGGTCCGGTGGCGGCACGATCGTTGCCGAGGGTCCGCCCGAACACATTGCCTCGGTCGAGAAGTCCTTCACCGGGCACTACCTGCGCGAGCTCCTCCCGTCAGACTGAACGGGTGACCATCGACGCGGCTGTCGCTGCGACCCCCGAGCGGCAACGGCTCCAGCGCCGCACGCTGAACTCGCTGCGCTTCGCCCAGGTGCCGGGTCAGGCCGCGGTGGCAGGCATGATCGCCGTGGTCACGCTGCTGGCCGGTGACCTGCTCGGGTCGGATCGCCTCGCCGGCCTCGGCAGCGCCTCGTTCACGGTCGGGGCGGCGCTCACGGCGATCCCGCTCGCCGCGTACATGCGACGTCGCGGTCGGCGACGTGGGTTGGCCGGCGCACTGACGATCGGCGCGGTCGGGTCGGCGATCGCCGCGTTCGGTGGGGAGACACGCCTGTTCCCGGTCTTCCTGATCGGCATGGTGGCCTTCGGAGCCGGTCAGGCTGCCACGCTCCAGGGGCGCTACGTTGCCGCTGACCTGGCAGAACCGTCGAAGGCGGGGACGGCGATCGCTGCGATCGTGTGGGTCGGCACGCTCGGCGCGGTGTTCGGCCCGCTCCTGACGCCCGTCGAGAAGGCGATGGCCGGTGCGATCGGTCTCGAGGAACTCGTCGGTCCGTTCATCGTGGCGGCGGCGTTGTTCATGGTGGCGGCGCTGGTGATTGCGGTGCGCCTGCGCCCTGACCCGCTCGAGGTGCTGGGCACGATCGACCCACATGCCGAGCGGCTCCGCCCGATCCGACAGGTCCGCCGGAGTGCCGCGGTGATCGCGGCGTCACCCACGGCGCGCCTCGGGCTGGTCGCCATGGCGATCTCGCAGGCGGCGATGGTCGGCGTGATGACCATGACCCCGCCGCACATGAAGGACCACGATCACGGGGATCTGTCTGCGATGGTGATCGCCGTACACATCGTCGGCATGTACGGGCTCTCGCCGATCGTGGGGCGCCACGTCGACCGCGTCGGCGCGAACCGGGCGATCCGTGTCGGCGCGATCATCCTGGGCTGCGGCACGGTGTCGACCGTGGCGGCGGGATATGTCCCGGCGCTCATGTTCGTCGGGTTGTTCTTCCTCGGCCTCGGCTGGAGCGTCGGGCTGATCGGCGGATCGACGTTGCTCACCGCGTCGGTTCCCGAGTCGACTCGTGTCGAGGTGCAGGGCACGGCGGATCTGACGATGAGCATGTGCGGTGCGCTCGCCGCGTTCGGATCCGGCTTCGTGAAGGAGTCGTTCGGCTTCCACCTCCTGGCGAACGGCGCAGCGGCCCTCGCCGCCGCGCTGCTCGTCCTCGCCTGGCTCACTGCCGCCCGCCACCCCGTCCCCACCGCCGCCCCCTGACCCACGGCCACCTCAGCCTTCTCGGCGGCGGAACACCCCGCGATGGCGGGGTGTTCCGCCGCCGAGCGAGAACCTGCACGTCGCTGCGGCGGTTGTCCCCGCCGCAGCGGGGTGTTTCGCCGCCGACGACGGAGGCGAGGCGGGAGTGGGTACCGTGTGGGGCGCCGACTCCTCCCTCGTCCGATCACACGAACGGGGTATGGAATGACCCATCTGGGGAGCGCCGTCCATCGACTCTTCGCCCGCCAACACGGTGTGGCCTCGATCGACCAACTGATCGGCGTCGGGCTCACGCGGCGCCAGGTCGAGTATCTGGAGCACTGTGGCGACTTGGTCAGTGTGATTCGGGGCGCCTATCGCACACCGAGCGTGGCGCTGGACGAACTGTCGCGATGTGCTGCGGTCTGTCTGGCCCACCCGCTGGTCGCAGTGAGCGGCCCGACTGCCGGTCGGCTCTGGGGCTTTCGCCGGGTATCGGTGGATCGACGAATCCACGTCGTCGCCCCGCGGCATTGGCGGGCGACGGCGGCCACGTGGTGTGTGGCGTACCGGACCGACGCGATTCGCAGCGAGGATGTGGTCGAGCGTCCCGACGCAATCCGTGTGACCTCACGAGCCCGGACGGCGTTGGACCTGAGCCGGCACCTGCGAAGCGACGACCATCTGCTGTCGGTGATCGAGCAGGCTGCGTTCGATGGCGGTCTCCGCGATGGTGACCTCCGAGCCGTCGCTGTCGATTGGGCACCCCGACGCCCCTTCGTGCGTCGATTCCTCCGACAGCTCGATCGACGTCTCGCGAACGGCGCAGCGGAGTCCGAGCCCGAGGTTCGCGTCGGCGAGGCGCTTCGGCAGGCGGGTGTGGTCGGGTTGGTACGACAGCATCGGATCGACCTGCCGGGCTACGGCGCGGCGCGTTTCGACCTCGCGCTTCCGGCATGTCGTTGGGCCCTCGAAGTCGATGTCTTTCCGACCCATGCCGAAACGATCGGCCGTCAGCGGGACGCACGTCGCGACGCCGCAGCGTCTCGATGCGGGTGGACGGTGCGCCGAATCTCCGCAGAGGAGTACCGGAAGGACTTCGACGGTGCAATCGCGTCCGCAGTCCGTGATCTCCGTGAGCGCCGAGCGTGAGCCCTGACCCGACGACACTCGTTCGGCGGCGAGTCGCCCCGCCGGGGCGGGGCGTTCTGCCGCCGTGAGTGGGGCGGGCGAACTGGTGCCCGGTCAGCGGTTACGGAGGCGCTTGCTGAGCTCGTTCAGGCGCTGCTTCTCGCCGCCCGACAAGGCATCCATGCCCTGCTCGCTGATCTTGTCGAGCAACCCGTCGAGCTCGGCCTGATCTGCGGGCGATGGGCCCACCGACGTGGGGGGTTTCGGGATCGACGACTCGGTGTCCTTGCGCCACGGTCCCTCGACGACCCGTTGGCCGGCGCCGCCACGCTTCGGGCGCTTCGGCTTGGTCGGCTTGGAGCGTCGCGTACGCGGTGAGCGACCGGAACCACCCGAGGGCCCGCCGCCGAGCGGGATGTGGGGGATCGGCCAGGCCGAGGCCAGCCCCAGGCTGCGGCCCACACTGAGCGCCGCGGCCACCGACGTGAGCAGGAACAAGATGCCGCCCAACGCCCGATCGCCCGTGAACTGGAGCAACTGGAGCATCGTGAAGACCCCGGCAATCGCCCAGATCGGGATGATCTCGAACCAGCGCACGTTCGGGTATGTCGCCGCATAGACCCAGATGCCGGCGAGGAACAGCGGCCCGAGCCCGAACGCAACGCTCTGGAAGTCGAACTCGTTGTTGAAGAACCCGAGGACCGACAAGGTGATCGCCGGAATCATCGTGACCGACAGGATCCACACGAGGAACTTCCCGCGCCCGAACAGGCCTTCGAGCTGTTGTCCGAACGACCAGAAGAAGGCAATGCTGATCAGGGCGAAGAAGCCGGGCTCCTCGGCGATCGGCCACGTGACGACGCGCCACACCTGTCCCTCGCGGACGAGCGGAGCAGCAAAGATCAGCCTGCTGAAGAGGGTTTGGCTCGCAGCCCAGATGAACATCGAGAACACGGCCAGCGCCGTGACGATGTCGACGGTCGTGACGTCGTAGCGCGAGACGCGGAACCAGCCGTCATTGGGACGGCGACTGAACAGGGCGGCGAAGTACTGCGACATCAGCGACCTACGGTACCGGCAGGTCCGTATCCTGAACACTTCATGGTCACGCGTCCGCCAGCCGGCACCATTCCCGACGAGCCCGGCTCCTACCAGTTCAAGGACAGGCGGGGCCGGGTGATCTACGTCGGCAAGGCGTCGAGTCTGCGCCAACGGCTGTCCAACTACTTCCAAAACCCCCGCAACATGCATCCGCGTACGGCGCAGATGGTGCAGACCGCGGAGTCGGTCGAGTGGACCATCGTGCGCAACGAGGTCGAAGCGCTGATGCTCGAGTACTCCTTGATCAAGGAGCACAACCCGCGGTTCAACGTCCGGTTGCGCGACGACAAGAGCTATCCGTTCCTCGCCGTCACCAACGACGAGATCTGGCCGCGGGCGATGGTCATGCGCGGGACGAAGAAGAAGGGCACCCGCTATTTCGGACCGTACGCCCATGCGTACGCGATTCGGGACACGCTCGACCTGCTGCTGCGGAGTTTCCCGATCCGCACGTGCAGCCAGAACAAGTTCAACGAGCACGAACGGCTCGGTCGGCCGTGCCTGCTGTTCCACATCGAGAAGTGTTCGGGTCCGTGTGTCGGCGAGATCGAGGAGATGGAGTACCGCCAACTGGTCACCGAGCTGTGCCAGTTCCTCGACGGCGATACCGACGAGATCGTCAAGCGCCTCGAGACCGAGATGCGCACCGCGGCAACCGAACTCGAATTCGAACGAGCCGCTCGACTCCGGGACCGTCTCGACGCGGTGCGCAAGGCGATCGCGAAGCAGCAGATGGTCGCGGAGAAGAACGAGGACCTCGACGTCATCGGGATCGCCGAGGACGAGCTCGAAGCGTCGGTCCAGGTGTTCTACGTGCGCAAGGGCCGGGTCATGGGTCGCAAGGGCTTCGTGCTCGACAAGGTCGAGGAGCTCACGCCCGGGTTGCTGATCGACCGCATCCTCGAATCGCTGTACGGCGAGGAACCCGTCGTCGGCGTGCCGAAGCAAGTGCTCGTGCCGTACGAGGCCGACGACGCTGCGACCTACGAGGAATGGCTGGAAATGGTGCGTGGCTCGAAGGTGCAGGTGCGGGTCCCACAGCGTGGCGACAAGAAGGCGTTGCTCGAGACCGTGACCCGCAATGCGCAAGAGGAGTTCACGCGGCACCGGATGAAGCGGGCGAGCGACCACAACACGCGGAGTCGGGCGCTCACCGAGTTGCAGACGCACCTCGACCTGCCCGAGGCACCGCTGCGCATCGAGTGCTACGACATGGCGCACCTGCAGGGGACCGACTACGTCGGGTCGATGGTCGTGCTCGAGGACGGCCTGCCGGCCAAGCGGGAGTATCGCCGCTTCAAGGTCAACACGGTCGGCGGCGAGCAGGTGGCGGCGAGCGACGACTATGCCGCGATGGCCGAGGTCGTCAGGCGGCGGCTCCAGGCGTACATCGACGATCGGGATCGCCCCATCGACGAGCGGACCGGGCCGGATGACGACGACATTCCGTCCAAGCAGCGTGAACGCAAGCCCGGCAAGTTCGCCTACCCGCCGCAGCTGCTGCTCGTCGACGGCGGGAAGGGGCAGGTGAGTGCGACACAGAAGGTCGTCGAGGAGTTGGGGCTCGCCGACGAGATCCCGGTGGCCGGGCTGGCGAAACGATTCGAGGAGATCTACGTTCCGGGGCGTTCGGAGCCGGTCGAGATCCCGCGTGGGTCCGAGGCGCTCTTCATGCTCCAGCGGATTCGCGACGAGGCGCACCGCTTCGCCAACTCATTCCACCGCGAACGCCGCAGCAAGCGGATGACCGTGAGCGCCCTCGACGACATTCCCGGTCTCGGCGAGGTCCGCAAGAAGAAGCTGACCAAGGCGATGGGTGGCGTGACCGCCGTCAAGAACGCATCACTCGACGAGCTCAAGGCCCACAGCTTCCTCCCCGATGCCGTCGCCGAGGCCATCCACGCAAAGTTCCACGCGTAGCGGAGTGGGTCTGACCCACTCCGCTACGCGTGGCGCAGTTGCGCAGCGATGTCCGACGTGAAGCGCTGGTAGGCCTCGAGCCGGGCGGCGGGTGTGTCGCCGAGCGTGAAGTCGGGGACGATGACCTCGTCGAACCCGTCCTCGGCGAACCGTCCGAGCTGCTCGACGAGGTGATCGTCGGACCCGGCGATCGACCGGTCGGCCATGTCGTTCGCCATGATCTTCGCGATCGTCTCGTCGTCGTCCACCATGAAGACGAGTGCCTGCACCGACGTGTGCATCGACTCGGGGTCGGTCCCTGCGGCATCGCAGGCATCGACGAACACCGCGCGCCGCTGCGCTGCCAGGTCGGGCGCCCCCCACGTGTTCCACTCCTGCGCGTGACGTGCGGTGATGCCGAGCATGCGCGGGCTCCCGGTGCCGACGAGGATCGGCAGACGGTCCTGCACCGGCTTCGGATCGCACGGCGCATCGGTGACCTCGTAGAAACTGCCCGCGTAGGTGGTCCGGTCGTTGTCGAGCAGCGATCGCACGATCTGGATCGACTCCTCGAAGCGGCTCACTCGTGCCCCCGGGGGTTCGAGGTCGATCCCGTACGCAGCGTGCTCGTTGATCTGCCACCCGGCGCCGAGCCCGAGCACGAAGCGGCCGCCGGACAGCCGGTCGATCGTGGCCGCGCGGTTGGCCAGGAGCGCCGGGTGATGGATCGAGGTGGGTGCCACGAGCGGGCCGAGTCGGATCCGGGAGGTGACCGCCGCGATCGCAGGAAGCAGCGACCAGCATTCGTGCACGTCGCCCGGAGCGAACGACTCGTCACCGGTGTTCGGCATGTAGTGGTCGGCGTACCACAGCCCGAGCCACCCGTCGTCGTCGGCCATCCGGGCGAGATCCAGCACCTCGTCGGGAGTGCGTGATGGGTTCGGCCAGACGGAGAATTCCACCCCGCCACCCTACGCTCCCTGCATGAGTGACGACCTGTGGGAAACCCACGCCGACTGGTGGATCGCCGGCTTCACCGAGGGTGCAGACCCCGAGTACAACGAGCAGATCCTGCCCCTGGCCGAAGCCGAACTCCGGGGCGCGAAGCGCGTCCTCGACATCGGCTGCGGCGACGGTCAGGTCAGTCGGCTGGCTGCAGCGCAGGGAGCCGAGGTCGTCGGGATCGATCCGACGTGGAACTGCGTTCGAGTCGCGGCGGAGCGGGCCGGTGGGCCGGCCTATGCGCGGGCCGGTGCTGCAGCGCTGCCGTTTGCCGACGGCTCGTTCGACCTTGCGATGGCCTGCCTCGTGTTCGAGCACATCGATGCCGTCGACGAGGCGGTCGCCGAGGTGGCCAGGGTGCTCGCTCCGGGCGGCACGTTCTGCTTCTTCCTCAACCATCCGATCCTCCAGGCGCCCGGCAGCGCCATGATCGACGACCACATGGTCGACCCGCCCGAGTACTACTACCGGCTCGGTCCGTACCTCGACGAGACCGAATCGATCGAGCAGGTCGAGCTCGACGTCTGGATCCGGTTCGTCCATCGGCCGCTGTCGCGCTACGTGAACGCATTCGCCGCGAACGGGCTCAACATCGTCAAGATGGTCGAGCCGGCGCCGCCTCCCGGCTTTCTCGGGCGGGGGCCCGGCTACGAGGCCAGCGCTGCGTTCCCTCGACTGCTGTACCTCCGGCTGACGAAATCCGTGTGAGGACTACGCTGAGGTGATGGCCGAGATCGTGCTCATCACCGGGTTGTCCGGCGCAGGACGATCGGCGGCAGCCGACGTGCTCGAAGACCTCGGCTGGTACGTGGTCGACAATCTGCCCACCACGCTGATCAACACGATCATCGACCTCGCTGCGAAACCGGGCAGCGACATCGGTCGCCTGGCGCTCGTCGCCGGTCGCCAGCACCACGAGTTGCTCCGCCACGTCGGCGAGGTCCGTGCGAGCGGCCATCGTGCCACCGTGGTGTTCCTCGACGCGTCGACCGCCGAGCTGGTGCGCCGCTACGACGCCACCCGTCGCCGGCACCCGCTGGCCGACCAGGCCCAGGGGCTCGTCGAGTCGATCGAGCTCGAACGCGAACAGCTGGATCCGGCACGGGCTGCCGCCGACCTCGTGATCGACACGACCGACCTGAACGTGCACCAGCTCAAGGAGCGCCTCGTCGCGGCGTTCGCCGAGTCGTCCGACTCACGCCTGCAGGTGTCGGTCGAGAGTTTCGGGTTCAAGCACGGCCTCCCGCTCGATGCCGACATGGTCATGGACGTGCGTTTTCTGCCGAACCCGCACTGGCAGCCCGAGCTGCGGCCCTTGACCGGGCACGACCCGAAGGTCCGCGACCACGTGCTCGAGACCGCTGCGGGTTCCGCGTTCGTCGACCGGTTCGACGACTTGCTCGCGTCGCTGCTTCCTCAATACGAAGAGGAGGGCCGGGCGTATCTCACGGTGGCGATCGGATGCACGGGTGGGCGCCACCGCTCGGTCGCCATCGCCGAGGAGATGGCGAGCCGCCTCCGCGATCGGGGTGTGGCCGTGCGCGTCACCCACCGCGACGTGTCGCACTGAGCTTTCCAAGCCCGGCGAGCAGGGCCGCTACAGTCGATGGTGTCAGCGACGCTCCCGTTCGGGCACGGCGCATGCGACCTCCCAGCAAGCACTCAGACCAAAGGAACCCCAACATGACAGTTCGCGTCGGTATCAACGGCTTCGGCCGGATCGGTCGGAACTTCTTCCGTGCAGCCAAGGCGCAAGGTGCCGACATCGACTTCGTCGCGGTCAACGACCTCGGATCGATCGATCAGATGGCGCACCTCCTGAAGTACGACTCGGTGCTCGGGGTGCTTCCCGACGACATCAAGGCCGTCAAGGGCGGGATCAAGGTGGGTGACGACACGCTCCAGGTGCTCAGCGAGCGCAACCCTGCCGACCTCCCGTGGGGCGAGCTCGGCGTCGATCTGGTGATCGAGTCGACCGGCTTCTTCAACTCGCGCGACGCCGCAGCGGCGCACCTCGATGCCGGCGCACCGCTCGTCATCGTGTCAGCGCCCTGCACCGGGGCCGACGCAACCTTCGTCTACGGCGTCAACCACAAGGACTTCCGGATCAGCCAGCACAAGGTGATCTCGAACGCCAGCTGCACGACCAACTGCATCGTGCCGCTCGTGAAGGTGCTCGACGACAACTTCGGTGTCGTCGAAGGCCTGATGACCACGATCCACGCGTACACCGGTGATCAGAACATCGTCGACGGTCCGCACAAGGACCTGCGTCGGGCCCGCGGTGCCGCGATCAACATCATCCCGACCTCGACCGGTGCCGCCCGGGCGACCGCACTCGTGATGGAGTCGATGAAGGGCAAGCTCGACGGCGGCGCCCTGCGTGTCCCGGTACCGACCGGCTCGCTCACCGACTTCACCGCGAACCTCAAGAAGAAGGCCACGGTCGAGGAGATCAACGCGGCGTTCAAGAAGGCCGCGAAGAGCGGCGCGCTGAAAGACGTGCTCACCTACACCGAGGACCCGATCGTGTCGAGCGACATCGTCACCGACCCGTCGAGCTGCACCTACGACGCCGGCATGACCCAGGTCCAGGGCAAGATGGTCAAGGTCAACGGCTGGTACGACAACGAGTGGGGCTACTCCAACCGCCTCGTCGACATGGCGCTGTTCACCGGCGCCAAGGTCAAGCGCTGACCGGGCCTGACGATGACTGAGATCTCCGTCTCCGCAATCCCGAGGCTGGAGGATCTGGAAGCGCAGGTCGGCGACCTGTCGGGGAAGCGCGTGCTCGTGCGGACCGATTTCAACGTGCCCCTCGACGACGATGGCAACGTCGTCGACGACTTCCGGATCCGTGCCGCCCTGCCGACGATCGAGTGGTTGACCGAGCGCGGCGCGGTCGTCGTCACGGCGAGCCATCTCGGTCGCCCGAAGGGTGAGCCGAATCCGAAGTACTCGATGGCGCCCGTCCGGGCTCGGTTGGCAGAGCTGGCGCCCGGCGTGGAGTTGCTCGAGAACCTGCGGTTCGACCCGGGCGAGACAGCGAACGACCCGGCGTTCGTCGCGCAACTCGTCGAGGGCATCGACGCCTACGTCAACGACGCGTTCGGGGCGTCCCATCGGTCGCACGCGTCGATCGTCGGTCCGCCCGAACACGTGCCCGCTGCGATGGGACGCCTCCTCGAGAAGGAGGTCGATGTCCTGCTCGGACTGCGCAACAAGCCGAAGCACCCGTTCGTGGCTGTGCTCGGCGGCGCGAAGATCTCCGACAAGCTCGGCGTGATCGAGGCGCTCCTCGAAACCGTCGATGCGATCATCATCGGTGGCGCGATGTGCTTCACGTTCTTCGCCGCGCAGGGCAAGCCGATCGGCAACTCGCTGTTCGAGCCCGACATGGTCGACACCTGCCGTGACCTGCTCGCGAAGGCCGAGGCGATGGGCAAGACGATCCACCTGCCCGACGACATCACCGGGACCGACGCCGACGGCAACTTCGCTCAGTTCGGGACGCGGCTCGGCGAGGGATCGATCGGCTACGACATCGGGCCCGGTGCGGCCGCCGCGTTCACCGACGTGATCATGGACGCGCGGATGGTGTTCTGGAACGGCCCGATGGGCATGTTCGAAGACGAGCGATTCGAGTCGGGCACGCGGACCGTCGCGCAGGCGATGGCCGACACGAAGGCGTTCACGGTCGTCGGCGGTGGCGATTCCGCCGCGGCGCTCGCCCAGTTCCGGCTCGACGACGAGGTCGACCACGTGTCGACCGGCGGCGGCGCCAGCCTCGAACTCCTCGAGAACGGCGACCTGCCGGGCCTCGAGGCTCTCAGAAAGGGGTCGTCATGACCCGTACACCACTCATCTCGGGCAACTGGAAGATGAACCTCAACCACTTCGAGGCCATCCAGACCGTCCAGAAGCTGCACTACCTGATTCCGAAGGGGGTGCTCGACGACGTCGAGGTCTCGATCCATCCGCCGTTCACCGACATCCGCTCGATCCAGACGCTGATCGAGAGCGAGGACCTCGACTTCGCGCTGGGCGCCCAGCACTGCCACTTCGAGGACTCCGGCGCATTCACCGGCGAGGTCAGCCCGGCGTTCCTGGCCAAGTTGAACACTCGGTACGTGATCTGCGGGCACAGCGAACGGCGCGAGATCTTCGGTGAGACCGACGACATGGTCAACGCCAAGGTGAAGGCGATCATCAAGTACGCCATGACGCCGATCATGTGCTGCGGTGAGACGCTCGCCGAGCGCGAGGCGGGGGAGACCGAGTCGAAGGTGCTCGGCCAGATCGAGGCCGGACTCGCCGGGGTCACGAACGAGCAGATCGCTGCGCTGGTGATCGCGTACGAGCCGATCTGGGCGATCGGCACCGGCAAGACCGCAACGGCCGAGGACGCCCAGACCGTGTGCGCCGCCATTCGTGTGAAGATCCGCGAGATGACCGACGACGCGACCGCCGACGCCGTGCGGATCCAGTACGGCGGCTCGGTCAAGGGCGGCAACGCCCCCGAGTTGATGAGCCAGCCCGACATCGACGGCGCGCTGGTCGGCGGGGCGAGTCTCGACCCCGACGAGTTCGCACGGATCATCCAGTTCGAACGCTGACCGCCTCCCGGCGTCCGTCTCGGCCACTTCTGGCGTTCTGCTGGACAGTTTGATGCTTAACAGATTGGAAACAGCGATGCCTACCGGTGGGTAACCGGCGCTGCTAACGTCACTGACCTCTGGTTCACCGGGGAGGGCTCCAGAGCGTCCGCGCACTCCAACAATGTGCGGGCGAAGCGGTCGAACGTCGATTTCGGTCGAGCGGTTCCCGCACAACCACAGACACCTCCCGTCTGTAGTCCAAACACAGGAGGACAACTACGTGAACACCACTCGACGGAGCCACAAGCTCCTTGCGATCGCTGCGACGTCGGCGCTCGTCTTCGCCGCATGCGGCAGTGACGACGACAGCGGCAGCGGCGGCGAGGAATCCGATTCCACCGAAGTCACCGAAGGCACCGACGCCACCGAAGGCACCGACGCCACTGAAGGCGGCGACGAAGCTGCAGCGGGCACCGACGGCGGCACGCTGATCTGGACCCACGAGCAGGAGCCGCCGGACCTGCACCTCGACGACCCGGAGAACAACCTCTCGGTCGCGTCGTGGATCATCCAATCGATGCTCGATGGCCTCTACGGCGTGACCGCCACCACGGAGTTCTTTCCCGAGCTGGTTGCCAGCGAGACCGTGACGTCCAACGACGACGGTACGACGACGATCGACTTCACGCTGCGTGACGGCCTGGTCTGGAGCGACGGCGACGACCTGACTGCCGACGACGTCAAGTTCAGCTATGACGCGTTCATGGCGACCGACGGCACCGACGACGAGGGCGAGCCTGCGTTCGTCTACCTCCTCGGGAGCCGCACCGGCTACGACACGATCACCGACTTCACGGTGAACAGCCCGACCGAGTTCTCGATCACCTGGTCCGAGTTCTTCTCGGGGTACAAGTCGATCTTCGAGCGGGTTTACCCGAGTCACGTCTTCGACGCCGATCCGGTCGTCGCTGCCGGCGAGATGAACGAAGTCCTGCGCACGTGGACGCTCCCGAGCGGCGACCCGCTTCCTTCCTCGGGCCCGATGATCTTCGATTCGTGGAACAAGGGCGTCGAGATGAACCTGGTCCGCAACGACCTCTACAACGGTTCGGTCAGCCCCGACGTGACCCGTCAGGGCGAGATCGCGGCCGTCGACGGCGTGCAGATCAACTTCGTGGCCGACACCGACGCGCAGATCAACTCGCTGCTCGCCAACGAGGCGCAGGTCATCTTCACGCAGCCGCAGCTGGCCTTCGAGGATCTCGGCACGTCCGAGGGCTTCACGGTCGCATCGGCTGCTGGCCCGACGTTCGAGCACTGGGGTCTGAACCTGAACAACGTGCACCTCTCCAAGCCGGAAGTCCGCGAGGGCCTCGCGTACGCCATGGACAAGGGTGAGGTCATGGAGGCGCTGTACACGCCGCTGTTCGGTGATGCACTCCCCGCAGAGGGCCTGGGCAACACCTACTGGATGTCGAACCAGTCCACGTACGAGGATCATTCCGGCGAGGCCGGCTATGGCACCGGCGACGTCGAGTCGGCACAGGCTGCGCTCGAATCCGCCGGCTACGCCTTGAACGGTGACGGCGTGTACGAGCATCCCGAAGACGGCGTGCTGTCGCTGCGGGTCGGCACGACCGGTGGCAACCGTCTGCGTGAGATCCAGCAGGAGCTCATCCAGGCGCAGATGTCCGACGCCGGCATCGAGATCGTCATCGACAACGTCGAAGGAAGCGCCTACTTCGGAGAGCGGCCGTTCTCGGCGGACTCGATCGAGTGTGCGAACAGCGGCGGTACCTCCGGCAACTGCGACATCTGGGACATCACCCAGTTCGCATGGGTCGGCGGCCCGTGGCCGGGTGGGCAGCACACCGCCTACCTGAGCGACAGTGGCAACAACGTCTATGGCTTCCAGAACGCCGAGTTCGACGCACTCATCGGCGAGTGTGACTCGACGGTCGACGACGCCGAGCGCGCTGCGTGTTACAACAACATGGACCGCTACGTGACGACACTCGACAACGATCCCGTGCAGGGACTGTTCATGCTCCCGATCACGCAGAAGCCGAGCTTCTACGGCTACACCGGGACGCTTGCGGCAGCTGCTGTCTCGCCCGACGCCGACGATGCCGGTCCGCTGGTCAACGTCGTCGACTACGTGTTCGCCGGCTGATCAGCTGAACACGAACTAACAACGAACACCATGTAGATGCGAACGGGGCCCCTGATCGGGGCCCCGTTCAGCATCGGCACTCCTGTCGTCTACTGTTCCGTCCGAGGTCCTCACACAGTGTTCGCCTACATCACCAGACGGCTCCTGGCCACGATCCCATTGCTGGCCGTCGCCTTGTACCTCGTGCACGTCGGGATCTCGCTCACCACCGATCCTCGAGGCGCGTTCTACCTCTGCCTGCCCCGTTGCCAGGAGGGCTTCGATCAGATCACCGAGGTGTACAACCTCGATGTCAACGTGTGGCTGCGGCCCTTCATCTGGTTCGGCGATGTGCTCAGCGGCGACTTCGGCACATCGAGCAGCATCGGCGAACCGGTCAGCGAGATCATCGTCGAACGCGGCTGGAACACGGCGCTCATCGCCGTCCCGGCGTTCGTCATCAGCGCCATCGTGGCGCTCTTGCTCTCGGTGTACTCCGCCCGTCACCAGTACTCGAAGGGTGACTACTTCTTCACCGGCCTCGCCTTCTTCGGGCTGGCCTTTCCCTCCTTCGTTCTCGCCCTGGTCATCCAGAACGTCTTCGGGGTCCAACTCGAGAACTGGTTCGGCGTGAAGCCGTTCAACACCGGCCGCAAGACCAACGAGAACCTGCTCGAACTCCTCCGCGACATCGCCCTTCCGGTCCTGTCGCTGTCGATCCTCTTCATCTCCGCCGACAGCCGCTTCGGGCGCGCCTCGATGCTCGAGACGCTGAACCAGGACTACATCCGCACGGCCCGGGCGAAGGGTCTCAACGAGAACCGCGTCGTGTGGCGACACGCGCTGCGCAATGCGCTCATCCCGCTCGTCACGCTCTGGGCACTGAACTTCTCGGCGCTGCTCGGTGGGTCGATCGTCACCGAGAGCATCTTCTCGTGGCCTGGTCTCGGACCCGCATTCGTTCGCGGGCTCGCGGACGCCGACATCTATCTCATTCTCGGCATCGTGCTGTTCACCGGCATCATCACCGTGTTCTTCAACCTCGTGGCCGACATCATGTACGGCGTGCTCGACCCCCGAATTCGATTGGACTGAGGAGCAGGATGCGTCGTCCCGACACCTTCGATCAAGAGAACCTCGACCCGGAGTATTTCGACACCGAGGGCTACGAGCATCACGTCCCGGTGTTCACCGCCGGCGAGATCGAGGGCTTGACCGAGGCTCCCCAGACCTTCGGCTGGCTGGCGTGGAAGCGATTCCGCCACCACCGTCTCGCGATCATCGGTGCGATCGGTCTCGTGCTGATCCTCCTGCTGTTCATCGTCGGCCAGCAGATCAGCCCGTTCGAGTTCGACGAGCGCAACGTCGCCGACCGACTCCAGGGCCCGTCGATCCACGCACTGGTTCGGTACCGACGAGATCGGCCGCGACCTGTTCGTGCGCACGGCCCAGGGTGGGCTCTACTCGTTCCGCATCGGGTTCATCGCTGCGATCGTGGCGACGGCGCTCGGCACGATGCTCGGCTCACTGGCCGCCTACTTCGGCGGCGCGGCCGACGTTGCAATCTCTCAGTTGGTCAACCTCGTCCTCATCGTGCCGGCGCTGATCCTGCTGTCGATCTTCGCCCTGTACTTCGGCGGGAACCCGACGACGCTGGCGCTCGTGCTGGCGGGGTTGCTGTGGACCCGCATCGCACGTGTGGTGCGCGGGGTCGTGCTGTCCATCAAGGAGCAGGAGTACATCATGGCGGCGCGCGCCGCGGGGGCGTCGCACATGCGGATCATCTTCCGGCACGTGCTGCCGAACGTGGTCGGGCCGGTCGTGGTCGAAGTGACGCTCCTGCTCGGCACCGTCATCGTGCTCGAGAGCACGCTTTCGTTCCTCGGGCTGGGTGTGCAGCCGCCCGACGCATCGTTGGGCACCCTCGTGGCCGATGCGAAGGGAAGCATCGACAACGATCCGATTCGTGTGCTGACCCCGGGCTTCTTCATCGTCATGATCGTGTTGTGTGTGAACTTCCTCGGAGACGGCCTGCGTGATGCTCTCGACCCCCGCTCGAAGAACGAGCGAGGGTGACATGAACGCATCGCCGCTGTTGAAGGCCGACAATCTCACCGTCGAGTTCAGAACCGATGCGGGGACGGTCAGTGCCGTCACCGACATCAGCTTCGAGATCAGCCCGGGTGAGGTGCTCGCGGTCGTCGGTGAGTCCGGCTCCGGCAAGTCGGTCACTGCGCTCGCGCTGATGCGCCTGCACCCGAAGAACACCGACATCACGGGCTCGGTCGAGTTCGACGGCATCGACCTGCTCGCGCTCTCGGAGAGCGAGATGCGGTCCATCCGCGGCCGGGACATCGCCATGATCTTCCAGGATCCGATGACGGCGCTGAACCCCGTCTTCACGGTCGGCGATCAGATCTCGGAGGCGATCCGGGTGCACACCACCGCCACCAAGCAGTCGGCGTGGGAGCGGGCGGTCGACCTGCTGCAGCTGGTGGGCGTGCCCGAGCCGAAGCGTCGCGCCGCTCAGCACCCGCACGAGTACTCCGGTGGCATGCGTCAGCGCGCCATGATCGCGATGGCGATCTGCAACGATCCCAAGCTGCTCATCGCCGATGAGCCGACGACGGCGCTCGACGTGACGGTGCAGGCGCAGGTGATGGAGGTCCTCCACGAGGTACAGCAGGCGACGGGGTCGGCGATGATGTTGATCACCCACGACCTGGGCCTCGTTGCCGGATCTGCCGACCGCGTGCAGGTGATGTACGCCAGCCGGCTGATGGAGACAGGCGATCTCGACGCGATCTTCTACGAATCGCGCAATCCCTACACGTTGGCGCTGCTCAACTCGATTCCCGATCTCGAGGGGCTCAAGACCTCACTCGAGGCGATTCCCGGCAATCCGCCGAGCCTGCTCAACCCGCCATCGGGTTGTGCGTTCAGACCACGCTGTTCCTTTGCGACCGATCTGTGTGCCGAACTCGATCCACCGGTGGTCCGACTCGGCGACGATCACGCAAGTCGTTGCCACCGCACGGCCGACGTCGGCATCGACGTGGGTGCAGCGTCATGACGGCGGAATCGGTCTACGACTCCGGCGCCCTCAGCGGGATCGACGAGGAAGCACCGATCCTGAAGGTCCGTGATCTCGTCATGGAGTTCCCCATCCGCGCCGGGGTGTTCCGTCGACAGGTGGGTGCGGTGCAGGCGGTGTCTGGCGTGTCACTCGACCTGAACCGACACGAGACCCTCGGCGTCGTCGGCGAATCGGGCTGCGGGAAGAGCACGCTCGGTCGGTCGCTGCTCCGGTTGGTCGAGCCGACGTCCGGCTCGGTCATGTACGGCACCGAAGACGTCACGGCAGCTTCGAAGAAGCGACTGCGACAGTTGCGCAGCGACCTGCAGATGGTGTTCCAGGACCCCTACGCATCGTTGAACCCGCGTCTCCCGATCCGTGAGATCGTCGGGGAGCCGATGAAGATCCACGGCGTGCCGAAAGCCGAGGCGCGTGATCGTGTCGGCGAACTCCTGAAGCGTGTGGGCTTGCTCCCGGAGCACGGAAACCGCTACCCGCACGAGTTCTCGGGCGGTCAGCGTCAACGCATCGGCATCGCCCGGTCGCTGGCGTTGCGGCCGAAGGTGATCGTGCTCGACGAGCCGGTCTCGGCGCTCGACGTCAGTATCCAGGCGCAGGTCCTCAACCTGCTCGACGAGATCCAGGACGAGTACCAACTCAGCTTCATCTTCATCGCCCACGATCTCTCTGTGGTCCGTCACACGAGCGATCGGGTGGCCGTCATGTACCTCGGCCGGATCGTCGAGCTCGCGGACCGCGATGCGCTGTACGAGGCGCCGGCTCATCCCTACACGCAGTCGCTGCTGTCTGCGGTCCCGATCGCCGACCCGCGGCGTGAACGGTCACGTCAGCGGATCACGCTCCAAGGTGACGTGCCCAGCCCGGCCAAGCCGCCTTCCGGGTGCCGGTTCCACCCTCGGTGCCCGATCGCACAGGACCGGTGTGCATCCGAGACGCCCGAACCGACCGAATTGGTCCCGGGGCACACGGTTGCGTGCCACTTCCCGTTGCAGCCTGGCGAGACCCTGCTGGAACGCGCCGTCGAGCTCGGCCGCAAGGGCGACGTCGTCGGCGCTTGAGCGTGGCGGCCGACTCGGTCACCCTGCACGGCAGCTGGCGAGGGATCGTCACCAGCGGAATCGGTGCTGCAGCAGTTCTCGCTGCCGGCGTACTCGTCGTCGGCTCCGCCGGCTGGCGGCTGATCCCGACGCTGACGCTGGTGGCCGGGGTGTGCCTCACTCTCGTCGCGCTGTTCGACTACCCGGTCTCGTCGGAGCTGGACGCTCGGGGAGTCACCCGGCGAGCGGTGCTTCGACGCCATCGCCTCACTTGGACCGAGGTCGAACAGCTCACCCGAGCCCGACCGAGCGTCGCGGTTCGCATGCGCGGGGTCGAACCGGGCGGTCTCGTGGCGAAGGTGGGTCGTCGCCGCTACCTACTGGTCGACCGATGTGAGTCGAGAGCCGAATTCCACGAACTCGAGCGGGTGCTGGCTGATGTCGCCACCGAGGTGCGATTCGACCGGCTCGCAGTCCCGCCGGAGAGCGTCGCTCCGACGTGGCTGTACCGCCGCAAGAAGTGGTCTGGTCAGTCCGCGTCGGGATCCTGAGCGGTCGTCAAAGCGCTGCGCGCCGCATCGATGCCGGCGCTCGTGAGCTGTCATCGATCGCAGCGACGGCACTCTCAGGTGTCACGGGCGAGGGAGTAGCTCCTGTCGACCGAGCACCACGAGCGCGGCGACGTGATCGCGAAGCGTGCGGTGTTCGCTCGCACCATCAACGTTCGACGAGTTGCGCGGCGAACCAGTCGAGGATGATCTCGGCTCGCTGGACGCGGTGGACCGGTGAGCCCGTTCGGGAGAGCTCGTGGTCTTCGCCGGGGAATCGGTAGAAATCGACCTCCTTGCCGAGGAGATGGAGCCCCATCCAGAGTTCTTCCGCTTGCCCGACCGGACAGCGCAAGTCCTCCTCGGAGTGGATGAGCAGCATCGGCGTGTCGATGTCTCGAATCTTCTTGACGGGGGAGCGCTCCTCGTACGTCTCGACGTCGTCGATGTAGAGCGGGCCGTGTTCGGTGCGGAACGCCGTGCCGATGTCGCTGCTCCATTCCTCGGAGACGAGGTTGTTCACCGCCCGCTCGGAGCAGAACCCGCGAAACCGCTCGCCGTGGTTCGCAGCGAGCCAGGTGGCCATGAAGCCGCCGTACGAGCCGCCGAGCATCCCGACCCGATCTCGATCGCAGAACTCGTATCGGTCCAGCGCGCCGTCGATGATTGCGAGCACGTCGTCGACGTCCACACTGCCCCAGCCGGTCCCGGGCGCAACCGGGTGGTTCGGGCCGAGGATCGCCTGGCCCCATTCCGTGTGACGTCCGCTGCTCCCACGCGGGTTGCCGAGGACGACGACGAATCCTGCGGCCGCCTGCATCTGGGCCTCGTCGAAGAAGTACTCGCCGTACTGCGCGAACGGCCCTCCGTGAACGTTGAGCAGGACCGGATAGGTGGCGGTCTCGTCGAAATCGGCCGGGCGCATGATCCAGCAGTCGATCTCGTCCGTCCCGTCGGTGGTGGGCACGGTGAAGCGCTCCCACGGCAACATCGCGGCCGACCAGCGCGCACCGACGTGCGTGCGTCGCTCGTCGTCGATCCACAACTCGGGGGTGCAGTCGACCGCGCTCCGAACGGTTGCGATGTGCCCGGCGGCGGCGTCGAATGCCATGACCGAGATCCTCCCGGCGGTGACGGCCTCGGGTGCCGCTGACGCATCGACGGTCACGCGGAACAGGTGAGTGTCACCGCGATCCTCCGCAAGCGCGAGCACGTGGTTGTCGTCGTCCCACACCGGTGGTTGTTCGCCAGCGGTGCAGATGAACGTGCGATCGAGCGCCGTCGACGCCCACCGGATCTCGTCGTCCGTCGCGCCGTCGGCATCGAAGGGCAGCGAGCCGACGGCGTAGTTGTGGACGAGCGTGTCGGTGTCGCCGTGGCCGATGAAGGCAACGCGTGTGCCGTCGGGCGACACCGACGGCTTCGAGTAGGTGCCGTCGTGTGCGGTCAGGCAGCGAATGTGATCGGGGTGCTCGTCGGCGTCGAGGGGAACGGCATAGATGTCTTCGGCGAAGTCGCGATCCCACGTGTCGTGGCGGGCCGCCGAGGTGACGATCGTCGAGGAATCGGGTGCCCAGGCGATACCGCTGTGTTGGTATTCACCGGGGGTGAGGTTGCGCAGGGTTCCGGTTCCGTCGGCGGCGATGACGTACACGTGCTGCGGCCGGTCGAACACCCAGTCCTTGCCGTTGAGGCGTGCGAAGAAGCGCTCGACCTTGCGCGGCGACTGCCACGAGGTGTCGGGTGTGGTGTAGCGCTCGTGCTGGGTCCGGCTGATGAAGGCGATCCATCGTCCGTCCGGTGACCAGGCCATGTCCTCGAGACCGTCGGGCACCGTACACACGCGACGGATCTCGCCGGGACCGGCGATCGGCGCAACCCGCAGTGTCGAGACCGCGTTCTTCTCGGTCGGTTGGGACGTGAAGGCGAGGAAGCGGCCGTCGGGTGACCACGTGGGGGACTTGTCGATCGGTCCGTCGGTGAGTGGGGCGTTGTCGAGCCAGACGCGACGAACTGTCGTGTTGTTTGCCAGGTCGGTGGTGGCGACAACGAACGAGACGTGCTCGCCGTCGGGCGAGAGCGCGGGCGCCTCGACGGTGTTGCGGCCGTCGATCAGGCGCCGGGCCACGACGCGGTGAAGATCGAGGGCGGCGGGACTGGTCATGGCGCCTGAAGCTATCGAGCGAACGATGTGGTCCGTCCCGGGGGCACGGGCGCTAACCTTGGGCCAGTGCGTGACGTATTGACTTATGTGAGCCTCGTGATCAACGTGGTCTCGTTGTTCGGGCTGATCGCCGGCATCCTGCTGCACAGCGGTCGCGGCGGCGGTCTCTCCGACATGTTCGGCGGCGGTGGGGGTGCGGCCCTCGGGTCAACGGCCGCCGAGCGCAACCTGAACCGGATCACCTTCGTGTTGTCGCTGATCTGGATCTACTCGTTGCTCGCCGTTTCGTTCTTCCTCGACTGAGGCTGACACTTGCGCGGTCCGCGTGCGAGCGCCGGACCGTGCGGCTATCATCAGATGCCCAACACCACGTCGAAGTGGCGGAATTGGCAGACGCGCTAGCTTGAGGTGCTAGTGCCCTATTAATGGGCGTGGGGGTTCAAGTCCCCCCTTCGACACCACGTTGACCAGGGCTCCGGCCCTGGTCAACGGCTTTTTCGGGTCAGTTCGAAACGCCGAAATCGGCCGCTTGTCCGCGATTTGTCAGCACGAGAATTTTTCGACCCCGTGTGTAGTCGCTGTTCACGGCCGACCACACCGGCCACGATGAGCGTTCGTGCGTCGCCCATCGGCGCAGGCCGATGGGCAGGGTGGGATAGCCGGGTCGGGTGCAGTGCGGTGATCCTCGCCTCGGGCGACCGGACTATCACGCTCGCGTTATGTGCGGCTTTGCGCGCGCCGCGGGTGCGCGCGTTTGCCGGTTCTCGCTTGGGTCTGTGCCGCGATGTCAGATATCGATATGCACTCCTGGCCCAGCGTTGAGCCCCTCGCGATATCGAACGGACCGCGTGGGACGACGTCACCCTGCGGGAGGCAGCCGAGCCGTATGCAACCGGCCCGTCATCCGCGCAAGCGGCCAGCAGACACAACATCGACGACCAGCTCGTCGCCAACCGCTTTCGACGAGCAGGGCTTCCTGTAGGAGTTGGAAACGGCCGGCCGATCGTTGATCAGTGAGCAACCATCTGGGGACGCGGGCGTGCTGAGCGACCGCGAACAATGATGTGCGAGACTCGATACGTGGGGGATCGTCCGACTGGAACCGTGGCGTTTCTGTTCACCGACGTCGAGGGGTCAACGCGATTGTGGGACCGTCATCCCAAACAGATGGCGGTTGCCCTCGAGGCTCACGACCGGATCCTCCGGACGACCATCGAGAACGCAGGTGGCTACGTCTTTTCGACACAAGGCGATGCCTTCGCCGCTGCGCTGCACTCGGTGGGCGTTGCCGAACGGTGCGCCGCTGCCATCCAAGCGGCGGTGGCCGCTCACGAGTGGCCCGAGGCCACCCCGCTCCGGATCAGGATCGGCCTCCATGTCGGCGAAGCCCAAGAGCGCGACGGCGACTACTTCGGCCCGACCCTCAACCGCGCAGCGCGCATCATGTCGGCAGCCCATGGAGGTCAGGTGCTGACCTCCGACGCGTTTGCGACGCTGTTGTCGCCGGACCGGCTCGTCGATCTCGGCGAGCATCGGCTGAAGGACCTGAATGCCCCTGAGCGAGTATGGCAGCTGACAGTCGACGGGCTGCCGCACAATTTCCCTCCCATCCGGTCGATCGACGTCATAACGAATAACCTGCCGATCCAGCGCACCGACCTACTCGGTCGCGACCATGAGGTCGCATCGATCGCGGGTTTACTCGCCGAGCACCGGCTGGTGACGTTGACCGGGTTCGGGGGAAGCGGCAAGACGCGCCTCGCCGTCGCCGCAGCGGCACAGGCCGCTTCTCGTCACCCACGTGGTGTCTTCTTCGTCGACCTCGCGCCGCTCACGGACGGCGAGCAGGTGGGTACAGCGGCGATCGAGGCGGTGGGGATGGTGGCTGAGTCCTTCGCGGGAAGTGGCACTACGGCCGAGCGAGCCGCCCGTACCCTCGCTGGACAGGACCTGCTGCTGGTGCTCGACAACTGTGAACACCTCGTCGATGATGTCGTCGAGTTCGTCGATCACCTGCTCGATTTCGCGTCGACCCCGACGGTGCTCGCGACCAGCCGCGAGGCGCTCGAGATCGATGGCGAGTACCAGGTCCGGGTCTCACCGTTCGATGTCGAGCATCTCGACGCGACGAGTCCAGCGGCTGAACTGTTCGTGCAGCGGGCAGCTGCCGTCGGCTGCACGGTCGATCCGGGAGATCCAGCGCTGTTGTCTATATGTCGGCAGGTCGACGGTCTCCCGCTGGCCATCGAGTTGGCCGCGGCTCGGACGTCGCTGCTGACGCCAGCCGAACTCTCGGAGCGACTTGGGCAGCAACTCCAGACGCTGTCCGGTCGACGGCGCCAGCGGGGACGCCACCGCAGCCTCGAGGCTGTGCTCGACTGGAGCTGGGACCTACTCGACGAGGGCGCACAGAATCTACTCACCGAGCTCGGCGTCTTCAGCGGCGGCTGGACACTGGCCGCAGCCGAGGCCGTGAGTGGCGAGCCGCTGACGGCCGAGGAGCATCTCGAGCACCTGGTCGCGTGCTCACTGGTCGAGCGGACAGAGGGACCGGTCGGCACCCGCTTCCGGATGCTCGAACCGGTTCGCCAGTTCTCCGTGGCGCGGCTCGCTGCTCGGCCCGATCATGGTGAGCTGCGAGGTCGGCATCTCGACTGGCTGCTCCGATCGGCAGCCGCGCTGACGTTCGGTGAACGGTGCGTGTCGGCGGCGTGGGCGAGGGAGATCGATGCGGACTTCGACAACTGGATCGCTGCGCTGGAGTACGCAATCGAGTCCGACCGCTCGGAAGATGGCCAGGAGTTGTTGGGTGCCGCAATCGCGCCGTGTTTCGGAGGCATTCGCCAAAGCCGCGTCGATGCGGTGATCGACGACCTCCTGGACGTCGTCGAAGCTCCGACCGCTCGGGTGCTCCTCGCTGGAGCGTTCAACGACATCGGGTTGGGTCGACACGTGAGGTTGGCCGAACGGGTTCGTGCAGCGCTCGACGTGGCCATCGACACCGGCGACGAGCTCGCCGAGGCGCTCGCTCGGTTGCTGGTCACGTACTCGTCGGCGAACCTTGATCCGGAGAGCGCAGTCGAAGGGAATCGACGTGCCCTCGCAGATGCCGAACGACTTGGGGACGTGCAGCTGCTCGCACTTGCGTTGGCGTGGGCGGGGTCGGTCTCGTTCATCGCCGGCGATTCGACGACGGCCCTCGCCCAACTCCGTCGAGCGATCGAGTTGTCTGCCGGCCTCGACTCGTTCGCAGCGATCCATGGCCACCTCGGCCTGTTCTTCGTCAGCCTCGACGAGCCAGACGCCGACCCGAGCCAACACCTCGACGATGCGATTCGCGTCACGGACGCCAAGGGTCACCAGATGGCCACCGATCTCTTCCGCGCGTTCGGCTACGCACGCGAGGGCCGGCTCGACCTCCTGGCGATGACACTCGACGATGCGATACGTGTTTGGGACGAGGCCGGCAATATTCCCAACGCGATCGCGGACGTGGCGCTTGCGGTTGCCGAAGCCCTCGAAAGCACGGGGGACGCTGACGCCGCCGGCGAGGTGGTGGCGTCGCTCCACCGCCAGCCGTACACGATGCCGTACATTTACCAGCGCTATCGCCGACTCCGGACGCGTGTCCCGGCCCACGACCGGCCCGAGCACCGTCTGCGACCCAGGGACCTGTACCTCGTCGCACGGGAACAGCTGGCGCGCCGTGAAGCAGCTGCGGCAATCGAACCCCCCACCCCATGACCACTCCGGACCAAGCAGCGATCGACGGGACCGATAATGCCGACTCGCCACGAACGCCGGGACATCGCTTGGAGCCGGGGAAACGTTGTGATTTCCACATCGACTGGACCTCGAGAGCCTCGAACATCCTCCACTCGATGCCCGGCGAAGTCGCATGCCTTCGGACCGACGACGGCCGCTCGTAATCACGCCGACTGATCAAAGCCGTGAGTGCGCGCTAACGGCACGTTCGATCGGGCGAACCCGCTCCAGATCGCTCGTTGCGTAAACCCAGACGACATGCTCCCGGGTGATGGTGCAGACTCCAGCGGTGTCTTCCGATTCGCTCGCGTCGTCCGACTTCTACACCGGAATCGTGGCCGAGCTATATCGACATCTCCGCTCTGAGACGTTTGATCCCGAGCCTTACGCAAGATTCGTCGAGCGGTCGGGCGAACCGGCCCTCGAGCTCGGCTGCGGCGACGGCGATCCACTACTCGATCTGCGGGCGCGGGGGCTGGCGGTCGAGGGTCTCGACTCCTCGCTCGACATGCTCGAACGATGCAGAGCAGCGGCAACCGAGCGCGGCCTCGATGTCACACTGCATCACGCCACGTTCGAAGAAATGAGGCTGGATCGACAGTACCGATCGATCTACCTCGCCGGGGCCACGTTCAACTTGCTGCCCGACGACGAAACGGCGCGGGCCGCACTTGGTCGGCTCGCCACCCATCTCCGCCCTGACGGCTCCGCCTTGATCCCACTTTTCGTCCCTCAGTCCCCGGCCGACTCCGACATCGGCAAGGTTCGCGAGCACGTCACAGACGACGGGATCGTGATGCGTGTGACGGTCGTCGACATCGTCCGAGACGAGGCTGCCCGAGACCAGACAACCGAGCTGCGCTACGAACTCGTGAGCGGCAAAGACCACCAGATCGTCAACCGGTCCTGGAAACTGCACTGGTTCGAGCAGGAGCAGTTCACCACAATGTCCGCCGACGTCGGCCTCGCTACACGCTCCGTCCGCCAAGCGGACGGGAGCTCAGCGACGAGCCACGACACCGCGTTCACATTCGTGGTTGCACCGAGCGAAACCTGAACATTCCCGGCACTTCCCGGTCGAAGCGAACGATCTGCGTAGACCGATCAGAACATCGGCCAACGACGACCACCTCACCCGCCCGAGATCGGCACCGATGCGCTTGCTGTCGTGCGCGAGATCGACAGATCCGCTGTGTCATTCTGGTCTCGATGCGCCGTGGGATCGTGGCCGCCGTCGGCTTGCTTGTAGTGGTCGCGGTTGGTGGGCGGCTTCTTGGATGCAAGGGCCCCGTCGATGCGACGGAGTGCGTCACAGCCGATAGTTCAGCCGTGTGTGTGGATCGTCGGGGGTCTGAGCTGGAGCTTCGAGCCGAAGGCCTGTTGCCGGGGTCGAGGGTACTGTTTGAGGGTGATCCGATCCCGGTCGACACCGACGGCCACATTGAGGCCCGATGGTTCTTTGAGATGAACACCGACCCATTCACCGGTGCCTTGACAGTGGAAGCGACGGCAGCGAATGGGGCCAAATTCGGCGGCGAGCTCGAATTCACCAGCTGAGTCGGATCGACCGCTCCAGCGCCGCTCCAGCGCCGCACCCACGGCTGCTACCCGAACGATCCCGTGCGCGCTGTCGAGGTCGAGAAGGTCGGCGCCGTCGGACAACACATCAACGTTCGTGCACAGCATCGCGAACGATGACTGTCGAGTTGCGGTCCCTTGCCACCCGTGCGGTAGTCCATCATGATTGAGGAGTGACTGGTGGCGCGATCCGCGGAGTGAAAGTGCTCGCTTCGGTCGTGGCTGTGTGCGGATTCGTTGGGTGTGGGTCGGAGGCGAGCCCGTCGGGCGCGCCCGATGAGTCCCAGCCGTTCGATTCGCTGCCAACGGTCTCGGCTGAACCGACCACTGCGCCGTCGACGCAGGTCGATGCTCAAGCACCGACGACCGTCGCGGTCACAACAACGGTTTCCGAACCCGGAGCCGAGGCGATCGACATCCACGTCGAGGGCTATCGGATCGAGGTGGTGGTGCCCGACGACGCTGAGTCCGATCCGCTGGGCAACTTGGAGCCGGAGGGCTCCGTCGTCGCGAACCAGCGTTGGATGACGGAGTGCTGCTGGCTGAGCGTCACGGTCCAGAACGAACGCCCACGCTTTCCCGACAGCCAGCTCCTCGAATCGGTCGACGTGAATGGGCTCGAGTGGAATCTCTATGACGCTGGCGGCGAGGACGGTACTGAGATCGACGCGATCACGACGGTCGGCGACATCTCGGTCACGGTCGCATCGCAGGATCGGTTCCCGACCGAGGAGGCGGCCCAGAGTTCGACCGAACTCGTCCGCTCCGTAGCGGAGACCGCCTTGATCGAGGAACGATGAGGAGCACCGCTGTGAAGCAGATTCGGGCCGCGGTCGCAGCTCTTGTCGTGTTGGTGTCGAGCTTCGGCGTGCTTGCGTCGTCGGGATCCGAAGTCCATGCAGGGTCAGGACTCAATCGGTGGAAATGGGGCGACGCCGGGATCACCCTCAGTTCCTCGAGCTACAAGTACTCGAACATGTCCGGCTTCTGGCAGGCAGTCCTCAACTCGAGCAACTGCCCGGTTGCCGTCGATGGCATCTATGGCAACTTCACGACGTGGTACACGGCGGTGTTCCAGAACGGGGTCTTGGGGTACAACAACGGTGGCGTCATGACGCCGAGCATGCTCAATGCGTTCCATGGTGCGACCAGCTACTACGGCCTCCGACGCGTGTATTTGTACACCGACGGGTACGGGACCCGACACTACGGCTACTACGGCGGCTACTCCGGGTTCGATGACACTCGGATCGGATGGAACCCGATTTCGAGCCAGTGGTTGTTCTCCCAGTACCCGAATAGCAACCCGACGGCACTCGTGCCTGCGACACCCAGCCGCACGATTGGCTCCGTCGGTGCGTGCCAATAGCGCGCGTCAGCGCGTCACATGGGCTGACTAGGGATGCCCATTGACCGAACGTGTTGCCGCGGCATCATGTTCGTAGATCAGACATGTCGTAGTTTCGACGCCGCTCGTGTCCGTCGACCAGCACTACAGGATCGTGCGCTACATCGAGCGGCACGTCCGCGATCGTAGGGGCCAATCCGCTCAGAAAGCCGGACGTCAGACACGCTCGAAGCCCACTCGAGATCCTCACGACTGTGCTCGGCTCGCTACCCGATATCGCGCGTCCGACGGTCGCTCAGTAGACGATGTCGAGCGAGTACCGCAAGGCTTGGTCGAGGCGAGCCCTGGTGATCTCGTCGAGATGACCGACAGGCTCGTCGTCCAAATCGTCGATTGGAATCGTGATGACGTTGTCGCAGCTCACGACACACACTTCCGGAAGGCCGTGCTCGGGTCCGAGTTCGACCTCGGACCGGATTCCACGCGCCGTGCGTGTAATGGGTGCACAGGTCACCGACGACAGCACCTCGATTGCAGCGTCACGGGTGAGCACGCACACCGGCCTGCGACCCGCCGGAGGACCAAGATCCGCCCAGTAGATGTCGTTGCGAGCTACCACGCCGGAGCGGACTCGGCGGCAAGTCGTCGTGCAGATTGGACGAGCGCGGGGTCTGCCGGCTGGCGCAGATACGCCGCGCGAAGCTCGCGATCCGCCGTTGCGAGCCCCTCGGCATCGAGAACTGCCTGAGCACCTCGACGCATCAGTTCCGATCGGTTGGTGCCGAGATCGGTTGCCAACGCATCGAGTTGTTCGACGAGGTCATCGTCGAGTTGTACGAGCACCTCACGTCGAGCCATGACCATATGATATCCCATATGCCCTACGCTCATGTAATCGACACCGGCATCGTGGATCCACCATGAGGTCGGGGTTTCAGGGAAGGCTTGTTCATCCCGGCTGGTCCGGTTGGTGGCGTTGAGATCCGCTCTGAGGGAGGTCGTTGGGCCTGGCCTCGTTGTTCTGATTGCCACTGCTGGCTCGGCCACGGATGCCCCGGATGAGGGAAGTGGTTCGATCCAACGAGGTCGGAATCGTTTGCAGCACATGAGTGGGAGCCGCGGTTGAGCGGTGTCTCCCTTGGGACCGTGGCCCGATTGGTTGTGCGTCGCCCGTCAGGGCTCGCCGGGTGTCACCACCAACAACAACTGAGGAGGCAACGAGATGAGTGATCGCCGATTGGTCGGCGTCGATCTGGGGATCGCGTCGGCGCACACCGTTCGGGTTCTCGACGGGCACGGCAACGTGGTCGCGAAGCGGCGGGCGTGGCCGACCGTGGAGAGCCTGACCGAGATCGAACGGGCAGCTCTGGCCGGGACCGCGGAGGGAACCCGGTTGGAGGTGGTGATGGAACCGACCGGGCCGGCGTGGCTGCCAATCGCGGTGTTCTTCACCGGCCGTGGCCATGTCGTGCATCGGGTGAGTTCGGCCAAGTCCCATGATCTGCGCAAGTTCTTGTCGCGTCACACCAAGACCAACGGCATCGACGCCGACACCTTGGCGCGGATCCCGTTGTTCGATCCCGACCGGCGTGCAGCCGTTGGTGCTCGCGAGCGAGGACCGCGCCGGGTTGGATCGTCGGGTCCGGGCAACGGATCGCCTCACCCAGGCCGGCGCGGATCACAAACGCCGGATCAAGGACCTGACCCGACAAGTGATGCCAATGACACCGTTGACCGGGGTGATCTCGCGGTCCGATCTCGCGGTGCTGGAGCGCTACGCCGACCCGAACGCCCTGCTCAAGCTGGGCGCGAAACGCCTCGCGAAGATCATCGCGAAAGCATCAGCGAACAAGCACGGCAGCGACCGCGCCGCCGAATGGATCACCGCAGCGGAGTCGTCGCTCGAGTTGTATCGGGACCATCCAGCGGTCGCGTTCGACGCGATCGCCGACGAGATCGCGACCGAGGTCCGCCTGCTGCGAGCAGTCGAGACCGAACGAGCCCGACACGCCGCCGCTCGCGAAGACCGTTACATGGTCGTCGACCCCGACCAGCTCGCTCGGAGCATCCCAGGGTTCTCGACCATCGGCGGCCCGGCGCTCGTGGCGTGCATGGGCGACCCGGCCCGCTTCGCGAAAGGCAAACAGTTCCGATCCTTCAGCGGCCTGACCCCGAAAGCGTCCGAGACCGGCAACACCGACCGCAAAGGACAAGCGATGTCCAAAGCCGGATCGTCGCTGCTGCGCACCACACTGATCCGCGCTGCGGACCACGCCCGCCGACACGACCCCCAGCTCGCCCGGATCTACTACATCCAGATGGTCGAACGCGGCAAGAACCACCTCGGAGCGCTCTGCGTCGTCGCCGCCAACCTCGCCGAACGCGCCTGGACCGTGATGACACCGGAACACTCCCTACATCGTCTGCGACATCGACGGCACACCGGTCACCAACGACCAAGCCACCACGATCATCGCCGACCACTGGACCGTTCCCGCCGAGGTCCGAGCCCGACGACGCAGCACCAAAACTGCCCCGAAGGGGAAGGCCCCCCAGGCAGTCTCAACGAGACAACCGAAGCCACACGCCAACGGCGCGGACACACGGGGCGACCTCCCCCGACCAACATCATCAACCCCACACTCGCCTCGAATCAAGACCCTCGCCGAAAGCCCCGCTTGACACCGAGATCCGAATAGGGAATCAGAACATCGGGTCGAAACAGGCGCCAAGACTCCGCGAGATCGGCACGTACGCGGGCGATCAGGTGCGCGAGATCGGAACATCGGGTCGAACAGGCGCCGACCCGTCCGCTATCGGCACGTACGCGGGCGATCAGGTGCGCGAGGTCGGCAGCTGATGGCGGTGCCGTTCCCGGCGTCCTGTCCCGTGCCTGTCGCACCGCTGAGTCGTGTGCCCGGGCTCGTCGAGCGTCGATCAGTCTGACAGTGGACGACATCACATCGCCCTTGACTTCAAGTGCAGTTGAAGTCGTACGGTCGGTCCCATGAACGACACAGACCTCAAAGCTGGCACCCGTACAGATGCCGTGCACCGGTTCTTCGACGAATTCGACGCGGCGTTCGTGACCTTCGACGGCGACGTCATCGCTCGCCGCTATGCCGAGCCCTATCTCGCCTGCCGCGCCGATGGGTCTTCGGAAACGTTCCACAGCTGCGCGGCGATCGGCCGCTACTTCGATCACATCGTCAAGGGCTACTACCAGATCGGCGTGCGGTCGTGCACCCACCGAGACGTTGAGATCACCGACGTCGGGGAGCGCCACACGCTGGCCACGGTCACCTGGGAACTACGTGACGACGCCGGCGCCACGGTGATCACGTGGCGAGAGTCGTACCTCCTGGTCGACGAGGCCGACAAGCTCTGTGTCCGGACGTCGATCGACTTCCCCGGCACCGTCACCTGAGTTCCCTGGGCCGCAGCAAACCTCACAGCACCCCGATTGAACACCCACGCGATTCCAAGAACTGCCGCTCGCTGTGGCCCACCCGACCTTGCTCGCTGATTCGACCGCCATCGCCGAAGCGCTTCGACGGGTCTGGTCAAGCGCATATCACTCAAACGGCAGGCGAGGCTCGACCGCTCCTGATCGGCATCGGATCGATGGAGGTCGATCAGATCATGCGGGCTGGCCGCCCCCATCTCGCCTCTCGCGTAGCGTCGGATCATGACACCGGCCGAGCGACACGAACGAGCACGGCGCGGTGTCGAAGCCACCATCGACCGATACTCGCCGTGGGTCGAACACGGACCTGACTTCGACACAGCTGACGACAGCGATCTCCTCGCCGACGACCGACGATGCCGCGACGTCTCGATATCCGATCTCATCGGCATGCAGTTCGTCGTCTCGGTGGACCTGCTGGCGCACGCCCACGAGATGGTCTACATCTCCGAGTCGAGAAGTGTCTCGGCGCCTGCCACGCTTCTGCGAACCGCAATCGAAACAGCGGCGACCGCCCTCTGGGTTGTCGCACCCGACACGAGCGACGAAAGAGTCGCTAGGACGTTGCGCTGGCATCACGCTGACTACCTGGACTCAGCCACACACAGCTTCGACACCGGCGACACGATGAAACGAGCACGGCAGGAAATCGGCGACACGTTCCGAGCGTTGGCCGTTGAAATCGAGATCGATCCTGACATCTTCGGAGACCGTCTCACCACAACCGGAGTGCTCCGAGAACTCGAATCGGACGGGCAGGTCGGGCTGCTGGGAACGTGGCGCCTGGCGTCCGGATTCGCTCACGGCCGCCCGTGGGCCCACGTTGCATTCACCGACCGCACCGACACCGGCATTGTCCTACCAAACGGATCGGCACGGTATCGATGGGAACCCGACGACAACGTTCAAGGACTGTTCCTCGTGACGGTCGCCAATCTCGTCACTGACCTCGCCGAACGCTGGAAACATATCGCCACCGGCTGACCTCGTTGTCATCGGTCATCGTCTTCAGTCGGTGAACAGTAGAGACTGCTGCAGGTTCACTGGACGCCACCGTCTCATGCCAACTAGCGCGAGGGCGCAGCGAGCCTGCTCATATCGACGGGCCAAGCCGACCGGGCGAACCGCCCGCAGCGGCACGTTCGATCGGACCGCACTGATCAGAATGCTCAGCAGGGCGCCGCCGCGGCCTGGGCGCTTCAACGCATGATTCTGCTCGGCGAGGGCGGTTGCCTTGCGCCGTCGTTACGCGCATGGAACCTGACGACTCTTCGGGGTGTCCGCATCGGGGTTCGTGTCCCTCTGCGCCCACTCGTTGTTGTGGGCTGATCTTCCTGGTTCCGGAACGTAGAACACGCTCCGAATTAGAGGCAGGCGACGATCGTTCGTGATCGCGAGGTCCGGGAAGTCGATGGCGATCAAGGGCGAGCCCGTGAGCTGGCGCTCGTGGTGGAGTTGACGACGGCCAACTTCCATTATGCGAATGCGTCATCCCTTCAGAGGTGTGGTCCGGAGTGAACCTGACCGCCGGTCCGGCATCCGATGTGCTCCTGGCCGAGACGATGGTGAAGCATGGCGAACTCGACCTCTCCGTCGAAGAGATGCACGAGATCATCCTCAACAACGAGGAGCAACGGCTCAACCGGGACCGCCCATGTTCCGGCCTCCATCGGAGCCGAGGCGAGACCCTCGGCCCCGATACGTCAGAGGTCAGCCGGTGCACCAGCCCGGGTCGGGGGAGCCGAACCCGCAGTGGTTTTTGCTGACGGTGACCGGGCCGCCTTCGGTGTTGACGTTGAGGTCGATCGACACGCCTCCGTTCGAGTTGCCCGTCGCAGTGTTCCGCGAGACGAGCACAGCGCCGGTGAGGATGGGCCCCTGGTCGCTGGGGAAGTCGGTGATGACGATCCCCCCCGGTGTGACCGTCGGGTCGACCGTGACGTTGTCGCTGGCGGTGTTGCGCTCGACGGTGACGTTGCTCGGTCCTCCGACGAGGATGCCTGCCCCACCGATCGGGAATCCCTCCCCAAACGGGAAGCACACCTTGTTGTTGCCGTTGGCGGTGTTGCGGGTGATCGAGACGTTGTCCGACCCGAGCGGCCCTGGCGAGTTGCCGGCCACGATGCCGATGCAGTTCCCCGTCGATATGTTGCGGTCGATCACGACGTCGGACACGTCGTCGACGTTGATGCCGGTGAAGCCCCCGTCAGTCGCGGTGTTCCGGCTGATCGTGCCTCCCATCGACGCAGCGACGTCGATCGTCGAGCAGTTGACGCTGGCTGCGACGTGGTTTCGTTCGATCTGGAAGTCGGTGGCGAAGAGCAAAAAGATGGCATTGCAGTCGGACCCGGTCACCGTGTTGCGTTCGAGGGTGAGACCGTTCGTGAAGTAGGTACCGATCGAGTCGAAGAGCGGGTTGGACATCGTAAACCCGGAGATCGTCACATCGTTGACCTGGTTGGCAGGGTTGAACGGATCCTCGAAGTCACCAGTCGGGCTGGCCACGCAGATGAGCGTAGGCCCGCACGGCTCGAAGCTCACGTCGTCGGGCATCGACAGTGAGGCGTCCTTGCCGATCAGTTCGATCCCGTCCTTGCCGATCACCACCTGCTCAGCGTGGTCACCGCGCACGATGATCTTGGTGCCGGGTTCGGCGGCATCGACCGCAGCCTGGATCGACTCGCCGTCGCCGACGTGGACGGTGCCGCCGGCCGCGGCCGGAGCGTTCGGCAGGATCGCGATCGTGGCGGCCAATGCGACGACGACACCGAGGTGCCGTTTCCGGGCCGCGACCCGATGTGCGGACGAGCGAGAGAAGAAGCTAGACATGACGGAACCCCCCGGTTCGCTTTCCTCCTGGAAGATCCCACCCTCTCGGAGCACCTCTCGGGACGAGAGGCAAAGCCACCGTAGGTCACCCCGATGTCGAGCGCAACCCCCCAACTCGAAGACCGCTGACCGCACGAATTGAGCGAGATCGATGGTTCCTGGACGCTTGGTCGCCCTCCCGGGCGTAGCCCCGCCCGTCCTCGATGTGGATGGTGGAGCGCGCCCATATCAGCGGCCCTGGCAGTCCGCGTGACCCGCACTAGTACGGCACTCACGTTTGATGCGGCGAGACCCGCTCGTAAATCCGCGGCCCGTACCCCCGGTGATCCGCGATCAGTGGAGCGCACTCCGCTGCCGGACATCGAGTGGAGCGTCGTCGTTTCGGATGGAACGTTGCCGGACGGTGCAGCTTGCCGGCGGTGATGGCGTCGTTTTCGGCCTGCCGTGGATGGTCGCCACGTTGTCGCCGCGGGGCTGCTGTGGCCCGATGGCGCCTCGGGTCTCGATTGGCTGTTGTTGTCAGTTCTCGTCTGAGTGGGCGAGGCCATCGAGTATGAGGTCGAGTACGTAGCCGAACTCGTCGTGATTGCCGTGGCCGTCCATGTGGTATCTCACGTGCTCGAGCGACACGCGGAAAGTCGTCTTGAGTGAGCAGCTCCTGCACACGGTTGTGCATTTCTTCGGTATCGGTCTGGGTGTTCCCGTAGGCGACGCGCTGGCGAGCGAAGCCCTGAATGTGGTTCGTCAACGCGTGGAATCCGAGATCAGCGACATCGGGTGGGAGGTCTGCGCTGGCAAGCACCTCGAGCAGTTGCTCGGTGAGCGCGAATCAATTCGGGCCTGGCCAGACAGTGGACCACTCTGGGATCGCCCACGGATGACGGAGGAGGGCTTCATGCGTCGCTATCGCAAGCTGTCGAGCCGCCGCCTTCCAATCGCCAGTGGTCTCGAGGTCGACCTCGCTGGCAACCCGATCGACGAGTGCTTCGACGAGCGTGTCCTTGTCGGCGACATAGTGATACAGCGACATCACCCCTGCTCCGAGTTCGGTCGCGAGCTTGCGCATGCTCAGCTGGGCGATCCCCTGCTCGTCAGCCATCCGCAGCGCCGTCTCCACAATGTGTTCCACCGTGAGGACTTCTTTTGCCCTCGCGTTCCTTCTTCGGCCGTCCCATGATCTTGCTCCCACCGTTGGCTTTTACAGTACAGCGTACTAATATTCGGATCGATGAGTATTCGTACACCGCACGATAACGGTCCCGATCCGATCACGATGACCTTCCCAGCGACCCTTTCGTCCAAGGTCGCGAGCCCGCAACTGCTGTCGACGATCTGGATCTCCGTGCTTCTCAGCATGCTTTCCCGCGACGTGCACGAGTACCTCCGCGAGGGCTTCATCGCCGAACTCGCGACGCCGGCACCGTCAACGGCGGCGAAGTCACCGGCACGACGCTGCTCGTCTCAGGGATCGTGCTCCAGCTACCGCTCGCCATGGTCGTCCTGGCACGGGTTCTGCCTCGCCGATCAACCGAGTCGCCAACATCGTCGTCGCGACAGTCATGGCGCTGGGCGTCGCCGGCACTTGGCCCAAAGACGCTGACGACATCGTGTTCGGCATCTTCCAGTTGGCCAGCCTCACCGTGATCGCCGTCATCAGCCTCCGTTGGCAGCACGCCAACGTGTCGAGCGAACCAGCGGTCGCGACAGATCAAGCGATGCCGGCGCACCGATGAGCAGCGCCAGCAGTTCGTAGAGCATTCGCCCCGAAGCGATCTTCGCTCCACTCTTTGCGCTCGCGGCGATCAGCAGTCTCGAACGACTCGTGACCATCGGATCGCCGCACCTTGCCAACATCTTTCGCGAACCAGCCCCGCCCGATAACGCACCCCTCTGACAACGATTGGCGAAGGCACACACCTTCGGCGCCCGCTCGAAAAGCCACCGCATATCGACGTTGCCATTCGGACACTCGACCAGCGCATAGCGGCACTTCCGATCGGGGACGGGGCGCTGGAACCCCGCTCATAATCGCGGCCAAGAACGCACGGTCCTGTACTCGGGTTCCGGCGAAGTGTGCGCTTCGACCGGGTTCACAGCTAGCTCATAGCGCGAGCACCGTCCGTGACGGACTTCGCGTCGACCGGCGTTGTTATCGGGTGCTCGGTATGGGCCGCTATCGGGTGGTCGCTCGATGCTCGAACGGCGGTTGCGGCGCGCGAGGTTGAGAGGGTCGAGGCCGTGGCGCTGATCGATCACTCGATGATGTGGGGTGCCCCTGCGCACGTCCGCGTGTGGTTCACGCTTCGCCGGCGGTGTGTGTTGCTCAGCGACTGGACCGTCGGATCTCGCCGGCGGGCTCTTCCTCGGCGTCCTGTACTGTCGGAGTTTCCGCATCGCTCGTGGAACTGGAGCCTGGATGTTCAACCCACCGCCACAGGTGATCTCAGGGATCGAGTACACCGTCTGCCGCCCTGGGGACACCGGCGAGATGGGTCGCCTGCTCTCGAAGAGTTTCACGCGACACGATCCGCCCGCCGTCGCTGTTGATCTCACTGCCGTGGAGTTCGAGGAGTTCGTCAGCCTGTGGTCGCCTGCGGCGGGAGCAGAGGGGCTGACCATCGTCGCCCGAGACGTTGCCACTCAACAGTTGGTCGGTGCCCTTCTGACCGATGATGCCGCATCACCACCGCCGCCAGGACTTGACGACCTCTCGGGGAAGTTCGATCCGATCTTCGACCTTCTTGGCCAGATCGATGCTGAGTACAGGACCGACAGGACCATCGAACCAGGCCAGTATCTCCACCTGTTTCTGTTGGGTGTCGCCGAGCAGTTCGCTCGCCGCAAGATCGGCCAACACCTCGTAGCGACATGCCTCGCCAACGGGGCCGACCGCGGCTACACCACAGCGGTCACGGAGGCGACGAATCCGGTGTCGCAGCACATCTTCGGACAACTCGGGTTCCAGACACGTGCGACGAGGTCCTATTGCGATTACCGACTCGACGGCTGGGCTTCCTTCGCGTCGATCTCGGAACACGGCGGACCGATGACGATGGATCGAGACATCGCAGTCGACCACGACTGACGCAACGGCTTGCGCTGCCGAACCGGCGAATGCGGCGGTGTGGGCTGCGGTTATCGGGTGCTGCAGTTGGGTAGATATGTCGGTGATCCACCCGCCCGTTCTGACTGTCGGTGACGATGGTGCAGCGGGCGCGATCGGAGGATCACATGAAGCCCATCACGTTCCCGAAGCTGACACTTTCTGACCCTGGTTCGCGCGTCGCTCCGACGCTCGGCCATCCACTCGTCGACGACTATTTGGAGTCCGTCCACGCGCGGCTGCGACCGAACTCGACGCTGGCGGTCGTTTACGACTTGAAGGTGTTCTTCACGGTCATCGATGTCGACCCGCTCGACGTCAGACGACGTCACGTGCTCGAGTTCATCCGCACCCAGCGGACCGGTTCGACCGACAAGACGGTGGTCCCGATCGACCGCCGAACGGGTTGGCGTTGTCGACGATCCGACGTCGGTTGTCGACGTTGGCGGGGTTCTATTCGCACCTCGTCGCGCTCGGAGAACTCGATCACAACCCGGTGCAGCGCGGCATGCCGGTGAGGTCTCCGGTGACGCGTGATCGGCGGGTGATCCCACTGGTTCGCCCGGTGCGGCATCTGCCGCGGGTCCTCGATCACGACGACGTCATCAAACTGTGCGCGGCGCTGCGCACGGATCGGGATCGAGCGATGATCGACGCGATGCTGCTCGCCGGTCTACGCCGTTGCGAAGTCCTCGGCCTGCGACTGTCGGATGTGCGTTGGGGTGAACGACGACTGTTCATCGCGGACGGCAAGGGCGGCCATCAACGCATCGTGCCGATCTCACCGCGCTTCTTCGACACGCTGCGCCGCTACCTCGACACTGAGCGACCCGCGGACTTGGAGACACCGTTCGTGTTCGTCGTGTTGAAAGGACCCAACCGTGGCCGACCGCTCACGGCGAAGGGCCTCGACGAGATCATGTCGGGCGCACGCACGCGTGCGGGGCTCGAGCACGCGACGTGCCACGAGCTGCGCCACACCTGCTTCACCCGGCTCCGCGAGGCCGGCATGGCACTCGAAGCACTCCAAGCTCAAGCCGGTCACCGCTCGATCTCATCGACGCAGATCTACCTGCACCTCGCCAACGATTGGCTCGCCGGCGAGTACATACGTGCAGCTCAAGCCATAGATGCCCAAGCCTCGCTCGGCCGCAAGCCGGTGGCGTCATGACGATGCTCGCCATCGAACACGAACCCGTCGACGAGCGCTGGGCACGCATCGCCGCACACGCCCCGATCCTCGCAGCGACTGCTCGCGGCTACATCGATCAGATCTCAGTGACCGCACGACCCGGCACCATCACCTCGGCCGACGTCGCACTGCGACTGTTCGCCAGCTGGATCATCGACCACGACCCCACCGTCGTGTCGCTGCGCCAGGTCAACCGTCAACACATCGAGCACTACAAGCTCTGGCTCGCCACCCGCGAGAACCAGCACGGCCGACCACTCAAGAAGTCGACGATCAATCTTCGGTTGTCGATGCTGCGCGTCGTGAACGAGCGACTCATCGAATGGGACCACCCCGACACCCCGACACGCAACCCGATCATGTGGACCGACCTGCCCAAGATGGACGAACCGTTGCCGAAGTTCCTCGACGACGACCAAGCCGCCAAGTTCATGGCCGCTGCCGTTCGGCTCGATCCGCAACGACGCCTGATTGTCGAGCTGCTGGCGCGGACCGGGCTGCGCATCACCGAGTTCTGCGAGCTCACCGACGACGCCATCGTCACCATGAACGAGACGAACTGGCTACGTGTCCCGGTCGGCAAACTCCACACCGACCGCTACGTCCCGCTGCTCCCACACCTCGTCGAACTACACCGCGACTGGCTCGAGTGGAACGGACCGAACACCACCGGCCGCCTCATCTCGAACAAGGGTCGACCCCTGTCCGTCGACGTCGTTCGCCGCATCGTGAGAGCCTGCGCACGGATCGCCGGCATCGGCCACGTCCACCCTCATCAGTTGCGTCACACGCTGGCGACGCAGTCGATCAACAACGGCATGAGCCTCGAAGCAATCGCCCAAATGTTGGGCCACCGATCGATGCGCATGACCCTCGTCTACGCCCGCATCGCAGACCGCACCGTCGCCGACGAATACTTCGCCGCCGCCGCCAAAGTCGACCACCTCTACCAATCCCACTTGACAACATCACCGGCATAAGGGCCGGAGTGCGGCGCGAGGCGTGCCCGATCGGCGCTGATTGTCCGGAGCATTATTGAGCTTGGTTTCCGTTGGCGTTCGAGGCCCGTCGTTTGGATCCGTGGACCTGGTGACGGCCGATTCTCGTGATCGAGAGCTCTGCACGAGCTGCGGGTTTGGTCAGCGACGTGGGATGAGGCTGAGCGATCCACCGCCGTAGCCGACTGGGATGTCGGGTGCGTCAACAATGGCGATCACGGTGCCGTCGCCGCGGACGAAGGTGAGGGTGTCGACGTCGACGGTGTCGGGAATGGGGACGGCGAACGCGCTTCGTCCGTCGCCCGCCAGCATGGGCAGTCGGGCTGTGCGTTGGTCGTTCGTCGTGACGATGACTGCGACGGCGTCACCTTGGACGTGTCCGTAGGCGATTGCGCCGTAGCCCGGGACGCCCTGAAGGGAGCTGTCCATGACGGGTTGCGGCTGGTCCAGCGGGAACGCTTGGGAGATGCCTTCCATGCCACCCAATGAGCTGCCGGCGACGTAGTTCCACATCTTCCAGGTGCCTGATGGTTCGACGGTGACCGCCCATCGGGCGCCCGACACTGTGCCGGCGAAGTCGACCTCCGCGGGTTCGTCGTCGCCGACCGCAGTCAGCAGGTCGGGATGGGGAATGTCGTCGGCTTGCACGAACGACAGTGCGTTGGCGACGTCCAAGGCACTCGGCTGGACTCCCGGGTTGGTGCCGGCGGTCGGGACGACGGCGAGGGCGGTGCCGTCGTCGGTCTTGCCGCAGACCGCATCACCGACGGTTGCTCCGGTCAGATCGCCGACGGTTCCCGAGTGCCGGGTCAGTGGGAGGAAGCAGGGATCAGGGTCTTGGAACGAGTCGCGGGTGACAGTCACGTCGAAGGTGGCGTCGGCGGCGCTCACGACGGCGGTGAGTGAGTACCCGACCATGCCGTTTGGGAACACCAACAGGCTGCCGGCTTGGTCAGACACCTCCCACCCGGACGGCAGAGTTCCTTGATCGATTTCGATGATCGCTGGATCGAGCGGCGGTGTCGACGTCGGGTCGATCCAACCGTCGAGGCTGATTCCTACCGGATCAGATACGACCAGGTCGGGGACAGCTGTTGTGACCGGAACCGAGGGTTCCGTCGCGAGGGTGCTGGACGGCGCGATCGTGGCGGACGGCACGGTGCCCGGCGCCGTGGTGGGAGTCGGCTGCGGCACGGTTGACGGAGTCAGGGCTTGGTCGTCGCCGGCGAGGAGGATCAGGCCGCCGACAAGCAACGCCACGCACGCGGCGGCAGCACCCAACAGCCACCACCGTCGGAACCCGCCCGCTGGCGACGAGGCGACCGATGTCGTGGTTCCGTTGTGTTCGGCGAGCACCCTCGCACGTAGCTCGTCCTTGAATCCGGCTCGCGGGTCGGTGTCGACCGGGCCCCGACGAAGTTCGTCGATCCATTCGTCGTTCATGACGCACTCCTGGTGTCGCGCACTTTGCGCTTTGCTCGTTGCAGCAACGATTCGGTCGCCCGTGTCGAGCTGCCCATCAGGTCGGCGATGTCGGCGACGCGCAGATCCTCGACGTACCGCAAGATCAACGCCGTGCGCTCTCGACCGCTCAGCCCATCGAGCAGGCTCACGATCTCGGTCGTGCCGATCGAGGGAGGTTGCGACGGTGAAGCGGCCACCGCTCGAAGGCGACGGTCCTCGCGGTCGTGTGCTCGCAGACGGTCGATGTGGAGGCGGCGGACCGTGGTGACCATCCACCCGATCCCAACGGTCGTCACCGCACCGGACTGGACACTTCGCACCAGCCGGACGAATGCCTCTTGCACGAGGTCCTCGGCGATCGCACGATCACCCCACGTGAGCCGCGCTGCGCTGCGATACACGTCATCGAACGCCGCGTCGTAGAACGACAACAGCCCAGCCTCGCTGGTCACATCATGTTGTTGCCCTGCGGTCACGACGACACTCCACCTGCCTTCCAACGTGTCCGACGACACCGCCCACCCGGTTTCCGTCGCGAGGAAAGCAGAATCCCACAACGCAGAGATTCCCACGGCTGACCGCCCGAGCCGGGGAATTGGACTCGTTCCCGACGAATCGACCAACCGACAAGGCGAGCGGCCAATTCTCAAATCGCCACCCGCCGGGATTACGTGGCGCGGGACTTGGGCCGTGATGCGGTGCGTGATCTGTGGTCCGGCCCGGATTATCGAGTACCGATTGTCGGGTGTCGGCGACCACTGCGACACGCCCTCATCAGTCGGCTGGCCTGTCGAGTAAGGCGTCGATGAGTTCACAGTTGGTGCGGACCTCCCGCAGCCAGCGTGCGTGCGTCGGGAGAGCTGCTTCGAGCTCCTCAGAGCACCACTTGGCGATGTACGCGGCCGGCGTGGTCCATTGGAAGTCGGAGTGTTCGTGGCTGAGCACGGGTTCACCGTCGTCGCTGAATCCGACGTAGGTCGCGTGGACGGTGTCCCAGCCTTCTGGAGTTGGATAGGTCCATACCCGAAGCAGGCTCGATTTGGTCACTGGGAGTCCGGACTCTTCATGAGTTTCGCGGACCGCCGCATGGGCGGGGTCCTCGCCGACGTCGACGATGCCACCAGGCAGATACTCCAACCCCTCGCCGAGTCCGCCGGCTCGGGTCAACGTCAGGAACTCGTTGCCGCGCAGGACGAACATGTCCGCAGTCAGCCCACGGTGAGTCGGATTGAGCATCGACGCACGGTACAACGCAGCAGACACATGCCCGCGCGAGCCAACCGATCGCCAAGGCCCCCTGACAAGATGCCGCGCTCACCAGCGCCGGAGTGTGGCGATTCAAGCCCGACACGTGGGCGAGTTGCGCGGCGACGGACGACTTCCCAGAGCCTGGAGCGCCCACGACCACCACCCGATCCACTTCGCCAAGCTACGCCACGGCACGCCAGCGTGACTCCGAACGTGGCTACGCAGGGCCGTGCCGCCCAGTCCGTTCGAGGTGACCGGTGGATGGGTACTCGATGACCGTGACAGCACCGCCAGAGACCCGAAGCCGCGTGATGGCGCAACTCGGCACCCCGTCGGCGAAGAGATCAGCGTTCGCCTCGATCACCGACGCATCGCCGGCGATCGCACGGAGCGCGTCGACGGTGACTCCGCCGTGCGAGACCACAACGACCGCTCCAGCATCGTCGTGCTCAAGGTCGACGAGCGCATCGATGAATCGCGCCGACGCGTTGATTGACGAGTCGCCCACCGCAGGCTGATACGAGCGATCGTCAGTCGCCCGCTGCCACTCGGCCAGGAACTCGTCGAAATCGATGCTCGCATCGTTGTCCCAGTTCATGCGCTCGCCGAACGCGAGGGTCAGTCATCACCTCAAGGGCAAACGCAGCTCCGATCGGCGCCGCTGTTTCCTGGGCCCGTCTGAAAGGGCTGGCGACGATCGCGTTCACGTCAGGGCGGTTCGCAGCGAGCCACATCGCGACGTCCGTTGCCTGTCGGTGCCCCACCTCGGTGAGGCCCGGATCGCCCGCCGATGGCACCTTCTCGCCGTGCTGAACCACCAGTACCTCGACACCCATGCTCGAACGCTACGCCCGCCGACCTCAGCCGAAAGCTGGGTACCCAAGATCGTGCCTCCGACCGCCGGACCACTGACGCGATCACCGGGCACTGCAGTCGGGACGGAGTGCGGCGGCAAGCTTCGGCTCGGGGTTGTGATTCCGGGCGCCCTCATGTGTGGGTGCGCAACGCGGACTGCGCCGAGCGCCGAAACCCATCGAGGGCTGTCGGGATCTTCATCCACCAGCTTCCCAGACCTGCGCATGGGGTCACGAAGACTCGATCGGCGTCGGACGGGTGTTGACGTAGCCAGTACCGCCTCGCCCAGGCGGCGTGGACCGGATCGGAGACGAGAATGACCACTTCGCTGTCCTCCACCAGGGTGGACGAGAACTCGACGTTGGTCCAGGTGTTGATCGATTCCGATTCGAGGATGGTGATCGTTGGATCGATGCCGACGGCGGCGGCGAGTGTCGCCATCACCGATGCCTCGGTTGGCCCGCTGCGGGTGGGCCCGCCGGAGAGAACGACTCGATGTGTGCCGTGGCGGTCGATCGTCTTCTTGGCGAGTTTGACTCGCCATCTCTGAACGGGATGGGGTCGACCGCCGGGCAACGACGGGTACCCCAGAACCACCACCGACGTGCGTGCACTCTCAGGCACACGGCGCGGGGCTGCGCGGCTGTGCATCACTTCGGCCATGACGCCGAGCGAGACGAAACCGACGGCGACCGACCGCAAGATCGAGTCGCGTTGGGGCGCATGCACGACTCGCATCATGCCGCAACCGACGATTTCCGGAGCTGCACGCGGGCACGGAGACTGGATCGCGTGACGTCACGAAGCGGCCGAACTCCGCGGCAGGTTTCGAACGAGTTGCGATATCACTGAGACGGGGTGGCAGCTTGCCCAGAATGCGCTCGCCTTCGACCACGAGATGGCGGCCGATCTCGATGGCCGTCACCAACGTCGAAGTGACCCGATCAGCAGGCTGGCGAGCAGTCCACGCGCCAGCCGAGCAACCCTGGCGAGACAAGGTCGCCGAACTGGTGGGATTTCCGCAGTAGAGACCGCCGTGGCGCAGGCCCTTCGATCCGCTCGCGCGTCCTGGAGTCGGAGCCGTTCGTCTCGACGGACTCGATCATCTCCCTTCGTTGAGTATTCCGCTCAGTTCTGGCGTCGCCGGTCAGGTCGCTTCGAGAATCCTCGGATGTGCGAGGTCGTTGTTGTCGACGACGACGGTCGCTCGACGACGTGGTGCGACGTCTCCGATGTAGAGGTCCCACCCGTGTCGGTCGACGCGGCCAGCGGGCGGTGCCGAGTCGGTGGTCGAGTTCAACGAGCGCGTTGCGACACGTCGTCGGGGAGGTCTGCCAGCAGGTACTGCAGCCATTCGGTGTCTCGTCGTTCGTCGGCGTCGAGATAGACCGAGACGTCCCATGCTGCGGCGAACTCCGGGCGATGCAGGAACAGGCCGTCGAACACGAGGACTGCGTTCGTGGTGACGTTCACGATCTCCTCGTGTGCGGTGTCGGTCGGTTCGTCGAACGCCGCGACGAGGACGCGGTCGGCGCCCTCGCCGAAGGGGACCAGGAGTTCGTTCGTGATGCGTGCGAGATCGTGAGAGTCGAGGTAGTAGCCGTCGGCCGAGGCCACCCCACGCGCAAGTCGCTCCTCGCGCGGTCGATGGAACGAATCGGTCGTCGATCGGATCACGTCCCGTCCTCGCTGGACGAGATGGGCTGCCAACTCGTCCGCGAAGGGGACTTGCCGGACCCCGATCGGCCGTCGATGCCGACCAGCACCCGTCGGCGGTCGACGCTGCACACCCGATCAACGATGACGTTCAGCACGGCGTCTCGATCGAGCGTCCGGATCGGCGACGCGTGCCGTCGAGCCCTGCTGGCATGCGGCTCAGTCTGGTAGATCGGCGCCACCGCCGAACGCCATTCGGTGAGCCGATCGGGCGTGGAGGTCGACGAGCCATGCGTCCGGCATCTCGAGGCCTCCCAGAAGCCAACCGTGTCGAGCTCGCGGGAGCTGTCGGCTGAGCCATGCCGACATCACGGTTCCGTGCGAAACCACCACTGCGTTGCCGCCGAGTTCGGTGATGACGGATCCGAACCTCGCGCACAGCGTTGTCCAGCGGCTCCCATCCGGCCACCGCTCGACCGGTCAGGTATCGGTGTACTCGTCCACGAACTCGTGGTGGTCGTCGTACCAGGGTCGGTCGACCTCACCGAGGCGCGCATGGAACGGACAACGCCGAAGCCGAGAGCGACGGCGGTCTCGACAGCCTTGGGTTCGGTGCTGCAGACGACAG